>JBNLCC010000073.1:0-2008 GCA_050303615.1 Methylococcaceae bacterium | reverse complement strand
GGAAATGGTACTGCTGCGCGAGCCGCAGGTAACCAAAGCCAGCGTCAATTATGTCTCGGAAACTGCGCGAGTGACCACCTCTCTGTCAAAAGAGGAGGTCTTCAAAATTGTCGAAAACCACGGCTATCAAGCCTATTCGATCGATTCACTGACCGAGCGCCGGCTGTTGTTTGAATTGGAACGCAAACACCTGATCGGCAGTAAAAGACGGCTGTTCAGCGTATTGCTGCTGAGTTTACCGGTTGCCGTGCTCAGCATGCTCGGCATGAAATCACGTCCTGGTTTATGGCTGCAGGCTTTATTAGCCACACCGGTGATCGTCTGGGGCGGACGCGATATTTTCGAGAAAGCGCTGATCCAGGCGAAACAAGGGGCCGCCACGATGGATTCCTTGATTGCGATTGGCGTCGGCTCGGCTTACGGCTACAGTTTGCCCGCCTTATTCGTCAAAACCCAACACGTTTACTTTGATGCGGCCAGCGGCATCATCGGTTTTGTCATGACCGGCCGCTATCTGGAGGAATTGGCTAAAAGCAAAGTCATCGGCGACATCCGCAAGTTGGTCAAGTTGCAGCCCCATCAAGCAACGATTCTGCGCGATAACCGGGAAATCAAAATCACTGCGGATAAAATCGCCGTCGGGGATATCGTGTTAATTCGCCCGGGTGAAAAAATACCTGCCGACGGGCAAGTAATCAGCGGACTTTCCAGTGTCGATGAATCGACGATCACCGGCAGCGCCGCGCCGGTCATTAAAGAAGCCGGCCATCTATTGTACGACGGCTGTATCAACGGCAGCGGCGTTTTGCAAATGCGCGCCACCGCCACCGGCAAAGATACGGCGTTTTCCGGTTTGATCCATATGGTCGATCAGGCCCAGGCTTCGAAACTGCCGATTCAAAAAACCGTTGATCGTATTTCCGCAGCGTTTGTGCCGTCTGTCATGACGCTGTCGGCATTCACTTTTGCCGGCTGGCTGGTAGGCGGCGAACGTGTCGGGCATGCCTTCGCCAATGCTGTTTCGGTGTTATTGATTTCCTGTCCCTGTGCTTTAGGCCTGGCGACGCCGGCAGCGACCCTGGTGGGTACCGGCCAATCCGCTCGCCGGGGCATCTATATCCGAAACAGCGAAGTACTGGAAACCTTGACGAAAATCGACACCGTGATATTCGACAAAACCGGCACTCTGACCGAGGGTAATGGCGAGGTCAGCGATTTATTGAATATCTCGCCGCTAACCGATGAGCAGATCATTCGGTTGGCGGCATCCGCCGAATTCAATTCGGAGCACTTTCTCGCCAAAGCGATAATAAGTTTCGCGCAGTCGCGGCACATCGACCTGCTGCAATCACAACATTTCCACAGCATCCCGGACCACGGCATACGTGTCGACGTCGATCAACAGCAGGTGTTGTTGGGTAATGCGCGCTGGATGCAGCAACACCACGTCGACGTAACAGCCCTACAGGCAACAGCACAAAAATGGGCGGACCAGGGAAAAACGCTGATCTACTTTGCGTTGGACGGATCCGCTGCGGCGCTGTTTGCCGTCACTGACCAACTCCGGACCAACGCCAAAGCGGTAATCAACCACTTGCAGGCACGCAATATCGATACATTGCTGGTCACCGGCGACACCGAACTGGCATCGCGCCCTATTGCGCGGCAACTGGGCATCACTTCGCTCCATGCCCAAGCGGATCCGGCAAAAAAATTACAAATGATTCGCGATCTACAGCAGCAAGGCCGCTGGGTCGCCATGATCGGCGACAGCATCAACGATGCGCTGGCGCTGGCGGCGGCAGACGTCAGCCTGAGCATCGGCACCGGAACTGACATTGCTATCGAAGCGGGGGACCTAATTTTAGTTAACGGCGATATCGGCAAGGTCTCCGATGCAATCGATATGAGCGACAAAACCTTAACAATCATAAAACAAAATCTGTTCTGGGCCTTTGCCTATAATGCCGTTGCCGTGCCTGTCGCGGTGTTCGGCAAATTAACGCCG
>JBNLCC010000072.1:0-4956 GCA_050303615.1 Methylococcaceae bacterium | reverse complement strand
GAGTGCCGGAATCCAAGATGCATGGATAGCTCTAAGTTTGCCATCCATGGCGCTGGATACCCGCTTCCAGGCGGGTATGACGGTCTATTTTATTGGTTTGACAAAGTAGAATAAGGAATCAACGACCCAAAAATCCCCATTGAGGGATGCGTTACGGCATATAATCTGTATATATCATTTAGATAATCATTGCAGTTTGCTGCGAGGAGAAACCGATGATAATGAACAAACCCTGTCGTTACTTCTTTTTAATCGGCTTGATGTTTTACTGTTATGCAATCGACTCGCTCTCTGTTGAAAAAGCAGTTGCCAGGCCGATGACTCTCAAGTCTTCCGATTTTAATCATAAGAGCGCGATCCCCACGGAATTCACCTGCGACGGCGCTAATATTTCACCCGTTTTGACGTGGTCCGACGTCCCGAAAAATGCCAAGAGTCTTGCATTGATTGTGGAAGATCCCGATGTACCGGCACCCTTCTTGCCGCTTAAAACCTGGGTGCACTGGCTTTTATACAACATCCCGCCGACGGCTATGCAATTGCCGCAACGCGTAGCTCCGCAAGATTTACCCAAAGGCACGCTGCATGGCAAAAACGACTGGGATGAGATCGGCTATAAGGGACCCTGCCCGCCATTTGGCAGGCACCGCTATGTTTTTAAGCTTTATGCCCTGGACAAGATTTTGCCTGATTTGAATCAACCGGATAAAGCGGCGTTGGAAGAAGCGATGAAGGGACATATCATCGAGCGAGTTGAGTTGATTGGCACTTATAAACGCTGACCGCTTCAGTTTGACTATCAATTGATCTCGGCATTCACCGGCCATTTTTCAAAATCATTGGCTGCGTTGGTAGTATCAAACTCTGCTATATCATCGATAGCGTGTAGCAATAACGAGCTAACAGACAAATGATCATTCAATTTAAATGGATACGACGGTTAATTTTGTTTGCGGCATTCATATCGTTGCTCAACGGATGCACTTTTCATAGTATCAAAGCGGAGGCTCCGGACAAAGCGGCAGTGACATTTACCGATATCGTCGGTTATTTGGAATCGCTCCATGCCAAATTGGAAATTTCGCCCAATGTTTCCGCCGGGATAACTAATCAAGACGTCGGTCCCGGCTTTGCCGAAGATGTGTCCTTCGAAATAAATTCCAAATTGAACCCGAAGCTATCCTATCCGAATAAATTCAGGCTATATGTGCTTTATGAGACAAAACAAAACCCGCGTTCCGCAGGTGATTGGGGCAACCTTATTATGGCATTGTTAACGCTTGGTACGCTTTTCCCTATACAAGGGGTGTCCTCCACGGAAGTAACCAGTACCGGTATTCTGCTTGATATAACACGAGATGCCGGCGATCTTGCCATAGAAAGCAATTTGACAGCCGGCGATTTGTTAAATTACCAAGACCCGAGAATACTGGACCGGTACAAAATTACATCGCAACTGGAAGGTTATAGCTCGATTTTCTTCCCTTCCGCATGGCTTGTCGGATCGAGCCCTCCTTATGCAAAAACAATGCAGATATACGCTCATATTAATCTACGTGAATATCGTGCATATGCCAAATTTACAGACTTGGGACAAGGGTTGCTCGATATTCTCAAGAAGCTGAGCGAAACATCCATCAATACGGAAACAAAGTGATGATTTCGAAATTCGGATTTTATTGAAAATTCCCGCCGTCCGCAAAACAAAATAGCACATATATGAATCATGTCGGCATCAACAAAACAAACGCATCTCCGTCAAAATTCGCTATGAGTGCGACGCGACAGTTCCCCTTTTGCGCGTTTTCTTTACTGCGAGTCAACAAGAAAAGGCCTATCGGATTTGCAAAGCATAGCTACTGTTCTTTCCATGAGGGCAGTTTTTTGCCGGCAATCAGCTCTCCGGTTTTCGCATCTTCAATCCAAAAAAAGTAGTCAATTCTTATACCGTAGGATCGGGCGACTTGGCATTTGTAAGTTCGTCCCGCCTCAAAAGGAACGGAAAAACTGGATGACACCATTTGGATTGAGCCGCCTGGAACACGCATAACGCTTCCGTAAAACGTTGCTGCCATTTTGACTCGATGTAAACCGGGCTCCAATTGAATTGTGCCGTATTCGGAACGTTTCACTTCAAAAGCGTTATCAATCCTTACCCAGTCTGTTTTTCCCATCCCTAAGGTCGCCAGTTTGTCGGCCGCGATATCGGGACCTGCGTAACCCCGATAAATTGCCGTGGGCAAATCCTCGGATACGTGAGCGCATCCTGATAAGGATAAAGTGAACAAAACAAACAAATACAGTAAAATCCGTATAGAGCATTTAGGCGGAAGAATGTTTGTCAACTGCGAATTCATTTGTGTAATGCGGCTATTGTGGATCAACGAATTATGCTCAACACGCAAAATAAATTACTCGTCATTGTAACTGTATTTGTATTTGTTTTTCTTCAAAGTTGCACCACGAACTGGGAGCAAATCGAAGTTAACTACCGGGACGAGCAAACCCTGTTAACTGTCGATAGCTCTCCCGAAGGAAAGCTCTATGTTAACGATAAGTTTATTGGCTATACGCCGATAACGACGCCGCTGATCTATCAACAGAAAATAAGCATTGAAGCTCGTGCAGAAAATGGCTGGCATAGATCTCCTTTGCTAGTGTTAATATTCACCGTATGGAGTTTTGGCTTATTCCTGCCACTTGCATTTGACTATTATACGTTCGACGAAAAAGAGATACCCACCGGCGAGTTTTTTTACAACCAGTTCGATATTCGAATAGAGACTAATTTTTATAAAGTTTGGAAAAAGCAGCTTGAATGCAAAGGGCAATTGAATATAGAACTTTTGCCAAAACTCGAACTTCAACAACGATCAAATTTTTCAGGCGACGTTTTTTAGTGCGATAAAGCTTTAATACATTAATTAGATAACATGATAGACGGTTTACAAAAACATCTATTTTACCTAGACTGCCTGAGCCACCCTATAGTTCGGAAATGTTTGGTACGGTCTGTGGCGCTTTGATGCGATTCGCAGATGAAGCGGCGGGAAGTGGAGGTGTCCCTGTCAAAAATCCCTAAAATGGTGCCCGGAGGTCTCCGAGTTGGTACGGTCTGAATGGGGGGGTATGGGGCCGGGCGTATAGTGCGTCTGGGGACTCTCTGGAGAAAACTGAGAGCGATGCGGACTGGCAAAGTGCAGCAAGCCGACTACAAGTTTCTGCTATCGACCCAAAGCTGACTGTTAACGACCCCGTATAACCGGCTGGTAAAATAGCGAAGCGGATTTACCAGTCCGAGTTAATGCCGGTTGTTAGACCATCTTTAGTGTGCAGTTCCAGATAAAATATAAATCATTCCCCCATACCTTGTTTCAAATGAAGTCTCATTAAAATAACGTTCTAAAGATTCCCAAGGACGAACATTGAAATACTCAGGTGTGTAACCGTACGGTTCTCCGAGTTTCAAGATGATTTTGAACAACCATGATGGTAAATTTTCTGGCTCCTTGCCATCTAGTATTGATAGATGTCCACCGGATATGAGGGAGTGAGAAACTGCTTTGATCACATGGTCATATTCGGGTATGTAACCGAAGACGCCTGTTGCAAGCACACCGTTTACTTCTTCTGGAAAATCATAAGAAGCAATATCCGACTCTATTAGTTCTACGTTTTTCCAGCCAGATTGCTCAACTTTCATTCGTGCGATGTCGAGCATTCCTGGTGTTAAATCAACCCCTATCAGTCTACCCTCCGGTCCTATTTGTTCCATAAGAAAAGGAAAGTTCAACCCCGTGCCACAGCCAAGCTCTATAACGAAGTCGCCGCGGTGAAGACACAATTTTTTTATTGCAAGTAACCGGTATGCTTTCATTCGCAAGCCAATCAGCCTAAATAGAATCGTAGTGAAATCGTAATGTTTCGCTCCCGATTGGTACATAGCCTGAACTTTTTGCTTTGATATCGCCATATATTAAGCTGAGGCCCAACTATTTATTAACTAGTTACAGTATATCTTATACGCTTGTCCAAACAATTGCATCGATAAAGATTTAAGTTCTAGTATGTCCTTTCAGGATAACATCCATATTTTCATAATAAACAGAAACTGGATATCTTCGAATGTAATTTTCACAGACCGCTTTTGGCCGAACCGAGACAGTCGTTGTCAAATTCACTCCAATCTGATGATTGAAACGGTCACATCAAGTTTGAGTTTTTGCATGTTAATGATTTTTTATTGAAATCTTTCTCTTTGAATCGATCATCCTATTTCTTTGTTGATACCTTGTTCTTTGGATTCGCTATCCAACCTGTCCGCACCACTTCATGAAGGGCTGTCAAATGGCGGTACATACGGTTTGATGTCGAGGAGAGGCGTTCCATCAAGGATGTCAATGTTGCGGACGTGAAGTATTCCGTTCTCGATTCGATCCAATGGGACGATGGATATTCCAATAGGATTTGGCTTTGTCGGGGCTCCGGTTGCGAAGACTCCTCGGCAAGTTGTGTCCATGAACGGAATAACCTGCAAATAATAGCCGTGGAATAGATAGAGCAGGATTACGTGCGAAAATGCATCGAGATCTTTCAGCTCTCTTCTGAAAAGGGCCGCCACAGCGCTACAAATCACAGAAGTTCCATATATTTCAACGGCTTGTGTGTGGCGGATGAACCTTCGATAATCCGAAACGTGGTGTTTGCCAAGCCGTGGCGTTTGGGGCGGGTGTCGTTGCGGGAGCGTTGCGTTTTATCCGCAACGCCGGAGCCCATGGCTGGCATGGACTGCGGCAAAACGTTGCGGCGTGGCGGATTTATTCGGGGGGTGCGGCACGGTTCGATCGGACAGTTACACAATTGAATAGATTTGCTACTATCACCCGTTAACTGTTCACCATTCGATTCGCCATGTCAAATAATAGTTGTAGTATTGGTTCCACCAAATTCGAATTT
>JBNLCC010000071.1:0-20598 GCA_050303615.1 Methylococcaceae bacterium | reverse complement strand
GGAAACGAAGTCGGTTTGCAGCAAATGGAGCGCATTTTGACCCAACGCTTGACCGAACTTGGCGCCAAGGTCGAGCTTAACCCGGCTGAATCGGGTGTCGGCAATATTATCATGGGTTCCTTTCAGGGACAGGGCGAGGGTAAATTTCTATTGATGATCCATTACGATACGGTTTTTGCCGAGGGCGAAGCTGCGCGGCGACCGTTTCGTATCGAGCAAGGACGCCTGCAGGGACCTGGCGTGGCCGACGCCAAGGGTTCACTCGCGCTCATTCTGCACGCCATGAAGTTGCTAAATGAGTTTAGTTATCGTGGCTACGGTTCCGTTACGGTATTGTTTAACCCGGATGAGGAAAAGGGTTCCTTCGGTTCACGGGACCTTATCAAGAAAGTCGCGGCTGAGCAGGACTATGTATTGTCCTATGAACCACCCAATACCGATGCGGTGACTGTGGCAACTAACGGCATTAATTACCTGTCTCTCGATGTGACCGGCATTGCATCCCACGCCGGCTTTGCGCCTGAGCAGGGGCGCAACGCCATCATTGAATTGGCTCACCAGCTGCTGCAACTGAATGATCTTGGCGATCCGGAAAAAGGAACCACGGTAAATTGGACCATCATCAAAGGCGGCGAGAAACGTAATATCATTCCTGCCAAAGCGGTGGCGGAAGGCGATATGCGTTATTCCGATTATAGTGAGATCGAGCGCGTTAATAATGATGTACAACGAATAATTCAACGGCAGCTAATTCCCGACACACTGGTGAAGTTCCAATTGCAGCGGGGCCGTCCGCCTTTGCCACGCAACCCTGCGTCAGAGCGGATGGCGGCGATGGCGCAAAAAGTCTATCGGGAAGTCGGTCTTGACCTTGGTGTAACGAAAATGCGTTATGGCACGGACGCCGGCTATGCCTACCTGGATGGCGCCGACAAACCGGCGGTATTGGAAACCCTGGGTCTGGTCGGCGGCGGTTTTCATTCGCCAAGGGAATATGCGTTGCTGGATAGCGTTTCGCCTCGGCTGTATCTCACGATGGCGTTAATTATGGCATATTCTGATAGTAGTGATGCTGCGGCTAATGAGTAGCAATTCATGAAAAATCTAGGGAAAGTAGAATCAATATAAAATCTCATACCGTTCAATGAATTAGTTTCAGTCTACAGTATGGGAATCTAATAGGATTGATCCGGCCGGCTAAGAAAGAATAACCTAAACCGATGAAGTAAATGTTCGCAAAAAAATATACCAATTCTTGGCATGGCAAATGGCGCAGAGCTCAAATAGACTACCACCCCCGTTACTTTTCTTGGTATTTCGCCAGCAGTCGATAGATGTGTCGTTCGCTGATACCTAACACTGCGGCGGTTTTTTGGCGATTGCCACCATATTTAACCATGACCTGATGCAGGTATTCGCGCTCAATCTGGTCTAGAGTGGGATCCTGCCTGAAACGAAGCACGGTTTCTTCCATTTGATCGCTCGGTAAAAAGGATAAATGTTGTGCTTGCACCTGCTTGCATGGGCGGGAAAGAATCACAGCTCTCTCGATTGCGTTTCTGAGTTCACGCACGTTGCCCGGCCAGTCGTAGGCGACCAGTAACTTGAGGGCGTCAGCTGTCAGGCTGGCCGGCATTGCTCGTGTGAAGCGAGCCAGAAAATGCTGGGCCAACGGAGCGATGTCTTCGCGACGCTCGCGTAGTGGTGGAACGGTGATAACGAAGGGTGACAGACGAAAATACAGATCGCTGCGAAAGTTACCGGTGGTACTCATTTCGGCGAGGTCACGATTGGTGGCAGCAATAAAGCGCACGTCGGCGCTGAGTGTCTTGTTGCCGCCCAGGCGCCGGAAGGTGCCGGTCTCCATAACTCGTAACAGTTTGGCTTGAATGGCGGGGCCGATGTCGCCGATTTCATCCAGAAATAACGAACTGCCACGGGCCTCCTCGATCAAGCCTTTTTTCTGTCGATCTGCACCAGTAAATGCGCCGCGTTCGTGGCCGAACAATTCTGATTCGAATAGATTCTCCATTAGCCCGCTGCCGTCTATGGCCACTAGTTCATGGGCGGAACGCTGGCTGCGTTCATGTACGGCCTGGGCCACCATTTCCTTGCCGGTGCCTGATTCGCCGAGAACCAGTACCGTGGTGTCGGTCGGTGCGACCGCGTCTATCATGGTTTGCACTTCGCGCATGGCGGTACTGGTGAACACCATGGGACCAGGGCGAAAAGACGCTAGTTGAGTGCGATAAAAGCGGTTAGATTCACGTAACTCGGCGGTTTCCAAGACGCGGCGGACAGTCAATTCAAATTTATCCAAATCGACCGGTTTGGTCAGAAAATCTGCCGCGCCTTCGCGGATGGCACTAACGGCGTTAGGAATGGAGCCGTAACCCGTCAGCACAATCACCGGATATAGGTTGCGTATTTCGGGCAAAATACTGTCCGCATCGCGGTCCGGCAATCTGAAGTCCAGAACGATGGCTTCGGGTTCGATCTCGCCGAGCTTGGTCTGCGCCTCTGCCCAGGAAGCAGCACCGATAGCGTTGAGCCCCATGGCGTCGATTTGCCGGCACAACAGGTTATTAAAAGTCGCATCGTCATCGACCACCAGCAGCGTTTTTGTCTTCATGACTTGTTTTCCAACTGGGTTTCGGCCAATGCAAGGGTAACACTAAAACGCGAACCCTGTCCAAGTTCGCTTTCTACCGAGATTTCGCCGTTCATGCGTTCGACGAAATCTTTCACAATGGTAAGCCCCAGGCCTGTGCCGACCACGCCGTCGGCTCGGCGGCTGTAAAAGGGATCGAAGATATAATCGACCTGTTCCGGTGACATACCAATGCCGGTGTCGATCACATCGATGATTGCTCGGCCGTCGACTTCGGTGACTCGGGCCGTCAGGGTGCCACCCATCGGCATGGCATGGTGGGCGTTTTGAAATAGATTGAGGAAGATCATCCGCACTTCAGCATCGTCGGCAAGCACCCGTAGCGAGCAGTCTGGCAATTCATATTGCTGGCTTATCCTACGGTTCTCGGCGTCGAATTCCAGTAAACGTAGGGTATCGATTAAAACGGTCCTCAATTCAACTAATTGCAGCTTGTTGCTAGGCGGTCGCGCTAGTAATAGTAAACGGCGAGTCACTGCGATGCAATTGTCGATTTCCTGATCGATTAACGTCATGAAATCGGCAACCTGATCCGGTGTGGCACGCCCGTCGTGTATTTCACGCTTAAGAGCTTGTACACCCAGGCGCACCGATGCTAACGGGTTATGAATCTCGTGCGCAATGCCGGCTGCTAGCATGCCCAGTTCGGACAGGCGCTGTTGGTGGGAAATGCGAGCGGTTTGACTAAGATCACGTACCGATTCCACCACATAACGCTCTCTGGTTTCATCCTCATTAATCTCCACCAGAACGGCATGAACTTCGGCGTGAAACAGGCTGCCATCCTTACGTTGATGGTGATGGTTAGCTTTGAGCGTGTCGCCAACCTGCTTCAATTCCGCTAGAGGGCAAGTGGTTAGCGTAGGGATACATTGTTCCTTACGACCGTGGCTATGATAGCAGGGATGGTTCAATATTGTCTCGATCGACTCGTTCTGTTGTCGGCAAAATGCGCGATTGGCGAGCACGACCCGCATGTTGTTGGCGTTAATGATGCGGATACCGTCGGGCAGACCGTCCAGGATGCTTTGCAAATAACGTTGTTGGGATTCGGCTAACGCGATTTGCCGACAGAGATGCTCTGTCATTGTATTGAAATGATTGGCGGCGCGGCCGATTTCGTTATTTTCGACTACTTTCGCACGCACCTGCAAGTCGCCGGCCGTTAGCGTGCGGGTGACGGCATCTAACTCGGACAGTGGGGTCAGCACATGACGCCGCAGTAACAGCCAAAGCGTGAACAACGTCAGAGCTAGCACAGTCGCGCCGGCCAGCAAGAAGAGGAAGGCGCTACGATTGGCGCTGGCACGAATCGGTGTGGCATCGTAATCGATAATCATGATGCCATTTATCGGATGGCTGGCCACATAACCATGGCAGGAAACGCAGGCGGCGCGATTGGGTATCGGGTTTATCGAGCGCAACACCTCGCTGCCGGATGCTAGTTGTTCGAAACGGCTGCTAGGCATGTTATCCGAGGCAGCACGAGCAAGCAAACGCATCTCACGACCCAGTTTGGCCGGATCGGAGGCGAAGCGCACCTCGCCGTCAGGGGACAACAGCAATACATTGTGTATGCCCTTAAGTTGGCCGATCTTGCCGATGATGTCCCGCAAGCCGTCAATATCACGCTTGAGCATAGCGTTTTCCCAGGTTACCTGCAGCATGTGGTTTAATTGCAGGGATGCCTCGGCGCGCTCCTCCACCAATTGGTCCCTGTACAGCCCAAGGAATAGCAAACCTAGCAGCGCCAGGGCGCCACCGGTAACTAGCAAGACACCGCGTAGCAGTTGATGGCTAAGGTGCTGAGTGCGCAGATACATATTCCGGAAAACTTGAGAATGTTTACAGTGAGTGAAACCTAAATTCAGCCATGCGCCCACAGGCGAAGTTACACCTACGATATTACGAACAGCGGCGCTAAGCTATTATAAGCCAGTTCGTTGGTTGACAACTTGTAACCCGCCGTAGCGATGCTCGGTCACACGCCAAATCAAAATCCCAAGGACTCAACAACGGCCACTAAATCCGCAAAGCTGGCCGATTCCAGTTTTTCCGCCAAGGCAAGCTTGTCGAAGCTTTTGCTGTGGAACGCGTTGAAGCGGACTTCATCCGGCAATTCCATAATTTCCTCCGGCGACATGAAGCCAATGCCACATACACGGCTAAGAAAGGCGCGTTCCGCTTCGGAAAGCTCCAGACCGTGATATCTCAATATTTCCAGATAGCGTTCGGCCGTGCGATTGACTTTACCGCTGATTTCCAGCGTGTTTTTCTCCGACTCGGTCAATATTGCCAACGGCGGACCGAAATATAGATTAGTCTTCCGGTTCATTTCTCCTCCTGCCGCGTGGTCGGCTCACCGCCATGCTCGCCCACGGATTTACGCTCGTGATCCGCCGTTGTCATGCCTTTAGGCAACACCGGCGCCCACTCCGGCTCGTGCTCGGCAATACCTCGGTTACGCTTGCCGTGCTGAACGTTATGCGGGTTGTGGCATTCTGTGCAAACGAACCAGCGTTTTTTTCCCGTACTGGCCCATTCTCCGATACGTTTACCGTGGATACCATCACGCCAATCACGGTAAATATCGCCGTGGCATTTGCCGCATAGCAACTGCGGCTGATCGTAACTGATCGGGTTACCGAAGTTATCGATCAGCTTGTTGCGCTCGGTACGATGATGGCAGTCGAGGCACCAGACGCTGCCGCGGCCGTGCGGCAGATCCGTTCCGTTTAACACGATATTCTTGTGCGACTTAATTTCCCGCGGATAATTGCTTTTCGGATCTCCCTGCGGCAAGGTTACTTCGTGGCAGGTTTGTCCGCACAACGGCAGCATGGCAAGTTTATTGGAACGCGGCCTCACGACGGAGGTCCCATACTCGTAATCGGCGTCCTTTATGGGCATTTCTCCCATCGGGACTGTATCGTAGAATGGATCGCCCCACCACAACACAGCGCCGGTTTTCTGAGAACACCTAACGTTTGGCAAACCTTCCTCAAGCATGCGTTGGGAAATTTCCGAAGCGCCCTTCCGGCTTTCAAAACAAGTCTTTTCTTCGGCCAACGCGGTTGCAGCCATCCCGCACAACATCAGTATAAACGTAGAAACGAATGCGAAATTCTTCATGGTTTTCTCTTTAAACTGCCTCGGGTGTTGATGCCGGCGCATTGTTATCTGCGGTACCGGAACTGTTGATTGAGACGCTTTTGCCATATTCGATTTCGCCCAGCAGCACGCCTATCGCTCCTTTTAAAAGCACGGTTAATATCAGCAAGCCCAGCGCCCAGTTGCCCAAGGTCACGAGAATTTCCAGCGTAGTGGGAACGTAGCGGCCAAACTCGCCGATTGGTGTGGGAAGGTAGCCCGGAATCAGCAGGCCCATTCCCTTTTCGATCCAAATACCGCCGAATGTAAGTAGGCATGCTAGGGGTAAAACGCGATAGTCTTTACGCAAGCGAGGCGTCAACAGAATCAGAAAAGCGGTAATATTGGCGGCCAGTGAACTCCAATACCAGGGTACCAGATCGTCTAACCCGTGCTCTCCGAACATCAGGAATTTCAAGCCCAGAGAATGCTCGGTATCGTGGTATAGCTCGGTAACGACCTCCGAGAAAGCCAGAAACAACGCAATACCTAGACAGTAGGTGACGATTTGCGACAACATGTCGATAGCCTCATTTTCGATCCAAAACCGAGTGCGATTGCGTACGATCAGAAAAATTAAAATGATCATCGACGGGCCGGCGGCGAACGCTGTAGTGATGAAACGTATAGGCATCATGTCGTGGTGCCACATGGGACGAGCCGGCATGGTGCTGATCAGAAAAGCCGTTACCGTGTGTATACTCAAGGCCCAGACGATAGAAAGATAGATCAACGGCAGATAAAACTTATTGTTCAAGGGTTCGCCCATATATTTCCGGTAAAGGAAATAAAACCCGCAGATCATATTCAACAGCATGTAACCGATCAGCACTAGCGTATCCCAGGCCAGCATAGAATACGGAATATTAAAGACGCCGATAATAGGCGCCATGTGCCAGAGTCGATCCGGGCGCCCCATATGGGACAGCACGAACAGGACACACATGATAACCGCTGCAATCGCCAGCATTTCACCCAACACCGTCACCCTATGCAAGGCTTTGTGGTGATAGACGTAAGCCGGAAAGACGATAGTAACCGCTCCGGCGGCGATACCGACCAGGAAAATCAGATTCGCTAGATACAGACCATCGCTGGCTTGATTTGTCATACCGGTATAAGCCAGGCCCTCGGTGGCGTGCAGATAGTTGCCGTACATCAGACAGCCGATCAAGCCGATCAGTAAAAAGACCCAAACATAAAATAACATGCCGCCTTTGACAACGTAAAAAAAGTAATCCAGTACAAACCGGCTGACTTTATCCCCGAGTATACGCTTCAATTCTCTTAGTAAGCGGGTTTCGGCAAGGTAATCGAGTACGCGTTGGGTTATACTTTCCATAACAACGCACCTTTAATCAATATAATAAAAGAATTTCGGATTAGTATTCTGTTCCGTTTTTAAACGGAACACCGGCTTGCGGGCAATGATCCTGCTAACCTCGCTATGCGGATCCAGCAGATTTCCGAACTTGCGGGCACCCACCGGACAAACCTCCACGCAAGCGGGATAGCGGCCCTGGCGGGTACGCTGGATACACCAGGTGCATTTTTCGACCACGCCTTTCATGCGCGGCCGGTTGCCTAGGTAATGAGTGACCGGGTTCATCTGTTCCTTGGGTAGGTTCGGTTCGCCCCAATTGAAGCGACGCGCCCAATAAGGGCAGGCATTCATACACATGCGGCAGCCGATGCACCAGTTGTAATCGATGACGACCGGGCCATCGGCCTCGCGGTAAGTTGTCCGTACGGGGCAGACCTTGACGCAGGGCGGGTTTTCACATTGCATGCAGGCGATGGGCATGTAGACAGCGTCTTGCTCCGGCACCTTGTCGGGCTGATAATAATGTTCACCTTCCATCATGACGCCGACAGGGTTAAAAGCATTGCCGCCTACCTGGATACCAAGCCCTTCCGGAAAACCGACATCCCGTTTTTTGGCACTGTATTCACCCTTTTCCATTTTCAGTACTCGGATCCATTCCATATCCTGTTCGTCGCTGCGCGACTGATTGTTTTCTTCAACGCAGGCTTTAGCGCAACGCCGGCAGCCTATGCACTTCTTGATGTTCAAGGCATAGCCGAACAGCACGCCTTCCAGTGCCGGTGTGCCGTCGACAGTGACGCGCTTGCCATATTCGCGAGAATAGCGCCGCTCCAGTCTGGCTCGCGCCTCGGCTTTTTCCGCATCGGTCATCAGACGGTAGTTACCTTGGAACCACTCCGCCCATTCCATGTTCGCCCTTGCATCGTCTGAATTGGTCATTAACGCAGCCGTACCCATCAGAGCACTGACGCTTAGCATGCCGGCACCTTTCAGAAAATTGCGGCGGGACATGTCGACGTTGTCGACCGACGCTGTCGACATGCACTGCCCTGAACATTTGGCACACGACGACGAAGTCGCCGCTGATTTAGTATGTTTTTTGGGAGTCATTGATGTTTTCTCCTGATTAAATTCATTTTTCCTGATCGGATTGCAGATTCAATAATGTTGGTTCATCGGATCATCGCTTGGTGATAAAACGCCTAGGAGCTTGACGTGGCGGGATACCATCAAATGAATGAGCGTCAACCACAGAAGTTTTCGGAAGTTAGTCGCACAATCGCACTGTATAGCAACCGCAGGCTACCGATTTAGACTCTTGGTAACCCTGCTGCGTATCAAATTCATCACATGTCCCCGGATTAGTATTGGTCGATGAGAAAATGGATCAGGTCTGTCGTGGTGACAATACCGACGACATTTTCCTCGTTGTCAACGATGGGCAGCGAATGGAAATATCCCTCGGAAAGAAGTTCCGCTGCTTGGCGGATCGTCTCCGTTTGCCGGATGGATGTCAACTGGGTAGTCATGATGTCGGCAATTGTGAACTGCTGATCAAGAATTGTATCTACCGTCCGCTTGTTGGCGCCGCTAATCAGCACGTTAATTTTCATAAGATCGGTAAAACTCACTAGCCCGACCAGTTTCTTGCCGTCAACAATGGGAATATGATGATAGTGCGCATCACACATCAGTTTGCGAATATCGCTGAGAGGCTGGCCCAACTGCACCGTAGTGACATTAGCACTCATAATTTTTGTGATAGACTCATTTTTCTTCATAAAAACTCCATTAAGGTTGAAAATACTGGCTTGAGTATCCCGGCAATAGAAATCCGCAAGGTGTGATAGCATTTTTGTGGAAGGAATTCCTTTGGGTGTAAACATGACATTACCAACTGGGCCCGGCGCCGCCAGGAGCGAAATATATGGGAACTTCTTCTGCCTCCGCAATACGCTGCGAGTTCAGGTGTTCTTCTATTTCCTTGGTGGTCAGCCGGTCCTCGCCCAAATGTTGTTCGAGCAAACCGCGTAACTGATGGCACCAAATGTCGGTAAGCAGGGCCAGAGCGGCGTAGAACGGGGTGTCGCAACGGTTGCTCACGCGGCTGGCGAAATCCGATAACCAGCGCAGAAGGTGGTAGTCGAGGAAACGGGCCAGTGAGCGCCAACCATCATTATTGTTTGCCTTTGTTAACAGCTTGCCAAGAAATTGCAGCTGAAACACTAGGTGATCATCCGGTCGCATGCGCCAGTTGGGCGCCGCCAGGCCGGCACCGGCATACAAGGCTCGCATGTCGAACATGGCATCCTGACAAATCAGGTGGTCATCGGAAAGCCAGTACGATTCGTAAGGCGACGCGCCGAAAGCGCCGGTCAGGTAGATGGCGGCGTAGTCGGCCGCCAATTGGTCCAGAAACGCAGTGTCGGGTGCGGTTGGAAATGCGGCAACCACTTCCTCCATCACTAGGAATGCTTGCCGGCCTATGTCGTCGGCCGGCAGCAAGCCGAGGTTGTTTGGAAATTCCAGGTCCTTTAAGCCAGCTATTACATATGGCGAGATTTCTTTATCCTGTAAAATAGCCAGGGTTGATACATCTTCAGCCAGTACGGAACCGATATAAGGGGTTAATATCATTTGACTTTTCCTTTCTTATGTGGCACAAACGCAATCGATGGGTGGGTAAGCTCCGGATTGGCCATGTTCTTCACCTGATTAACTGTTTTGTCGTTCGGGCCGACAGCCGGCGTTGGTTGAGAACCGTCCAGCAGTTTATCGATGGGTCCGATGTCCAACACCCGCATCATGCAGCCCTGAACGCAATAAGGTTTGCGACCAGCGTCGATTTCGTCCACGCACAAATTGCATTTCTGTATCACTTGCTCTTTAGGGTTCCACTGCGGCGCACCATAGGGACAAGCCGCTTCGCACTTGCGGCAGCCGATGCACAGCGACGAGTCGATGTCCACGATGCCGTCTTTTTCGCGCTTCCAGATAGCACCGGTAGGACATGTCGGCAGACAGGCGGGGTCGGCGCAATGGTTGCAGGACATGTTGACCTTGTAAGCAAATACGTCGGGAAACGTGCCGCCCTCGACATACATGACGCGCCGGAAACGAGGCCCCGGCGGCAAACCATTCTTGTCCTTGCAGGCAATTTCGCAGGCCCGGCAGCCGATGCAATCGACGTTGTTATGTACGAAACCAAACTGTTGGGCTGGTTTCACCGGCTGATACATTTGGGTTACCTTGCGCTTGAGAGCAGCGTCGACTTGGTCTTTGTCTAACTTTTTAGTCATGTCCGTTCCTTTAAGTATCGCGCCGAAAAATGAAGGAGCGTGCAGTCGCTTCGCTATCCCAGCCCGGGCGGTGTTGCAGTGCGGATTTTTTAAGGTTAACCAGAATGGTGTTGTATGCAAAAGCGCCAGCGGGACTGGGTTTGTCCAGGGTTAGAAAATCAGGGTTGCCGGACCGGTCTGTCCCTTGCTTATCCAGATCCATCCAGGCGCCTTCGTACACCACGACCACGCCAGGCAGACAACGTTCAGTGACATAAGCCGGAAGTACAATTTTGCCGCGTTTGTTCCAAGCTTCGACGATATCGCCGGTAACAATATCCAAACGTTGGGCGTCGGATGCGTTGATGGTGATTTCCTGCTGGAAGGTCTCCCGCAGCCACGGAATGTTATGGAAAATCGAATGTGTGCGGTGGCGCGGATGCGGCGTAATCATATGGAAAGGAAAGTCCTTGGTTTTGGAGTGCCCGATCCATTCAAAAGGTTCGATCCACTTTGGAATAGCGGGAATGGCATAGCCCCACTGAGTTTTAGTCCAGTCCCGTACGTTGGCAAGAGTCGTGGAAAAAATTTCGATTTTTCCGGACGGTGTTTGAAAGGGCCTGCCGCTTTCGACCTGTTCGCGAAAGGCCACATGAGGTTGGTCGAAGACAAATTTATATATACCGCGGCGCTTGAATTCTTCCCAGGACATGGTGACACCCTGATATGTCTGCACTTTTTTCCACCAAGCGGCCAAATAGGCTTCGTCCACCCTCTCCGGATTCCGGAAATAATTGCGATCAGCACGCGGGTTATAAGTCTTGCCGAAATTCGCTAGTTGAGGATCGAGTTCCTCCAATCGGTAGGCAAGTTCAGTGTAGATCTGAAAATCGGTTTTGGACTCACCCAGCGGCTCGATGACTTTGGGACGATGAATGTAGTAATGGCCTTTGTACCACGGCAAGGCAACATCGTGACGCTCGAAGTGCGTCGCGATAGGCAGCAGCACGTCGGCCCATAAACCGGAAGGCGTGATGGTTGAATCGGAACACACCACCAGCTCCAGCTTCTTGATTGCCTCGATTTCCTTGTTGATATTGGTGAGTTGGTTGAACCAATCCGAACCGTGCCAGAAAATGGCTTTGATGTTAGGGATTTTTCCATCCAATTCATCATCGCGCGGCCAAAGTCCGACTTCCTCACGTTTGACATTCGGGTAATTAAGTACGCAATGCGCCCAGCGGTCGGATTTGATAGAAGACCACCAGATATTGGCGTAATCGTCGTAAGGATAGGCAATTGATTCCGCGTGCCATCCTTTGCCGACGCCCTCGGCGCAACCGCCCAGAATGCCGATATTGCCAGTCATCGCCTGCAAGGCCGCCGCCATGCGGTTGTATTGCTCTCCATAGGCGTTGCGTCCCGGACCCCAGGAGGCTTTTAGCGCCGCCGGTTTGGTACGGGCGTACATGTTTGCAAGTTTTTTGATGTCGGCAGCGGAAACACCGCAGATCTTTTCAGCCCATTCCGGCGTTTTCGGGGTGTTGTCGTTTTTACCGAGGATATAATCCTTAAAGCTTTCTTGGTCTTTGGCCCAATCCGGCATAGTACCGGTGTCCATGCCCTGGCAGAATTTGTCGATGAATATCTGGTCCTGCAGATTGTTGCTAAAGATAAAATGTGCCATGCCGGCTAACATGGATGCATCGGTATTGGGTCGAATGGGTATCCACCAGGCATCGTAAGCCGCAGCCGAGTCGGTATATTGCGGATCCACAACGACGAACTTGCAACCCTGCTGTTTGGCTTTACGCATATAATAAAAAGTATTGCCGCCATGGAAGGTATAGGCAGGGTTCCAACCCCACATGATAATGAGTTTGCTGTGTGCAAAGGCATCATCTTCATTACCGTCCTCGATTGTGCCGAAGGTAATGTTGGAGGAAAAGGTCGTGCCTTGGTAGCTTGGTACAGACCAGGAACTGGTGCGACAGCCGAACATGCCGAGAAAGCGAGCCAGCAAACCATCGATCTGGTCGGACCTGTGCAGCACGCCGTAAGACGTGCCGGCATAGGCTTGATCAAGGATGGCCGTCGGCCCGTATTGATTCTTCAGCTCTACCATTTTTAGCGCAATATGATCCAGAGCCTCGTCCCAAGTGACCCGTTTGAACTTGCCTTCTCCTCGTTCGCCGACTCGCATCATCGGGTAAAGCAGGCGCTCGGGCGAATAAATACGCGATCTGTAGGAACGTCCACGCAGACAAGCTCGCAGCTGCGGTTCGGCCAGCGTGTCCTTTCCTAATGCGCCTTGGGCCTGATAGCTGCCATCGTCGGTGGACAGGCGCACGATTACATTACCCTTTTTATGCGCAACCAGCATATGGCGTGAACCGCAATTGTGATCGCAGGAGGTCACTACTGTGGTGAGTTCGTCGTCCGAATAATAAGGTTCGTAGGCAAAAGCTTGAGCATCATTCCGGTCCGACAGTAGTTCAAGCAAACTACCGGTTGTTGCCAGCATGGTAGCGCCGACCATGGTCTTCATAAAACTGCGGCGTGCCGGATTGAGAATGAGTAATTCTGGATTGTTCATAGTTACAGTTCGACCTCTTGAAAGCGTGGCTCTGAGTGCGTGGGCCGCGATTTTGCCCACTCGGGAGTACCTTCCGGCATTTCCGGCCAAGCGTTGCGGGGGTATGGATAGGTTAAGCGGTACCATGCGCGACCACCGTGGCAGCCATAACAAACATCGCCGCCGGTGTTGTCGCTTTTTCCGGCCACTGCTGCCGCTTCTATGGCTGCGGCATTGAGATAGTTGACGTTATGTCTATTGGTGCGGGTGGAGGCATGGCAGGGCAGACAATCGTTATAAAAAAATTGTTTGACCTCGGGCCAGGGACCGGTCAGGCCCATGATCTCTTCGGATACCATCTGGCCGTGACATTTGAGGCAGATGGCTTCCGGGTTAACCTGTTTGCGCAGGGTAAAGCCTCTGTCGCTTTGGGGTGCGGCCGTAGCCGACGAGCCTGGGGCTTCATCGCGCGGGTCGTGACCCTGGTGGCAGGTGTTGCATTTAAAGTTCATCAGTTGCTTGGCCAACGGCGTCACCAAATGCCGACGATGAAAAGTGTCTTGGTCGCCGCTGTATGTGCTGGTAAGTTGATACCAAGCTATACTGGTGGCAGCCTTCACGCCAGCGGGAGACGCTGCGCGCACTTTGTTTTCCAAAACTTCCCTGTGACAGACCAGACATTGCTCGTCGCTGGCTGATTCGATGGCTGGCTTAAAGTGTAACGGACTATAGGTGTCACGAAACAGATTGCCGCTGGGTTCGACGATCTTGGCTGGTTTCGCAGCTTGGCCGAGCGCTTGGTCAGATTGTTTCTGGTTTGACTGGTCGCCACATGCCGTAAGTAGCATGAGAGCACCGGAACAAAGCAATTTGATCGAATCGTTCATGTTGCTACCGGCCCTCATTACTCGAGTTACGAGCTTTGTTGTGCAATTTGCGTAAATCGTAATAGCCTGGCATTCCCGGTTGATTGAAAGGCGTATACCAGGCGCCTTGGCTGTTGATGAAGTTGAGATTGGGAGGGGTGGGGTTACTGATGCCGGCTAGAAAACGTTTACGCCATCCGGTGTCCGGCACGAATTCCCTCATAACCGGTGCGCCGGTTGGGCGCTGATTAGGCTTCACACCCGCCACGAACTTGGTCGGGATATCGGATTCTAATTTACTCCGTGCTTTGGAGCGTTCGGCGATAGGCTCATCATACCCGGCTGATTTTTTCAGATCGTCTGACTCATCACACCCTGTGAGCAGGACAACAAAACCGGCAAAAATCAATTTGATCGGATTCGTCATGTTGTTTTCGGGCTCATAATATTTCGGTTGTTATGCATGTGGTGCCTATTGTGCAGATCGTGATGCCCATCAGTCCCCAAAAGAGTATGTACCAAGCTGCTTTGGCAACCAACTTAACAGGATCTGCCGGAATTTGGCTATGTCTTCGAACGCTTAGCGTGCCGGATTGGGGCATTAACGTATTTTTCAGACAAAAAACCGACTCGCTACAGCCGTCGCGTTTCGCATATGGAAAAATCGCAAAATATAGATGTTGGCTTTTCAAAAGTTCGACCTGGGTTTGAAAAAAAATGCGGGCAATAGGGAAATGTAATTTCGCCCGCATTATTTTTTTACCTTAGCATTACTTACGCATACCACCTTCACCGCCTGTGTGACCACCCATCCCTGACATACCGGACATACCGGACATACCACTTGGGCGACGCATACTACTTTCACCGCCTGTGTGACCACCCATCCCTGACATACCGGACATGCCACTTGGGCTGCGCATACCACCTGCGCCGCCTGTGTGACCACCCATGCCTGACATACCTTTTTGGCCTGACATACCGCTCATGCCTGACATGCCTTTTTGGCCTGACATACCGCTCATGCCTTTTTGATCAGCCGCAACAACCGCACCCGCCATACCAAAAGCTAAAAGAGATACAATTGCTATAGATTTAGTTTTCATACTTTTCCTTCTAATAGTTTTAATTCTAGGAAACTCGATCCAGTTGAATCGAATTCAGTTTGGTGTAAATCCTAGAAACGGAATCACCCCACAAAACGCGTTGCATATTTTGAGCCTGATTTTTATTTTTCATAACAGTATGAATATAAAGGAAAAAATTGAAAGTCGCCTTTCATCTGCTTTGCTCGTTATGACATAACGGCATGCTCAAACTGTACACTCCGGCATATGTCATTGTTATTTATAAAATTAACAACATGACAAAATGGCATGAATCACCAATTGCCGATTCCATCGAAGATGACCGATTACACATTGCAACTCCGCAGACGTGTTTTTACTTTTTTTAGTCGCGATCGCTCAAATTTATTAGCCGTTTA
This sequence comes from Methylococcaceae bacterium, assembly GCA_050303615.1. Lineage (GTDB taxonomy): Bacteria > Pseudomonadota > Gammaproteobacteria > Methylococcales > Methylomonadaceae > CAZDXJ01. The sequence goes on along the minus strand of JBNLCC010000071.1, from coordinate 5,245 downwards.
TCATGGATTCGCCTGTCCATATCAGCCGGCGGGCATTGTGCATGACCGATGCGCAGCATTTCAAACAGTGTGGAAAGGCGAATATAGCGAGCCGCGTAGGATTACCGGAGGAACTTGATCGCCCAAAGTACAAGCTAACCGGGTCTTGCCGTTTCCCGTAGCGTCGGTAATGCATAGATTTAGGTGTTGCGTGATCCAGTCGCAGCCCACTGATGAAGCCATTTGCATGTGCTTCAGGCTGCCTGAGTGGCAGCAATCGATACCCTCGGCACACAGGCGTTAACCCGCAAGTTAGCATCGCGTAATAAAAGTTCCAGACATTTATCCTTATGACTGATGAGTTTGCTATCCACTAAAAGCCCCGAGCGCTTGTCAAAGCACAGGTCGTGGGTAGCCGGTTGGACGCGTTGTCGCTCCAACGCTTCCCGCGTCCCGGTGAGTTTGAGGCGGGACAGGTTTTTACCGGTTTGTCAGGCGGTTCGATCGACGTTTTGCGGAACTTAGTGATAATATCCCGAACTGCGTAAGTTAGGATGTTGCGGGCACGCAGTTTCCGTTTACAACGTTTCTTTCCGAAGCTGTCGATCCATTCCCGCTTTGAGAATGCAGGTAACGCTACGGTAGTTGGATGAATGAATGGCAAGTACCCATTCGCAGGCTGTTTCCAGGCGTTGTTTGTCATCGCGCCGAGTATGGTTGAGTGGTCCTTGGTAAACGCGATGTCTTTGTATTGGATGCGGACGCCACTGTAATATCAGCTCTACCGCTTGGGTGGTACAAGGATCGATGGATTGACCCCAGCAGAGCAAGGGTTCCGGCGAAGCGTGTTCCTTGATACAGTACTTCGATCTGCACCGCGCTGATGCTTATATTTAGTTGCTTGCCGAGCAGGTGGAGCGGTAGGCTGAAATAATGCTTGTCGACTTTGATGTGATGATTAAGCGTGTCGCTACCTCGAGAAAAATATTAGGACAGGTCACTAAAATCGACCTGCCAACGAGACAATCATTAAAGCCTCGGCCGTTATGCGTCCGTGCGGCTTCGCTACACTATTGCTCGCTCGGCGCTGGCTATGCTGCACTCCTACCAGTGACTGGACGCAAATTGTCGGGTACCTACATTGTTTTTGCTTTGCGCAAGCGCATGCCGGAAAAACAGAGCGGCCCTAGTTACTATCGAGAGTAACCGTCTTTGTTTTGTTCTCCATGGCGGTCAGTGAACTTATAGAAAGTACTGCAATTCCGGATACTTTGCGCACCAGATTGACTGGGCATTTTGAATCACAAAATCGATGAACAGGCTCATCGCCGGGCTAAGAATTTTTTGTTTGTGATGCACGATGTACCAGATACGTATAATCGGCATTTTTTCAACCGGAAGAATGTTGACCTGCTTGAGCGCCAGCTCTTGTTGCAGGGTATGTATAGAAATAATTCCCAAGCCTAGTCCGGCTGCGACCGCCTGTTTAATTGCCTCGTTGTTGGGCATCTCCATCGCAGTTTGCAATTGAATGCCTTGTTCCGAACAAAATCGCTGCATGGCGATACGCGTGCCTGACCCGGGTTCTCTGATAACAAATTGGTAGGGAGACAGATCGGTTAGACCGATGTTTTGTTTGTCGGTCAAAACGTGATCGGGCGGCGCAATGACCACCAGCGGGTTTTTCATGAAAGCCTTGGCCACTAAATTCAATTCAGTCGGCGTTTGGCCCATGATGGTCAGATCGGTGGTATTCTCTTTAATGCAGGCCAGCAACCCTGCCCGGTTATGAATTTCCAAGTGGAAACCGATTCCGGGATGTTGCCGGCAAAATTGCGCCAGTAGTAAAGTTACGAATTGAATGGCGGTCTCCGGCACTGCTAAAGTGAAATGGCCGGATTCGGCTCCAGCCAATTTAGCGAGAGTTTCTTCAAACGCTTTTTGTGACGCGAGTATTTCTTCAGCATGATCCCGCATCGCTTTTCCCGCGTCCGTGAGATAAAGTTTTTTTCCGATTTTTTCAAACAACGGCATGCCTGCTTGCTGTTCCAGTTGTTTGATCTGCATGGAAACCGCCGGTTGACTCAGGTACAGCGACTCAGAGGCGCGGGTGACGCTGAGGTGTCTGGCGACAAGCAGGAAGATTTCCAATTGACGGAGAGTTGCATGACTGGTCATTCATAAATAATAGCTTATCAATATAATAAAAAACAATTAATTTACTTATAGATTCAGGAGGTTCATGATGAAGTGCATTCCCATATTATTTTAGGGGCTTTGTCATGGACCAATCTGATCGGTACGCGGATTTATCATTATCCGAAGAGCAACTGATAGCCGGAGGCAATCACGTCCTCGTCGCCTATATCATGAAACCCAAGGCCGGCTATGACTATTTGGCGACGGCGGCGCATTTTGCCGCTGAATCGTCAACGGGAACGAATGTGTCGGTGAGTACTACCGATGATTTTACTAAAAGCGTCGATGCGCTGGTCTATGAAATCGATGCCGAAAAACAGCTTACCAAAATAGCCTACCCGGTCGATTTGTTCGATTTTAATATGATCGATGGCCGGGCCATGATGGTGTCGTTCTTAACCTTGGCCATCGGTAATAACCAGGGGATGGGGGATGTCGAATATGCCAAAATGCATGATTTTTATTTCCCGCCTCAATATCTCAGTAAATTTGATGGTCCTGCTACCACTATCCGTGATTTGTGGCGGGTACTCGGCCGGCCGCTGCAGGACGGCGGTTTTATTGTGGGTACGATTATCAAGCCGAAATTGGGATTGCGCCCCGAACCCTTTGCCGACGCCTGTTATGATTTTTGGTTGGGGGGGGACTTTATCAAGAATGACGAGCCGCAAGGCAATCAGCGTTTCGCTCCTTTAAAACTAACGATTCCGCTGGTCGCGGATGCGATGCGCAGAGCCCAGGATGAAACCGGGGAGGCGAAATTGTTTTCGGCCAATATTACCGCGGACGATTATCACGAGATGATCGCGCGCGGCGAATTTATTCTAGAGACCTTTGCCGAAAATGCCGATCATGTGGCTTTTTTGGTCGACGGGTATGTGGCAGGTCCTCAGGCGATTACCACGGCGCGCCGGTATTTTCCTCATCAGTTCCTGCATTATCACCGCGCGGGTCATGGTGCGGTGACTTCCCCTCAGAGCCAACGCGGTTATACCGCATTTGTCTTGTCGAAAATGGCCCGTTGCCAGGGGGCTTCCGGTATTCATGTTGGTACAATGAGTTTCGGGAAAATGGAAGGTGAAAAAGCCGATAGAAACATTGCCAGTATGATTGAACAGGACATTGCGGAAGGACCCTATTATCGGCAGCAATGGTTGGGCTTGAATCCGACGACGCCGATCATTTCCGGGGGTATGAATGCGATCAGGGTGCCCGGTTTTTTTGCAAACCTGGGGCATTCCAATTTAATTATGACCGCCGGCGGCGGTTGTTTCGGACATATTGACGGCGCCAAGGCCGGTGCAACATCGTTGCGGCAAGCCGAACAGTGTTGGAAGGATGGGGCAGATCCGGTTCATTTTGCTAAAGACCATCCCGAATTCAGAAGAGCATTTGAATCATTCAGCGGTGATGCCGATAAGCTGTATCCGCATTGGCGTCAAGAATTACAGTAGCTTACAAAACAGGCTGGAGCGAAGTCGATGGAACTTCTGAAACAAGTGGAAAAACTGGCGGTGACTGTTTCACAACAGACCGTATTACCGCACTTTTCCTCCGCGCATGCTATGCTTAAAAGCGACGGCTCGTTGGTGACGGAGATCGATATCCGCGCGCATTCGGAACTTTCCGAGCGGCTGGTTAAGTTGGCTGATTTGCCGGTGCTGAGCGAAGAAATGACCGAGCCGCAACAACGGGCGATCCTTGAAGCCGAAAGCCCGGACTATTGGTGTATCGATCCGATAGATGGAACGTCTAATTTTGTCTACGGCGTGCCTTATTGGTGTGTCAGCATTGCGTTGATTGTTGCGGGTAAGATAACGCTGGGTGTTGTCTATGATCCCAATCGGGATGAGTGTTTTTCCGCATCGGATGGCGGCGCAACGACAATCAATGGGCAGCCTTTGCCGGCTAATAAAACCATGCGGATTACGGAATTGAATCAGTGTCTGGGTATGATCGACTTTAAACGCCTATCGCCGGGTGCCGCTACGAAATTAGCGTCCGATCCGCCTTACCGGTCGCAACGGAGTTTCGGAGCCGGTGCGTTGGACTTATGTTGGATTTCCGCCCGGCGTTGCCATCTGTATTTACACGGCAAGCAAAAATTATGGGATTATGCGGCCGGATTGCTGATTTTAAAACAAGCAGGTGCCCAAGCGGAAACGTTTGAGGGTGAGGTTGTGTTTCAGAATAACTTGCAGTCCAGATCGATTTTGGCGGCCAGCACCGAATTATTGATGAAAAAGTGGAAAGCGTATTTTCGGGAAGTCATTCAAACTATGTAAGCGCAAAAGACTAGCCGTTATTGGGCATGTTTTTTCAGAATAGCGAAGGAAGTCGTTATGGTTAAGAAATATCCTATTGTCGCTGTAACCGGTTCGTCAGGCGCCGGAACTACCACCACTAAAATTGCTATGCAGCAAATCTTTCGGCGGAATAAGTTTAAAGCGGTGATCGTTGAAGGCGATAGTTTCCACAAATATGACCGCAAAGGCATGCTCGAGGCCCTCCAAAAAGCCACCAAGGAGGGCAGAAACTTGAGTCACTTCGGTCCGGAGGGTAACGAGTTTCGTATGCTCGCTGATCTGTTCAAGCAGTATAGGAATACGGGTACCGGCAAAATTCGGAAATATCTGCATAACGAGGAGGAGGCGGAGCCTTATCGCCAGAAACCGGGAACCTTCAGCCCCTTTGAAGACATCGAACCGGATTCCGATTTGCTGTTTTACGAAGGACTTCATGGGGGCGTCGTTTATGAAGATATCGATGTCGGGAAACAGGTGGATTTGCTGATCGGCATTACGCCGATTGTCAATTTGGAATGGATTCAGAAGATTCACCGGGACACCACTGAAAGGGGATATAGCGCCCAAAACGTGACCGAGACGATTTTGCGGCGCATGTATGACTATGTGCATTTTATGCTGCCGCAATTTACCAACACGCACATCAACTTTCAGCGGGTACCGACGGTGGACACGTCCAATCCGTTTATTGCCAGGACCATACCCACCCTGGACGAAAGCTTTGTCGTCATTCGATTCGGCGCCGAACTGTTTCGGCAAAT
>JBNLCC010000070.1:0-11931 GCA_050303615.1 Methylococcaceae bacterium | reverse complement strand
ACAGCCAGATGCATTTTGAACCATATTCCCTGGCGATGGCTGCGTTTTTATCCGCCAATAATTCCGCGAAAACATTTTTTACGGCAATGTAATGTCAGTAATTCCGAAGTTTATCAACGATGGTTGGATAAACACGCATTGGCAACGATAAGCGAATGGCAGGTTTTGCGAAAGAATTCCCTGCAATGGAATAATCCGCCTCGAATATCGATCGTAACACCCGTTTATAATACTGCGGCATCCGCTCTCGGCGAATGCATTCTGTCTGTCAGAACCCAAGCCTATCCGTACTGGGAGTTGATATTGGTCGATGACGGTTCCTCCCTGGCTGAGACACATAGTATACTTTGTTCCGCATTATGTAGTGATCCCCGCATACAGGTGTTTTACAGCGATCGGTCCAAGGGAATTTCCGCCTCGACCAATGATGCGATTGAAAAAGCCTATGGCGATTATGTCCTTTTTCTTGATCATGACGACCGTTTATCGCTGGATGCTTTATATTTTATCGCAGAGCAAATTCGAAAATATCCGGAAACCGATATTGTGTATGCGGACAGAGATATGATCGCTCCCGATGGGACATGCCATATGCATCTATTCAAACCCGATTGGTCGCCGGAAACCTTGTTATCCGGCAATTATATTTTCCATCCAATGTGCTATCGGCGGGACCTGCTATCGGTATTGGGCGGGTTGAGGTCGCAATTTGACGGCTCCCAGGATTATGATTTGGTGCTGCGGGCCAGCGAAACAAATCCCAAGGTACGACATGTCCAGCGCATTTTGTATCACTGGCGCCAGCATGAGGCATCGGTCTCGGCAACCGCTGATGCAAAGCATTATGTGTTTGACGCCGGAATCCGCGCTTTGAAATGCGCCCTAAAACGCCGGGGCCTCTCGGGGACGGCCAGCGAAATTACGACGTTATGGCGGGGAAATTATCGGGTGGATCTGCAGCCCGCTGGATTAAAGGACATTTTATGGATAAACGTGCCAGCGAATTTAGACCAAAACAAGTATGCAGGTTATATCACCGACGCCGTTGAACGGGAGATTAATGGCGGGCAATCCTATATCGCAATAATCAGCGATGCGTTTAGCCCGCTGGCGGATGACGCCGTGACGCGAATGGCAGCATGGTTGAAGCTCGACGGTGTCGGTCTGGCGACGCCACGGATCGTTACTGCAGAAGGGAGATTACATTATGCAGGCATGGCCTATAAAAAAGACGGTTCATTGATAGTGCCGTATCAGGGATTTCCCTCTTCCGAACCCGGCTACATGGCCGTGACCTCAATTGCCAGGAATATCAGTGCCCCGCACCCCCGGTGCGTGACCTTCCGCAGAGAATTATGGTCCATATTGGGAGGATTCGATAGTAAATTTCAGGGTAGTTATGCCTTATGGGATTTTGGACTGCGGGCCTATGTTTCGGGTTTTCGATGCGTCATGGAGCCGCATGCGCAGTTTATTACTGAGCGCAATAATCTGCTGGACGATTTTTTGCAGCAGGAACGTCCAGTTTTCCAAAAAAAATGGAGTCATTGGCTGAAGAATGGTGATCCTTACTATAACCGAAATCTTGCGGAAGACAGCAGGGATATGGGACTGGCCATCGATTAGTTGCAGGTCGGCAACTATTTAACGCTGCTAACAGTCCCTGTGTGACAAAAACAATTGCCTCGTCTTACCAATGACGTATCATTGTGGCTGTGATTGAAACAATATCTTTGAGTCGGGGTTTCTTCCGCAGGCAAAATGTTTCGTCGTTGACGAATAATGTTTTCCGACCAAACCAACTGAATGGTATGACGGATTGATAGTCCGATTGCAGTACCAAGTCGAACCGGTTTAGCAGCCTGAAATATTTCAGCAGGCGCATTAAAAACAAGCTGGAAGTATGTAGAGGTATCGCACCCGGCAGCGGGCACAGCGGCAGAATCGATGACTGGAGCGGCTCAACGAAATAGTATACCAGCAAATCATTCCGCTGCCGCATTGCACGGATCAACTGGCTTTGCAGGTTGGTTGCCTGGAGGTTGATTGTCCAGGGAACAAAAATACTTTTGACGTCAGAGTCCAGGAATATGGTGCCGATAGCTTCGTTGGGCTGGATTGTTGACAACTGCATGTTTTTTTTGCCGGTAACCCGGCTTTTGAAGTCTTTTACGGCTTCCCAGTGGAGATCGGCTAAATCGTTTTTACCCAACAGGCCATAGTACATCGCTTTTTGTAAGGTCCAATGAAGTGAGTTTTTTACCGCTTTTTCGCCGCCGTGTTTCTCCAGTAAATATAAAATATTGCGATTGTCGTAATACAGTATCCAACTGGGGACTTTAGCAATTCCCGAAACATGCCAAATTAATGAGCGTGCCGAAACCATGACCCGGTGCCCCATTTTAGCAATGCGCAAGCACCACTCGACATCGTCGAAATGAATAAAAAAATCCATCCACAACCCGGCCTGTTTGGCAACTGGGGTTCGAACAAGCAGGGATGCCGCGGCAACGTAGTCGACGTCCATGCTACGCTGGCAGCAGGGAATCTTGAATGTCAAATCGTCGGCCGAACACAGCAAGTCAGAAACCGGTAGATGATGCCATCCGGGAACTTCTTCGCAATGGCGGTAAAACTGCAGAACGCCGCGCTGCAGGTTGACAAACGCGCCCATTTCGTTGATCCGCCAGGGATAATCCAACTGCATCATTGTGGAACCGCAAACCGCGGCATCCGGATTTTCTTCCAATACCGTGACCAGTTCGGTGAGCGCGTCTTTATGCACCAGCACATCGTTATCCAGAAGCCATAAATATTCATATTCGGCATTACTTTGTGCAAAAGCCCAGGCCAACCCGGTATTGAATCCGCCGGTACCCCCGACGTTTTCTTTGTTGCGGATAATGAAAAGACCGCTGAAATGCTTTTCCAGCTCTTCGACGGTTCCGTCGTTGCTGGCATTGTCGATGACCAGGATATCTATCTTCTTGGTAGGGTAGTCAAGTTCGGAAATGGAATGAAGCAAATTGACGACACAGTCTTTTTTATTCCAGGTGACGATAATGATCAATATTTTGGGTTTACGTATCATAGCTCTTTTGATTATGCATTACCGGCTTGCGCATTATAGATTGCTTGCAAACCGTTTTGATTATGTACTGCAAGAAATATTAACGGGCTGATTTAAGAATTTCCGAGAAATTTTTGCTCATAAACCAGTAGGGCCCGTTCAACAATATCATCCATATCGTAATAACGGTTCTCGGCTAAGCGGCCGACCAGCGTTAAACGTTCATATTGTTTTGATAACTGCCAATACTGTTCGAAACGTCGGGCGTTTTGCTCGGTAAAGACCGGATAATAGGGAATGTTCTTCTTCGGGTCGGAGCTGTCATAATCCTGCGGATATTCCCTTACAATTGTTGTGCCGTCAATTTTTTGGCGATGAATATGCTTGAATTCGGTGATGCGGGTATAGTCGTAATCATTCGGATAGTTTACGGTAGTGGTTTCCTGGAAAAAATCGATATTCAAATGCTCGAACTCAAACTGTAAGGAACGGTACGGTAGTTCACCGTAACGAAAATCAAACAGTTGGTCAATCAGCCCGGTAAAAATTAATTGGCCTTGAAAAGGGGCGCCGAACAAATACATTTCCTGCGTTTCTAAATTGAGTTCCAGCACGTCTTTAAAATCAGTATTCAACATCAGGCTGATATTCGGATGGTTTAACATATTTTCAAAAAGCTTTGTATAGCCGTATTTCGGAACGGCCTGATAGCAGTCTTGAAAATATCGATTATCACGGGATATAAGCACTGGTACGCGAGCGGTTACTTCAGGCGCTATATCCTCTATTTTGCAACCCCATTGTTTAGACGTATAGTTGGCAAACACCTTTTCATAGATGAAATCTGCAAGAAATTTCAGTTCGGTGTCATTCTCTTTTCTCAGTTCAAGTATCGGTACTTTGGTCCCGTAACCAAACCGGTGAATCAGTTTGTTTTCCAAAGATTCGGCCAAGCTGGCGGGAAACAGCATGGCAATGGAATTTAAATTAAAAGGCACTGGCACTCTATGTCCGTCGACGACGGCTAGGACTTGGTGATGATAGTTTTGCCATTCGGTAAATCGGCTTAAATAATGGAATACCTGTTGGTTGGAAGTATGAAACAAATGCGGCCCGTATTGATGAATCAATACGCCGTGCCGGTCAAAGCAATCATAGCAATTGCCTCCGATATGGCGGCGTTTTTCAATAACCAGAATACGTTTGCTCTGCTGGGAAGCGAGGCGTTCGGCAAGCACGGATCCGGCAAAACCTGAACCGACAATTATTGTGTCAAACATTAGTTTCGGAACCTTTTAAACCTTAAATATAAAGTGCTGACAAATAATGCCAGTCTAAAAACAGAAGAGAAATTAATTTAATATTGTACCGTATTTAACAGCGTTTAACGGCAAATAAATGCGGCGTTTTAGGGTTCGTTGAAGCCGGTGATATTGTGTCAATTTTATATTTTGAAGTGTTTAATTGTTCGCACCAGTTTATAACGGCGTTTTTTTCCTGTTCTCCACCCGGGTGTCCGGGATAGGCGATGATAGTGATCATTCCGCCGATGTCCAGCAGCTCCGCTGCTGAATTCAGCGCCGCCAACGTTGTTTTGCTACGGGTAATGAGTTTTTTGTCGCTACCCGGCAAATAACCGAGGTTGAACATTACGGCATTAATCGGCCCATGTTGCTGGTGGTCGATGAAAGCCGATAACGTGGCATGGTCGGCATGAATTAGTTTGACGCGGGCAAGCAGCGACAACTGCTGTAGCCTGGTGCGGGTTGCCTGTAGCGCTGCCGGTTGTAGATCAAAACCGTACACCATGCCGGAATTACCGACTTGCCGCGCAAGAAACACAGTATCAAAACCGTTGCCCACCGTGGCGTCGATGGCGATTCCACCTTCGCTGAGGCTTTCGGCAATCAGTGTTTGCGCTTCTTTAACTAGGGAAATGTGATGCATAATAGCGGCTTACATCGGCTGACTGCGGCAAAGGTGTCTTTCTTAACAGGGTTTCGCAAAAGGATGATGCATGCCAGGGGATTTGCAGACTCCCTTTGGAGCCGAATCCGTTGAATACCGCTAAGCATCGATAGTGAGGATGGAAACCGATAAAAGGGTGCTTGTCTAATGTGCAAGGGCGGATACCGGCCTGATGGGCGGTAACTTTACCGAGTGTTATTTCCGGACATGACTTTTGCAATTCAGCCAGCAGGCGTTGTTTTCCTGCGCTGCTGATTTTATTATCCGGATTTTCGTGGTCGTAAGTGGCGCCGGTGCGTAACGATCCCGGATTAAGCGGTATCATCCAGTGGCCGTAATTGACAATGCATTCGGGGAGCGTACAGTTGCTGTTGATGTTCAGGATTTCACCTTTAACCGGTTGCAGCGGCAGTTTGCCGAACCAGGGATTGTTGCTGCATTGGAAGCCCTCGCAGAAAATAATCCTGTGGGCGTCAATATCCAGCCAGTGCCCATGCTCGTTGTGTATCGCGATATCCCGATAATCCAATTCGCACTGCCGGTAGCTGTTGCGGGTAATAAAAAAGTCCCGCAGCTTTTGCAATAAAGTTTCGCAGAGCAAATAACCGGTTTGTTTTTGTATCAGTATACCCAGCGGTGCGCATAGCTTGTGCCGAACTTGGCCTGCGGGTATGAAATACGCCAGATAATCCTGATAATCCGCATCTGCAAGACGGGTTTGACAGTATTGCAACTCTGTCTTGTCGCGCAAAATGCGCAGCATCGGCATCTGTGTATAAAAATGACAGTCGAAAAATTCGCTTAACTGCCGGTAAAAACGCACAGCACTTTGCAAAAGCAGGGCTGTATTTTTTGCCTTGACCAGACGTTTACCTGTTACCGGGTTAATGAGCCCCGCCGCAACCTTTGACGCGTTAAGCATGCCGTTATCTACCACAATCACGCGTTTACCACATTGCATCAGTTGCCACGCAAGCAGACTTCCTGCAAGTCCTTGACCGATGATTAAATAGTCAACTTTCATGGTTCATCCTCATCTTCCCTAGGTGGTCGTTGCGGATTTTTAAGTGATGGGGTAGTTAGCGCTATTGTATCGGATGACTGCGGCATAGCAGACGGCGTCACTTTTCGATCAACGCATTGCCTGTAAAGCGGATCCCGTCCCATCCGTGACGTATGAAATGACGGATATTCTGATGGTTATCGGCATCAGGATTAAGCAATACGTCCTTGCGGTAAAAATCGCCAAACAGGTTTAATGTTTGTATTTGACTAAGATGGTGTAGTTTGGCGAAACTGAAAATTTTACAGGAACCTTCATTGGTACCCGCCTCATTAATCAACAGGTCCGGCGCTTCGCCGTTGGAAAATCGGGTGGGTTGATAATGGTAATTTTTAGCGATAACGCTCATGGTTTCGTCAAAGCTGATCGGCTCTCCCGATTGAATTTTGTTCAAGAATTCTGTCATTGTCATTTTCAATTAATACCAATTAAATTGCCTGGCAAGATTCCGCGCTCAGGCTGCTTCACTTGGGGTGGCGTGCCTCGCATTCCTCGATGGCCGGGGCGAGCAACGCCAGGTGCTCGTCGGATATCCGCAGGAACTCGACGCTGACGCCGCTGGGATGGTGGCCGATGCTCACCGCCGACGCAGGCACCTGCTTGCTGAACGCCCTGGTGGCGCATCGACACGCTTTTCGGTTGTGGGTTGCTTCCAAGCATTGGCTCATGAATCGCTGCTGGTACTGCAAGGAGGGGGTATCGGCATACCGCGTCTCGGCCGTGCCGATGCCCGGGAACAGGGCAGGAAGGATCAGCAGGAGGGGGACAGCCGCTGCACATTGCTTCCCGCAGGGTATCCCGTTTTTTGTTCGTGTTTCCACGGGGATCCGCTTCCGCCGTGACGATTCGTTGCCGGATTTTGTTGATATTCTTCGAAGCAGGTTCAGGGCTGAAACGCAGTGCGTGTATCTCATGATTTTTAACCTCTTAATTTAAAGCGATAAAGCATATGCATTGTCAAAGATGCGGGTTCCAACCATACCGCTGCCATTCGAATTCCCAAAGGGCTGTGCGGCGGTTGTTCTTCCCGGCCGCTGTTGTAAAGGGTACTCACCGGCCGGTCCGGCATTGCCGTTCATAACGACCTCAAGTAATTTCACGGTAATGAAAATATTGATTGTTTGCTACGAAATACCGGCTAAAGCTATTAATCGTATGGGAGCTCAATAAAAATAGAGTCACTAAGATAGTGACACACTAGAGACGTTGAAGGTCCCGGCTGATTCAAGGGTTTCGGAGGCCCAGTCGGTCGTGCAAATCCAAACCAAACAGCTGCTCACCGAGATGGTCATCTTGACGACAAGATAGTCATCGTCCTTGCAGACTGTGAGGTATTTTGTGGCGGATGCGCTTTCGCTGAAAGGTGGGTCGAGCGTCACCGCAGTGATAGTCGCATAGGGTTCATCCGTGGTAACACTTCCTTCCGGCAAAAAGCTCGTGCCGTCGGAGAAACAGGAATCCCCATTTCCGGGATCGCTGTCCGATATCGAATAGTACCAATCGTAAACTGAAGTAGCATCATCCGAGTAAGAGGCTATGGCGTCGAAAATCGCTGTTGCATTTGCGGCGGGAGCCGATAACATCAGCCCGCCGGTCAGCGCCGCAGCCCCAAATAGCCGGCGCAGGCCCAGTCTTCCGCTATTCCTCGAACTTATTGATCCTCCGGCCGAAGGGATTCCGCAGGCCGTTGAATGCTGAGGGATAAAACGATGCATAAATTGCGTGGTAAATTGAAACACAGGTTGAAAGTCCATTAACGCTTTGACTCCTAATTTATAACCTAAATCCAGCAAACCAAAGAAAAGATATTGAGAAAACAGTAAATTTATCAGCGTGTAAACCGGGAAGAAATAAAACTGATAAACCACTATTTTCATGGACAAACATAACAGAAAATCACCTTCAAACTCAGGTTTAACGCTAGCCCGGATATCCCATTCGAATAGCGGAAAAAAGCCCTTGTAATATGCAAAAATTCAGTTACTTAATATGAATTTAACCAAGGACCTACCCATGACAAATTGTACCTCAGTTAAGATAGAATTTCCTGCCTTTAAAACGCCGCCTCATAGAAGCCCCTTTCAGTGGTGGAGTGATTACCAGTGACGCCGGTGTTCTGCTGTTAAGAGCGGTTGATCAGCAGCTTCGACTCACCGAACGAGTCGCGGATCAAATGCAGGATCGCAGAGACCCTGATCGAGTCCTGCGTCCCGTGGTCGATTGACTTCGGCAGCGGGTGTATAGCTTGGCCTGTGGCTATGAGGACTTGAATGATTATGAGACGTTCCGTAACGATGTGGCGTTTCAAATTATAAGGGTCAAATAAGTAAGCGCCACTTTCTCAGATTATTCGCTTGATCAACTCAGAACGTTTCATGCCTATATTTGTAGTATTTTCTTCCTATATCACTAATAATATTGGCGGCTTGACATGCCACATTTGAATGATGCCTTGGGTAATTGATAGCCTGATTGTATTTGTTGTTAGGCGTGGAAAGCAAGTCTTGAAATGCTTGAAAAGTCAACCCCCATTTCTTGAGTTCAGACTCCACTTCTTTCTTGGCCAGCTGTTTGGCTCTAAACAGCTGCATCTGGATTCGACTGCATACATTAACTTCACCATCTCCACTGGTTTCGATCGGAAGAAAAATGGCCTCCTGGTATTTTTCCATGATGCTGGTTTGGATTCCATCAGAAACGCTGCTGGAAGGCATGCAACCAAAGGGTTTGATGCTGATGGTCATATTTGCGGTTTTTTCACTCGCATGAAGTGCGAATCTGCCGACCTCCAAAAATCCCTCTCCACCCCGAATATGGGCATTGTAGTGAGATTTCGCCTTTTCCCATATCTGAGCCGTGGTGTGAAGTTTATAAGGCCGAAGGCCAATGGCGGCAGAAAAAACGTGAAACAAGGTGTGCAGCAGTTGTTCGCTAAGGCGTAATTTGAGGAGCCGGCCTGCAATCGGTTTTCCTTTTAATCCGTAGCGGCCTGCATCGTCTTCCCTCAATTGTATTCTTTCTTTGATGTCATATTGCGCTTGCCATAGCAAATAGAGCAGCCATCCTATGATCAATTGAGAGTCGACTTCGGCGCCTTCTTCCTCCAAAAACCTATGCAGGTTGTAATTGGCATCGCCATCGATAATTGAAACCCAGAGTTCTCCGATCACGGCAACTTTGGGTCTTATCCGGCTTCGATCCAGCTTGACTTGGTTTAGAATCTTTTTGCAACGACGGAGAGCCATGACAATCGATCGGCCATTTTCCAGTGCATTCTGTAGTTCTTCCCGGCAACGCTCGACAGCGATGTTAGTGCTCCCTGCTTCCAGTTCATAGGGGCGGATACGAAAAGTCATTGCATTCAACACATCGCCCGCCAAAATGGCCTTGATTACGTCAATAAAGAAGGGGGCGGTGATTTTGAGCCCTGCGCCCTTGCAGACAATTTGTTTGGTACCGCTGGTTTGGGAAAGCGTCATGACTCGAAATCCCTCAAAGCCGGAATCTCGCAACGCTTTTCTGTATTCGGTAATATACATTCCAAAGCGGCATGGACCACAGGATGAGGCCGTTAAAAAGATATAATTGTTAATGATTTCATTTGTGGATAGTCCTTTTTCATCGCGCAAGTGAGACAAATAATTGATTAAGTTGCCTACCGTGTAATAGGTTGGGTTGCACTGTCCGCGATTTCCAAATTCTTTTCCTAGACGCAATGCTACATTGCTTGGGCTGTCCAGGAGTTGGACATGATACCCATGTCTGTGCAGAGCCGCTTGGCAGAATAGGTTGTGTGCAATGGTGAGTCCACCCAACAGGATGGTCGTATGTCCAACCTCTTGTTCATAAAAAGTATCATAAGGGTTTTCCACCCATTGCGAATTAACATGCGACATCGTGACGTGATCCTACTCAGAGTGATTTGGTTTCGGGAGATCTTTTATCACCGATAGGTGACGGAAAGTCTGGTATACATTGCCGTTGCTCCTTTTTTATGCCAATACGTTTTCTTGTTGAAATTTGAGCGGATATAAAATTTTCAATGACTTTGTTAACCTTAGGTGTTTCGTGAGTTTTCTTGAAATACATAGGTGCAACCCCTGAAATTTTTGTAGGGTTCCTCTAGAGCCGGCTGTTCAGGAAATGTGCAACGTGTTGCTTATAGTATTTCTCATGTTCGGAAGCATCGTTTTGTTGAAGCTGTTCTTCCCGCAGTTTTAAGCTGTATGCATAAGTTTTTATGCGAATTTTGATGGACCCTGCAGGTTTGTTGGCATCCAAATCATGAAGCGCGGCGTATGAAGTGCCGGAGGTTGCGATGATTTTGTCGATAATCCCATAAGTGGGTGCATCGTGACCGCATTTAAAGCTGGAAAGGTCCAAAACCGCTACATTGGGGTGACGTGCTGCGAACTTCGCCGCCCAGATTTTTTGTGCACTATTGGTGCTGAAATTTTCCGGCCATACGTCGCGGATATCAAAAACGCTTGCAATGCGGCCGGAGTTCAAGTCATCAGCAAAGAACGGTGCGAGCCAGTCAGGATCTTTGGGAATCGAGCGTATGGAAAGAACAGGGAATCCCAACACCTGAAATTCTTTCGTGACATCGTGATTAAGGCCGGGATCCAAATGATACGGCCGGCCAAGTAGTAAAATGCACATCTTACGGTTGGCTTGCGCCTCCTCCAGGACTTGCCTGCCCTTGTTCTGTAATTGTTCATCGTAGGTTTTGAGGGCGGCAAAACCTTGTTCTACGGCAAAGTCGTTTTCGTCTTCGGTGATCCCTAAAGCGTCTTTCCAGACGTTCCACATTTGCTTCTTTAATAAGTTGGGCTCTGCAAACGATAGGGCGGGATCTTTGTAAACGATTTTCGCACGTTCAAAAAAATCAACTTCTTTGGTAAAAGCAGCACGAATAACGTTGGGGGTTCCGGCCACAATTGGGCAACAGGCGCAATCCATTACAAAATCCAAAAAGCTGGGTATATGAGTAATGATAGGGAAGAACAGGAAATCAAGCGGACGTTTTTTGTATTTGTAAAACAACAGATTGTGAATATGGGCCTGTACAACTTTAGAAGGGTAACAGGGCTCCACTGCGCCGTATTTCCCACCCTCCGCAAACAATTTTGCCGTGGTTTGGTCGCTGAAGACAAGGTTTCGAGCGGGAATGCCTAATGTCTTAAAGTATCCTTTGAAAAAGGGTGCGACGGTCCACAGATTTAGGACGCGCGGCATTCCAATACGGATATTTTTGCGTCGTTGTTGTGCTTGATGGGATGAACGTTCGAAGCCCCGAACGATCGAAATATGCTTAATCGAATCGAACCAACCTTTGAGCAGCTGAATGTCCCTTATGGGGGATTTGTCGGCAGGCAATGGTGCGGTGTTATACTCTTGTCGGAATACTTGTTGCGCTTCGTACCAAGCTAGGTTGTCATGTTGCCTCATCCATGCTTGCCGTTCTTTGTTCAGCGTACGCAGCACTTCCGTGTCTTCAACAGTTCCTTTCTCGCAAGAAAAACCGGCAATATAGCGGGCTTTAGAACCATCCGGTGTTTGTGTGTCGATAAATGTCCGGGGGCACTGGTTGGGGCAAAAATTACAGCGGGTTGTCTCGTCGTTTTGTGTTTGGTATTTGATTTCAATCGCCTGTTCCAGTCCTAAGAAACTGCTTTTTCCCTGCATATTAACCACACGCTTGGCTTCCAACGCAGCGCCAATGGCCCCGGCTTCCCCGGGATGGGGGTGTATAAAGATTTCTGCACCGGGGACTCGTTCGAGAATGTAATCCACTTGCGCTTTGACGGCTGCCAAGTTGTATTGCGTT
>JBNLCC010000069.1:0-5628 GCA_050303615.1 Methylococcaceae bacterium | reverse complement strand
AATCATAACGATCAGCAGGAAACTCTGATCTCCGTTGTAAACTGCCAGGATACCAACAGTGGCACCTACCGCAGTAATTTGTTGGATAAACTGGCGGATTACAATAGCCCGATCCTCTTGGGTTCACCGGTAGTACTGGATCACGGTTATATCGAGGGCCATGACTTAAGCACTGTGTCTGTAATAGAGGCTTATAGCCACTGTGTCGATGAAAATAAAGGTGACGGCATTGACGCCCACATTGCTCTAGGCAGCGATGATTACATTATCAACATGCGCTGTAAAAACAAATCAGCAAGTGAGACCTATCGCTACAACTATCGACACCTGGTGGATTCCTATTATCCACAAGAATACGTCATTGTGCCCGATGCCGCTCTTGACAATAGTGCCGTCAAATCGGCCTACGATGACTGTACCGCTGGCAGCGGCGGCGGAAACGAAGCTTATCATCATAAAAGCGACGGCGGGTTTAACTTCAGAGTGATTATCGGTTGTAACACTACGCCGACTGATTACCGGCAGGTACTGGTCAACGCAATCAGCGCATATCAGGCGGACGTCGATGCGAATACCGACTTGCCGATTATTTTAACCAAGGGGAGCCTGGATGATTACCAGGTCAGACTGGCCTATGAACAGTGCCTGGATTCCACCCTCGGTGGTGGTCAAAGCGTTGAAGCGGATTCGGTCACCGGCTTTGGGGGACGCCTGAACTGGCGGGAGAAAACGGGACGCTAAGTACGGGAATGTTTGCAAAGGCAGTTAATAAATGGCATGTCATGACAAATCGAAACAGCATTGTTAGCGCGCTTCCCATCAAACAACTGCATTCCAATCGAGACAGATTGGAACAGAGCACTATTTATGAAACAAACACTCTGGCGGATATGTTTTGTGGGGATATCTCTGACAATGTGTAATTTAAATTTCGCTGATAACAGTGAGCATGAAGCGGCGGCGCATCAAATCGACGTCTGTCATGCGCCGCCGGGAAATACGGAGAATTGGCAGCAACTAAGAATCGACATCAACGGGCTGCATGGTCATGAAAACCATCAGTATGATTTTGTCGGAAAGTGCAGGGGAGAGCACGATAATAAGGAAATCACCTACGTTGTCTCTGACTGCCAAGACGATCCCGACGTTGCTGTAAACAACTACAGAACGCAATTGCTAACTGCAATTATTAATTATTACTCGCCGGTGGTCATCACCCATCCGGTGATTATAGACGCCCCTGACACTGCCGCCGAAACCGCAGATTTTTCGATTATCAATCAACTGTGGGACGAAACTACCGAAAAGATACTGTCTTTTTTCAGTGATTGCAGAGACAGCGCAAAAGGCGACGCAAAAATATTGGAATTGGACGGACGGGACTACTGGTTTGTTATCGGCTGTAAGGATTTAGCCGCCGACTATGCTTATAAAACCGCATTACGGCAAGAAGCGGACAGTCATTTCAGTTTCACTTATCATGTTATCCCCGATGCCGCGCTTGATACGGATTCGGTCAAATCTTCCTATGATGATTGCTTGAATGGTCATCCGGAACGGGAGATTTTACATCACCACGTCGGTGACGGTTTTAATTTCAGGGTTTTGACGGGCTGCCCGAATTCCGCCGCGATAGATAACGCCTTGGATTCCTATTGGGCGGCGGTACAGGCAAATACCGACTTACCGATCGTATTAAGTAAAAGCAGTCTGGATGATTATCGGGTTATGCAGGCATATACGGCTTGTTGTGATGCGGGGCAGGGCGGCGGAAACTGCATTTATCCCCCTTCCGATAAGGGTTTTGCAGGACGATTAAATTGGCGGGAGGTTACACCACGATGAATAATTCAATACACAACCAATTCGGCATCGGCTTACCCGATCTATTGTCGGCAATTGCCATTATCACCATATCACTTTCTATCGGTGTGCCGGCATTCAACAGTATTCTGACCAGCAGTAATTTGACGGCCTATAATAATGAGATGGTGCGGGCTTTGAATATGGCGCGTAGCGAATCCGTTAAAAGGGGATATATCGTCGCCGTTTGTAAAAGCTCCCAAGCCACGGTGCAATGCAACAATGCTGCATCATGGGAGAACGGCTGGGTGGTTTTTGTCGACCGGAACGACAACCAGTCTATTGATGATAGCGACACAATTATAGAAACTTTTGCGGACCTTCAATCGGGTTATACACTTTCCAGCACCAATTTTGCCGACAACGTACGTTATCGCCCAGACGGCAGAAGTAATACGAGCGGAAATTTTTATCTTTGTTCGACCGGTAGTTATAAAAGTTTTCGGAAAATCAATGTTTCCGCGACGGGGCGCATTCGTTCTCAGGATGATGCCGATAAAAATTATGATTCCGAACAGTACGACGATGTTTGTTGAACCGTGTTATGTTAGCCAAACGCCGTCGAAACATGAATACGGGTATTCACTGGTCGAACTGTTAACCGTTTTGATAATAACGGGTATTCTTACCGCAGTAGCCTACCCATCCTATCTTGAATATGTAAAAAAAAGCCGTCGTTCCGACGCACAAGGCGCTTTAATGTCGCTATCCGCTTCGATGGCCAGGTGGTATACACAAAATGACTCCTCTTATACGGGAGCAGCTTCCGGAGGTAATAATACCGGGGCTCCCGCGTTTTTTTCCGCGACAGTTCCCGTCGATGGCGGCACCGCTTACTATAATTTATCCATTACTGCAGCAGCCGATAGTTCGTATACTATAAGAGCGACACCGACCGGTAAGCAGACCGGCGACGGTTATTTGGAACTGACCAGCACAGGCATTAAACGGTGGGATGAAAATAATAACGGTTCCATTGAATCCGGAGAAAGTGACTGGGACAGTAATTAACGAGATTTAACACTCCGGATTTGATGTGCGACCGCCGGCCTTTGTATTGAAATGGCCGGGTAAGGGTGGATCACATTTCCATTCGACTTCCCAAAAGTTTTTCGTGCCCATACTGCACGTTAGTTTTTTCTGTAAATTAAAGGCTTGTATGGCGGATGGAAATATCCTAAACTGGAAAATCGTTTATTATATTTACCATGTGTCTGAAACGATGCATTGGTACGAATGCTACTGTGTTTTAAAATTATTATAATAATCAAGGCCCAAGCCAATGACTGAAAAAACCACGGGGAAATTTTTGCTCCAACTGGAACAACATCTTGCCGGCAAAAGTCCCGCCTTGCTGCAAACAGCAAAAGCCTATCATGAGTTAGACCAAATAAACTATGATCTGGGTTTGATCGAGATGGGCGATTCCGTTGCCAGTAAAATATCCTGGTGGCCGCTGATTACCGTTATTGGATCGCCGCTATCGGGCAAAGCGGAATTTGTGAACCAATATCTTAAAACCGAAATTCTTCCGAACGGGCCGCATACCGCCGGCAACCGATTTTCGGTTCTTTTTCACAGCGATAACGATCATGTTGTTACGTTACCCGGAACAGCTGTGGACCGCGACCCCCGATTTCCTTTTTATCATACCAGTGACAAAATAGAAATGATTAAAGCCGGTGAAGGACGCCAGATAAACAGTTACATGGAACTTAAAACCTGCAACAGCAGTGCTTTAAACGGAAGAATTATCATCTCGGCCCCTGAATTAGGCACCGATATTGAAGATCAAGTCACCCCTTATCTCACCACGCACATAGCTGAAATTTCGGATTTGGTCCTGGTTTTTCTTGATTCATCACAAGCAGATCTGGAACCGGTAAAAGCCTCTCTTAGCCGTTTAATTACAACCTGTAACGATAGTGCCAATCCTGATAAATTTGTTTTTATTATCTATCAAAATGATCCTGACAGCGGTTTTGTGGACCTTGCGGCATGGCAAAACAGGCTGGCGGAATACGGACTTCATTCAGGGAGGTTCTACAAGCTCCAAAAACCAAAGGACAGCCGTCCTCCAGCACAAGAGAGCCGCCTATTTGCGCAAGTTACCGAATTCGGACAATTCAGTCAGGCCAATAACCCAGATTTAAAAGCCATAGAGCAGTTGATAGCCAATGTTGATATCGATAGTGCTTATCGCATTGTCGGTTCGTTGGAGGACAGTATCCATGCAGTCGATGAAGTTGTCATGCACGAGGTCCGCGAGGGATTGAAGTTGTGGAAAAACAGGGTGCATTTTACCATAACCCTTGTATTGAGCTGTTTGGCAGTGGTTCTTGTCATGGCCGAAATACAGGTCGGGTTTCTCGCTGTCTTTATTGATCCGATAGTAGGTCCCGTATCGTTGGCCTTATTGATTGCGTTGATGATCCCACTGCATATTTATGCCAGCAAACAACATGCAAAATGGGTTATCAAACATCTGAAGACGAGGCAGAAAGAACTTGGCTTAGTTGAGAACCTGTCCGCATTATTTGAAAAAAGCCTGACAGTTTCACGCATGCTTTTGCCGATTACGGAGCCGTCCGGGTGGAATAAGGCTGTCAAAGCCAGACTATCAGGATTGCTTGAACGTTCTAAAGAGTTAGTCCAATCCTTAAATGACAGCTTTAACGCCGTCGGTAATAACCCACTGATGTAATCCTGATTCCGAACTCCAGTATCAGAAAACGCCCCCTAAACGGAAATGTTCCGCTATTTTCAAAAAAGCTAATTCGGAATACATGAATTAACGATTAGAGCGGCTATAAGGAAGTCATTGTTGAAGCAATAATTGCAAAAATAACACATTCAAGGTGTATTGATCCCTTACCAAACCCAGGGGCAAAATGGCGCTTACAAGATCCAGTTCAAGGAACCGGCGATCAGCGTCAAGGCCTCGCCCCGGCAATCGATCAATAACCTGGCATACCTAGATATCTTTGTCTCTAAAGACACCTCAGCGCACAAACAAAGCTACACCGAAGAAATTAACCGGGCTCCGACTATTTAAATGCTATGTCTTTTCAGAATAAGGAGGGGTTCAATTAATGATGACTCGTCTTTTTAAATCATTTGGATAAAAATCGAAAGCGCATTTTCTTCTGAAGCGGCAACTAACTTATCGAAGTGATAAAAAAACCGTGCTGACAATGCATAAATATCTAATACAAATCTTTTGGAGCGAGGAAGACCAAGGTTATATCGCTACGGTTCCCGCTCTATCTGGCTGTAGTGCCTGGGGAGAAACGCAACAGGATGCCTTAAAAGAAATAAACTTTGCTATCGAAGCATGGATTGAATCGTGTAAAAAATCCGGTAACCCGACACCCAGACCGTTAAGCCAAGACGGCTTAACACTGAAATGCTAACAGTACCAAAACCGCTCGAAGATCAGATAAATCAATGTCATCGGGGAGGACGCCGCAATATCCGAAGTGGCTTACCGGAAATACCTGGAAAGCTGAGAAAAAGGGATCCCGCTTGAACAGATCATGCCCGAAACTGATTTACTTACAACCGATGAAGTAATGCAAAAAGTCGAAAAGCAACTAATGCTAATCAAATGGCTGGTTGCCTTAGGTGTACTGAATCAGACTTGATCTGACAGTTACCCGTTTTTTCGAGATGTTTGTCAGATTAGATTTGAGCTAAATTTTTTTCTGCCCAAATCGATTTTCCCGCCTGCAATGTTGCCATGGGTGTTCGCCCACAGCACATTTT
>JBNLCC010000068.1:0-2220 GCA_050303615.1 Methylococcaceae bacterium | reverse complement strand
CCAAAACCTTTTGCCCGTTCCGATTTAAAGCGCGCGCTTAGGGCGACGATCGACTTTATCGATCCGCGGGAAATGGAGCTGCAACATTACGATGTCGAAAATTTGAGGGTATTGGTTGTCGACGACAGCGCGTTGGCGCGCAAGCATATTTGTCGAGTGCTGTCGAACCTCGGCATCGCTCAAATCCGGCAAGCGGTGAACGGCTTGGAAGCGCTGCAGTTGTTCAGCGAATGTCAGGAGGAGTTCGACCTGATCGTAACCGACTATAACATGCCGGAAATGGACGGTCAGGAGCTGGTTCACGCGATCCGCAGGCAGCTGAACAACCCCTTTATCCCCATTTTGATGGTTACCAGCGAACAAAACGAAGCGCGTTTAAGCAACGTCGAAAAGGCGGGCGTCTCGGCAATCTGCGATAAGCCGTTCGAACCGCAAACGGTAAAAGAGATGTTGGTGAGAGTATTGGAAGACGGCGGCTAAGAGCTGTTCACGCAATTTATTGATTCTTGTGAGACGGCGCCGAACGCATTGATCCTAGATTTTGACGCCACCGATGATGAAGTGGCTACACTAAGCCAGACACACCACTTAAAACACCCTGAAAAGGATAGTGTGTCTAAAAATGAGTGAACAAACTAAGAAACCCAATAGCCATACATCGGAATTTAAAGAATCAGCGGTTAAGCTGGCTATCGAATCCGATCAGTCGTCGCACAGACAGCACGAGATTTAGGACTGAGTTGCAACACCTTACCTACTTGGATTAGCAAATATTCTAAACCGAAAACCACTGCGAAACGAACGGATGAACATATTTATGACGAAATGAAGTGCCTGAAGAAAGAGTTCGCCTGAGTCACTCAGGAGCGCGATTTATTAAAAAAGGCCACCGTGTACTTTGCGAAGGAAATGCTGTGAAGTGCGCCTGGATAGCAAAGCATTCCGAAGACTTTCCCGTTGCTGTGTGGTGCCGGTTTATGGCTATTTCGCGAAGTTGTTATTATGACTGGCTCACTGCGCCGAAAATAGAGCGGGAAAAAGAGAATGAGCAATTACTGGACATTCTGACAACGCTATTTCATAAAGGTCGAGGAACCTGCGGTACACGTCGTCTTTAAAAACAATTCGCATTGTGGGGTATGTTGTCAGTCGGCGTCATATTAGCCGGCGCATGACTCAGGCGGGGATAGCCTGTAGAACCAAGAAAAAATTTAAGACACCAACCGACTCCAAACATAACAAACCGACTGCGCCAAACTTACTGGGCAGACACAAACCGTCTCCCAACCTGATCGTTATTATGTGGGCGATATCACCTACATTGCTACCGAGGAAGGCTGGTTATAGTTGGCGGTTGTCATTGATTTGTTTTGCAGAAAGGCGGTCGGCTGGTCGATGGACAGTCGGATGAAGGCCAAGCTAGTCAATGATGCGATATCAATACCCAAAGGGCACAGGTGGCTCTGGGGAAGCGCAAACCTGGGAATGGGCTGATCTGGCATACCGATCGTGGTAGCTAGTATGCATCCGATAGTCACCGTGCGATTTTAAACGTACACCATGTTGTTCAGTCGATGAGCCGTAAAGGAAACTGCTGGGATAATAGCGTGGCCGAAAGCCTTTTTCATCCCTCGAAAACGGAATTGATATATCACCGTCAATTTAAAACTCGTGACGAAGGTAAGCAGGCGATTTTTGAATATATCGAGGTCTTTTACAATCGAGAACGACTTCATTCTGCCAATGACTATTTGTCACCGGTAGACGATGACGGCCACAATATAATATTGCGATTCGAACGTGCCAAGGAACCTCGATATCATGTGCATATATCAAGGTATCTTTCTGAAAAGAAAGGAAAAATGGAGCTGGTGATGGGACTCGAACCCGCGACCGGCTGATTACAAATCAGCTGCTCTACCAACTGAGCTACACCAGCTAAAGAGCTGCTTATTATATGGCGTATTTTCCCGATCGCAACTATTTTTTTCTTTTTTTTGTCATCCGCGGCTTACGTGATTTGCCTGGTTTGTTGCCGAAGCCGGTGTGTTTTGTCGAAAATCGCCGTCCCTTAACCGTTTTCGGTTTTTCCTCGCCCGTTCCCTTCGGTTGGAAGGACGGGATCAGATGCTGCTTGCCGTTTCCGATCAGGTCGGAGCGGCCCATTCGCTTCAGCGCATCGCGCAGCAACGGCCAGTTTTTCGGATCGTGGTAGCGCAA
>JBNLCC010000067.1:0-18591 GCA_050303615.1 Methylococcaceae bacterium | reverse complement strand
CTGTTCTAGTGCATGGGTTTGGTTACGGTGGAGTATTCACTACTGACTCTCTAGTTCCCTGTGAACTGCCAATTTTTCTGTGTCGGCCGACAATAGATATTCTTGCCCCAATCAGTCGCGCCATCTATCAGCAAAAAATTGTAAGCCTAAGCTATCAGTCTCATACCAGTGGATTGACGCAACGTGAAATAGCCCCTTTTGCCTTTGTGAATGACGGTCTCCGTTGGCATGTTCGTGCTTATGACCGGAAATCAAGTGACTTTCGGGATTTTGTTCTAACTCGAATGAAGGATGTGTCCGTAACACAAGAGAGTGAGTTATTGAAACATGAGCTACCTTCAGCTGATATTCAATGGAATCGAATTGTCGAGCTGGATTTAATACCTCATCCAAATCAAGATCAACCTGAAATTATTGAAGGGGATTATGGGATGACCGCCGGTGTTTTACATTTCAAGTTACGAGCAGCCATAGCTGGCTATGTTTTACGCCAGTTAATAGTTGATTGTTCTCCTTTGCATACCTTGAAAGGGAAAGAATTCAGGCTCTGGCTGAGAAACCCGCTAGCACTTTATGGCGTTTCCAGTGCAATTCTTGCTCCTGGCTATGAGGAAATCCATTTTCAGGAGTAGGATCACAGAAGTAGGTAGAGTAGAGAACAGGTCACCATCACCGTAGCACCGGCCTATCTGTTGCCGCCTCTTTCGTCTGGCGGTGCCTCACTAGCCGGTACGTAGCCCTGTTGGCCTGTCCTCCCTCATCAAACCGTGCATACAGTTCTCCCGTACCCGACTTTCCGATGCTCTTCACACCAAGGCATGCGTCGGCAGTTTGAAAAGCCCATAGCGTCCATAAATCACATGTCCTGAGTAGTGGCGGTAGCCCTGTGCTCGACTGGCCAGCTTGTGGCGCCTTCGCAGGTGAGTACGCACACGATCTTCCACATGCATTTTCACTTTGGACATATCCCGTGTGCAATTGCGGTGATGGAAATAAGTGGACCAGCCGCGCAGGGTGCTGTTGAGTTCTCCGATGATGATCGTCATCGGCACCGGCGTACGTCGCCGATCGGTCAGTGCCTTCGTGCGGTCTTTGATCCGCTGCACCGAGCGTCGTGACGGTTCAACATGGGGATAGTGTTTGCCGCTCTTGCGGCTTCGCCTCAAATGGAAGCTGAAGCCGAGAAAGTCAAAGGATTCCTCGCGGGCATCCACCACTCGTGTCTTGGTCTCGTTGAGACTGAGGTCCAACTTCGCCAAGACCTGTCTCAGCGTCGCCATCGGCACCTCGACATCCCCTGCGCACAATGCCACCACATCGTCGGCGTATCTCACCAGTCGGCAGCGGTAGCGTTTTTCTAGCTCATGCCGCTCCCATATCCGATCCAGAAGATGCAGATACAGGTTCGACAGCAGCGGCGAAATCACGCCACCTTGGGGCGTACCCCGCCGATTACTTTGTCCACCTCCCGTCGTTCGCCGCGTGCCGTCGTCGTCTTCCACCACCGGTGCCTTAAGCCATTGCTTGATCAGCGCTAGCACGGCACCATCGCTAATACGCTCGGCCACCACCGCCAACAGCTTGGCGTGGGGGATGGTGTCAAAATACTTTGACAAGTCCGCGTCAATGATCTGGGTGTGTCCGTTCAGCAGCGCATCCGCGACTGCATCCACCGCTTCATGAGCCGAGCGCTTCGGACGAAATCCATACGAGTGTTCGCAGAAGTCCGCCTCGAAGACCGGTTCCATAACCAACTTAGCCGCCATCTGCACCACCCGGTCCCGGATGGTGGGAATGCCTAGCGGCCGTTTGCTGCCATCGGGCTTGGGTATCCATACCCGACGCACCGCTTCCGCTTGGTACGTTTTGCTTTCCAATTGCACCTGCAGGCGTTGCAAAAATTGCTCTTCCCCTTCTCCTGTCTTAATAGTCTCGAAGGTCTGCCCGTCTACGCCGGGCGCACCCTTGTTCGACCGAACCAGCCGATAGGCGTGACTCAGAATGTCCGCCCGACACAGTTTGTCGTATAAGGCATAGAAGCGAAAGTCCGGCTCTTGCTTGGCCTTGGTGTAGAGTTTCCTCTGTAGCGTCCTGATCTTTTCCGGGGTTCGTAGCGTCATGGCAATCCCCTGATCCTCCACTCTTCGGTTACATGAACAAAGTAGGGTCCCTTCCCTCAAACCGGGTTATGTTGTCCCAAGTCCTCAGACGGTACTATGAACCCCTCCGACTTCCACGGGCGGCCCGGTACAACTTCGGCGCTCGCCTTATAAGTACCCGTTGGCGGTTCTGCACCGCCACCGCCGCGGATCTCCCGCACTGCACTGCTTCTCTTCCGTTACATGCCGCCCCTGCTACCCCGGGAGTTCCGACAGGACGCTTCTGTTATCTTATCCCATCGACAGCGGCCTTCCCCATCTGACCAAAGGGTCGGCATCTCCAACTAAGTGACGAGGCTACTCGTAGGTTCGCTTACGCTACGGCCTGCAACTTTGCCCCTCGGAAACTCACAACCCCCGATTACTCGAACGCTGCTTCCGGGCGCTATAAAGGTGTACGGACAACTCCTTTAGCGGGACTTTAACCCGCTAGAAACACAGCCGTTTACGGCATACGGTCAAGTCTTGCAATAGAGCGAAGTAAGACTAGGGGTATGGTCGTAAATAATTTCCTGACACTCGTTCCCGCGCTCTGCGTGGGAATGCAGCCGGAACCGCTCTGCGGTTCGGGACGCGGGGGCGTCCCCGTTTGAGTTACCACGCAGAACATGGTAACTATATCGGGGAGTTTTTTTTGCCAAATCCTAAGCGCCTGACCGCAGGTAGTATATTCCACTTCAGATACGGTAGTAGCGGTACTTTGGTATAAGTAAATTAACTATCAGCAGAGCAAACAAAAAACCTAATCCAATAATGCCGGATTGCAAGACCCCATACTCTCCCTTTCAAGGGAGCAAGACCCCCGCCTCAACCATAAAATGAACACCAAGAGGGACATTTCTGAATTGGGTTAACACAAAAAATATTTTTTGAAATATCCGAAATTTACCGTTAACCTGATTGATCCTATGTTTGCGTTGGAGAGACCAGTGCTGTATGTCAAATCCGAACAGAAGGTCGAAGACACGATCAAGAAACCCCGCTTCATCGGCGTGATTCTGCCCTGCGAAAACGAACGGGAAGTCACAGCCAATTTACGGCAATTGCACGATTTACACCCCAACGCCTCGCATATCGCGTTCGCGTACCAGATCAAGACCGATAAAGGCTTCATTACCCGTTTTAACGATGCCGGAGAGCCCGGCGGCACGGCCGGAAAACCGGTTTTTCAACATATCGAAGGAAAAGACCTGATCAACGTGCTGATCGCGGTAATCCGTTATTTCGGTGGTATTAAATTGGGTGCAGGGGGATTGACCCGAGCCTACGCTAATACCGCCAAACAAGTGGTTGACGCGGTGCAAGTCTCTAGCTAGTTCCCATCCATAAACAGCGATATATTTGCTATGCAGAAAAACCACCCCCAGCCAATAGGCGCAAATGAATGACTTTGGCGTGTAGGATATGCCTCGTTATTGTCCAACAATCAGTATTGTTGTAAAAATGACATTTTTTAAGCGCAACTCTCCTGAGGAACTATTACATCCTTTATCAACGTGGTTGTGAATACCTTTTTTCGCTATGGCACTTGTAATCGAGCCATCATCACTAAATTGTGTGTGACCACAGAGGACCAGACATAGGTTTTAAAATGCTCTAGACCTTTCCAGTTACAGCGAGACAAGCCAAAGCATCGTTTCAAGTAAGAGATGCCGGCTTCAATTCCCGCCCTGAAATTTCTGAGTTTTCGATATACCCTGGGGCATTTCACCATATCGAGTATCGCCAACCCTTTTTTCTTATGGAAGGCAACATCGGTTATATCTCGTTGCTTGGCTCTGTCGAGATTTTCTTTGCTGGCATACCCCCCATCGGCGGCAACTTGCCGGGGGGCTTTACCATAGTGCTCAATATGTCGATCTACCATGGGGATAAATTGTTCCGAATCAGCCGGGTTACCCGATTCAATGACAACATCCAGTACCATGCCGCTACGGCCCGTACTGAAATTCAGTTTGTGTCCGTATTGGATATCTCGGCTTCCTTTTACAATAAAGGGGGGTAGTCAGTTAGCTCCTCTATCTACTACATATTGTGGTGCAACCAATCATAGCCATGAGCAATTTCTAAATCCATTACTGGTCCTGTAACAACGGCTTGCTCCAGCAATCGTCGAAAAACCAATCCTCGAATTTTCGACATTCGTCGATTAAACCGGAAAGTAAATTCTTCCACATATGACTGTAAATGCTCAGAGCCGACCGAACCTTGATGGGTGCCAAGAATCCATCTTTTGAGAAGACTCGCCACGCGATGAGCACCCGGCATGGAAACATGGACTGGGTCACTTATGGAAGATAGCACAACCGGTTGATGCCTGTATCCCTTCTGCTTAAGCTGATGATATCCACTCCACCCATCTGTCCGTATTACTGAACGGGTTTTTACTGAATCACAAATGAAAGGAACCAACGATTCTCCAGACGCATCAGGAATAGGACGCATCCATATTCGACCGAATCCTTTGGGTTCTTTAAGCTCAACAGCAATGACCACAATTACTTTATCCGTGCCCTGACCTCGTTTTCTTTTATGCTCTACACCACCAACCAAGGTCTCATCGACCTCAACAGTACCCGATAATTGTTGCTGCTCACTACGCACCATAGCTATACGATATTGATGTAGCATTTTCCATGCAGTTCGATAACTTGTACCCGATGTGCGTTGCATCGTCTTTCCTGATAAGTCGTTTTTTGCTGTAGTCATACGCCATGCAGTTTCAAACCATATTGTAAGTGGGGTACGCGTTTTCTCAAAAATCGTTCCGGTTGTAACTGAAGTTTGATGGTGGCAAGAAGAGCATACTAATTGTGCACGAGTTTGATACCATGGCTTTGTATTCTTTTGGCATGAAGGGCATATAAACCCATTTGGCCAGCGTAACTTCTCCAAATAGATAAGGCACGATTCATTGTCTGGAAACCACTCCACGAATTCCCGATATAATCGTGGGTAGTCACGTCCAGCTTCTATAGTCTGGGGAATTGATGCTTCATCATTAAATTGTTCCACCACTATATATTGTACCAAGAGGAGCTAGCTGACTACCCCCCTTTAATCGAATATACTGGTTTGTAAGCGTTGTTTTTGGCGCATCTTTTTCCCTCGGCTTTTTCTGAATTGTGTTTCGAATCAATTGCTTAGATTAGAATCATACCAGAATTAGCCGGGGAATTCATCTTGTTTTTCCGCTTTTTCCTTTGTTTTTCAACTGGTTGTAGTTTATGGATGGGAACTATTTAAAACAATGCGTTGTTCCGCTTTAATTTCCCTTCACCCCCTTCCTCACCGCCATTAAGTTAAGGCGTCATACCGGCATGGATTGCCGGTATCCAGTGCACAGGGATGCGATTTTGGCTTGCCATCCATGGCTTCCGGGTTCCGGCAATCCCTGCAGGAACGACGGTGCTATTATTAACTTAATGGCAGAGTCCCCCTTCCTCCGGACAATGCCCGTTAAATTAAAAAATAAAGTTCCTTCTCCCTTCGGGAGAAGGTTAGGATAAGGAAATAAAAAAGTCAGTATTTTCATTATTTTATATCCCCTCACCCCGGCCCTCTCCCTGAGGGAGAGAAAGATTCATGCCTTAACTTAATGGCATCGTCTCTCCGGATGGCTTTTTTCAAGGCGTTTCGGATTTGCCCTTAATTCGTATTTTAATTGACAATCCCGTCGATATTGATGTCGACCGCTTGCTGACCGGCAACATTGACATTGCCGGCAGACCCTATCAAATCACCGGGTTGTTGAATGGCGTTTCCGGACTTGCTGATCCGGGCAGTCAAATTGACCTGTTCGTATTTTGACAGTTGCATCGATGGCGTCAATGCCTGGTCGTCGGAAAGGGTCACCGTCAACGGTAAATCCTTCACCTGTTTACGCACGACAGCCAGCGGCATTTGCGGACCGGATGTCGCCCTAGCGTAAATAAAGAGTGTATCGGTTACCGCCGCCCTGCTTTGCAATTCCGGCGATAGCTTGACGCTCACCCGGATTCCCGGTTTCAGGGACTCCGTTTGCCGAGTCTGTATCCCTGCTGCTGCTGGCTTTACGGAGACGCCGGCCGCAGCCGGCATCTGTGCTTCAACCCCGGCAATATAGCGTTGCAATTCAGCATGAGACTGCGAATCGGGCGGCAAACTGTTTTCCGCTTTGCGTAAATAGCCCAGTGCCTCGATATAGGCACCCTCTTCAACCTTGGCCTTTCCGGCCAGCCACAGGCCGGTGCTGTCTTCAGGCGCCAGCGCCAGCGCTTTGAAAATCAATGCCTTGGCTTGGTCTGTGAAGTGTCCGCTATTATCCATGACCAGAGCATCGGCATACAGCAGCATCACGTCCGCCTGCTTTCCCGACAGGACATTGGCCTTTTCAAAAGCGGCTACCGCTTTATTATATTGTTGTAAAAACTTGTAGGATTTACCCAGCATGATCCACCCTTGGAGATCATCCGGGTTGGTTGCCAGTCTCTGTTCCAGTTTCTTTA
Organism: Methylococcaceae bacterium; assembly: GCA_050303615.1. GTDB lineage: Bacteria > Pseudomonadota > Gammaproteobacteria > Methylococcales > Methylomonadaceae > CAZDXJ01. The sequence goes on along the minus strand of JBNLCC010000067.1, from coordinate 11,945 downwards.
CCATATCTTCAATGGCGCCTGCGGTCGGACCACCGTTCGCCTGGGACGGCGTTGCTGGGGCGGCGGTTGCATCACCGGCGCTGAGGCTTTGCAGCTTGGTAATGATGCCTTGCACTTCCTGAAGCGATTCGGAATCCGGCGGCAACAACGTTGCGACTTGTTGCATGTAGCCGAGCGCCTCGTTGAACTTGCCTTGTTCGGCGGTTGCTAGTCCTGCCAGCCACAAGCCGGTAGTGTCATTGGGGGTAAATTCAAGCGCTTTAAAAATTAACTGTCTGGCTTTGTCGGTAAAACGGCCGCCGTTTTCCATCACCAGCGCGTCGGCATACAGCAGCATCACATCCGGCTGTTGCCCGGCCAGAACATTGGCCTTATCAAAAGCCTCCACCGCCTTTTTGTATTGCTTCATATATTTATAGGATTTACCCAGCATGATCCATCCCTGGGTATCGTCAGGCTTGTCTTTTAGACGCTTGGACAAAGCGGTCACCATTTCCGCTACCGAGCCGAGCTTCTTTGTATTGCCGCCAGCCGCACCGTTTTCGGCCGCCGTAGGTTGTGCCGGACGATTAAGCGCCCCGGGGTCACCGAGCGCTAAATACAGCGTCACTGCCACAACCGGCAAAACCACGGCAATAGCGGCAATAATCCAGCGCCCCTGTTGCTGTGTTTGCCTGCCCGTTTGACATCGTTCCAAATCATCACTCAACGCCGTCTCCAATTCGGTCACTTGCGCTTCGTATTGCTGTTGATCAATGAAACCCGATTGCAGCTGATTTTTCAATTCGTCCAGTTTTTGCCGCGCAATCGCAATGTTCTGCTGCTCCACATCCAAGGCGGTAACTTGCCGTTTTTTCCATAACGCCGGAAAGAGGATCGAAAATGCAATCAATAACAGCACGGCTGCCGCCAGTATCAGTTCAATATTCATTAATCATCTCCTTTTTCCAGCAACCGGCGAATCTTTTGCTGTTGCTCGGCGCTTAATTCAGTGATTTGTTGGTTTTTTCTACGCTTGGTATATAGCACGACAACCACGATGCCGATCGCTAAAAACAAAAACGGGCCGATCCACAGCAGACCGGTTTTGACCCTGAACGGCGGACGATACAATACATAATCCCCATAACGGTCCAGCATGTAATCGACAATTTCCTGACGTGTTTTGCCCTGCTGAATCATTTCATAAACCTGGCGCCGCAAATCACCGGCCAATGCGGCATTGGAATCGGCGATGTTCTGATTCTGGCAAACCAGACAACGCAATTCGGAAATCAGGTCGTTATAAACCTTTTCCTGCTGCGGATTGTCAAATTGTTTGGCATCCACCGCCGCCCAGCCCAAAGGCATCCAACAAAGCAAGACACTTAAGACCAGTATTTTCATGACACTTCAGCCTCCAGTTTGTTCAGCAGCGGAATCAACGTATTATTGATGTCATCCAATGTTATCGGACCGGTATGCTTGTAGCGCACGATATTGTTTTTGTCCATTACGAAAGTTTCGGGCACGCCGTAAACCCCCCAATCGATGCCGGTGCGGCCTTCCAAGTCCATGATGCTGACTTGATAAGGATTTCCCAATTTTCGCAGCCACTCCTTGGCATCGGTGGGATGATCCTTATAGTTCAATCCGATGAGCGGTACCGGCCTTTGCCTGGTTAAATAATTCAATAAAGGATGTTCCGCCCGGCAGGATACGCACCAGGATGCCCAGACATTCAGCAGCCAGACTTTTCCCTGCATATCCGATAAACTGAGTTTTTTTCCCGGATCATGCAATTGCGGCAAAGTAAACGTGGGAGCCGATTTATCGATATAAGGGGATGGGATATCGCGCGGATTCAACTTCAGGCCGACCGCCAGAAATACCGCCATAATAATAAATAAAACCAAAGGAATCAGATACTTGAGCATTATCAAGCTCCCGCTTTTTTATTCAGTGTTTTATAACGGCGGTCACAGGCTGCCAACAGTCCGCCAAATGCCATCATCAATCCGCCGAACCATATCCAGCGTATAAACGATTTATAATAAACCCGCAGACTCCAGGCCTCGTCCGTCCCGAGCGGTTCGCCTATGGCAACAAACAAATCCCGGAATACGCCGGCATCGATCGCCGCTTCGGTCATCGGCATTTTTTGCACGCGATACACTCTTTTTTGCGGTTTCAGTTGCGCTACGATTTCACCTTCATGACTGACCGTCAAAAAGCCCTGCTCCGCGGTATAATTCGGCCCCTCGGTTTCTTTCACGCCATGAAACTGAAAAACATAACCCGCCATATCCAGTTGATCCTCCGGCGCCATGCGCACATCTTTTTCCAGACTATACACCGAGGTCAAAGTAATGCCGGTTACAAACACGGCAATACCCAGATGCGCGGCGGTCATGCCGTAAAATCCCGCCGGTATGCCGGACAACCTTTGCCAGCTGAAGCCGCGGCTTGCCAGCCGTTGATAAAAAGCCAGCAAACTGACGGCGACGGTCCACAGTGCCAAAGTTAACCCAAAAGCAGCGGCTAAGGAATAAAAAGGCATCAATAACGGCAAAACCAGACCCAACAGCACACATCCCGGCAAGATCCAACGGACACCGGCAAACAGTGCCTGTAAATTGTCCTTTTTCCAACGCAACAGCACGCCCAACCCCACCACAAATGCCAGCGGCGCCATCAATGGTATGAACATGGCGTTAAAATACGGGGGGCCCACCGAAATTTTTCCTAGCCCCAAGGCATCGATAATCAGCGGATACAGCGTGCCCAACAAAATACTGGCCGCAGTAACGACCAGCAGCACATTGTTGATCAATAATGCCGATTCACGGGAAATCAGTTCAAAACTAGCCGACGTTTTGACATTGGGGGCCCGAAAAGCATAAAGCAGCAGCGAGCCGCCGACCACGACGGCCAAAAAACACAGAATAAACAAGCCCCTTGCCGGATCGCTGGCAAAAGCATGCACCGATGTCAACACACCGGAACGAACTAAAAAAGTCCCCAACAGACTTAACGAGAAAGCGAAAATAGCCAACAACACCGTCCATGTCTTAAACACGCCGCGTTTTTCAGTCGCGGCCAAAGAATGTATTAATGCCGTGCCGACCAGCCAAGGCATAAACGATGCATTTTCCACCGGATCCCAGAACCACCATCCGCCCCAACCTAATTCATAATACGCCCACCAACTGCCCAACGTGATGCCGATCGTCAAAAACATCCAGGCAATACTCGTCCAGGGTCTCGACCATCGCGCCCACGCCGCGTCCAGACGGCCTTCAATTAATGCAGCGATAGCAAACGCGAATGCGACCGAAAAACCGACATAGCCCATATACAACATGGGGGGATGGATGGCCAAACCGGGATCCTGCAGCAACGGATTCAAATCCCGGCCTTCTACCGGAACAGGAAACAGCCTGGCAAAAGGATTGGAGGTCAACAGTAAAAACAGAATAAAACCGATACTGACCAGCCCCATCACCCCTAATACTTTTGCCACGATATAGTCCGGAATGCTGCGGCTAAAAAATGCCAGCGCCGCAGTCCATATAGTCAAAGTAAACGCCCAAAGCAATAGTGAACCCTCATGAGCGCCCCATACCCCCGAAATCAGATACAGGGTCGGCAGCGCGGTATTGGAATTCTGCGCCGTATAAGCAACCGAGAAATCATGTACCAGAAAAGAATAAGTCAGACAACCATAGGACAGCGCCATGAACAGCAATTGCCCATAAGCGGCAGGCCTGGCGACGGCAATCCAGCCCGGGACCGATCTAACCGATCCGAGAATGGGGAGCGTTCCCAAAATCAACGCCATACACAAAGCCATGATTAACGAAAGGTGTCCAAGTTCAGGAATCATCAGTACTGCTCTCTTTGAATTAAAAAGGAATAACAAGCGGACTTATAGCAGCAGGCACAATCGGTAAGATTGATAAATGGTACACCGTTGCTGCATTTTGCAGTGTTTTAATAGAGGATTGATTATTTATCAACAAGTCATTAGAAAATGTGTGGAGATGATGCTTCGGTGCACGTCAGTCTTGCGGCGGCACTGATAAATTTACACCAAACAAGCACATCGCGTACCAAATTATAAACCGAGCGGCTTGAAAAAATGTCATTATAAAATCAATCTATATTTCATCCGCTTTAGGGCCAACACGCGGTAGCATCATACTATAAAATCTTCGCTGCTTTATTATTAGTTAGCGGTTAATGTGCAAAAATTGTAACCATTCTACAAAAACTTTTTCAAATCTTGCGCACTTCTCCACTGCCATTTTTTATACAATAAGCGGTGAATCTAAAAAATTCCGCCCATGTCGGCATTTTCCGAATATGCTGACTCAACATACATTACCGTACGAGAACGTCCCAGCAGCGCACTGAACGATATGACAAAATTATCCCATTTCAATCACGCCGGCGAAGCCCACATGGTGGATATCGGTGCAAAAACCGTCACCGAACGCTCTGCTATAAGCGAAGGTTTTATCACGATGCAGCAGAAAACTTTGGAGCTGATTGCAACAAAAGGACACAAGAAGGGCGATGTACTGGCTATCGCACGAGTTGCCGGCATCATGGCCAGCAAAAAAACGGCGGACCTCATCCCGCTTTGCCATCCTTTGCCGCTGACCCATGTGGCGATCGATTTGACAACGGACGCCGCGAACAACCGGGTGCACTGTATTACCACCGTTAAAACCAGCGGCCGAACCGGCGTGGAAATGGAAGCGCTCAATGCAACGCAGGTCGCATTACTTACCATATACGATATGTGCAAGGCGGTGGACCGCGGCATGACGATCGAGTCGGTCAGACTTTTGGAAAAGCACGGCGGCAAATCCGGCCACTGGTATCGCAACAGCCAGTCAGACTGATCGCAGCATGGATTATTTTTCCGGCGCCTTGTTGTCGGCCGTGCACCTGCTTTTACAGCTAGATGCGGAAGTTTACAGCGTTGCCCGCACATCATTGCAAATATCCTTGCTTGCGACCCTATGTGCTTCACTGATCGGTGTTTTTCTCGGTATTTGGGCCGCCATCAGCGAGTTTCCCGGCAAACGGTTATTACAGAACACGTTAAACACGCTGATGGCCATGCCGACCGTAATGATCGGACTGATATTTTATGGCTTGCTCAGCCGCCGGGGGCCTTTGGGAGATTTTGGGCTGCTTTTTACTAAAAGCGCCGTCATTCTGGGCGAGACATGTTTAATCCTGCCCATCATCATGAACATGACGCTGGTGGCCGTTTTGTCGGCAGATGCGCGTTTACTTCCCACGTTAAAGACGTTGGGCGCAAACACCGGCCAAATGCTGTTGCTCATTTTGAGTGAATTGAGGTTTGCCATTCTTGCCGCCGTCATTACCGGTTTCGGCCGGGCAATCGGCGAAGTCGGTGCGGCAATGATGCTGGGTGGAAACATTCAAGGTGCAACGCGAACCATGACCACCGCGATCGCTTTGGAAACCAGCAAAGGCGAATTCGAACTGGGTTTGGCACTTGGCATTCTGCTGCTGGTTATCGCGTTTACCGTCAACCTGGCGTTACAGTTCTTGAAGCAAAAATGATGAAGCCGGAGGAAATGTAGGCATTGCGTCTCTTCTGCAGGCATTCGCTATGCCACATGTGGAAAACGGCTTGCAATGCTACACTAACGATTGTCATAGCAACAACCCCTCGTTACCGGATTCCGTCAATTCCGCTGTTCGAACCAAGGGACCGACGGCATATCGCTTTGACCTAACCCAAAATTGTGTTGACCATTTTCCAGAAAACACCGTCCTTATTAAAGCGCCTGACCCGGCTATAACCGTCATCCAGTTCGTCAGGTGTAAAATCACGCCGGGTGATATTTTCGTCCATTTCGATGAGCAGTTTCATCCTTTTATCGTCCGTATTCAACACCAGGGCATCGATCGTTTCCCAGCCTAATTCACGCGCCACCGCCAGTCGCCGATAACCGGCCACCAACTGATAACGGTTATCAATAATTATCGGCTGCAACTGTCCGATTGCCGACATTGAGATTTTCAATAAGTCCAGATCGACATTCTTTCTGATTCGCTTGCCGATTCCGATTTCATTAATATCCAGACTGATAATTTTATTTTTCATCATAGCGCCTGTCGTTTCATTTGCCGGCAGCATACATTGCCACCCGGAACACCGCTGCCGATCATTAAGGGTTTATAGATGACAGCTCGGGCTGGGACCCGGGGAAGACCAACATCGTGGAGCAACCTTATTGCCGACATCCATTCTTCGAAGCGAGTTTTATTATTTCCCGTTCTTAATTTGCATTACATGCGTTGCATATGATAATTAACGCTATACACCCTGTCTACCGAAACATATACCGCCAATAGCTTGAACCCTATTTAAATTTTATGATAAATATCGGCCCCTTCCTCCAGAAACTGTTTTGATTTCTCATCCATACCGGCGGCTAACGCCTGCGCGTCGTCAATTCCCTTCTGAGCGGCATAGTCCCGTACATCCTGGCTGATTTTCATCGAGCAAAAATGCGGTCCGCACATCGAGCAGAAATGGGCGATCTTAGCGGATTCTTTCGGCAAGGTTTCATCATGAAATTCGCGGGCTTTTTCCGGGTCCAGCCCGATATTGAACTGATCTTCCCAACGAAATTCAAAGCGGGCTTTAGACATCGCATTATCGCGCGCCTGCGCACCGGGATGCCCTTTCGCCAAGTCAGCGGCATGCGCGGCAATTTTATAAGTCACAATACCTTCACGTACATCCTGTTTATTAGGCAGTCCCAGGTGTTCTTTCTGCGTGACATAGCACAACATCGCACAACCGTACCAACCAATATTGGCCGCCCCGATTGCCGAAGTGATATGGTCGTAGCCCGGAGCGATATCGGTTGTCAGCGGCCCGAGGGTATAAAAAGGCGCCTCGAAACAATCCTGCAGTTGTTTTTCCATATTGACTTTAACCATATGCAGCGGCACATGGCCCGGCCCTTCAATCATGGTCTGCACGTCGTGTTGCCAGGCGATTTTGGTTAATTCGCCCAAAGTTTCCAGTTCGCCGAATTGCGCTTCGTCATTGGCGTCGGCAATCGACCCCGGACGCAAACCGTCGCCCAGCGAAAAAGACACGTCATAGGCCTTCATAATTTCGCAGATTTCTTCGAAATTCGTATAGAGGAAGCTTTCGGTATGGTGTGCCAAACACCATTTGGCCATAATGGAACCGCCGCGGGAAACAATGCCCGTCAAACGTTTGGCGGTGAGCGGCACATGATGCAAGCGCACTCCGGCGTGGATGGTGAAGTAATCCACACCCTGTTCCGCCTGCTCGATCAAGGTATCGCGGAAAATTTCCCAGGTCAGTTCCTCCGCTTTACCGTCGACTTTTTCCAAGGCCTGATAAATTGGTACGGTACCGATCGGCACCGGCGAGTTCCGCAAAATCCATTCCCGGGTCTCATGAATGTTCTTGCCGGTAGACAAGTCCATAATCGTGTCCGCTCCCCAACGAATCCCCCAAAGCATTTTTTCCACTTCTTCCTCGATCGACGAAGTCACAGCGGAATTACCCAAATTCCCGTTAATCTTGACCAGGAAATTACGGCCGATAATCATCGGCTCCAATTCCGGATGATTGATATTGGCCGGTATAATGGCCCGGCCTCTGGCGACTTCATCGCGGACAAATTCCGGTGTAATCACGGCAGGAATCGCCGCGCCGAATGACTGGCCGGGATGCTGGCTTTTATACAAATCGCGCATCTCCTCCAATTTTTGATTTTCCCGGATAGCAATGAACTCCATTTCGGGGGTGACGATGCCTTGTCGCGCATAATGCATTTGCGATACATTGGCGCCCGCTTTGGCTCGCCGCGGCAGGCGAATATGCTCAAAACGCAGATGCGACGTTGCCGGATCCCGCAGGCGTTCTCGGCCGTAATCGGAACTTGGCCCGTCCAGCAATTCGGTATCCCCCCGTTCTTCCAACCAGGTTGCACGAATTGACGCCAACCCTTTACGCAAGTCGATTTCCACATCCGGATCGGTATAGACGCCCGAAGTATCGTAGACGTAAATCGGGGGGTTTTTTTCCGCGCCGAAACTGGCAGGCGTATCGGATAAATTGATTCTACGCATCGGCACCCGGAGATCCGCGCGGCTGCCTCGCACATAAATCTTTTCCGAAGCCGGGTAGGGATCTATTTTTACACTGCTGATTGCGGGTGAGGGAACATCGTGACGGACAGCGCTCATGCTTATCTCCTAAAATTCAATAAAAACAAGCGCAGGGTTTGGCTTTCCTACGCCGGTATTAGCCGGGGTCAGGTTCAAAGGGTCTCTCTCAGCTTCATCACAGCGAAGCACCCCTAGCCTTTCGAATGCTACAAAGTAAAGGATAACTATAAATATTGCAAGTTTAAAAAAATTTCCTAGGCAATATTTACCTTTTAAAACAAAATGTTTTATCCGGAATTCACCTTCCGTACCCACATTGAATTAACGCAAAAAAAGCACTATTCGCTCCAGATTAAGATAGAATATGCCGCTATCTGTATAACGCCGCAGGGGACACAGGTGGAACTGAAGAATATTAACCAAATTGAAAACGCAACCATATCCAGCCGTCACGAGCTGATCCGCGTCGGTATCGCATTTATGTTCATGGTTTGCATCATGTTTTACGTCAACGCAACGACCCACGATGTCAGCGGCCATATATTGCTGGTTATCGCTGCGGTCATAGGCGGCTATATGGCGTTAAATATCGGTGCCAACGATGTTGCCAACAATGTCGGCCCTGCAGTCGGCTCCAAAGCCTTGACCATGACCGGGGCGATTGTCATTGCCGCGATTTTCGAAGCGTCAGGCGCGATCATCGCCGGCGGCGATGTGGTCAGCACCATTAAAAAAAGCATCATAGACCCGTCCCACATCAGTGATCCCGATACCTTCATTTGGTTGATGATGGCAGCCTTGTTAGCGGCTGCTATCTGGCTGAATATCGCCACCGCATTAAATGCCCCGGTATCCACCACGCATTCGATCGTCGGCGGCGTACTAGGGTCCGGTATCGCCGCGGGCGGTTTGGGCATCGCCAATTGGCCGGTGTTCGGCAAAATTGCTGCCAGTTGGGTCATTTCCCCGGTGATGGGCGGCATCATCGCGGCAGCTTTCCTCTACCTGATCAAACGGACCATCACCTATCAGGAGGATATGCTGCAGGCGGCTAAAAAAATTGTCCCCCTGTTGATTACGCTTATGGTGTGGGTCTTCTCCACCTATCTGATCATGAAAGGTTTAAAAAAAATCTGGAAAGTGGAAATCTCCCTCGCTGCCGGTATCGGTCTGGCGATTGCCGTTATGGTTTATGTTATTCTCCGCCCGGTAATAACCAAAGCTTCGCAACGCATGGAAAACTCAAAAAGCAGTGTCAACAGTCTGTTCAGTTTACCGCTGATTTTTGCCGCCGCCCTATTAAGCTTTGCCCATGGAGCAAATGATGTGGCTAATGCAGTCGGGCCGCTCGCTGCCATTAGTGATGCCATCATCAGCAGCGGCATTGCGACAAAAGCGGCCATACCGCTCTGGGTGATGATGATCGGCGCGCTCGGCATTTCTATCGGACTGGCGCTGTACGGCCCCAAATTAATCCGCACGGTCGGCAGTGAAATCACTGAACTGGATAAAATGCGCGCGTTCTGCATCGCCATGTCAGCAGCAATCACCGTTATCATCGCCAGCCAATTGGGCCTGCCGATCAGCTCCACCCACACTGCTGTCGGTGCGGTATTCGGAGTGGGATTTCTTCGCGAATACCTAAAACGCAGTTACGCGGTAATGATTGAGGAAATCAAGGAACACCATATACATGACCAACCGGAAAAGGTCGAGGCATTTCTTATTGATTTTAAAAAGGCTTCAATCGAAATCAAAGGGCAAATGTTAACGGATTTAAAGGCTAACGCATCGGAAACACATTTAACTAAGAAAGAGCGTAAGGGATTGAAAAAAGTTTACCGCAAGGAATTGGTAAAGCGTTCACATTTATACAAAATTGCTGCCGCATGGCTCATTACCGTCCCGTTGTCCGGCATCATGGCCGCACTGATTTACTTCACCATCAGGGGGGTGATGCTGCCGTAATTTTATTCCACAGCAATTTAACAATCCGCAAGCCGTCGCCCTCGTGACATTATTTCAGCAACAGCGTTTTTTATTCAATAGAAACGAAATATTACCCAATCGCTGCAAACAATTTAATTACCGGGATAAAAACGGCACAACGATCGAAGCCTTTATTGTCCATTCAGGTGGAAAACTGTTAGCTTATAAAAATGCCTGTCCTCACTGGGAAGTAGAATTAAATTGGAAAGCGGACGATTTTTTAAATTTTGAAAGTGACCATATAATCTGTGCAGTTCATGGGGCATTATTCAAAATCGAAGATGGTTTATGCATTCACGGTCCCTGTCTAGGGCAAAAGCTTGAGGCCTTGCCGATACAACTTTACCAAGAAAAAATTTTTCTAGGTCCGGATTAATTATCCGGCGAAGTATTTAGGCAAATTTGAAATTTGATGCATAAACACGCTACTTGCCCGCCAGCAGGCTTCAACCCGTTATCACACCCGACAGCAATTGTCCATAAAATGACGCAAAGCGCCATATTAACCCCCAAATTTGTCAACGCAATAAATTATATGAACTGAGTCTCATTTCCGGATACCATTTTTGTGATTTCAATCACTGTGTAACTATTCAGCTATTGCTTCCCCTCTGCCATACTGATTTTCAATTCTTACAGTTTTATGCAGGGGACCGACCATGTTGCAGAGTAATGGTCACAAATGGGAAAAAAGCATAATAACCGGTTTATTGTTGTTTTGTTGTTTTGTTGTTCTTTCAATGCTAGCGCAATAGAAGCGACGGCAGCGACTGCGTTTGCAACGTTGCAGGTAAATTTTCCGGGATTAACTAGCGTCCATACAGAAGTACTGGTTGCAGACGGCTTGCAGAACGCCGCCACCGGCGCATCCGTTAAGATATCCAACTGGCAAAGCGACAGCACCAGCATCGATGTGCCGTCGGGGCATTATGACCTGATTATTAAAAAAGGCTCGGGAGTGCTGATCATTGACAATGTCGACTGTACAACGGCTACCTGTACCGTCGATAACGTGGCCGCCACTTTAACAGTAAATTTTTTGGGTCTCAAAAACGTACACACGGCGGTGCGCGTTCCCGATGCCGTCAATGGCGAGGCGAACGGCGGGGAAATAACCCATAAAAACTGGCAAAACGATGTAGTGGAAATCAGTGTCCTGCGCCAAATTGTCGATTTACAGATTCGCAAAGGCGGCGGCAATTTTATCGTTGATAATCTGGACTGCCGGTCCGGCTCATGCACGGTCAATGACATAACGCGACGCTGACCGTCGATTTTCCCGGATTGTCCAGTGTGCACACCTCGGTTCAAGTCCCCGACAATGTACTCGACTCCGTTTCCGGCATAGAAATCACCCACAAAAAGTGGCAGAAAGATCTGGCTGTGATACCGGTGTTCCCCGGCATCTATGACCTAAGCGTTACCAATGGTGGCGACACGATCGTGGTCGATGACGTAAATTGTACTTCCGGCAGTTGCAGCGTCAACAATATTACCGCCACCTTAAATGTCAATTTTCCCGGGTTGACTAATGTGCACACGACGGTTTATGCCAATGACAACCAGGCCAATTCCGCTGCCGACGAGGAAGTCACCCATCAAAACTGGAAAAATGACCAGGCGGCACTGATCGTATTCCGGCAAAATTATGACGTTACCGTGCGCCGCGGCAAATCGGAAGCGATGATTTTCGACAATGTGGACTGCCGCTCCGGCGCCTGCCTGATCGACAATATCACGGCAACGCTGACCGTTAACTTCCCGGGCTTGGA
>JBNLCC010000066.1:0-31853 GCA_050303615.1 Methylococcaceae bacterium | reverse complement strand
CATAATGGCGGCTAAGCCGGGACGATCCGGAGTACGTTTTACGGTCCGGTCTGTCAGCCGATTGGTGGGGTTGTTTTACGGGCTTAGTTTCCTCCACGGTAAGATTGATATTGCCGATCGATAAGTGTAAGTCTCCGCCTTGCCGTTCCTCGTTTGTGCGCATTTTGGAAAAAGCATGAGCGAGTTTGTCATCCGACTTTAAAGTCACGTGACTATGTTGTTTCCGCTTAATGGCTTTTTGGAGGTTTTCTTGATTGATCGGCTGGTTTTTGTCGCCATTTGTTGGAGCCAGCAACCATTCTTTGATTGCCGTTTGGTAGGCTTCCGGCAGCTTAGAGATGTAGACGTGTTGCTCGATCGAAGGCGGTACCGCTTTTTTCTCTATAACTTCCGAATACTCGATATCTTTTGCGGAATTTCTAGCTTCTAAGTTATCCGTGCTTTCCGGTTTTGATTCCGACTCCGATACGGTAACCGATGAGGCCTGTATTTCGACCCCATCCGACGATTCCCGAACGTAGCCGGATTTTTGAGTCGGCTCCGGTCGGTTAAACGGAGAGCCGACTCCTTTCCTCAACTTACCAATTTCAGTGGGTCCGATATTCGATTCTGATTGGTGGGAGTGCGTTTGCGTTGCTGTTGAAACAAACTGTGTATGTGTCTGACTGATCGTTTCCGAAGAGTTTGTTCGATGCGGCTTAATCGTGGTATTCGACTCTATACTGGTTTTTCGAGATTCTTTGTCGACTTCGTGATCGTTCGAAATGCCGGAATTCGATGGAGCGGATATTTCGATAATTTCTTCCACTTCCATTGGCTCCGGTTGGTCGTAAGCATTGGAATGACCGGTGAAACCATTCTTGTTCGTTTGAAGTTGATGCACAGGTGGCGACTGCTCTTGCCCCAAAGCGATGCCGGTTTGCCGAATCAAACGCGAGAAATAACCTTTCACTGTGCCACCTCCCGATCGATCAAGTTTAAATGGCGTTGCAGCCGCCACGGCGGGAGTGCGAATATCTCCCGTTCGTTCCAGTGATAATGAAACGCCAAGGTGTGAACCCACTCGATGAGCCTGGTTTGCGCGGCGCTTAGTTGTCTCAGGCAAATCTCGCCAAAGTCGATATCGTAGTGGCATCGCTTACCACAGACGGGACAATTTGTCTTCAGACGAAAATTCACCAGGGGATCTAACCCGGCCATCGCCTCGTCAATCGTTTTCAGCCAATCCGTATCGTCCGGTTGATCAAGCCGTATTTGCCTGTCTTCCTGGACCAGCGAATCGATCATGGTGCGCGCGGCGGTGACTTCGTCCGCATACGATTCGGACAACCACTTCAATTGATCAAATCCGGTCGGTTTACGCAACGTTAACCGCCTTTCGCCGAGATCGACGTTAACGCTGTCAACTGCCTCGACCTGATCGAGAAAACCCGCAATATCTTGGATGGAAAAGCTGACTTCCAATTCTTCGAGACAGCCAGGGGTTTGGCAACGCAGGTCGACATCGAGCTGTTCGGACGGTTTATCCAAGACGGTGATTACAAACAGGCACTCGATACGTTTACTGACATCAAGATGCCACACAGAATCCTCGGAAAGCTTGTTTCCTGCTTCATCCGTCGCACAACAGGCGATGATCTGAGTTTCAAGATTCGGTCGCGGCGTGTTGTTGAAATCGACCGCCAGATCTTCCGCTTGATGGCCGAACGGCCTAAGCTGAAGTTCGTTGGTAGCGCCCTGATCCGATTTAGCCGGATGATACTTTACCGGTAGAGCGAATGACCGACGGGGTACGACTATGCTCATCACGGATTATCATCCCGAAACCGTAACGTCGGAAGATTCTTCGGGTTCTTTAAGCGATCTGTCTCGTTCCCAACTTTCCAGTTCGATCTTTATGGATTCAATCGCAACGGCGTTGGCATTAGCATCCAGGTCCGGAAGGGCCGTAAAATCGCTCACCCAACAATCGTAAAGGTTATAACGCAATACCGCATGGCCTTTTTCATTCATGACTTCCAGAATCAAATTCTTTTTATACTTGGCCAAATCCATTAATGTATCGCCGTCATGGGAATGTATTTTCTTTGCCCATGTCTCGAATTCCACATCGTGGGTGATGCCGCGCTCGCAGGTGATTCCCTCGTAACTGGTACGGCCCGGCGATTTGTGATCTCGGCTGTTATCCCCTCCCGAACGATAAGTCACTACTTCCGTGGTCCGTTTGAGCGCACTCACTTTCGATACGCCCATGATGGTCTGCATCGGACCGCTTTCGGTATCCCATTTAATGATGAATTTGAAATTTTTATAGGGATCTTTACGATGGACATTTTTTTCGAATCCGTATCCGTTTGCCATGATTTTTTCTCCCCTCGGTTACGTTAGACGAGATCACCAGCGATTTGCTGGATTTTGATGACGACGAACTCGGCCGGTTTTAGCGGTGCGAAACCGACCTCGATGTTGACGATGCCCAGGTTTCGGTCAGCCTGCGTGGTTGTTTCGCCATCGCATTTAACAAAGAAAGCCTTGTCGGGCGAACTGCCCTGAAACGCTCCCTGCCGGAATAACCCGGTCATAAAGACACCGATATTCAATCTGATCTTGGCCCATAGAGGTTCGTCATTGGGCTCGAAGACCACCCATCTGGTGCCGCGGTAAAGCGATTCTTCGATGAATAAAGCCAGCCGCCGAATCGGAATGTATTTCCATTCCGAGCCGATATCGTCGGAACCGGCCATCGTTCGGGCGCCCCAATTCACAAAGCCGTTCGGGAATTGCCGCAAACAGTTGACGCCCAGTTTATTCAGTACGCCGTTTTCTTTGTCGGTCAGGTTCACTTCCAGCCCGAGAATGCCCCGGATGTCGGCTTCGATTCCCGCCGGGGCTTTCCAAACGCCCCGTGTTGAATCGATGCGGGCCATCAGCCCGGCTATGATCCCGGATGGACCCATGGTTTTTTTGATGCCTTTATCGCTATATTGAATCCTGGGATAAAAGACCGCCGAATGGGTATTGACGACCCTATTACGCAGCAGATTGGCCTCGGTGCTGGTCGCGGCAGGACGATTATTAGAATCGGTCCAGCTTCCCGGGGCGTCCATTAACAGAAAGGCGCGTTTCGATTCGCAATACAGGCTGGCTCTGCCCAAAAGTTGCACCCATTGTTCTTCGATGTGAATATCCTGATCCGCCGGCAATATCATCAAATTGAATAGATCGACGCCGTCCAGCGCGTGGAAACCGGTTTGCTGCAATTCGCTACCGAAGTAATCGGCCGGCTCCAACCGATTGCCGTCATCGTCCCTACCAATATCGACGGTTGAATTTTGGAAATGGCTAATAGCGCCCGTAAAACCGAGCGCATAGTTGCGGATATTTTCAGTAAAAAAATCACCAGAATCGACGCCGTCGCCGTCTGTTGTGGAGATTCCAGTGATTCCAACCGAGGAATTTATTGTACCTCCGATAGGAACTAGCGCCAGATGATAGCCCCAGACTTCGGCGCGAAACGGCAGGCTGGTATGGGACAGAGGCGGCGTGGTTTCGTTGATGGCCTTGGCGACGATTCGTAGCTTTTCCCGAACGCCGTCGTTGTGGCCGTTTACCTCCGTTAGTAAACCATCACGATACCACGGTTCTTCATCGTCGCTCCTTGTTATCAGTATATTCCTGCCATTAGCTACAAAGTTGATATCGATGTCGGAAAGGGTAATCGAGGTTAACTGATTTTGTCGCAGCGCAGCCAACGCATTGACGTCGTCCGTAAACAGCGTCGCAGTCGGCATCGGTCGGAAATTGCTGTAACGGGGAACCTCGACGCCGCCGTAATCGACGCCCAACATCAATGCCGCCGCCAAATCGTTGGTTGAACTGTTGCGGATTCTGACGCTGGAGTTGGGGGCAAAAGTGCCTTCGCTTGAATTGCCGGAAAGGATTTTTAATACATAGAATTGAGTAGGCACAGAATCCGGTTCCAAGCGACAGTTAACACTGAAACCCGATCCGTTTAAACAGTGATTAATCCGACCCGCTATCAGGTCGGCAACCGTTTCGGCACCGGCATCTACCGGAAATGAACTCCATGCTAAATTAGTGCGCAAATCGACGGGAAAGAACGGACCATTATTGACGCTGATTTCGAAACAGCTTTTGGTTGGCGTCGGCTCCCCGGGATGAATTAGTCCATTCAGTTCTGAAACGAAATTCGTTAACGGCCTTCTGCTTTCACTATAACCCTGAAAATCGGAATCCGTAATTTCGAAGCCTTCCGCTAATTTAATATCGACCAACTCGGAGTTTCGGCTGACAAAAGTAGGGACATAACGCGGCGAATTAGGGTTCATGGAAAGATTGATATGACTTTCCGATTGAATGACGCGGCCCGACTCATCGCGGTGAATCACCCGGAGATTAAAAGTCTCGTCCGGATTGGGGGTGTTGTAGTCGATTTCAAGATAAACGTTATTTCCCCATTTGCCTTCTTCCTTTGCCGTGACGGTGAGAACATCGGGCATTCCCTCACCTGCTACAAGCTCTGCACATTTCAAAGTGATCGATGCTTTTTCCGCATTGTGCGCGAGCCGAACCACGTAGCAATCGGTCCCGCCGTTCTCGAAAAACTGACGGACACTTAACGCCAGGTCGCTGTCAGGATGAGGTCCGCTAAAAGTGCGAGTAAAATCGGAAAGACTTAGGATCCGTTTGGCTTTGTTTATAGGTCCCTTCTCGGTGCGCCCGAAGAAGGCGGCTATGGAGGTGGAAACCCCTGTTATGGTATGCACCCCACTGGGCACTTCTTCAATATATACGCCTGGATAACTAACGGTCGTCATTTTCGCACCTCACTTTAGTTTGATTGTGCTAATACCATTAATTTAAGTAGCTCTCTGGCCATCACTGCTTCGAATCTGGAATTCGGCGTCCATATCATGCGAGTCCGATTCAGTATTTACCAGAGGGCTAATAGTCCACTAAAGACGGAATTTGTGTGGCTGGCTAAATTGTTAATGCCATCACACTGCATATAAGAGCCCATCACCGGAAAATTTCTCTTTGAATCTTTCTCAAACTGCTTTACCTGACTTTAGAGCATTGGATCAGTTAAGTTGCAACCGGTCAAATATTTTTAATATATTTTGTGAATAACGTCACAAAATAATAGCCCAATATATTTGAAAAATATAAATTTCCCATTTATTTGAACAATCATTTCCCTGCTGCCGTATAATTATCGGTTTGATAGTCGTTTACAACCTCCTTGTCATTTTTGTCACCAACCTATGAATGAGGTGGTTTAGAAAAATTGACCAATCCAGTTAAGCACTTTGAATACAATTCCGGAAAGAGTTTCCCTATATCCTGCTAAAGCTGGCGGCATATCTTATTCTCGTTACTATGGAAATCAGCTGAGAAAGCATTTCATAGAAGAAACCAAATCGCTGTTTAACACTGAGGAGTGAACATTTAGCGACGATAATACCTCTGACCGCTTAGGGTCGAACTGAGACAATCATAGTGAATATAACGCCAGAGTTAGAAATAAAAAGACAATTGACCGTTTTACTTCCACTACCATCATGGCAAGAACTACAGCAAAAATGAGACAACATGTCCATAATTGACCAATATCCGTAAAATAAATAACGATTCGGCATAGATATGAAAGTGATTACAGAAGCCATCATGAAAAAGCGATGCTGTTGGCACGGTAGGATAATCCCAATTGTTTTCGCCTACCGGAAGTTCCGAATGCAGGGCAAAATGAAAAAGTTGACGGTATCTTTATTTTATTGCTAATCGTAAGCTATTAAATTAATAGTAAAAATTATATCAATTCAAGACAGGCCATCATCAAAATCCGGTGAAGTCCAGAAAAGTTCAAAAACCCGTAGGCTCCACGGCTTAGCTGGTGTTTAATTGTCCGCCGGCATTCCATTAACAAATTCCTTTGCCGACGTCTCACAGAAAGGGTATTAAGCATACTGTCAACGTAATTCGTAGTAATTGAAAAGCCACGAATTTATTCCAATGATGAATAAATCAGAGATTGGCTATGCCTGTCTTTATAGCCTCTATTTTCCTAGATAATTCCTCTTCATTAGAGTCATCCCAAGGGGATAAACCATGAGTACTAAGACCGGCAACCTTTTCTATGGCATGGAACAGTTTGGTTGAAAGAAAAGCCCTGTCTATCGCCACATGTTTATGTAAATAGATATCGACCTGTTTGAAATAATGGCCGGAGTTGTCATGACTTACTGCGGGCATAGAAAGGACACTCTCCATCTCATCCACGTAGCTGGGAAGACTCTCCCATTCGACCTGTTTTACATACTGGTTAACGTTGGTCCACGTTTCATCATCGGGGGCGTCTAATATAAACGTTAAGTAAAGGCAATTGGTCTTCGGATCAACCTCCTTAGGTTTTGATATTTTGCAAATACCTTCTATCGTGTGACTAACACCATCTTCTACAACCTCATGGGTAAAATCAAAATAGGCAAGCATATCTTCTTTATCAAAGAGGTCGCTTATCTGCTGCATCAGGTCTACTCTGTCATCATCGCCAGACACTTCAATCCTCCGTACACTCGTTATCTGGATTACATGCTGATTTTACATGTTATCCGGAAGTAGAACAGTTTTTTACGCTTTGAGGAAGCGGTTTTTAATATGATAGTTCTTAATAACCCTGTTTTCAGCTAACAATGCCGGTTTCGTCATCGGCGATTAGTTCATCGTTGAATTGCGCCAGATTGATGCGCATGTATTAGCCGATGCGCTTGGTCGACAAACAGCCTTTTTTGCCCCATCTGGGGACGACGCATGCTTCAATCCAGAACTGGTCACTAGAGCGTTTTATTGTGCAAACAAGTACTTGGGCTTGGTTGATTGATTGAAACTTCCATTTTTGGGTCCTGTGGCGCATAGTTCTGCAACGCGTTCTATTTACTTTTTTGAAATGGTCTTAATTTCTGCTGAAATAAAAATGAATCGAATTCAAGACTATGACCGAATTAAAACTACAAAAAAGGCCGTCAATGATTACGTCGAAGATAAACGGTTTCCGTTTGTCATGAAAATTCGGTCGTTATGCCGAAAGGAGATACTGAAACTGTAGAGTTTTTCAGATCTATTTCCGGTAAAAAATAAGGAATATATGCTGGTCGGGATAGTAACTTGTTCTTAGTGACAACCTACGGATAATAAAGGAAAAATTGACGCCACTAATAAAACATGCTAACAAGTAATAAGCGTAACGGCAGTTGCACCGTATAACGGAGTTAATACGGATGAAACAGACGTTACACGAAAGCAGGAAATTTTCCCCTTGTCGCCAGTTTTGCTGATGGTAACCATAGTTAAGCAACAAGAACCAGAAGAGACACCTGACTCCACTTCGGTACGCAGGTGATCTTCGAGATTAGGGATAGCAAAAATATCTCCCCCTCTCCAAAATACATACGGAGGAATAGCCATGTTATTCGTTACAAACCGCGAGCCACAAGGCTCTATACGCACAAAAGCAAATCGCGCCTTCAAGTTTGATTTAAAGAAAAACGCGCCATCCAATTCGATATACTGTTGCGAGAGACTTGATAAAAATAGCTACATTGAACTGGGTTCTAAAGAATGGCTAGCCATGCTCAGGGATAGCGATGAAAAGCAGATATTGTTTTATATTCATGGTTTTTCTAATCTCCCCGAACCAGATATATTTCCACGAGCACAAAAACTTCAAGAACTCTTTGACATTAAAAAACCAGAGCTAGTTAAGGTGGTTCCGGTAATATGGCCTTGCGATGATGACCCAGGTATCGTAAAGGACTATTGGGACGATCAAAAATCAGCAGATATGAGCGCATTTTCATTTGCTCGTGCTTTGCAGTTCTTTATGAAATGGAGGGATGCAGAACCAGAAGATAATCCTTGCATTAAACGCATCAATATACTTGCACATTCGATGGGAAACAGAGTATTTAGACAGACTCTTTCAGCATGGAATAAGTACGACTTGGCAAACGGCGTACCACTGTTATTTAGAAATACTATTTTAATGGCTGCCGACATTGTCAATGAATCCCTCGAAGAAGGACAAGAAGGTCGCTTAATAAGCCAGTCATCAAGGAACGTATCCGTGTACCATGCAACGGATGACCTGGCACTAAGAGCGAGCAAAATATCGAATTTGAAAAACAAAGTGGCCTCAAGAAGGCTCGGCCATACTGGTCCAGAGGACATGAAAAAAACACAGTCCAATGTTTATGCAATTGACTGTGATAATTTTAACAATAAATATGATAAACCTAAAGGCCACTCATATTTCTTGGAAGACGAAAAGGGAAATATAGGCGATGTATTTGAACATATCTTTAATTCAATAAAGACCGGCAGGGTAAAAGTTGATGATGAGATAAACCGTCGACATATACTGTAGATCCTAACAGACCCATACAGCGGTCGCGCAAAAAGCGCGCACCACTGATGGTTGACTTAATGGGTGAGTCTTACGACTTTTCAAAGTCAGTTAAAAATACTTATGCTAAACGGTTAAAAACAGATAATCATTCACATAGATAAAGAAGCCCTTCCCTATCTTTTTATCTGTTGCACCAACGGTAGAGGCAGAGCGGTTTTAATAATGCCTGCCGTAATGATGATTGTTGCCGCGATATCGGCGATTATCGTGATGATGCCCATGGTGATAGTCACGTTTTGCATCATAATAGTGAGCCCTACCATATCCGCCACCATATGCACGCGGATAATAGACACAGGCGTTTAACAACAGCACTAAACTCACCAGCAAAATTCTTTTGAATAATAAAGCCATTAGCGTATCCCCTGGTTACAATGTTAGGGAAATATTACGCTGGGCATGCTGAATGGAAAATGAATGGCAAGGTTGTTTTTTGAGGTAGATTTATAGCATATCGGATATCGGGCTTAATGAGATTATAATTTTGGATAATATGAAGTCATGCAAAAAGTGCCGTCGCTATGCCACAGCTGTTTCTGCAAAAGGGCAGAAATTATTTAGCGAACTCATTATTATTCGGCTTTATCTTGCTCTTGCATAGGCTCCGGCTTACGCAAATTTGCCAGTAGGTTGCGGCAGGGTTCCAACGGATAAAAAATGCTGGCCTTTCCTTCCGAAACAACGTCAGCCTTAACAATTGTTCCGGCTTCGACGATCAACGTAATCTCGCAGCTTCCGCCGGATAAACCGTCCGGTTGATCATAGTATTTCCAAACTTTACTATATTCGCCAATTTCAGTGATATAACGAGGTTTTCCCAGATCGATCATGACTTGTTCGGCAGTCATGCTGAACAGCCGCTTTTCTACATCGGACGACTTTTTGTAGCCACCGCTGTTTGTTGCACAGCTTGTCAAAGCAAGCAAAATCATAAACCGAATCGATTGTTTCATATGGTTTAAATAGTGATTCATCAGCATTACCCCTGCGAAAACAACACAAAATGCGGATATCCTTGGACAATTGCCGAAAACCAAGCACAGAGAACGGCGGCTAACAGCCATGCCGCACAACCGATTGCGCTACGCATTGCCGTTTCGGTAAATTTTTCCACTTCAGGTTTTACCGGAACAACCCGAAACATTGCCGCCGCGTAAGCGACAGACATCGAACCGCCTATGGATAAAATCCCTGCCGTGTTTGACAGGCACCAGGGGCATTTTTCCATGGCCTGCTGGTCATAAAAATTACAATTATCGGCCAAACCGTTCCAGGGCCAGGTACAGCCGCAGGCAAATAAATAACCGCATAGCGGCGTCACAAAGATTAGAGCGATCAGCAGCGTTATGACGCCGGCCGGCATCTGCCGGTTGTCGTCGATAAACTTATTTATGAAAACGCGTCGCAATGAATTCCGTAGCCTCTTGGATATTTAAATCACGTGTACCGCCGCCGGTGCGCAGAAAAAACTTCGGCCCGTTGCCCTGCTTCAGGAACACCGGCCGGGGTGACTGGTGGACTATAAGACGGCAAATATCTTTACCGCCGATCACATGAAACAGCACTTGGACATACTGGCACAAATCCGCCCCCAAGTTGGTGGAGACGGCGGCCATTATCGCCTGCTCAAAACCGTCCTGGTCCTGCCGTTTCAACGACTGATAATCATTTTGCAACCCCAGTACGGTCCCGTCATCGGCAACGCCGATCAACAATGTCCCGCCATGGTGACTATTCAGGTACCCGGCCAGGGTTTTCAGCACTGCTCCTTCCAACGCACGATTAATGCGTGACTGATCCATATCCCAGCGGAAAGAGGACTTGAATTCCAACATCGGCCCTTCACCCTGCTGAAGGGTGCCGACGATATCGCGATCCAGTTCTTCGCTTAATTGTTCGATACGCTGCAGTTTTTTATGCAGAAAACCATAGCCCCAGGCTATCAGCAATCCCAAAACCGTACCGACTTCGATGTAAAATACCGTCTTATTGGGCGTCTTTCCCTGCAAGGCGAGTTTAAGCTGCCCCACCACATATTTACCGGCCAGTGGTTCACCGACATCATGCTCATGAAAATAAACAAACTCATTGATCGGATACAGGATAAAAATGCCGGCTAGAGCACCGATACAGGCGGCGGCAAGATACAACTTAAACTGTTGTTTCCAAAGTTGCAGAATCAGAAAAAAAAACCGTTTCATAACATTTAGTCTAGTACAACTCGACGGTAATCCCTATTGGATTAATTTTCATTCCGGCATAGCGACGGCGGTATTTGCATTCATTCCGCCGCCGACGTCTCAATAGGTAAATGCGCATCTTTCCAAGAACTCATATGCCCCTGTAAATAAAGCATATTTTCAAAACCTGCGAAATACAACGCCATTTTGGCAATGCCGGCGCGAGGACCGTGTTCACAGTAAAGCACTAATAATTCGGAAGGCGGATATCCATCGAGCCGATCCGTTGCAAATGCTGCCCAAAAGGGAATATGAACCGCTTTCGGCACATGGCCGGCCCGATATTCCGCTTCCGAGCGAACATCGATGATCAGCGGTGCATTACCGGCTTCCAGCAAATGCATTAAATCAGCCTGGGAAATATGGCTTTTGTCCGTTGAAGAACATGCAACTAAACAACTTACCAGCAGCGGTATCGCCAATGTGGCATCACATCTCACCTAACCACCCGTCGTATTCATATGCCGCATAATAATCGGTTGTTCGTTAATATCGAACTCATGTTTTTCCGGTTTGATCGCCATTGCCGCCCTTATCGCGTGTTTCAGTGTTTCGCTGTCGCCGGGATTCGCCCTGATAACATGCTTCAAATCCACTGAATGTTCGTTACCCAGGCAAAGCAACAAGCGCCCTTCGACTGTTAAGCGCACCCGATTGCAACTGCTGCAGAAATTATGGCTGTGCGGGGAAATAAAACCGACCTTGCTGTCGGTTCCGGAAATACGGTAATACTTGGCAGGCCCGCCGGTCTTCTCGGGCGTCGGCAGCAACGTATAGCGCCGCTCGAGATCCGCTTTGATCCGGTCACTGGCATAATACGCTTCCGCCCGATTATGTTGATCGACCATTCCCAGCGGCATTTCTTCAATAAAACTGACGTCGATATCGTGATCGATGGCAAATTGCACCAAATCCGGTGTTTCCTGGTGATTGCGATTTTTAAGTATGACCGAATTGATCTTAAGGCGTTTAAAACCTGCTGTCTTTGCCGTTTTTATGCCGTCAAGCACTTGTCCGAGATCACCGGTTCGTGTCAATGCCTTGAATTTACCGGCATCCAGCGTATCCAGACTGATGTTTAAACGCTTTACCCCGGCATTTTTCAATGCAAAAGCCGTTTTATTGAGTGTGGAGCCGTTAGTGGTCAAAACCAGTTCGTTCAAACCCGGCAAGGTGCCGATTTTGTGTAACAAATCCAAAGCGCCTTTACGTACCAGCGGTTCGCCGCCGGTAATCCTGATTTTACCGACCCCCAACTCGGTAAATGCCTGTGCCAAGCTATAGATTTCTTCCAGTGTCAGTATCTGCGCACGCGGCAGAAATGTCATATTTTCGGACATACAGTAGACACAGCGAAAATCACAGCGGTCGGTGATAGAAATCCGTAAATAATCGACGCGCCTGCCGAAGCGGTCAATCAATTGATTTGCACCTAAGGTCTCACTCATGTTTTCGTTTAATCGGTAAAAATTGTCTTTAAATAGTCTCAACTTTTCACAGCAGCCCAGCAGCTGTTTTATTGACTCTCTATGATTGGGAATTACGCCGGTGTTCTCCCGCTATATTATCAAAATCTCAATAGATCGGGAGAAAATAACGGAACAAACATTCCCAAGCAGCCTGCATTCCGGCTAAAATGTTACCTCAAAACGCTATCACCGCAACACCATAATTATTGAGTTTCGAGGTTTACAACGAACCTAAACCGCCCCGAAAAGACTGTTTGAATAAGGCATTTATGAAATTTTACACTCTGTTTTTCTTGCTGCTGTTGGCATTCGGCGGTGAAAGTTTTAGCGCGGATAAAACGCTCATCAGGCTCGGCATTTTACCTTTCGGCACCGTCAATTGGGAGTTGACGGCGTTAAATAATGCCGGATTAGCGGAAAACGAGAACTTCCGTCTTGACATTCAGCATGTCGCCAATCCGCAGGCAGGAAAAATCGCGCTGCAGTCCGGCGCCGTCGACATCATTGTTTCGGACTGGATTTGGGTCTCCAAACAACGCGCAGCGGGCACCGATTTTAGCTTTTACCCCTATTCCAACACTGCCGGCGCATTGCTGGTCGCAGCCGACAGTCCGATTCACTCGATCCGTGATCTGAAAGACGTTCGTCTGGGCATTGCCGGCGGAGAATTGGATAAAAACTGGCTGCTGCTGCAGGCATTGGCAATGAAACAGTATCAACTCGACCTGGATCAAACGGTAACCAAGGTGTTCGCCGCGCCTCCCCTGTTGAACCAACAATTGCTGCTGGGCCGCGTCGATGCCATGATCAATTACTGGCATTACGCTGCCAGACTTGAAGCGGAGGGTTATCGGCAAATAATCGACGGCAATGACATACAAAAAGGCTTGGGGATCACTGTCGAAGTGCCGACTTTGGGTTATGTTTTTAGACAAAACTGGGCGGAAACAAACCGCAAGGCCGTCGACAGCTTTTTTCGGACAACCCGGCAAAGCAAGGATTTATTATGCGATTCCGATGCGGCCTGGCAACAAATTATACCATTAACCAAAGCCGAACAGCCCGCCACGCAACAGCTGTTGCGCCGGCGTTTTTGTCAGGGGCGCATAAAACACTGGGGCAATGCGGAACAACAGGCCGCAGCGCAGATTTACGCTCTGTTGAGAAAATTCAGCAACAACCGGCTGACCGGCTCGGCCGAACATATTCAGGCCGGTACGTTTTGGCCGGTCGAATTACCGTGAAGCCCTCTTTATGGCGCATGGTTATCAATGGATAAGCTATTAGTGAACATAGAGTCAACAGGATACAGCAATCGACAAAAACAACATGTTGTCCCGTTTGTTCAGTGACCGCGCGCATATCACCGCGGCGCTCTCGATTTTGGTTTTTTTAGCCATTTGGCAACTACTCGCAACATTTCTTGACAGTACCACTCTGCCGCCGCCCAAGTATGTTATCGAAGTGCTTTGGCGGGAAATCAAATCAGGCCAGTTACCTTATCATCTTGGCGTTACGCTGCTCAGACTGGTGGTCAGTTTTTGCATCGCGATGCTGCTGGGTTGTGCGATAGGCATTGTTTTGGGTAGACATGCCAAACTCAATGATTTTTTTGACAACTGGCTGGTTATTTTCCTGAACATTCCCGCCTTGGTTACGATTATCCTTTGTTATGTGTGGTTCGGCCTGGTGGAATCGGCGGCGATTTTGGCGGTAGTTGTCAATAAGCTGCCGAATGTGGTGGTAACAATACGCGAAGGGGCACGGGCACTCAATCAGGATTTAATGGAAATGGCGCGCTGCTACCACTTCGGCAAAAGAAAAACGTTTGCCCATGTCATCTGGCCGCAGTTGCATCCGTTTGTAATGAGCGCGACCCGCTCCGGTCTGGCACTGATATGGAAAATCATTCTGGTTGTCGAACTGCTTGGCCGCAGCAACGGCATGGGTTACCAGTTGCATCTGTTTTTCCAGTTATTCGATGTTGCGGGCATTCTTGCTTATACCATTGCGTTTATCACCGTCATCCAACTGATCGAATGGCTGATATTGAAACCGCTGGATAAAAAAGCGCAACGGTGGCGGCGATGACTGACATCCACATCGATATTGTCAATAAAACCTTTCCGGCGGTTGCCGAAGCAAATAATCATCAGGCGATCTCCAAGCTGCAACTCAATCTAAGCAGCGGTGAATTCGTTTGCCTGGTAGGTCCGTCTGGCTGCGGGAAAACCACACTACTGAATATCATAGCGGGACTGGATGAAGACTTTCAGGGCTCAATCGAGTTGGGAACGCATAAAATCAATCCCGTCATCGGCTATGTCTTTCAAAATCCCAGGCTTTTGCCTTGGCGTACGGTCAGGGAAAATATTGCATTGGCGCTGCCGGAAAACCACTCAGCCGAGCTGGTCGACAGTTTACTTGCTGCGATGAATTTAACGGCGATGTCCAATGTCTATCCCGAACGTCTGTCGCTGGGCATGAGCCGCCGCGTCTCGATCATCCGCGCGTTTGCAATCGACCCTGATATTTTGCTGATGGACGAACCGTTTGTTTCGCTTGACCCGCCGACTGCACGGCAGGTTAGGGAACTGTTGCTTAAACTGTGGCAACAGCGTCCGCACACCGTACTGTTTGTTACCCATGATCTGCGGGAAGCGATTACTCTGGCCGACAGGCTGATCTTTCTGTCCAAACCGCCGATGACCATCATTAGCGAAATCGATGTCCCCATTCCCAGGGACGAACGGCATAACGAACAGCTTACCGAACTATTCCGGCAGCAATTAATAAACAATTACCCCAAAATAAATGACTTATTGTAGCCCCGAACGAATTACCCCGGATTTATAGTTGCCAAAAACAGCAAAATATCTGATACTTTAAGCCTCATCGCACTTTGAACTTTTCAACCATTGAAATTTTACCCGCTTGAGCCAAAAAAACGACCGGAGGTTATACTGCATGAAGAAAACAATGATTTTAGGTTTGACTGTCACCGCTATTGCTTTTGGACCTATCTGTGCCTCAGCCGATGAGCAATATCCGGCATCGGATTTTCAGCCGAAAGTGCTGTTTCAGGATGAAACCGTCGCTGAAATGCCGACCGGTAAAGCCGAGTTCGATCCGAAATATCCTGCAACCAGCTTTGAACCCAAAATCGTCTTTCAGGATGAAACACTGATCAACAAACAAAAAATTGAAGTGGTCTTCGACCCTAAATATCCCGCAGCATATTTCCAACCCAAGGTCATCTACCCGTAATTTTGGATAAATAAACTGCGCAACGGTGGGTCTTGCCGTTTCCCGACCCACCCGGTGGATTTTTCCGCTAAAAGGATAAAGCAAAGCGCCAAGCTCTTCGCAATGATCCGAATTTTCCCGCCAATCAGTTTTCCCGTTTTTCTATCTCCTCGACCTAATCCCTGCAACGCAGAAAAAGCATAAATAGTAGATCCGGTTATGGCGTGATAGACATTCACGCGATGTAATCGGCAACCATTGTTGAAAAAACCAGCGGCTCATTAACATGCAGCCAATGCCCGGCATTGGGTATGGTCTGTAAAGTCGCGTTGGGAAACAAGGCCCGTACCCTATCGATATGATCGGGCACTATGAATCGGGAATTGCCTCCGGTAATGAACAAGGCTTCCCCCCTATAAGGCTCAATCCCTTGAACTTCAGGAAATGCAACGATCGCCGGAGCAATCCGATGGAAAATCTGCAGATCGATTTTCCAGAAATATTTACCCTGCTTTAATGCCAAATTCTGTAACAGGAACTGGCGATAAGTCATGTCCGGAATGGCATCAGCCAGCAGTGCTTCCGCCTGTTTGCGATTGCTGATGGTATCCAGCGGCAAATCAAGCAAAGCTTGAATCGTGGCGTCAAAACTATGTTGATAGCTCACCGGCGCGATATCGGCAATCAGAAGTTTATCGATACGTTCAGGGTAACGTAGCGCGCACCACATCGCCGCTTTGCCACCCATGCTGTGCCCCAGTAGTGTGGCTTTCTGCAGCCCGCGTGCATCCATAAAAGCAAGAATATCGGCCACCATAATCGGATAATCCATGTCGGGATGATGCGGCGAAGACCCGTGATTACGCATATTCAAAACATAAACATGAAACTTGGCAGAGAGCAGCTTCGCGATATTGCGCCAATTTCGTGCAGAGGCGAAAAAGCCATGCAAAATAATAACAGGCGGCTGAGCCGCATCCCCGAACTCGTCGCAACTTAATTCTACGGTTTCAACTGACATAAAATACTTATAATTGAATTGCTAAGCAAACCACATGCTGCATTGCCGTCGCCGGATTTTTTGATGAAAAAAAACGGCTCATTATAAACTGAAATCCGTTCAGTTGCCCGGCTTTCCCTATGGAGGAAAAAAGCAATTCGCCTGCAGTTTTAAACCGAAAGTAATACGCTGGGCCAGTTCAAATCCGTCGAGCAATGGTCCCCGTTTATCCGCTTGGCTTATTCAACATTTTGCGCACTTCTCCCAAATGCATTTCTTCCAAAGCAATCAATCGCCGGGCATATTCCTCAAGCATCACATGGCGGTTATTTACCAGACCAAGCAACTCCTTGTACGCGGTCAACGCAAGCAATTCATGTTCCAGCGATTCGCGCAAAATGTCTCCGATATCATGGCGATGGGTTTCCAATAAAGGACCTATACCCAGTGACGGATGGCTATCCAGATGAGTAATCATTTCGCCGGCTTCGTTGGCATGGGTTAACGATTCGGTAGCCTGGCCTCGCATCCATGATACGATCGGGATCCGATTATACCCAAAAACCATTAATGAATAATGCGTGTATCGAACCACCCCCGCAAGCTCCGTTTCGAGAATTTTATTAAGCACTCCAACAACCGCTTGTTTATCAATTTCATTTTCAGTCATGAGTGTTCTCCGAAGTCTGTATGGATGAAATTTGACTATAACGGTTTTTTAATTGATTGGGTAGGGAGAAAATGTGACTTGCGTTTTATATCGTTAACGACTGATAGGAAATTCTGGTGCAGCCTGTCATTTGAGGTTTTCTGCTAAGTAAATATGGCACGCGATTTTAGCATCGGTTCACCGGATTTTATTCAATTTTAATCCATAAATCCGAGCGTAGTCGTGATCTTCTTAACCAAATGGTATATTCGTGCTTGACCTATGAGTAACACATAAGTGTTAGTTTAAACCTAAGGAGATACTAAAATGTTTCAAGTTAAAGAACTCGCACGATTTTGCAATGTACCTCCGGACACAGTCCGTTATTACACAAGAATCGGTTTACTTCAACCAAGGCGTGACCCGGTTAATGGATATCGCCAATTTAACACTGCCGATACTAAGCGTTTAGATTTTATCGGAAAGGCAAAAAGATTGGGGTACAGTTTAAATGAAATCAAGCACATTTTAGATGAAAGTCAGAAAGGGAAATCACCCTGCCCGATGGTTCGTGATTTGATATCTCGCAGGATCAAAGTCAACCGCGCCCGTTTGGAACAGCTTATGGAATTGCAAGTGCGTATGGAACATGCACTGGCGAAGTGGGCTGATATGCCGGACGGGATTCCCAATGGAGAATGCGTGTGTCAGTTGATTGAATCCTTTGATGACGATGCGGTTGAAGACGCATAAAAAAATCAAACCACCATCAGCCGTTTTTTTTAATTTTACAAGAACTGCTTCTTGTTACTTATAGTGAGGAATAAGCAATGAACTATTTTAAATCGGCTAGCGTATTAATAGTTTCCGGAATATTAAGTCTTATGTGCAACGACGTGGTTTATGCGGGCGTCCCCCATTCAGTCCAGGCGCTTGAACATGCAGTGATCGCCGCTACGCATGGAAAATTAGGCCACAGCGAAGAATTTACAAAACATGCTAAAGCAGCGTTAAAACACGCAAAAGAAAGTGAAAAAATTCATTCCGATGCGCATAAACATGTATCCGAAGCGATTATGCATCTCCATGAAGCGGTTAAACACGGTGAAATGGGCCATGCTCAAGTCGCAGTACATGCTAAGGAGGCGCTAAAACATGCGGAAATTTCCGAAAAAGTACATGCCAGTGCACATAGCCACATGACGGAAGCAACCACGCATCTCAATGAGGCGATAAAGCATGGAGAATTGAAACACACTGACAAAGCAAACGAACACATGGAAGAGGCGGTCGATCACATCAAAAACACCTTCTGAGGTAAAGTGGTCCCTAACATTCTCAGTTGTACACGGATTTGTGAAAGATCCGGATATTAACGATGAAGAATCACGCAAAGAGTATTTCCTCAATGCTTATCGAGAGTCATCCCGCAGAATTTCTCACCCGGATTACTTCACAAAACCGTGAAGCAGTGTTAATTCAGCAAACTAAACCGCCGAATCTAAAAATTGACCAAAATTATATTCAGCGCCTTAAATTAGAGTGGTATTCAACTGAGAATACTGGGACTATCGTTACGTCAATTCGGTAACGCGTTAATATCAGGTACATCCTATAGCAAACTGATTTTCCGTAACGCATAACGCAATTAACGGGACATGGCTCGAAGGTTTCCCGTCATACTGAGATAGTGGGTTATCGATATGGCTAATATGACTCATACGCTTGAACATCAGCAAAATCCGCCCTTACCGCGTGGGACTGCGGAGAATCTTTGGATACCCGGAGCGACCTTAAGAATCCATCGCGAAAAAAGATTTTGCTTCAGCAGTCAATTTGGCTTTGGCGTCTTTCCCGTAACATCACATATTATGGAAGTTTTTCCTCCGGATGTCTTAGTGCAGCAAATGATACAAAGTCGAATCGGAGAGCCGGGAAGTGCCTCGCGCCATGAGGTTGGCTTTGCCGCCACGATAACGATTTCTTGCTTAGCAAATGCTATTTTCACCACAATCACGCTCAAATCACTACGAGGGGGCATCTATGCAAGAGAATCTGTCGTACCGGAAGGAATGCTCTGTATCCGAAGAGATGCTAGGGAAACAGTCATTGCATCATTAAATAGGGCGATGTTGGAAAAAAATTGGTCCCCTTCCTATTAATCAAAATACACGGCGTGCGAACCAAGGTCTGCAAAATACATTACAAGCTTAATCGGGGTAGTCCGTTATACCTCCGTTATGTCGCAAAATCCCCATTCCTGTTGCAATTGTCAACATGCCGTCATCCGTGTCAAAACGTTATCGCGTTCAAAATAATCTATTCAATTGATATTTAACATTAAAAATGTCAACACAACCTGGATCGAAAATTGCTGGTTCTATATTAAAAACGGCTGAACAGCCCCTTGTCCTGCAATTTTTATGAAAGGTGATTTATGCATAAAATCGGTATTTTTTTTGGAACGGATACAGGCAGCACCCGCCTGGTGGCAAAAAAGATTTTCAAAGCATTAGGCAATGAACTGGCGGACAAGCCTAAAAACGTTAACCGAACCAGCGCCGCTGAAATATTACAGTACAATGCGCTGATTTTAGGCACCCCGAGTTATGGTATCGGTGATTTGCCGGGTTTATCAACCGGTTGTATGGAACCCGCTTGGGCAGAGTTCTTGCCGCAACTGGACGGAGCGGACTTAACCGGCAAACGGGTCGCACTGTTCGGCCTCGGTAATCAGGAAAGGTATTCTGACCGTTTTGCCAGTTCGATGATTCACCTTTACCGGTGGTTTTACGGCTACGGCGCGGATATTGTCGGTCATTGGAGTACCGATGGCTATCAGTTTGAAAATTCGCACGCCGTTATCGATAATCGTTTTGTCGGCTTGGCACTGGACCAGCGCACGCAACCGCATTTAACTGAGGAGCGCATCCAGGCCTGGCTAGCGCAAATTACCCCGCAATTGCTGCCGGTGGCAGCCAAAGTTGCCTGAATAATGAGTTCGGGTAGGCAGCACCGGCAAGACACGGACCTGACGCCCGTGGCTGACTGTTCGCTTTGCGAGCACCGTGAAACATTGCTGGCGGCCGACCGCTGCAAACCCGGCGATTGCTGCGTAGCTGCCGAAAGCGGCAGGCAAATAGACCGCTTTTTTCGCGCCAATCCGGGCCATGCAGCCGATTACAGCCAGGACGGCTTTTGGGAACGGCGGGCAATCGCTGCCCGTTATCTGCCGACCAGCCTGTTGCGGCCGCTGCTTAACGATCCTGACGAAGCGGTAAGACGCGTATTGGCCTACCGGGTACCGTTGGATTGGCTGCCTGAATTACGCAATGACCCCGACCGGGAAGTCAGGATCACCGTCGCCGACCGGCTACCGGAGCATCAACTGGAGCTGATGGCCGATGACCCGGACTATCTGGTACGCGCCTATGTCGCCAAACGGCTACCAAAGGGCCGCTTGTTCCGGTTAGCCGTCGACCCGGACAGCCAAGTCCGGCGCACCGTTGCCGAACGCATACCGCCTGTTAGCCTCGGTCTGATGGCCAATGATGCCGAAACCGATATACGCCGCATTGTTGCCCGGCGCATCAATACCGATGAACTGCCGCTAATGAGCAATGACAGCGATTGGATGGTCCGCTACGAAGTAGCGCTACGGGCGCCCGCTCCCTTATTGCAACACATGTTTGACGATACTGATGAAGAAGTGCGCCGGACAGCGCTGCAGCGTTACGAAGCATTATCGGCCGTCCAATAGCACCGAGCAGCTGACCTATCAAATCACTCCGCCAGTCACCGTAGCCTCTCGCTTCGGTTAACCAACCCCTGCAGCAAATTCCGGTTCCATGCCTCATCACTTTCCCTGCCCCGGTGCAACGGCAGAAAGAGAATACTTGAAAATCGATATGCGCTACATGGTAAGCGGCCAATCAATGTATAATATTTGCTCGGATACCGGATAAAATCATTAACTCTGCTACATTCGTCGGATAGATATGCCCCACAATCATCACCACGAGGTAAAGAACTACAACAAAGCCTTTGCAATCGGCATACTGCTGAATTTGACTTTTGTGGCGATCGAAACAGGCTACGGTATTATCGCGGACTCTTTGGCTTTACTCGCGGATGCCGGCCACAACCTAAGCGATGTATTGAGCCTGGTTCTCGGTTGGGGCGCCAGTCTGTTGTCCAAAAAATCTGCAACCGACAAAAGAACTTTCGGGTTTCGCAAAATTACCATTATGGCTTCCTTGACCAGCGCAATTTTGTTACTGGTTACGCTGGGAGGTATCGCCTGGGAAGCCGTCAGCCGATTCAACACCCCCAAACCGGTCGATAGTCTGATCATCATTGTGGTAGCTGCCATCGGCGTGGTCATTAATTCACTAACGGCAATGCTGTTTATTTCCGGACAAAAACAAGACCTGAACATAAAAGGCGCCTTTCTGCATATGGTGGCGGACGCATTAATTTCACTGGCAGTGGTCATTGCCGGATTGGTCATCATGCAAACCGGTTGGGTCTTGATCGACCCGATAATCAGTATTGTCGTTGTGCTGATCATTCTTATCGGAACCTGGGGGCTGCTACGCAGCTCGTTCCGCCTCGCAATTGACGCGGTTCCCGAAGACATCGATATTTTCCAGATAAAACAATATTTTAACGGCCTGGACACAGTGGTGCAGTTGCACGATCTGCACGTCTGGGCTTTGAGCACGACCGAAACCGCTTTATCGGTACATTTAGTTGTAACCGATAATTTAATAAAAAATGATTTTCTACAGACTATTCAAAAACATCTGCATGATAATTTCCATATCGAACACGCCACCATTCAATTGGAAACAGAGGCGGACGATCCGATGCACCACCACGACCCAAAATGCACCTAATTGCTTATTCGTGTTCGCCGGCACGAAACAACGTTCCGGAATTCGGTTAGCAAACAGTATAACAACACATCACCGAACACCGCCCCGCTTGCTCTTCCCGGCAGCGGGTTATTTTTAATCATATATGGCTAATTTTAAAACTCATCTGTTAGCGGCCTCGGTTGTCAGTACTGCCGCGGCGGGCGCTGCAAGTAACACACAACTTATCGACATCATGGATGGGCCATGGTTTGTGTTTTTAGGAACCCTGGGAGGGCTTCTTCCCGATATCGATTCGGATAACTCGAAACCGGTAAAAATGCTATTTAACGCCTTGGGCCTGCTCGGCGCCGCAGCAGTAGGCAGCGCCTTGCAAAATAAGTTTCCGCCGGACCGCTTGCTCGTTTTCTGCACTGTTGCTTACGGCATCATCCGTTACCCGCTGTTTACCGTTTTTGCGTTATTAACCGAACATCGCGGCGTATTTCATTCCGTTTTAAGTGCGGCGTTTTTTGCTTTAGTAACAACATGCATCAGTTATTACCTTATGCAATGGGATGAATTGCATGCCTGGCTGAACGGGCTGTTTATCGCCATAGGCTATTTGGTCCACTTAATCCTGGATGAAATCTACAGCGTCGACCTGGCTAATACGCGCATCAAACGATCTTTCGGAAGTGCGCTAAAGTTATGCAGCTTACAAAATATTGCCGCGTCATTATTGATGTCGGGTTGTACAATAGCACTGTATTTTATTGCGCCTTCGCCTGCTTCATTGGTTAATTTTTGGGCGCGGGTTTAACGGCAGTCCATAGAATTAACCAAGCATTTTTGCTTATCCCTGCGCCAAAATCCCGGAAGACGCCTTGAAACATATTTCGATCCCGCTTCCTTCCTTTTTAACAATTTGAATGTGAACCGCCACTACTGATAATGAGCAACAACGCCTCCAAAACAGCAACTGCCCATTCCGTTGATAATCACGTTTCACCTGCAAAAAAGTTAGTAAACATTACCGTTAACCACGCCGATATTTTCGTCGCCTGGCTGGTCTTGACGTTGGCTAATCTTATATATCACCGGTTGATCCCTCCGGATGAAACACGCTACGCATCCGTGGCATGGGAAATGTGGTATAGCCGGGATTTTCTGGTGCCGCATCTGAACGGCGCCTTCTATCATCATAAGCCGCCTTTGCTGTTTTGGTTTTACGACTTGGGTTGGTCGCTGTTTGGCGTCAATGAACTATGGTTGCTGCTGGTCTCTCCGCTATGCGCACTCATTAGCCTATTTTTAGTGCGATATCTGGCGGGCCTGCTGTGGCCGAAACAACCGGCGACGATGAGCCTGGCCCCCTGGTTGTTATTGGGCAGCCTGTTGTGGAGCGCTTTCCTGAATGCCGCCATGTTCGATACCCTGTTGACGGCATGTGTGCTGTTGTCCATAACCGGCTTAATCAAAGCCTCCCGTGATTTGCGCTGGCACTCTTGGGCAATATTTGCTGCCGGTTGCGGCCTGGGATTATTGGCAAAAGGACCGGTGGTTTTCGTGCATGTGTTGATTCCCTTTTTGGCGGGCCGCTGGTGGAGCGAAACGGTTAGACACAACCAGCGGCGCTGGTATATACAAGGCGGTGCCGCCATTATCGCAGCCATCGTGTTGGCATTGTGCTGGGCGATCCCGGCTATTGCATCGGCCGGTGATGCCTATGGCGGAACACTGTTATGGCACCAGACCGTCGATCGTGTAGCCAACAGCTTCGCGCATCGGAGACCTTTTTGGTGGTACTTGATGTTATCGCCGGTAATTCTTTTCCCCTGGTTTTTCTGGCCGAGAGCATGGCGTAATATATTCCGGCGGAAGTTGTTGCAGGATGATTCTTTCCGATTTTGCCTGATTTGGTTTGTTTCGGGCTTTCTCGTTTTTTCGCTGATCAGCGGCAAACAGGTACATTATTTATTACCGCTGCTGCCGGCACTCGCCTTATTGTTAAGCCGCGCCTTTGCCGGTGTGCAAACCGTCGCAAAGCCGGGCGACAGCTTACCTTACCTGATGATCGTCAGCTTCGGTTTGATATTACTGTTTTTACCTGGCGTACCCGGTATCAGACTGTATCATTGGCTGCAAAGCAGGGAAATATGGTGGGCAGTGTTCATCGTCCTGATTGGTCTGGGCGGCATGATGACCATTGCCAAAACGCGTAATGCATCACCTTATTGCCTGTCACTGACCATAATTCTCGTGTTGACAATCAGTTTGGCCGGTTTTTTCAAATCTACCGGCAATGCGTTTCATCTGCAGCAAGCGGTCCGGCAATTGCGACAATTTCAAAAGGCAGGCGATCCTATTGCCTGGGCCGGGAAATATGACGGGCAATTCCAGTTTTTGTTAAGGATGAAGGAACCCCTGCCGGTAATCAACAAAGATACGACCCTTTCCTGGTTGACATCACACCGTAACGGACATGTCGTTGCTGTTGATGATTCGACAATGCCTTCCTCCGAATTATTGAAAATCGATTACGCGCAATTTTATCGGGAAAGTAAATTATGGATACAGTCGTTGCGGTTAAATCCCGGTTCCTAACTCTCCGGACGGCGGCCGCATTAAAAACAACGTCCGGCAACAATCAACACGCCGCTAAAACTGCGCAAGGAAAACATCTGAAAACGTCGGAAACAGCAAGCAGAACATCCCTTTGCTGCTGTTGCGAACGCACTTGGCGTTGGCTGAACAATTCCCAATACTGCAGCGGCCCGTCCGCCGGCAGTTCCAGCCAGGTATCCTGCCAAAGGTCGGCCGACAAAGGGCGGCTTTCGTTATTGGATAGAGATAAGCTCAAGTTCAACCGCGGCACAACGACTATCACCCATTGACTCCGGTTTTTCCTGGCAAACGCCAACAAATGTGCGGCGCACAAGCCACGGCTGTTTATTTTGACATATTCACCGTCGCTGAATAAAGCTGCATACCGATTCCGAAAGCGTAGAGTCTGCACCATCATGAACAGTTTGATACGCCCGTCCTCCATGTTCTCCAGCAAAGTTTTTAATAAACCGAACCGGTCATTACCCGCTGTTTCATCCAGCTCCAGCAAAAGGCGGGCATGCTCATTAAAATCGACCGGACGGCGGTTATCCGGATCGACCAAGGCAAACTGCCAAAGCTCGTTGCCTTGATAGATATCCGGCACCCCCGGCGAAGTAAGCAACAAGAGGGTCTGCGCCAGCGCATTATATAAACCGGCTGGCCTTACCCGCCGTTCAAATGCCATGAAATCCTGTAAAAACAGCGAGCGCTGAGGATCATGCAAACAACGCTCGACAAACAGGGTAACCGCGTGTTCGTAATCTGTATCGGGGTTCAACCAGGAAGAATATTGCTTAGCTTCACGCACCGCTTTGAGCATATAGCTTGCAATACGCTGCCGGTAGGCAATCAACGCCGGATCGTTCATGGGCCGGAACGGCCAGGTTCCGATCAGGGTCTGGTAAAACAAATACTCGTCATTACGTGTGATTGCCTGCGGTGTGCTGACGCGCCTGTGAACTCGATTGAACTTACGCCAGCGGACTACCGCCGCTTGCCATTGCTGCGGGATTTCGCTCAAAATGTTGATTCTGGCCCTAACGTCGGCACTGCGTTTGGTATCGTGACTGGACAGGCATAACAGGCTGTACGGCCATTTTTTCAGCCTTTCCTGGTTAAAATGGTGGAACGCATTCACCGAGCAGCCGAACCGCCGGGGATCGCTGCCGACTTCATTCAGTGAAATCAGTCGGTGGTATTGGTACAGCGCCGTATCTTCGAGTCCTTTCGCCATCACCGGAGCGGTAACTTGCTGGAATTTCATGACAAAATTTAGTAATTTGTCTGCCGCAACCTCCTGATTTTGTGTATCGAGCAATAGCGTCCGGCGGATAAATCCAAACACCGTTTTGTCAAAGGACCGACTGCGTTGTTGACCCTGCCGTATCGCCCAGTCAATATACTGGGTATCTTGTTTACTCACCTCAAAACAATTGATATAGGTGCGGTAAACGGGGAAACAGGCAATGGTTTCCATTAATGCGTCTCGCAAGGCATTAAGTGTATAATCGCGGGTTTTGGAACCGGCTTCGGCGATTTTACTGAGTTGATTGGCCAGCATATTCAATTCGCTGGCCAGCGAGGTGGTCATAACAAACTTTTTGGCCTGATAGACCATTTCATCGAGATCCAACCGCTGCCCGATAAAGCGCACATAAGTGCGTGTCAGCGCATGTTCTGCTTCGCAGTCGACAAAAATACCGTTTACAATGGCGGCAAATTCATAGCCGGTGGTGCCGTGGATAGGCCAGCCGCTGGCCAGGTATTCGTAATTGGCTACCACTTTTTCGGCGATCAGGTACAGCGGCGGGCTTTGCCGGTTTTCATCCTGTTTTAACAGTGCCGCGACGGCTTGGTTCAAACGGCGATAATAGGCGACCGGATCGTGTAAACCGTCGGCATGATCAATGCGCAAGCCTTGCAATTTTCCTTGTTCAACCAGATTCAGCAACAAGCGATGCGTAGCATTAAATACAGTTTCATCTTCAACCCGTAGTCCGGCCAGATCGTTGATGTCAAAAAAACGACGATAATTAATTTCGTCGCCGGCAACACGCCAACAAGCCAGCCGATAGGCCTGACTTTCCAACAAATCATGTAACTCGCTACGGGCCGAGGCTTCCCGGTTAATTGCAGTCACTCTGGACTGTATAAACCGGGTCAGTTGGACCGTTGCGGAACACAAGCCGGCCAGTTGCCTCTTAAATACCTCCTTGTCCCGCGCCCTTTCTTCGATTTTTTGCGCGGAAATTTCGGTGCGCAACGGCAATTTGCTGAAGCTGTTCTCAAGGGTTTGATATTCCAGCAGAACCGCATCATCCGGCGCGAACAGCGGCAGCAACCGCTCATGCCGGGAACATAATATTTTCGGATAGGTTTGCGGATCGATCGGAAACCGGTGCTGGAAATAATAGACGCTAAACTCACCCAAGTCGGCATCAAACACCAGTTTGAGTTGCTGTTTGTCCAGTATATTGCCGTAATGATCGGCCAACACCGGAATCAGTATTTTATTCTCCAGTACTTTTTTGACCGGATGCCAGTCAATATCGAAAAACCGTGCAAAACCGGAAGCCGGACCGTTTTCCAGCACATCCAGCCACCAGCCGTTGTCGCTGCCCATCACCCCCATATGATTAGGCACGATGTCGGCAATCAAGCCCATGCCCGCCTGGTCCAGCACCGACACAAAATAATCGAAATCCTCCTCGCTGCCTATTTCCGGATTGAGGGTGTTATGATCAACAATATCATAGCCGTGAACACTGCCCGGGCGAGCCTTTAGAAAAGGCGATGCATAACAATAACTGATGCCCAGCTGTTGCAGATATGCCACGCAGCCGGCAGCCTGAGTAAACTTAAAGTGCTTATTAAACTGCAACCGGTAGGTCGAATGGGGAATATCGGCTGCATGGCGTCGGCTATCGGAACGTATCGTCATTGATAACGGCCAAGAGCATCATGAAGCTCAAGCTTGCGGTCAATCAACATCGGACTCAGTCAATATAAAAGCCACCGCCCACGGCTTCAGCCTACCCTGTTCGATGCCGAGCATCGTGTCGCCATCGCTGGCGAACAAAATCTCCCCTTGATAACTATCATTGAACAGCACCGATTTATCGCTTAGATTGGCTATCAATACCAGGCTGGAAGGAGTTTCGTTTACAGGCCATTGCACAAGCAGTACCCGATCGTCAAACACCCGGTAACGGGTTCGCCCCCCCTGAATTCCCTTCAGCCGGGGTTGAATGTGACTACGGCGAACGTGCAGCAGCTCACGGTGAAATGCAAACCATAGCTTATGCGGCATTGCATTGATTTCGTCCCAGTGCAGTTTAGCCGATTCGAAACTGTCGGTTGCATTCGGCAACAGCATTGAACTGCGCAGTCCGGCATCCCGATACTCGGGGAATTTGGCAAACTCGGTGAGGCGGCCCTGAGTCACTTGCTCCGCCAAGGGTTCCGGAAAATCGACGAAATAAGTGAAGGGACTGCTGCAGGCCCATTCCTGGCCCATAAACAGCAACGGCGGTGTCGGCGCTAATAATAAAATGGCGGTTGCCGCCCGGAGCGCTTCCGGTACGGACAGCACCGAAAGGCGTTCCCCCAGCGCCCGATTGCCAACCTGATCATGATTCTGTAAAAAATTCACAAAGGCGGTTGGCGGTAAATCGGCAGTGGATTCACCGCGAGGCCGGTTTTCGCGGTAAGCGGATGTTTCGCCCTGATAGGCAAAACCTTCCGCCAGACTCCGGCCCAAATGCCGAACCGGATGTTGCGCATAATCCTGATAGTAACCGCTGGGTTCTCCGGTTAAGATAACATGCATCGCATGATGGAAGTCGTCGTTCCATTGTGCATTAAAGTAACGACGAGGATGGGATGCGGCGGGCCGCAAATAATGCGCGGCATTGTTGTCGTTCTCGAGTATTAGATGCACGTGGCGATCATAACCCGGCCCCTTGCGCACCGCCTCGGCCAAACATTGCAAAATATCCGGCTGGGATTGATCAAAAATCGCATGCACAGCATCCAGGCGTAACCCGTCGAAGTGATATTCATCCAGCCAATACAAGGCATTGTGAATAAAAAATTGGCGTACCCAATAACTGTCTTGACCGTCAAAATTTATCGCACTACCCCAGGGTGTCCGATAACGGTCGGTGAAAAAAGCGGGGGCGTAATGCATCAGATAGTTGCCTTCAGGACCGAAATGGCTATACACCACATCATTGAACACCATCAGTCCTTTGGCATGGGCACTGGCGATTAAATCCTTGAGCTCATCGGGTGAGCCGTAGCGACTGTCGGGTGCAAACGGTAACACGCCGTCGTACCCCCAATTCCGCAGTCCGGGAAATTCGGCAACCGGCATCAGCTGCAAAGCGGTCACGCCCAGATCCACCAAATAATCCAGCTGTTTTTTTACCCCGGCAAAGGTCCCTTCCTCGCTGAAAGTGCCGACATGCAGTTCGTAGATGACTGCCTCTTCCCAGGGCCGCCCACGCCAATCTCCGTCCTGCCACCGCCAGTTGCCTGCGTCGACAACCTGACTGGAACCGTTGGCATCATCGGGTTGATATCTGGACGCCGGGTCGGGAATATACCATCGATCATCGATCCGGTATTGATAATAGAAACCACTGCCGGCAAATTCGGTAATGATACCGTGCCAACCGTCTGCCTCATGTGCCATCAGCAACCGCATTTCGGGAGCCAGCCCCTGCAGGCACAACTCAACTTTGCCGGCGCCGGGCGCCCACAATCGGAAATTAACTCTACCGTCCTCCATGATACGGGAGCCAAATGGCATGGGATGATAACGTTGAATACTGTTCATAAACATTAACCCAGTTCAATGCGATCGGCAGCTCCGTCCTGCAAACCGACCATCAAGGTCAGGTATTCGCGCAACTGCCGGGTTAATAGAAAATTTTCCCGAATAAACTGTTTCGATTTCAGCCCCATTTCCCGCAATTTTTGCCTTTGATTGAACAGATAACGAATACGCAAGGCTGCACCCTCCGGTGAATTGACTAAAAAACCGGTATGAAAATTAACCACCTGCAGCCTAATACCGCCGGTATCGCCGCCAATAACCGGCTTGCCCTTCCATAGCGCTTCGGTAACTGTCAGTCCGAAACCCTCTTTCGTGGATTTTTGC
Organism: Methylococcaceae bacterium; assembly: GCA_050303615.1. Classification (GTDB taxonomy): domain Bacteria; phylum Pseudomonadota; class Gammaproteobacteria; order Methylococcales; family Methylomonadaceae; genus CAZDXJ01. The sequence goes on along the minus strand of JBNLCC010000066.1, from coordinate 2,134 downwards.
AGGACAATATTCGCTAGCCGTTGTAGGGCATTGATAGTACGGTGTGAATTGGGAGGCAATAGCAATATTTTGATATTAGAATCATCACCGGCCGCAGTCCGTACCTCTGCAAGGACGGTATCGCTTTCCGGGTCATCGGTTGCGCCACCGCCAGCCAACACCAACTGCAGATCGGGAATATATTGTCGAGCCAACTTGTAGGCCTCGATCACCCCCACCGGATCTTTAAAGTGGTCAAAACGGGAAATCTGCGCCACCAGCGGCGCATCGGGATTTAGATCAAAACGGGCCAGGATCGCGTCCAATTCCTGCTGCGGCAAATCGATATTTTTTTCACTCAACGGGTCAATGCTCGGTGGGATGATATATTGCGGGTGCGGCAAATTCCGGGCAAACTGCGATAATGAAAAAATGCTGGCATCATAGTCCCGCACAAATTGCTCAATAAACCGCCAGGTAAAACGGTGCGGATGACTGGCGTCTATATGACATCGCCACACCCATTTTCCTTTGCGATTACTGCAATATTTCAATAGTGCGGCGGGCTGCGGATCATGAATAAAAACAAAATCAGCTTGTTCCAGAACCGCTTGCAATTGCCGGGCATTTTGTTCATTGACCTGTTCATAGTGCTGCAGCAACGCATCGGAAATCATCACCCGATTTCCCTGTATTGCGTTATGCATGCTTTTGGTGCATTGATAAAAATCGCTGTCGCCGGTGATCACCTCCCAACGTGCATCAATCCCCAAATCGCGTGTCAACGGAACCAGTTTATCCAGTATTTCGGCAACCCCACCGCCCACTCGGGTCGAATTGACATGGATTACGGTTTTGCCTTGCAGCGGCGCCGCCAGCTGTTGCAGATGCCTAATCACGTCGCTGCCAGTGACTGCAGCATACGCTTCCAACATCGTGTTCATCGGTTCTGCTCCGCGAAATACTGATCAAAGGTCGCCGCAATCTGTTGCCGTAATTCGACTAGGGTAATGAAATAGGGATCAATATGCGATAACCGCTCAATGAGCGGTTGATAGGTTTCGCCAAAAAAACCCAACCAACGCCGGAAATCATCCATCCGGTCATCGGTCCGTCGTCGCGCATCAATGAAATGGTAAAAAATCCCGCTGACCGACATATCAGCAATGTGGGAAGCCATCTCAGCCGGCTGCCGCACCTTGATATGCGTATCGAACACGACAATCTGGGAACGGATAAATTCAAACTGCCGGGTCGCCCGCGCCCATTGCAGGAACTCACTCTCCTCCAGGCGGTCGTCGATATAGTCAAGTAATTGATGCCGCAGCTCCTGCATATCGCTGAACAAGGTCGGGTCCAATACCGCCAGTTGCTCGGCCAATTTAGCGTCATGCAGGCTATGTCTTACCCATCCGGCAAAATCGTTGTTATATTCTCGTTCTTCAAATCGAGGCAGCAGCAGATTGCCCCAGAAATGGTAATACAGGCTTTCCTCGCTTAAAGCGGCGATATGATCGCGGAATTCTTTTAAGTTATTGGCACAGCGGCTGGTGGCGATAGCGATCAACGCGCAATCTTTCAACGCGAAACCGGGCATATTCTGCAAATCAACTGTGTCGGCAAGTTCATCAGTCAGCGGCATATGCGACCTCTTTAATGAAGTTTTGTTTGCCGGGAACGCCTTAAATCGGTAACTGTTCCCAGCAATTTCACGGATATTGATCAGCCGGCGATCAATACCGCCCGGCTGGTGGTCAGGGACGAACCCGGTAAGGGGTTCTGCTCGCTGCCGGGTAGTTCCTGTTATTAACGACTATGCTTCAAATATACCTTTGTACCTTTGGATACGCAAGGTTTATCCCGGACATGCGATTATTTTCAATTTCCTTGTTCGCTGGACAAAAAAATGGAACTTCATAACCATTTTGAAAAAATTAATGATGGCTTAGCTAAAATGTTGGACACATTAAAATGTTATGTTGTAACATATCTTGAACGTCATTTATGCGGCACGAATATGCGCAAGAAACTCACCTCATTGTCAGTATTGGCTATGATTAGCCTACCCGCTCAATCAGAAGAACAAATAAAGATTGAATTGGAGCCGGTGGTCATTACAGCGCCTCTTCAGGCAAAGTTATCGGAAACCGCCGTA
>JBNLCC010000065.1:0-4381 GCA_050303615.1 Methylococcaceae bacterium | reverse complement strand
TTGTTTGACGGAGATTGGCGGCGTTGGGGATGGCGGGACTCGGGACCGGCAATTAAATTGGCGCCGGGCAAAGATCCGGCGAAATAATTAATCGTGCCTTACAACGATCAACAACAATGGCATTCATTCGGCTTATCCGATACCGGGGTTGTGCGCGATCATAACGAAGATGCTTTTCTGGCGTTGGCGGAACAATCACTTTGGGCGGTCGCCGACGGTATGGGCGGTTATGAGTCCGGTGAGGTCGCCAGTAACATGATCATCGACGGTTTGCGGAATTTTCGGGCCGGTCCGTTATTCGGACTGAATATCAATTGGCTCATCAGGAAATTACAGTTAATCAATCGTGATTTGCTGGCTTTGGCCAGACGGAACAATACCTCCGTGATCGGCAGCACCGCGGCGCTGTTGTTTGTGCAGCAGCACTATTGCGCCTGCCTTTGGGCGGGTGACAGCAGAATTTACCGGGTTCGCGACGGCCGCTTACAACAAGTCACCCGCGATCATAGCCATCAACAGGAACTTCAGGATATGGGCTATACGCTGCAGGAAATAGCACAATTTCCTGATGCCCAGGCTATAACCCGCGCGGTCGGCGCCGATGATCTACTGGAGATAGAGTGCCGGGTGCAGGAAATCAAATACGGGGATATGTTTTTACTTTGCAGCGACGGCTTGTATAAGGAATTAAGTGAGCCGGAGATCGCCGCCATCCTTACCGGCTATCCGTTGGAGCAGGGCATCAAGGAGATGTTGCAGCGCTGCCTGCAACGCGGTGCCCGCGACAACGTAACCCTGATCGGGGTAAGTTAAGCGGGGGCTACGGCATAAACCTTAAATACACTGCTGCCGAAGCCGTTTCCCCGGCAAAAAACCGGCAACTAGCGGCTGACCAGTACGAATTCGCCGCCGCCATGTCCGGCATGCTGGATCGGCGCATAGGTCGGCGTCTGTTCAAAACCTATCGCTTCCGAACTTTGCTTAACCTGCCGGGAGACATTCAGATAGATCCGGTAAGCATCGACCACGCCGCTGTCGTTACGTAATTGCTCGAGAAACGCCTTGGCAAAAATGGAATGCGGTCCGCCGCTGCTGTCCAACACCGGTTCCACGCTGCCGGAAGTAAGGACAATGCGGGATTTGGTTTTCGCCATCGCTTTTAACCATTTGCTCAGGTGTTCGTCATCCAGGCCGGTATTCAGCCGGGGGATGGAAGTGCGGGTCATTGAGCCGGAATAGCAGGAGTCGGCTACAACCAGGAAATGTTTGGCGGCAATGGTATTGAGCAAATCGGAATTAGCGGCGTTGGGTATCCAATCGACGCTATTACCTCACAGCGTTGGATGGTGCTGCCGTATTTTATAGTCGATGGAAAATGCACGGTAAAAGGCAGCTTTCACGCGCTTTGCGCGCGCAATAGGGTTCAGGGATTTAATGGCAAACGCCGGCTGGCGAATGGAAATCTGACCGAGGAAGACCGCCGGAGAAATTTATTGCGCCAACTGGTCGGACGGCGGTTCCTGTGGGGCGCCGTTGTGATCAGACGGGTGAAGCAAAAAGGCTCCTGCAGAGTTAACTGCAAGAGCCGACCGAAATTTAAGCTGTTTATTCCGTGCTGACAGTTGTCGCAGTCAGTCCTTTCGGGCCGTTTTCAAATTCAAAGGTAACGGCCTGGCCGGGAACCAATGTTTTAAAGCCCGTACCTTGAATGACGGAATGATGCACGAATATATCTTCAGTACCTTCGGTAGGCTCAATAAAACCAAACCCTTTTGTGTTGTTGAACCACTTAACTGTGCCTGTTGCCATGCTTGAAATCTCCTAAAAAATATCAACGGTTAGACAGAATTACAACATTGATTAACCGGACAACCTAACAACATAGGGTACTCCTTCACTCAACATCTTTTTCTGTTCAACGCGAATTGTACTGCTATTTTGAAATTGATGCTATTTACAAATTTGATATAGACCGTCCAATACCAGCGTATTCGGGCTGACCATGCCGACGATGGCGCCGTCTTTGATGACCGGAGCCCTGACCAGATCATAGTTGGAAAATAATCTGGAACAATAGCGGATATCCATGTCGGGATGTACCGAGATGACCGGCGCGGTCATGATTTCATAAACATTGACACGTTCCGGAGCGCGGTCTTTAGCCAACACATGGCGTGCGATATCGGCCGAGGTAATCAGACCGTATTCATCATCGTCGTGGCGTTTGTCGACAATCAACACCGACGTGCCGAGCTGTTTCATTTTTTTTAATGCATCGCCTACGGTTGCAATACCCTCAATCATGCCGAAATTGGTTTTCATTACGTCGCTGACGCGGACTATTTTATCCGGATCGATCATATTTCGTCCTCAAATTCTTGTTGAAGTTCTTGTACTTGATGCATGACGCCGATTGCATCCTCAACGTCAATCTGCAATGCGATGCCGGTACCGGGTTTGGTTTCAAACTCCGCCGCCGACGAGATTTTTTCCAAAATATGGCGGCTAAGATGTTCCTCCACCAAAAAAAATACGACATCCCTCTGCGTTTCCAGTGTTAAGCCTAAAAACGTCTTGGATTGTTTGATGCCTTCACCGCGTGCATGATTTATTACCGTTGCACCTTTAGCGCCGTATTTACGGGCAGTGTCGAGCACCAGTTCGGTTTTGTCATCTTCGACAAAGGCAATGATGAGTTTAAAATGCATGGTTTTTCTCTGCTTTTTTTTAAAAAATGCCCCCGTCAGTTCCGGGTTCACGCTCTATTTTCATTGTCAAATGAGTCAAAAAATAATCGGGTCATAGTTATTTGTCACGCCGCTTTTTGGAGGGATAGCGGCTACGCCGGGCGCGCCATTCGGCAATTTGGGCGTAGGCTAGTACGCCAATAATAGGAAATAAACTGGCAAAAGCGATCAAACCAAAACCGTCCAGCAACGGATTGCGCCCGGGAACCGTGGAGGACAAACCCAGTCCTAAAGCCGTCACCAGGGGGACGGTCACTGTCGATGTGGTGACGCCACCGGAATCATAAGCGAGACCGATAATCAGTTTGGGAGCAAATGCGGTTTGGATGATGACGATTATATAACCAATCAGAATATATAAGTATAATTCGGTGCCGCTAACAATCCGGTAAGTGCCTAATGCGATACCGAAGGCTACGCCGATTGAAACCGCAATACGCAAGCCGAAAGCATGAATGGCGCCGCCGGATATCTCCTCCGCTTTAATGGCTACGGCGATCAGCGAAGGCTCGGCCAGGGTTGTGGCAAAACCGATGCTTGCGGCAAACACGTAAACCCAAATATAAGCCTGCCAGGCGACGGTTTTTGCTTGGGGCGCGATGCCGATAAATTCAGGATCGGTCAATTGGTTGGCCATCAGTTCACCCAGCGGGAAAAGTGCCATCTGCAGTCCTTCCAAAAAGAAACCGATTCCCAATACCACGTAACAAAAACCCACCAGCGTTTTTTTTGGGTGGGGAAGCGGTTTACGTATCACCAGTAACTGAAAACCGATAATGATGCCGGCAATGGGCAATATGTCGCGGCCGGTTGCCAGTAACGTTCCGCAAAACCGGCCGAGCCATTCAATCATATCAGCATGCCGTAAGCCATGACAAAAATCATCGGTGTCAATGAAGCGAAGGCGATCAGACCGAAACCGTCCACCATCGGATTACGGCCTTTAATGGCGGTTGCCAGCCCGACACCCAGCGCAGTGACCAGCGGCACGGTGATTGTCGATGTGGTAACGCCGCCTGAATCGTAAGCGATGCCGATAATTTCGTCAGGTGCGAATGGCGTCATGATAATGACGGTACAGTAGCCGCCGATAATTAAATAATGCAAAGACCAGCCGCGTATTATGCGAAATACGCCGACCGCAATGGCGAAACCCACCGATAACGCGACGGTAAGCCGCAAACCTAGCGCATAATTGCTTTTGGCTGTGTCGGTATGCGCGATAACGTTCCCGAGGCCGGCAATTTCAGCCGCTTCATCGGTTACCGCAATCAATGCCGGTTCCGCTACCGTAGTGCCGAATCCCAGACAAAAAGCGAAAAGCAACAGCCAAAACAGGCTGCCTTTGCGGGCAAATGCGTAAGCCATCGATTCGCCGATAGGAAACAGGCTTTGTTCCAATCCCTGGATAAACAAGGTCAGGCCAAGGATGACAAACAGTGTGCCGATGATCAGACTGAAAACGTCGGGCACCGGCTGCCGAATGACCAGCACCTGAAAGATTAAAACCACGGACAGAATCGGCAGCAGGTCGAGGAAGCTGATAAACAGTTGCCTGAAAAACCGGTTGTGAAAAAAAGTCATTCCTTAGAAGAAATCGTCGGATAACACGGAAATTTGTTTGGCGGTTTCAG
>JBNLCC010000064.1:0-17468 GCA_050303615.1 Methylococcaceae bacterium | reverse complement strand
CGGGAATCTCCAGTATGTTTCCAATCGGATATTGCCTTAATAAGCGTTTAAACAACTTATCTAATGCAAAACGTTCATAATCCAGCCCCTTCCCTTCAATTTCTACGGTTTTATTTGCCATTTTACTTTATCATCTACGCTCTGCTTCGGAACTGCGCATTATATACAACTATGAATAACGGCAAGAAAACTATTCTGCTGACCGGCGCAACCGGTTTTATCGGTCATAACCTGTTAGCGGCATTAGCCGCCGAAGGCTATGCCGTTAGAATATTGGCCCGAAACGCCGGGTCTGTTTCGGGCTTTACCGGCAACGCTGACCTATTCGAAGGTGATTTATTGAAGCCTGAAACCTTAGCCGGGATAGAACAGGATATCGATATCGTCATACATTGTGCCGGCATGCTTGGCAAGTGGGGTACAGACGAAGCGCTTATCCGGCAAACCAATGTTGCCGGCAGCGTAAATTTATTACGGCGTTTTGGTACGAAACCGCTACATCGATTCATTTATCTCAGTGCGGGCGGCGTCACGGGCCCGATAGCAGCCGGCATTGCGGATGAAAGTACCGTGTGCCGGCCGGTAACGGCATATGAAAGGAGTAAATTTGCAACGGAACAACAACTGCGGCAATGTGCCGGGGAATGCGGACTACCGCTCATCATTATCCGCCCGACGTTTACCTATGGCCCCGGCGACACCCACAAATTACCGTTATTTAAAGCGGTGCAACAGCGGCGCTTTGCGTTTATCGGCGACGGTAAAAGCCTGCTGTCCCCGGTTTATATCGACGATTTGATCAGCGGCATCCTCCGAGCAATGCAGTTAGGGAAGGCGGGCGAGACATATATTATCAGCGGAGACCGGCCTGCCAGCAAAGAAGAGCTGGTTTTTACCATTGCCGATGCTCTGATGGTGCCGCGTCCCAAGCTAAGAATCCCCTACCGGGTGGCGTGGCTGACGGCTGCAGGACTGGAAAAGCTCGCCGCCTGTTTTCATTTTCAGCCGCTCATTACCCGATCAAAGGTGATGATGATGGGGGATAATTTCGGCTATTCTTGCCAAAAGGCCCAAAACACATTAAGTTATCAACCCCAAACCACGCTTAAGCAAGGTATTGTAAAAACCATCACCGATTATAAGAAACAAGGATTATTATAATGGCATTGAAGCGGCATTTTTACTGCACACTCTTGCCCTGGTTCCTGCTGTTAGTGATTTGTTGGGTATTTTTTTTATTGGCAAATCACAAAATGGAAAAATCGTTACCCTATGCCGGTCATATCGATGAGGCACATCGGATCGACCCCGCGTTGAAGATACTAAAAACAGGTGACTTCAATCCCGGTTACTTCCATAAACCAAGCTTCCCGATTTATTTAACGGCGGCCGGCCTGACAGCCGGATTTATCATAGAAGCCAGTCAAGGAAAAATCCGCTCGCCCAGACAAGTTATCTCGAAAGATCCCGCCTATTACGATCATCCCGGGATGGTCAAAACCGCAAAACAATTATTTATTTTATTGTCCTCATTGGCTGTGTTTTTTACCGCTTATGCCGCCTATACAGCCTACCGCCAGCGCGTATTATTAATATTGCCGGCGCTATTAATCCCCTTCTCGACACATTATCTGACTCAAACTTATGAATATATCAATGTCAACATAGTCGGCGCTTTTTTCATCGCTGCGACATTGAGCTATCTTTTTACTAATTTGAAGCAACCCGGTTTGGTCAAAAAAGCGGTAATCCCGGGCCTGTTTTGCGGTTTGGTCATTTCTTCGAAATACAATTTCCTGGTAATTTATTTACCCTGTCTTTTGACGATCCTGCTTTATGAAAGGGCTCACCTTTTAAGCCGCTCAATACTGCTGGTATCAGTCTCCGCTCTTACGGTAATCATACTCAACCCCTACTTTATTCTGGATTTACCGCATTTTTTGGAAGATACCGCTTATCAGGTCAATCATTACCTGCATCAGGGACACCGAGGATATGAAGGGACACCGGGCGGTTCTCAATTCAGCTACTATATACGCAGCATGGTCGATGAATTCGGCATCGGCGCATTCTTGTTTTCCCTGCTGGGATTAATTTACATGATCAAACTTGATTGGAAAAAAGCGCTTATTTTTATTTCCTACCCACTCGGCATGTTGTTGCTGATGAGCGCAAGCAAAGCTAATTTTTTACGCAACCTGACTGCCGTTTATATGCTATGGCCGGTTTTTACCGTCATGGGCATGCTGTTTTTTTATCAGTTGCTTGGCAAAATAATGCATCGGCAGCAAAAATTATCAGCGCAGACGCAAAAACAGCTCCGTTTTGGAATTACAGGCTTTTTATTGCTCATCTCGCTGCCTTATGGGGTGGTTGCCGATTTTATCAAATCAACCCCTGATTCCAGGAACCAGGCAGTCAACTGGATCAGGCAACATATCGCAAAACACAGTACACTGGTAGTTGCAGCGGATCTCGGCATGGACACCCGACCGTTGGAGAAAACCTATACCGTAGTAAAACTCCCCGGCAAACTGCTGCATCTGGACTATATTGCTAAAAATTACTTCAACCCCGACACTTACTTTCTGTTTCCCGACTATGGCCTCGATTCACGCTTTCGCGGAACGATGATATTGCACATAATGGATCAACACATTGCCGAATTGTTCGGCACCGGCCAGTTGCAGCCGGTAACTAAATTCGACGGCAACAAAGTATTGCTGAATTTTTACAGGAAGACCGCCCAAGGCAATCCCGGATTTTATGTAGCCAAATATATCGACGAATGAACCAATCAACCACTTCCACCCCTTTTGTGTCGCTTGTACTGCCGGTATTCAATGAAGAAGGCAACCTGACGATCCTCTATAAGAAAATTCATCGGGTCATGAATGACCAGCCATTCCCCTATGAATTGATTTTTGTCGATGACGGCAGCAATGACCGGTCCTTTCAGATTTTATCCACATTGCATCAGCAGGATGCAACCGTCAAACTGATCCAATTCCGAAAAAACTTCGGCAAATCGGCCGCTTATCATGCCGGTTTCGATGCCGCACAAGGAGACATCATTATTACACTTGACACGGATTTACAGGATGATCCTGAGGAAATTCCGTTGTTCATAGAGAAAATTCAACAGGGTTTCGATATGGTGGTCGGCTGGCGTTATTCGCGCAAGGACCATTGGCATAAAACAATGCCTTCGCGGTTTTTCAACTGGGTCGTTGCCAAATTAACCGGCATCCCATTGCATGACTTTAATTGCCCGTTTAAAGCATATAGCCGGGATGTTCTGCTGGAAATTGAAATTTACGGCGAACAGCATCGCTATATACCGGTTTTAGCTCAAGCTAAAGGTTTTTCCGTTACCGAAATAAAAATAGAAAATAAACCTCGGCTGCACGGCTATTCAAAATATGGCATGGAACGGCTGTTGCGCGGAATGCTGGATCTATTCACCGTCTTATTTATCACCCGTTTCTCAAAACGCCCTTTGCATTTATTAGGTGCCGGCGGGGCCATTGTCTGTACCGTTGGCGGATTAATTCTATTGTCGCTGACAACGGCCCATTTTCTTTTTCAACTCGGGATACTGACGGACAGTTCATGGAATATCCACGACAGACCGGTGCTAAGTCTGGGAATTCTGCTAATGATCGTCGGCGTACAATTTTTTTCGATCGGTTTGCTGGGCGAATTGATGATCAACCTGCAAGGCCATCAAAGCAATAATAACAAAGGCTATTCCATTAAACAGGTTCTCGACAGCAACAGCGAAAAAACCGGCACAAAAATATGAGGATTGCCTTAATCGGCCCAAGCTATCCTTTTCGAGGCGGCATAGCACATTACACCACGGTTTTACTGCAAGCGCTCAACAAGAAGCATACGGCTCTGCTGTTCGGTTTTAAGCGGCAGTATCCCGAACTGTTTTTCCCCGGAAAAACTCAAAAAGATGAGTCGCAAGCACCTTTCACGGCGGAGCACTGCCACCTCAGCCTGGACTCGATCAACCCTGTTTCATGGTGGCAAACCTATCGCCGGATCAGGCAATTCAACCCGGATATGGTTCTGCTTTGCTGGTGGCACCCGTTTTTTTCCCCCTGTTATGCGGCACTGAGCCATTTACTCAGTCAACATGGCGAAATCCCCTGCTATTTCCTTTGCCACAACGTATTACCCCATGAGCAATCCATGCTCGATAAATGCGCAACCCGTCTTGCTTTTGCTTATAGCAGCGGTTTCATCGTCCATGCCCGCCAGCAGGCCCGGCAACTCAAAACGATCTCGTCTTGCCGGACGCTGATAAACCCCCATCCGAACTACGACTGTTTCACCGCCTCGCAACGCTATTCCAGGCAAGAAGCGCGGCGCTTATTACGACTGGCCAATAAAAAAGTAGTGCTGTTTTTCGGCTTAATACGCAACTACAAAGGCTTGCAGTTTTTATTGCAAGCGATGCAGCAACTGCCGAAGGACTATCATTTACTGCTGGTTGGCGAATTTTATGAACCGTTTGAAATTTATCGGCCCGCTATCGATGAACTACGCGCCCGGCGGTGTTTAACCCTGGTCGACCGCTATGTTGCGAATGAAGAAGTGGAGTTGTACTTCAAAGCTGCCGATGTGCTGGCCGCCCCCTATACCGATGCGACTCAAAGCGGCGTCATTCAAATCGCTTACAGTTTTAACTTGCCGGTGATTGCAACGCGCGTCGGCGGCCTGCCGGAAATTGTTATGGATGGTGAAACGGGCTATCTGATCGAGCCAAAAAGCAGCACTGCATTGGTTGAGGGCATCGATAAATTTTTTCGGCAACAAGACCGGACCCGCTTCAAACAGGCAATAAAACGCAGGCAATATCTGTTCTCGTGGGAACATATGGTTAGCACAATCGAACAGCTGTCCGGCCGAACCGCCGCAGACTTCATTTGAATTATTCAGGCACTTGCCTGTCTCAAAATTACCGTTGCTATAAAACGCTTTAACGGGTTATAGCGTTGACACACAACTTCATCAACTGCAGGTAGGTACTATGAGCTGGAGAGAACGTAAACACGAAGAGACTTATACTGAACAGGAAGTGGAAGCCCGGTTGCAGGAGGAATTGCCGAACTGGTATCTCGAAAAGGGCTGGATTCGACGGAAATATAAAACCAGCGGTTGGAAATCCACGTTAATGGTAGTCAATACTGTCGGCCATTTATCCGAAGCCGCTTTCCATCATCCTGATTTAACTGTTTCCTATGCTTTTGTTATCGTCAAGTTAATGAACCATGCGGCGAAAGGCATTACCGACAAGGATTTTGAGTTGGCTAAGAAAATTGAACAAGTGATTATGTGGCAGCCCGGCAATGAACCCGGAGCACTGCAAGGGACCCCGGATGATCCGCGTTTCAAATATATCAAATATGACTAGTAGGCAAACAATGTCGCCTTGCTGGATAGGCTAAAAAGGTACATGTTGCGTACCCAACAGTTTGTTGATCCGTCCTGATTTGTCATGCGGTCAGTCAATTGATATGACAGGAAAAAACCCTCAGGGGACGCTTCAGCAAGGAAGCGAGGCTTTGTTCGGAAACTCAAAAACACTGAAGAATTGCCCAGCACCGGACGGCGAATCGGCATCATAATACAGTTTTTTCAGCTTGAGATACCCCTCCGTACCGAGCATTGCACCGGGCAGCAGAGTACGAAAATCCTTGCCGCCTAACAATTGATGCGTGATGGTCTGATACAGTCTATCCAACTGCCTTTCGCGGACAATGGTATCCAGCATTTGGGGTCCGGCGATTAAATAAACGCTTTTATAACCCAGCTTATCGAGTCTGGTAATCAATTGTTTGCCTCGGACCAGCTTACCGTTACCGGTAAATAGCATTGAATAACCCTGTCTTTGCCAATATTTGACACGGCTCGGCTCAGCCTGTTGGCCGGTAGCGATATAAACCCGCTGGCGGTGTTGCCCAAGGCTGTAATGCATCGGGAAATTCAAACTGGCACTGGCAATGACCACTGCCGGCTGAGCAGGCAATCCGTTCTTGCGGCGCCATGCAACAAGATCGCTGTGTTCGGGTTTCGCGCCAACCTGCAGTATATTGCCCAGGCGCTTTTCGCTTAATGCCCGCATATAACCCCCATGGGTGATCAGGCAATCCGCCTGCGCATGCAATTCCATGAACAACCTGAAATCGGAAACCGTGGTCAAATGTTTGGGGATATAAGAAGTGCCTTCATCTATATCTTCAAGGGCTATACGCCCGTCAAGACTCGCCAGGAAATTGGCATACACATAGGGTGCCCCGACACTGCCTAATTCATGCAATCGATGCGCCAGATACAATCCGCTGACGGAAACTTCCTGAACCGGCCCGGGATACAAACGTAATATTTTGCTTCGCATTTCACTACCGGTCAATTCAGGAAGAAGTTTTACCACTACGGAAAAGGCATTTTAAAGTCAGATTATCAATAATTTCCCTTATAAAAAACGACCGCGCCGTCAAGAATATTTTTCCGGCAAACGATGTTCCAGAACGGCATCGATCATCGTATCGTAATGGCGGCGCAGGGCTGAATCGGTGGGACGGGGGGCGAACGTGGCTTCGATTTCACGGCGTAAATTCGAAACAAAGTGTCGTCTCAGTGTTGAGTCCTCCGGCAGACACTGATAGCTTGCTATCCGGACGGCAGGTTTCGCCGCAAACACCTTTTGCGGCGGTTCGGCATATGCCTCACCCACGTTAGCCCGTTGCAATAATGTTTGTTCATAATTGCTAATGGCAGCGCTTAACCGGCCCAATTCCCGGTTTATCCCCCTGTCGGCTATCAACGCGTCAATGGGCATCAACAAACCGATCACGGCAAAAACGGCGGTTAACACCGCCCACCAGGATCCGAACAGAGTAATCGTAAACCATGTAAAACAAAGAAACACCGCAATACCGAAAAACAACTGCCATATAAATCCGGCACTAAAAAATGACCGCTTACACTTGCTGCAGGCAACCAGCTTTTGCTTGACGAAACTTTCAAAATTGCTTTCGTCACACTTTAAATTCCCGGCCAATTCGAGTAATTCAAGATCATGTTTTATTGCCGCTCTCTTCAGCACGTTTATTTGGACCTGAAACATAATGATAAACAATGCCAGCAGAGAAGTTACCAGTATAACCACGCTTTCGAATTCAAACATAACCATCTCCTCAATTCTTAAAGATATTACATCTTTGGGCATAGCAACTGCCCTTATGTTATGAATAGACTAACATTCGTACCGGAATCCGTTTCCAATGGCTTTCCCGGAGGCAAAACACAGCCATTGAGCCGCGCAGGAATATTAATCGGAGGTGTCGGCATTTGTAGGGATTCATTATTATTGCCGACAATATAATCAATTGAAAATATTAGCAAATATTGCCAAAACATCAACCAACCGGCGATTCGAATAGTACGCCAGCATACCAGCCGGTAGAAACTTGCCTCACAAATTCCGCAAGTCGTTACCATAAAAAGGCACGCATGTCGACTATAGCACAGTTTTCCGGGAGAGCCTATTTTGTGCTGTTGTTTGAGCGATTAGAAATACGATTGATAATCAACTAATTAGAACAGCAAGGGTGGCAAAGTAAACGCAATGACGCGCTAACGGTTGCCGCCGCTATGCCAGATTGACAGCAACAGCCAGATTCCGCTGATCGCGGCAATGGTATAACCTAAAAACCCGAATGCGGGTAAACCGAATATTTCCGGCCCGCCTTTCACGGTCATGATAATCGACGAACCAATAATCAATGCCGCGGTTATGATGCCCATCGTCAGCCGACTAATGGCACTGTCCGTTCTGTCGATATACTCACCCAGACGCCTGACGTTGATATCGACCTGAATAGCCCCTTTTCTGGAAGCACGCAATAATTGATGCAGTTCTTTGGGAAAGCTGGACATCAGGTCGACAACACTAACCAGGTTCCGCCAGCCTCGTTTGGCAACGGCTTCAGGCCTATAGCGTGAAACCATAATCTTTTGAATATAGGGCGTTGCAAAAACCAGGGTATTAAATTCCGGGTCGAGATTTCTGCCGAATCCGTCCAGTGTAATATAGGCTTTGATGAGTAAAGCAAGATCGGCGGGTAAAATAAGTTGATGGTCTCTGAGCAGCGTCATCAGGTCACCCATCATTTTGGGTAAACTCAAATCCTTGAGGGGGAGCGAACTGTACTGGTCGACAAATAATTCTATCTCCAGGGCAAGAAGCTGTTCATCGGTACGAATACTGTCCGACCAATCCTCCAGGATCTCCACCACTTTTGCCGGCGTATGGTTTACCATGCCATATAATAGGCTGACCACTTGTTCCCGCCGTTCCTCGGTCAACCGCCCCACCATGCCGAAATCAATAAACGCCAGCCTGTTGCCCGGCAGGTAGAGCACATTGCCGGGATGCGGATCGGCGTGAAAAAAACCGTCTTCCATAATCATCTTGATCACTGCATGGGTGCCACGTTCCGCTAGCAATTTCCTATCCAGGCCCGCTGCATCCAACGCGGCAAGTTCCCTGCCCTGGATTCCCCGAATATATTCCTGGACATTGAGCCGTTCGCCGGTCCACTGCCAGTAGATTTTGGGTATGACGATATTGTCGTACTCGACCAAATTAGCGGCTATGCGCTCTGCGTTTCTGCATTCTGCGGCAAAATCCAATTCCTGGCGCAGCGATTGGGTAAACTGCCTGACTATCTCGCGGGGGTGGAAACGGCGCAGATCAGGCGCATCCGCCTCGATGATATCGACCAACCGATTGAGCAATCGTAAATCCGCTTCGATGATTTTACGCACGCCGGGCCGACGGATTTTCAAAATGACTTCGGTACCATCAGTTAACTTGGCCTTATGCACCTGGGCTATCGAGCCGGCGGCGAGCGGCGTCTTATCCATTTCCAGGAAAACGTCATCGACCCGTTCCCCGAGATCGTCCTCCAGTTGTTTTTGCAAATCCGCAAAAGGCAACGGCGGCGCCTCATCCTGTAATTTTTCAAACTCGGCAATATACTGCGGCGCAAATAAATCGACACGGGTAGCGAGAATCTGCCCCAACTTGATAAACGTCGGACCGAGTTCCTCGAGCACACGCCGAATACGTTGCGGCGTATCAAGCAGCTTATATTCCTCGGCACCATGCCAACGCAAGGCCTTGCCGGCCTTTTCCAAAAAATGCCCTAAGCCTAACTCATAAACTATCCCGCCAAATCCATAGCGAATCAGTATCGAAGCAATTTCCTGAATTCTGCCCAGATCCCTGGCGGCATTGAGCATTTCCCACAGCATTCTGAGATACCGCCGCTAGCTGTTGTCCTTCGTGCGGCTTGGATTCAGGCTTTCGGCAATTCCGGAAAGGATTCCACTTGCAATGTTGGCCAGTGTCGATGTGGTAGCGACGGTACTGGATATAACGGCTTCTTTACCGATATGCGGCAGTTTCCGCAACGCCTCCATTGCGGTCATAGCCTGTTTGCCTACCGAAGATCCGCTTTGCCTTACATGGGTAATGAATTCCTGGGCGGTATCATGGGCCAATTGGTTACTGTCGCGCGCTATCTGTTCCAAGGTTTCGATCAACAGATCCTCCAGGCTTTTTAAGTCTTCAGACGCTTTGTCAAAATCTTCACGGGAAAAGTCGCTTACTTGCGAAGACAGTTCCTCAATCGCCAGTTTAGAGGCTTCCGCAGCCTTGGCCAAAGCATCATCCAAAGCGGCGGCCGACTGTTTAATCGCTTCTTTTGCCGGCTCATTTTGGGAAGTAAAGCCGGCACTGATCCCTTTACCTGCCGCGTTAATGACATTTCTGATATTATCCAGATCCAATTCCCGTTCCGTCAGCGCTTTCAAGGTAATGGTCCGTACCTGTTGATAAATATCCCCTCCGGATTCGACAGCGTTCCGTACTTCATTTTCCACATCCCGGTCTGTTTTAGGCATAACGTTACTCCGAATTGATATAAAAAAATTTCAGTACTCGGTTATTCAATAAACCAAGCCACTACTCCAGCGCAATAATCCCTTCGATACAATGGCTGACGCCAATTTTATCAGCTTGCAGCGTCATTTTTATTTCAATGCTTTCCGAACCACTTAATTTTCCGGATTCGACCGCTTTTAACACCGCGTGTTCAATTTCCCGCTGTGACGTAACACCTACTTTTTTAAGGAATTTCCTTATCTCCATATTCAATATATCTTCGTTCATGTTAGCCTCCTAAAGGAAAACCTGTTGGAACCGTAGCAATGCAAAGTTTTTATAGAATACCCGCATTGGCCGGGAGAGGAACTTAATTTTGCGAAATGTATTTCAGAATTTCCACGACTTGTTGCGGAGTTTCCGTTACCGCTAAAGCTGCCGCATCCACCTCTTTTAGCGGGTGGGTGAGTTCCGGCGCATGCATCACGATCAGCGGAATACCTAATCCAGCGGCAATACCGGCGTCAAAAGCGGCGTTCCATTGTTTGTATTTATCGCCGAAACGCACAATAATCAGGTCAGCCCTGGCCATATAGGTATTGGTGCGGATGGCGTTGATTTTTGCCGATTTATGGTCTTTCCAGAAGGCATCCTGTTCCGCACCGAGAATTTCATCACCAACATTGTCGCTGCTTTCGTGGTCGGTAACCGGGCCGTATACTTCAATATCCAGTCCGTTGTCCATAATTCCCTGTTTGATCTGTTCGCGCCAGTCGCTATGAATTTCACCGGCTAAGTAAATAGTATATGCCATATGTTTGCCTGTACTCGAAAAAAACGCGCAAACCGGTTGTGGTTTACTTCCGGATTACCTATTAGATTGCAGTTTAACCTAAATCGGATGCTTTTAATATCACACACTGCGCGCGGATATTAAAAATTCGTGTCACATTAATTTTCTGAAAAAAACAGTTTGCAATTATAATAGCCGCTGATTAATGAGAATTTTTTATGTCAGAGAAACAGATTTACAAAGTAACTTTTTTCAATCAGGAACAGGTTTATGAGATTTACGCAAAGCATGTATACCAGGGCGATTTATACGGCTTTGTCATTGTTGAGGATATCGTTTTCGGCGAGCGCAGTGCAATCGTCGTCGACCCGTCGGAAGATAAATTGCGGAGCGAATTTGAAGGCGTAAACCGTTCTTTTATTCCGATGCATGAAATAATCAGGATTGATCAGGTTAATAAAAGAGGGGCGGCTAAAATCAGATCCGCCTCCAAGGAAACCGGTTCTACCGGAAATGTATCAAAGCTCTATACACCCGAAAAAAAATAGACTCCGATAAAACACTAACGGCTCTAAACGGATATAATTTACCACAAATATACGTACATTCCAGCGGAAGACTATTTTTCTGTCTTTTCCGTCAGTTGCCTGCCGAAATCTTTCAATTACAATTCTCGCTGACTTGGTTTATTTTACCGCGAACATCGGTCACTTCGATAATCACACATGTTTTGACAGGGTTAGCAGCGCCTACTAATGAATGAAAGGTAAAACTCGCCCGGTAGGCATCGCTTTCGGCATTGTAATGTTGAGGCGCTACGGAAAGGCCGTTGAATAGTCCAACTTGAAAATTTTCCGGATCCGCCTGGTCCAGATGAACATACGCATCATAGTCAAGGGGGTGATCCTCGTAGTAAGGGCATTCATGTTCACCCCCGATGTCAAATAATTCCCACGGCACTGCCGTAGAGTCCTTATGCGTGTACTGCCTGTTCCAGATATCGACATCAAACCAAGGCGGCAATACATTGTAATTAAAGGGATCGGTCATATTGCCGGGCTGATCAACCGGGATCAGTGATTTTCCTTTACGCTGGTAAACCAACGCTTCAATACGCATAAAATCAAGTTCGGACGGTGGTACGACAATATTGGCGCTAACGGTGAGTGCCGTACGGATTTGGCTCACCTGCCCGATGCTGACCTCTATGCTGCTTTGATTATTATCCGCATACGGCAGCACGTGCAATGGATGAACTGCATCCTGCTGCCAGTAGCTGAAAGGGTCCTCCGCAACGGCATTGCGGATTTCAAAGTGTAAGTGCTCGAATCCGCTGGCGCTAACGCCGGTCCATCCCAACAACTGGCCCTTGCTAACGCTATCGTTGTGCTGCAGATTCGAATCCCAGGCAAACAGATGCAAATAGGCGCTGTGATAGCAGCCGCCGCCGGCAGTGCAGCTGCTTCCACTGCCGGGACGATAATGACGTAAAACCACTACCGGATCGCTGTAGCCGGACTCGTTGCCAATTTTTTTGACTACGCCGTCAGCGATTGCAAACACCGGCGTCCCGATCGGTGTCGCTATATCTATGCCGCGGTGAAAATCGTAACGGTAATTTTCCGATACCAACTGTCTAGGACCAAACGTACTGGATAACGGAAAATCGCTGAAATCGGCGTTCCCCCAGCGGCTGGACGGGCAACCGTCGGTTTCGGACCAATTTGCCGGCGGCGCTTCGGTAATACGTCCGCAAAGCGGCCACGCGGGGTTCAAATCAAATTGCAGTGCCTGCGCCACAAAGCAATACGTCAGTAGACCGGCACCGGCTGCTGCCGATAAGAGCTGCCTAAAATAGTTCATCGGGGTTCAACCTTATTATTCTTGCTTTTGGAAATACCGTGCCGGATCTTCCCCGGATAATTGGCGTTCAACAGTTTACAGCCGATATCCTGAAAAATCGTGCAACATAATTGGAAAAAATTACTTTTGGAAATATAGCAACAATCCATCTTCAAATTTGCTAACCGGATCACAAATTGACCAATTCGGCGTGGCTGCGCTTTGATTCCGCTTTCTCGGTTTGTTACATCGCAATAAAGTCAGTTCCCTCCCCCTGTGTATCGTATAAACCGGCTTGAGTATCCTCGTGACTATAACGATAAGCCCGTCCGATAATTTCCGCCAAACCGGCAACCAGCTCAAGCTGCTGCAGTTCATCAAGCTTAACCCAGCGAGCTTCAATCGCATCGGATTGCGGCACAGGCTGCCGGCTGCAATCCGATGCCGGTATCGCCAAAAAATCAATAATCACATAATGGAAATTTTCTATGCGCCGCTCCACGACGGCAATAATGGCTTTCAACTCGACATCCAGACCGGTTTCCTCCTTGATTTCGCGCCTGCATGCCTCGGCCAGCGACTCTCCCGGCTCCAGTTTGCCGCCGGGCACCGACCATTGTCCGAAAGCCGGAGACTTGCCGCGGCGAATCAATAATACGTCCCCCTCGCTGTTAAAAACCACACCGCTGACACCGACCGCCGGCAACGGACTTTGATTTGGACTTTCCATCAAATTATCATTATTTATCTGGCTTATGGCCTGTACATTTTACGATCAAAACGGGTATATTCACAAAGATACAAAAATTAAATCGATGAGGAGACATTGATGAACATTGCAAAAACATTCCGTTACTTGTTGATTACATTATTCGGTCTTTCCATTAGCGCTTTCTGCGCTGCTGGAACTGAAGCCGCAACGCAAAAGGCAGCCATGTGCGCCGGTTGTCACGGACAAAACGGCGACAGTACCAACCCGCAATACCCAAAACTTGCCGGCCAACAGCCCAAATATTTAGCGGCCCAGCTTACCGCCTTCAAGGACGGCAGCCGCAAAGGCCCGATGATGCAGGGCATGGTATCATCATTGACCGCCCAGGATATCGATGAGCTCGCTGCTTACTTTGCCGGCAAACAAGCCACCAGCGCCGGTGGGGATAATAAACTGGCCGCTGCAGGCAAAGAAAAATTCTCGCAATGTATGGGCTGTCACGGCGCTTCCGCGGAAGGCAGAGGCATTTTCCCGAGGCTGGCCGGACAACAGCCGGCCTATATCGCTAAACAACTGCAGAACTTTAAAAAAGGCGCGCGCAAAAGCGGGCCGATGCAGGCGGTGGCAGGCGGATTGACCGATGACGACATCAACGCCGTTGCGGCTTATTTGGGCACATTGAAATAGCAGCGACAGGTGTAACTGACCGGACTTTGTGAACGGGATGAAAACATAGAAGTTTACAGTCGGCAGTTTGCAGGTATCATTGACCAGCGTGGTGATGCGCAATCCGTAGGGCGTCAATAGGCGAAGCCGTATTGCGCCGCAAGTAATTCCACTCCATTCTGTAAATGCCTGATTATCGACGCGCGTGGTATCCGGGAAGAACGTACTTTTTTACCGTTAACCTGCTGGAGCGGAGAAACAATGACCTCCTCGTCCGGCAGATAGATGTGCTGCGGGAAACGATTCGTTCGGTTAAACAAAGATATCCGTTTAAAATCCACGGGTGGGTTATCTTGCTGGATCATATGCATTGCGTGATTGAACTTCCGCCGGGTGACCGGAATTTCCCTTTGCGGTGGCGATTAATAAAGACGGAATTTTCAAAGTTGATGCCTAAGAAAGAACGGAGATCAAAGGTCAGATTGCGGCGAGGCGAACGAGGGATATGGCAACGCCGATATTGGGAACATTTAATCAAAGACGATACTGATTACCAGGCCCACATGGATTATGTTCACATCAACCCGGTAAAGCACGGTTTGGTCACCAAAGCGGCCGATTGGCCGTATTCGACCTTTCATCGCTTAGTGGAGAGACGCATTTATCAGCCGGATTGGGCGGGAGGAAGTGAAACTATATTGGATTTTGGGGATTAATTTTTCATGCGGCGCAATGCCCGTTGGTTATTGCGTCCTACGGTCCTGATTCGTTTAGTTTTATATTGACAGAACCAATTTCAATCCCTCATTTAGTGACACCATCTTTTTAGGTGGCAACCTCCCTACTTTCTCTGTCAAGAAAGATTTATCGAGTGTTAATAACTGGGAGACATTAACTACCGATTCTTTTGATAACCCGGATTCCTTTCTCGCCACTTGAAAGTTACCGGGAGCATCAGCTAAGCGAAGATTAGACGTGATGACGGCTACAATAACCGTACTGATTTTACTTTTATTGAATTCGTTAGAGGAAACCACTACAACCGGCCGCCTATATCCTGGTTCCGAGCCCCTGGGTTTATCTAAAGAGGCCCACCATACTTCTCCTTTTTTCATTACCACTCTTCTTTCCGAATAGAGCGGGATTGCATCGCATAAAGTGCCTCGTCCAATTCAGATGACTCCTCGCCATATATTTCGTTTAAAGCGTTAGTAATATTATGATTCTTATGATGTCCCAAGTACTCAGCTATCGCTTTGGCATAAAGTTCGCTTCTCGATATTCCTAAACGATGAGCCAAGCCTTCCGCTGCTTGAAATATTGGGTCCGGTATTGATATGGCTGTCTTCATGCCTCGTAGTATAACCAAGGTTATACCCATGTCAAGCCCGTGTTCAAAACAGAACACTGCACAATCCACCGGTGGAATAAGCAGCGCGCAGTGGCGTTGTGGCCGGCACGATAGGCATTGCTCGATCGATCTACCGCAGGGTGCACGGGATTTCCCGTTAAGGTTATGATGAAGAAAGACGAGATTTTCTAAACTGATGCCCGTGTCAGTGTTGCCCGTGTCAGTTGATTTGGGCGAGAGGACGTGAAACTATATTGGATTATAGGGATTAATTTTTCATGCGGCGCAATGCCCGTTGGTTTATTGCGCCCTACGGTCTGGGCGGCCAGTTCGGGTAAGCCGGCTTATATAGGAGGGCTTGAGCCGTATGCTGGGAAACTCGCACGTACGGTTCTTAGGGGAGCGAAGAGAACCACAAGGCTCTTAGCTACCCGGTTCGCAATACGGATGAGCGGAAATGGTAAAAGAGGTATCAACAAAATTATAACTATCATAGAAGATTATCTGGCGGGATCCATTGAAAAGTCCGCGTTCGATCGCGACTATCCGGTTTTGTTGCAAGAGTACGATGAGGAAATACAAGACCCCGCCTACTATCCCTTAGATATTCTAGCCCCTTCAGATAACAACTCGGAGGCATCATGGAAAGAAAACATGAAAAACATGTATCTTTCCGAAATTTATAGGCTGATAATTTCAAGAAACCTTGTTTTTGCTGTATAGTGGTTAAATGAAAGCTGACGCTTTCATTCATTTTTTCTTTCAGACAGTGCTCTGAAAATCACATCACAAAAAGGTCACATATTAATGACAATCTTCAAAAAATACTTCACGATAATCCTTTTTATCCTTCCTTTAGGCTTGTTCAACAACGTTAGCTGGGCAGAAGAAGGCGAAGCTCCCGCTCCCGTCGCGCAAGCTTCTGCCAGCGATGTCATAGCCCACCTAAACAAAGCGATACCCTTTTTAAAAAATGGCGATGTCGCTAACGCCACCACACATATTAAAATGGCGCGAAGCACCTTCCTAGCTATGCCGGGCAGTGATAGTCCCAAGTTAAAAAGCGTTAAAAGCGACCTTTTTAATGCCTTGGTTCATTCCAAAAAAGGCCACCCCGAAAAATCGCTTGACGCAGTTAACAAGGCTATCGCCACCTTACAAGCTCCGTAAGACCCAATACCGGGCTTTCAGATGATTTTACCCGCGGTAGTTGGTGAGTTATCCGGAAGCAAGTGACGGTGTATTACGGCTAGGGCAACCGCATTATCTTTGGCAAGTACGAATTTATTCGCACATTCAATATCTTAGATGCGAATAAATTCGCACCAACAGAGTGACATACCAATAAATACAATCCGTATCAATAGCTTATGGTTTTTAATGCGGTCGCCCTGGTATTACGGCTCAATAAGTCACTATAGTTAAATAGCACGCAACATCTCAACAGCCGATTTTGGCTGGTCAGTGACCGGTTGGCATCGGTCAGCATTTCCGCAGCGTAGTCATCCGTGAATAAGACCGTTTTTCGAAAAAACTTTCGGCCTCGCTGCTATGACAATTTCCACGGCAGCAATAGCAGTGTTTCGCTGCACCAATTATTTTTCCTAGCTAACCAGTAACGCTTACTGCAAAAGGATCAAACTGCATTCATTGTTCATCATTGGAATTATCCGGTGGACATGTCAAATCAGTGCCAATACCAAGCCGGCCAGATTTGTTATTTGCGCATTCAGAAGATTTCGGCTCAAAACTGCATCGGCAATCGTGGCTTCGTGAAATTTTTTCACCGGCCACATTGATCATTGCTATTGGCGCGTATTGATGAACTATTCCTTTAGCCGGCAGAAATTTTGGAATAGGCTTTCTTTCATCATCAAGTTTTACATTGCCGTTTTCATCAGTTACTTTCGGCCATTCCACGTCACCCGTTACATGACGAGCAGGAATCAACCAGTAATCACCGCGACGTACTAGGTTCTGTTGACATTTCATAAAACCCGGGCAGAATTCCGCTATTTTGAGCATTTGGGGTAGAGATGAGTAGCAGGACTGAGCTGACTGATGAACAATGGGAAACGTTTTATCAATTGTTATCACTCCATGGGCGAGTCTATGTTAGCTCCCTTGAATCGTGTCCCTG
>JBNLCC010000063.1:0-63227 GCA_050303615.1 Methylococcaceae bacterium | reverse complement strand
ATGCACGTTTGTAAACATTTTGCGATTCACGAATTGGTCCCTCAACAAGTCTATGAGGAAAGAGGTGAAAAAGCATGGGAGTTACTGGACGATCGGTTGCTGGTTACCTTGGACGCGTTACGAGAGCGTTTCGGCCCGATGACCGTCAATAATTATTTTTGGGGCGGCGATCGGGAATGGAGCGGTTTGCGAACCCCCGAGAGCCCCTATTACAGTCCTTATAGCCAACACACTTTCGGCCGCGCCGCCGATTGCCTGTTTAAAGATATCAAAGCGGATCAAGTACGCCAATACATTTTGGCTAGACCATCCGACCCGAACTATCGATATGTCAACAGTGTTGAAATGGATGTCTCATGGTTGCATTTCGACGTGAGAAACTGCGAACGGATCAAAACCTACTATCCGTAAATTATTTATGTATGAATTTGGAAACAACAGGCAGTTTTCCCAATTCAAATTGAGGAGCCGCATCGATGCGTAAGCGAATCATCAGTCAAACTGAGCAACATAGCCAACCTGTCGACCGGAACTGGTTGGATTTGGTGAATCTGACGGAAGTGGAATTAACTTCTGAAGACGTTGCTCATCCGATTGAGTCCGCGTTGCTGCCCGGACTTGGCCCGGGGTGGCGCGCTGCAGAGCCGGGAACACAAACGATTCGCCTTATTTTCGCCTGTCCGCAACCAATTCATTTGATTCAATTACAATTCACGGAGTCTCAGTTTGGGCGTACCCAGGAATATGTTTTGCGTTGGTCGTCTGACGGGGGGCGGGCATTCCGGGAAATCGTGCGCCAACAGTGGAATTTCAGTCCGCAAGGAGCGACCGGTGAAACCGAAGAGCATCACGTCGATCTGCCTGATGTCGACGTGCTGGAATTAACCATCGTTCCGGACATCAACGGTGAACATGCGATCGCGTCAATGGCCCGGTTGCGGGTTGCCTAATCGTACTTCGCACGTAACTTAATGCGGTTTGATGCACAGGCTGCCTTGCGGATATCACTTCGTTTTATATTGATCGTGTCAGATGATAGATCTCGTTAAATGGCTTCAGTAGCCGAAAAGCATTGCTGCACGATGAGCAGGTCAGCACAACGGCCGGCAAACACTTCTCACCCTTCCGGTATCCGGTAGAAGGAACACACGGAATACTATAATATTATAAATTTCATGTCGATTCGGCAGGCTATCGCAGTTGCGCTAAATCTATCGGCTATATTTTGACTGATGCTCAGGTGACGATGTATAGGCATTTAACGTTTCATGAATGGATTGTTCTGGGTATGGCAATGCTGTTTGTCATTGTCCGTGAGACAACACAATATTATTCGATTGCTCTTTTACCGGGCTATCCTACCCTGCACATTCTCCTTGAGTTTTTTACCGTTGTCTTATCTTTTTTGATGTTTGGCATCGCTTGGAATCGTGCCCGCACTGCTAATGTCCTGATTTTATCCTGTGTGTTTTTTGTCGTCGGGTGTATCGATTTTCTGCATATTCTGACGTTTTCAGGTAGCCCTCTATCCGTCTCGGCGGAACAACAGGAAGACGCGATTTATTTCCGGCTGGCTGCGCGTTATCTTGCCGGCGCCGGTCTTCTAGCGGCGGCGTTATGGCCTCGAGCCAAATCCGTTCCATCGTATGTGCACCGGTTTCTGATAGTCGGCACGTTAATAATTTCAATGCTGGTCTTTTGGTTCGGGTTGTCCTATCAGCAGAACTTCCCTAATGCAGTCATGGAAAGCGGCGCTCGAACTTCAGCTATAACCGGTTTTCAATATGGCTTAGTGATATTGTTTGCTGTTGCTGCCATTGTGTTCAACGTGCGTTTACGCAGGGCTCAGCTCAATGCAGCGGGAAATTTGTTTGCTGCCGCTGCGGCTTTTGTATTGGGTGAACTTAGTTTTATCGGTGATTCCGATGTCGCCAACGACTTTAATTTGCTT
Source organism: Methylococcaceae bacterium (assembly GCA_050303615.1). GTDB lineage: Bacteria > Pseudomonadota > Gammaproteobacteria > Methylococcales > Methylomonadaceae > CAZDXJ01. The sequence continues at coordinate 61,276 of JBNLCC010000063.1, read as the reverse complement.
GGGCACGTAAATCAAGTTATCGCCTACTGCTTCGTCTATCGGGCAGTGTTTGTCGAGTCAGTCGTTGAGCCCTATCGGCTTTTGCAGGAAGCTGAGCTGAAGTTTCATGAGCTGTTCAGGCACACCAGTGAAGGAATTGCCTTGGCGGATGCCGAAAGCGGCTTTATTGTCGATTGTAACCCTGAATTCGAGCGGCTGGTCGGCAGGACATTAGAGCAATTACAGCAGATGCACATCTGGGAATTGCATGCTCCCGAACTTGCGGGACCGGCCAGGGAAGCATACCTGCAATCTTATGCTCCGGATGGCGTCCGACGCTCCGATCTGGATTTTCAAAGACTAGACGGTACGCGTGTACGGATTGAATTTTCGGTCCAGCCGCTGATTATTGGCGGATGTCGATATATCCGCAGCATTAACCGCAACATCGATGAACTTAAACCGACAGAGAAGGAATTGCAGCGCTCCACCGACATGCTACACGCTATTTTCGAAGCGGTGCCGACAGCAATCATCGATTTGGACTTGGATGGAAATGTACATTCTGTTTGGAATTCAGCGGCCGAGAAAATGTTCGGTTGGAGCGCAAGGGAAGTGTTGGGGCGGCCGCTTCCCACCGTGCTTGCGGAAAATCAGGAAGAATTCAGGCGCTTTCGGGAACGGATAAGCAATGGAGAAACCATGGACGGAGTGGAAGTGCGCCGGCTAAAACGCGACGGCACGCCTATCGATTACAGCATTTATGCTTCACCCCTGCATGATGAGGAAGGCCGAATTACCGGCAATATTGCGGTACTGGTGGACATTACGGAGCGCAAACGGAGGGAAAGGGAACGTTTGGCTCATCTTCGCTTCTTTGAAAGCATGGACCAAATTAATCGTGCCATACAGGGGACGAGTGATATTGAGCAAATGATGAATGACGTGCTTGACGTCGTCTTGTCCGTTTTCGGCTGCGACCGGGCGTTTCTTCTTTATCCGTGCGATCCCGAAGCTCTCTCCTGGAATGCGCCAACGGAGCGCACTCGGAAGGAATATCCGGGTGTTTTCGATTTGAAAATCGATAAAGTGCCGATGGATGGAGAAGTTGCGGACACGTTTCGGGTTTTGCTGGGTGCCAGAGGGCCTGTGAAATTCGGTCCCGGCAGCATATATCCGCTGCCGGGTAAAGTGTCGGAGCGTTTTAGCATCAAATCCCTCATGTCGATGGCAATCTATCCCAAGGGGGGTAAGCCCTGGCAATTCGGAATTCATCAGTGCTCCTACCCGCGAATTTGGAGTTCAGAGGAAGAACGCCTGTTTCAGGGAATTGCCCAGCGGCTAACTGATTCCCTGACCAGTCTGATTATGTTGCGCAGCCTTCGGGAAAGCCAGGCAAGACTGGATGAGGCGGCCAGGATGGCACAGATCGGATATTGGAATCGTGATTACGATGCGAACAGCATTACGCTATCTGAAGAAGCATACCGGATTTTCGGTTTACCGGTTCAGGAACCGCCACTCGGTTCGGCTGAGTGGCGAGCACAATGGCGGCAGCTTATCCATCCCGAGGACTACAGCAAAATATTTCGGACCGCGATACATGTATTGAGGAGTGGCTTACGTTCCGATATGGAGTTCCGGGTGATCAGGCCAAACGGGGAAATACGCACGCTACATAGTTTTACGGAGGTTACCAGGGGGGTGTCGGGACGGCCGCTACGCATGTTCGGCACCATGCAGGACATTACCGAACGCAGGCAGGCCGATGAAAAGTTGCGCATGGCGAAAGCCGTCGTGGAAAATAGTCCGACGATACTGTTTCGTTGGCTAGCCGCCAAACCCTGGTCGGTAGAATATGTATCGGAAAATATAGAGCGGCTCTTCGGTTACACGCCGGAGGAGCTGCTTTCATCGATGTGTACTTTTATCGATATCATTCACCCGGACGACCGGGAACGGGTGAGGAAAGAGATCGAACGTCATTCGACGGACGATCCTGGACGGTTCACGCAAGAATATCGGATCATTACCAAAGACGGCAGGGTTCGCTGGATAGATGGTCGCACCGTTGCAGTGCGGAACGACAATGGCGAAATTTTATACTTTCAGGGTATTCTGATCGACATTACTGAGAAATATTTGGCCAAAGAAAAGGAAAGGGAAGCGCTAAAAACTACCCGGACGATCCTGGAAGCCATCCCCGATTTGGTCTGGCTTAAGAGTCAGGACGGCATCTATATGGCTTGTAATCCGACCTTCGAGCGGTTTTTCGGCGCCCGGCAAGAGGAAATCGTCGGCAAAACCGATTATGATTTTGTCGATAAGGAATTGGCCGATTTTTTTCGCACAAAAGACCGGGAAGCTATGGCTGCCGGTAGTGCCACTACCAATGAGGAATGGATCACTTTTGCCAGCGATAGCCATCGTGCCTTGGTCGAAACCGTCAAAATTCCCATTCACCATGACGACGGACGCTTACTGGGAGTATTGGGCATTGCGCGTGATATCACGTCCCGGATGGCGGCTGAGCAAGCGCTGAGACATAGCGAAGATAGCCTTAAGCAGGCCCAGCGCATTGCCCGTCTCGGCAATTGGCAACTTGATCTTGATCGCAACCATCTGACGTGGTCTGAAGAGATCTACCGCATTTTTGAGATCGACCCCGACCGATTCGACGCAACCTACGAGGCGTTCCTCCTAAATATTCATCCGGATGACCGCGAGGCTGTGCAATGCGCCTATACCGAACATCTGAATAAGCACCGTAGCTACGATATTGTCCATCGGCTGTTATTCGAGGATGGACGGGTCAAGTATGTGCATGGGAAATGTAAAACGATTTACGATCAGAACGGCAAACCGCTTCGTTCCATCGGTACGATGCAAGATGTTACCGACCAGCAACAAGCCGAACTGGCGTTGCGTACACTGAACCATGCTTTACGTACCATCAGTGCCGGTAATGAGGCACTGGTGCGAGCAGGTGACGAGGCGGAATTACTGCATGAAATGTGCCGCGTTATTACCGATGTCGGCAATTATCGCGCAGCATGGGTGGGATACGCCGACCACGGGCCGGAAGTTACTGTGCGTCCGATCGCTCAAAGCGGTTTCGATGGCGGCAACCTGGAAACTGCGCCTTTTATTTGGGCGGAAACTGATTCCAGCTGCGGACCGACGGAACTGGCGGTGCGTAACGGAGAACCGCAATATGTAAGTGACTTGAAGAGCGATACTGGTTTCGCTCCTTGGCGTGAGGATGCTGTACGGTGGGGCTACAGCTCATTACTGGCGTTGCCGTTATGCGGTATTGGCGGTAATTGCTTTGGCGCGCTCACTATCATTGCGGCTGAAACGAATGCTTTCGATGAAGAGGAAATACGGCTGTTGCAGGATTTGTCCAATAATTTGGGATACGGAATTGTTAATCTGCGTACTCGTCAAGATGCCCTGTTCAGTGAGCAGCGGGTGCGTCGGAGTCTGGAAGCCACTATCGAGGTCATTGCCTCCACGGTGGAGATGCGTGATCCTTACACCGCCGGCCATGAGCGGCGTGTAGCAATGCTTGCCGTTGCTATTGCCCGCGAAATGGGGCTGGCGGATGACCGAATTGAGGGAATTCATTTCGGTGCGCTTATCCACGATTTCGGTAAAATTAAAATTCCGGCAGAGATCTTAAATAAGCCGGGACCCCTTAATCCAATCGAATTCGAATTGATGAAAACCCATCCGCAGGTCGGTTATGAAATTCTTAAGGATATCGAATTTCCCTGGCCGGTGGCGCAGATGGTATTGCAGCATCACGAACATATCGACGGTTCCGGCTATCCCCAAGGACTGCAAGGAGACGCGGTAGCACTGGAAGCACGTATACTGAGCGTGGCTGATGTCGTGGAATCGATGTTCTCACACCGGCCTTACCGCCCGGCATTGGGTCTCGATGCAGCACTTGAGGAAATCCGGCTGCACAGCGGCAGCCGTTACGACACGGCTGCGGTTGATGCCTGCATGCGTTTGTTCCGTGAAAAGGATTTTGAGTTCAGCTAGGTGTGTTGTTGCATAGCTGACAATGACGGCGGGCGCGGGCGTGCTTTATACAACACATCTTGTACGCTAATTAAATAAATTCATAGAGTTAAATTCCTGGTACGTGCCTTGCATATACCCCTCTAACGCATTTGAGAGAGTAACTATGAAACTTCAAATAGAGCGGAACTATGTTGAGGCGATGGTCAGTGAATTTCCCGACCTGTCCCCGTTGAATGAGCAGTTGAAGTTCGGTAATAAGGCAGAGGTGCCTTTCCACCAGCTGTCCACGCGGCAGTTGGGTTATTTGCGCAATTTGTATGAGGCGGCCGGCCCGGAAATGCAAGGATGCGCCGCTCAAATAGCGACGTTGCAGCGGGCGGTGAATGACGACGGCGAACGTTTCGAACTGGGTGAACTGGAAAAACTGGTGCCTGCTGTCGTCGAGTTTTTGATTAAGGATGCGATACGGGGTTGGCTGTTCAAGGCTAATGTCGCCGGTAAACCGATCGCTTATTTGGTGGCAAGAATAGATTTTACGCCGCCGGGTGAGGAAGAAGCGGGGCGCATTTTGATTGAACTCAAAGCCAACGCCATGGGTAAAATCGCGACAGTCACCATGATGATTATGGAGCGGGATATCGTCGGAAAGACGATTGCCGAGATTTTTGCCGCCAAGGGTTTTCTGAAGGAGACCGATGAGTTGATTGTCGCCTACGATCGTTCGGCAGCGCGCTTTTTTGAATGGCGCTCCGAATACGGTCGCCAATTTTCCGGGCGCGGAACTGCAATTTTTGCTGAAGATCCGACCGCTTCGCATCGTAATACCGACTGGTCACGCAAGAATCTGGTGGTGCTTTCATCCGGCGGCGGTTGGGCCCGGTTGGTCAATGACGAGGAAATACTCAAGGATCGCGCGCTTTGCCTGGACGCGACCGGCAATATTTTAAGCAAGTACCTGCGCAAGGCGGGCCGCAGCACCAATTACGACGACAAAGTGGAACATGCAGCGGAAGCGGTTCAGGCGGAAATTCCGGTAGGGCTGTTTACCGAACTGCCGGTGCACGGCTACGTTCTGATGTTTCACCTGGAATTGCATCATCATCTGTGGGTGCACGTGGATGATATGCATCCTTATCAATACCAGCCTGAACTGAAAGACAAATTGATTCTGCCGCCGGAGCAGACCGACCTGATTGATATTCTCACTGCCGAGATGGATGTGCTGATGGATGATATTGTTGAAGGCAAATCGGGTGGTACCACGGTGTTGTGTGCCGGACCCGCCGGTGTCGGTAAAACGCTTACCGCGGAGGTCTATTCGGAAATCATCAAGCGCCCGCTGTACCGGGTCCATTCCGGCCAACTGGGGCTCAACGTGACGGAGATGGAACAGGCCCTGAAAGATACGTTAACCAGGGCTCAGCGCTGGGGCGCGGTAATGCTGATTGACGAGGCTGACGTCTACATCAAGCGCCGTGACGATAATATCGCCGCCAATGCAGTTGTAGGGGTTTTCCTGCGGGTGCTTGAATATTTCAACGGCCTGCTGTTCCTGACTACCAACCGGGTGAATGATATCGACGAAGCCATAGTGTCCCGTTGTATCGCTTTAATCAAATATTATCCGCCCGACACCGAAGACCGGCGTAAGATCTGGGCGGTCATGACGGAACAATTCGGATTAAACGTACATCCCGAGCTGATTGCCAGATTGGCGGAAATCTTTCCCAACGCCAGCGGGCGTGACATTAAAGGACTTGCCAAGCTGGTGGCAAAATATTGTCATCATAAATCGGTAGCACCGTCCTTAAAGGTTTTTGAGCGCTGCAGTATTTTCCGCGGTATGGATATGGGTCATGGCTAAACTGCCGTTAAAATTGGCGGTGGCCAGCAAGGAAGGGATGGCGATCAGTGAGCATTTTGGCCATGCCAAACAATTTTGGATTTATGAGGTGGCTGCGGATTATTGCCGTCTGCTGGAGAAGCGGGATGTGGAGCACTATTGTCTCGGTAATCGCTCCAGTAAAACAGCAATGGCGGGCATACTGGAAGCCATCAAGGACTGTCACGCGGTTTTTACCGCCAAAATCGGCGATGGACCGACTGAAAAATTACAGGCAATCGGCGTGCTTGCCGTTTCCAGCTATGCCTACGAAGCCATTGAAGCATCCTTATTGGATTATGTAGGTCACATTGTGGCTGGTGGGGATGCGTCATGACCTCTGCCAGTGTCGCCCGTTGGGCGGAACGTCATCCTCTACCGGCCATTCACGTGGATTGCGTTACCGCAGTGATGCTTAAAATACTCGACGGTAAATGCAAGATGGCGTCGGAAGAAAAGATGGTGATGGCGTTGCTCTACGACCAGGTAAAACACCAATCGGGAAAGCTGTTGGACGATGATATCCATCGGCTGATTGCTGACGCCCGCGTCAATCTTAATGACGAGATGAAAAACGTCATCTACGAAAAGCGCGTCCTGGCGGAGACCGGTATTACCCGTCCGGTTATGAAGGGATTCAAAGCGATGATCCGGCAACAGGGGTTGTTCGAAGCGGCGTTCGGCGAAATGTCTGCATGATGCCGGTCTTTATTTTCAACCTTTCTGCGTTAACTGCAATTTAGCGCTGATAGGAAAATTGATAGCAATCAATGACATGAAACAGGTTTAATTAATTACCCGGCACAGAAAGCTCGGAGAGGACTTGTCGTGCCCTTGTGTCGGCTCCGGAAGGCAAAGGCGCATCTGCACATTGCATCCATGTATAGATGTCATGCCATACCGTGTTTGCCTGCAGGTCGCGTAACAGCATGTGATAGCCATGCTGGTACAAAGCCGTTTTTTTGAACTGCCGGCTTGTTTGGATGAACTCCTGTAAGAATTGATAGGTGGGCTGTTTGGGGATTATTTCGTCTTTTTCACCGTAGAGGATTAATGTATTGGCGCTTATGTTGCCGGTTTGTGTGCTGGCGGTATCCATCAGGTTGGCCAGTCCGTATATGGTTTCGATGCGGGTTTCCTTGATAACCATCGGATCTTTTCCCAATGCAATAAGCATTTCCACGTTATCGGACGCTTTGACTTCCAAGCCTTCGCCGGTCACGGTCAGCCAGGGTAGGGTGTGAGCGAGCGTCGATAACAGTAACTGCTGATACCAGGGCATGGCGTCCCGTGCCCAGATTGCCGGCGCAGCCAGGATGATGCCGCCAAGCGGGGGATTGATATGGCGGGCCGTTGTGAGCATAACAACCGCACCGCCCATGCTTTCGCCCAATAGATAGATAGGCAAACCGGGTTGTTTTTGCTTGATGAGTTGAATAAACAGTTCCAGGTCCTGAACATAAGCATCGACACCGCTCCATAGACCGCGTTGCGGACTGCCCCCGAAGCCGCGCTGATCATAGGCATAGCTGATGATGCCTCTTGCTTTGAAATATTCCGCCGGTTGTTGGAAAAAGTTGCTGTAATCATTAAAGCCGTGCAGAGCGATCAGCACCGCTTTAGCTTTGCCGTCAGGCGGTTGCCATTGTCTGAGCGGCAGAATCGTACCGTCGGCAGTGATAAATTTATTACGAAGTATTTGGCCGGCAGCGATGTTTTTTCCCGGCGGATAAATCGTCGGCATGCAGCCGGACGATAATAGCAATGCGCAGAGCAGCAGGATAATTTTTATAGGCACAATAATAATCGTTTTTGTGGAGTGACGTATTTCCACGTTATGCAATGGACCGTTTTAGGTAAGTCGTATTATTGCCTATAATAGCGCGCTTGATAAGCGTAGGCCGCTTGTATAGACTGAAAATTGATTCATCGCATTTTCTCCGGCGGATTTGCGTTTGATTAGTAAGGGGCATCCGGCTCAGGTTGAAAGTGTGATGTTTTGTGAGTTTGAATTTATTCGTGCTTTTAATGCCTTAGATGCGAATGAATTCGCGCCTACAAAGTGACTTGCCCCTAAATACAGTGCATATCAATAGCTTAATTGCAGTGTTGTATAGAGAGTCGGAGGTGCCCGACAAAGTTTCCGCCTTCACAAAGCGATTATTTTTCCGGTTTTTGTTGAAATAAAAAATCATTTCACCGATAATAGCTGGCCTTTCAGCCGCACAATGGTTGAAATACATGATGGTTACCGTGTCGGTCCTCTCGCAACGATACGCTGTAAACCCCGTCAGGCCCGGAAGGGAGCAGCGGTAGCAGCGGATTCGTGTGCCGGGATGCGGCTGGCGCGGTAATCGCCCGTCTTATGAATCTAAACTATCTAAATGAGCCTGCCATGGGTTACCAGGTTCTCGCCAGAAAGTGGCGTCCGCATAATTTCAATGAAATTGTTGGGCAAAAGCACGTTGTTACTTCATTGACCAATGCTTTGCTGCATCAACGGCTGCACCATGCTTATTTATTTACCGGTACCCGCGGCGTGGGTAAAACCACGATTGCCAGGATTTTGGCCAAAGCGTTGAATTGCGAAAACCGCACCGATTTTAATCCTTGCGGGCAATGCGCGGTTTGCCGGGAATTGGACGAGGGGCGCTTTCTTGATCTGATCGAAGTCGATGCGGCGTCCAGAACCAAGGTCGAAGACACTCGTGAGTTGCTGGAAAATGCTCAATATGCGCCGAATAGCGGTCAGTATAAAGTTTATCTGATTGATGAAGTGCATATGTTGTCCGGACATAGCTTCAATGCGTTGCTTAAAACGTTGGAAGAACCCCCGCCGCATGTAAAATTTTTATTGGCAACCACCGATCCGCAAAAAATACCGGTTACGGTTTTATCACGGTGCCTGCAATTCAATTTGAAACGATTACTGCCCGAGCAGATCAGCGGGCAAATGCAATATATTCTCGATCAGGAACAAATCTCCGCCGAACCCGCTGCACTGCGTTTAATCGCCCGGGCGGCCGACGGCAGTATGCGCGACGGATTAAGTTTGCTTGACCAGGCCATTGTCTATTGTAACGGATCCGTTTTGATCGATGGCGTCAGGGAAATGCTGGGTACCATTGCACAACACCCGGTAGATAATATGCTGCGCGCTTTGGCGCAACAGGATGCACCGAAAATACTGGAATTGATTCATGAAATTGCCGATATGGCGCCCGACTATGGGGATTTGTTGCGGCAATTATTGCAAATTTTGCACAGAATGGCACTGGCCCAAATTGTTCCGGCCGCTGTCGAACACGAAGAAAATACCGATACGATCCGCGAATTGGCGGCCCTGTTTTCCGCCGAAGATATTCAACTGTATTACCAGATCGGATTGCTGGGCCAGCGTGATCTGGACCTGGCCCCCGACCCCCGCGGCGGGTTCGAAATGATCATGTTACGCATGCTTGCCTTCCGGCCGGCCTCAAGTAATCCCGGACCCATTGCGGAGCCTGCCGCGCAACCGCTTAAACAAGAACCTTCGCCATCATTGCCGGAACAGCAAGTCAAACCGTTACCTGTAGCAGAGCAGCGAATGCCTGATGAACAGGCGCCATCGGAAACCGGCAGCAACTGGAGCGCAATGATCCAAGCCATGAACCTAGGCGGTTTAACCCGGGAATTGGCAAATAATTGTATACTGGAAAAAATAGACGACACCGGTTGCCTGCTGTTATTGGATGCCGGCCATAAACAATTGAACAGTTCCAGAACCGAACAAAAACTTCAGCAGGCGCTGCAAAACTATTTCGGCAGGCCGCTAAAGTTGAAAATAGAAACGACAAAACTGACAGATTCAACAGTAACTCCAGCCACCTTGATGAATCAGCAGCGGGCTGAGCAACAAAAGGCGGCGGAGTCGGCTATCGACAATGATGAAAACATACAGGCCTTAAAAGATCAATTCGATGCACGGGTGATTCCCGGAACAATTGAGCCGGTATGATTTCGATACGGTTAACATAGTATTCAGGAGACTAAACGATGAAAAATGCCTTAGGCAATTTTATGCAGCAAGCCCAGAAAATGCAGGAGGATATCCAGAAAGCGCAAGAGGAATTGGATTCGCTAGAGGTGCAGGGAGAAGCGGGCGCCGGTATGGTCAAAATTCTGATGACCGGTAAACATGAAGCGCGCAAAGTTGTAATTGACGATTCTTTGGTCGGCGAAGATAAGGATATGCTGGAGGATATGGTTGCCGCAGCAATCAATGATGCCGTACATAAGGTTAATAAAATGAAACAGGAAAAAATGGCCGGCTTGACGGCCGGCATACCTTTGCCTCCCGGTTTTAAAATGCCGTTCTAACACAGTTTTATTATGGCTGATGACGGTTTGCTGCAGCATTTGATTCAGTCGTTGCGCTGTTTACCGGGCGTAGGCCCGAAGTCCGCGCAGCGCATGGCTTTTTATCTCCTGCAGCGTGACCGTGAAGGCGCTCGGCAATTGGCCCGCGCCTTATTGGATGCGGCCGAGAAAATCGGCTATTGCAGCGTCTGCCGTACTTTTTCGGAAAACGATATTTGCCGGACCTGTTCCAGTGCGTCGCGGGACAGAGGCATCGTGTGTGTGGTGGAGAACCCTTCCGATGTTTGGGTCGTGGATCAGGCCGGTTTTTTTAACGGCCTGTATTTCGTGTTGCATGGTAGACTGTCACCGCTGGACGGCATCGGTCCCGATGAATTAGGCATCGATGTGCTGGACCGGCGTTTAGCCGAGGAACAGATTCAGGAACTGGTGTTAGCGACCAACTCCACTGTCGAAGGCGAAGCGACCGCGCATTTTATTGCCGAACTGGCACATAAGCATGGCGTCAGAGCAACCCGAATTGCGCACGGCGTGCCGATGGGCGGCGAATTGGAATTTATAGACAGCGGCACTTTATCGCACGCATTTAGTGGCCGTATTACCTATTGACCAAAGGGGGAATGCAACATGACCGACTGTTTATTCTGTAAAATGGTTGCCGGAGACATCAAACCCGATGTCGTCTATGAAGATGATGAAGTACTGGCTTTTCGCGATATCAATCCGCGCGCACCGACCCATATTCTGATTATTCCCAAGCGCCATGTAGCGACCATGAACGATCTCGACGACCAACAATTGGCCGGCAAGCTCCTGTTGACAGTATCCGGCCTGGCCGAACGCGAGGGGCTATCCGAAACTGGCTACCGCACGGTCATCAACTGTAACGAAAACGCCGGCCAGGAAGTTTTCCATCTGCATCTGCATTTATTAGGCGGACGCCGAATGAGCTGGCCTCCGGGTTAATAGAGAACTACTAAAAACGTTATGGCAGAGAGATTTACTTTGTCGATCGTGAAGGCGACATGATGCTGCAAAGCAGTCAATACAGCCGTGAACTTCACCTTCGGAATAAAGCGGGCTTGGACAAGGCCTTCATATATAATAGAACCGTTATATAAAGATTGGCTCGGATGATAATCACTGGATGGCCCTGAATCGCAGAGCCATTAGGTTGAATAAGTAGCGTGGAAGTTTACGATTAACGCATCGTCTAAATCGAATAACGACGGGAGTTTTGTCGCACCATAGTCGGACCGTTACGCAACACCGCGTTACTTCACCTATAATCGACCTGTTGACGTGATGGGCAAACCGGACCTAACAAATCGATCGGAGATTAAAATGATCCAAGGTTCCTGCCACTGCGGTGCAGTCCAATGGCGGTTTGAAGGGACGCCCGAGTCGGCTACCGCGTGCAACTGCACCGTATGCCGACGTTACGGCGTGTTGTGGGCTTATGACTTTGAAGGTGAAGGCATCAATGTCTCGGGTCCGTCGCAGGCCTACATCCGGGGCAAATCGATCGAGTTTCATTTCTGCCCCGTATGCGGTTGCGTAGCCTACTGGCGGTCGCTGGAAGCTGACGAAGAGGGGCGCCGCCGCATCGCGGTCAACCTGCGGCTGACCGAGCCGGAGGCTGTCGCGCAGATTCCCGTTGACCATTTCGACGGGCTCGAGAGCTTTGAAGATCTGCCACAAGATGGGCGATGTGTCGCAGATTATTGGTTCTGAGCCATTTACCACGGGATATTTCTTTTCGTGACGGGTGAGCACTTCAAATATTAGGATGAGGCTTTATGCCAAATAACCGCAATGTTTTCTTGTTCCTGCTGATCCTTCTTACACATTTATCCTCACGTGCGCAACCGCCGGCCGGCGGTCCGCCGCCGGAAGCATTTCATGCTTGTAGCGGCAAATCCGTCTACAATGAGTGCCGTTTTGCCGTGCCACACGGCGAGGTTTTCGGACGGTGTCGGCGGATGCGCGGACCGGGGCTGGTTTGTGTTCCTGATGAAGTTACTGCGCCGATATCCGGGCATTCTGGACTTTCCGCACCGGCGTCTTTCCCACGAGGAAGACCTGCCGTAATTGCCGGAACAAATGCAGCGGCAACAAATGTTGCCAGTCGAATCCCTGATACCAGCCAGGGGAGCTGCTTTGATGATAGAAGCATTATTTCCTGTCCGTCCGAAAACAGTCCGTTTTTCGGCCAGGATGCCCAATATCTTGGAGCCCGGCCCGCATACCGTGACAACGATGACGGCACGGTTTCGGATTTGGTGACCGGCCTGATGTGGCAGCAGGCTCATAACCCGCAAAGAATCGGATGGCCGGAGGCGAAGGCGTAATGTTCTGCGCTTACGCTGGCAGGTTATCATGACTGGCGATTACCGGAGATTAAGGAATTGTTTTCAATCGCCGACTTCAGGGGGGCGACGGGCAGGCGCCCGTTTCTGGATCCGGTTTTTGAAATTCATGCGCCGGATGCTGCGATATTGAAGCGTGACCGGTATGCCGCATACCATCATGTCGACATGATGGGACAGACTTGGTCGGCTACTCTTTATAGTGGAGATCATTGGGGCGGCCCGGAATGAAAGGCGTATTCTTTGTCAATTTTCTCGACGGGCGCATCAAACAAGCGCCGGTAACCGGTCGCATGGGATTGTTTTACCGTTGCGTTCGGGGAGAGCGGTGGGGAGATAATGCGTTTATCGCCAATGGCGACGGCACTGTTACGGACCAGGCTGGCGGCCTGATGTGGCAGCAGACCGACGACGGCCAGTCAAGGAATTGGAAAGATGCTCTGGCTTATTGCGAAAACCTCGATTTGGCCGGCTATTCGGATTGGCGTTTACCCAATATTAAGGAACTGCAGAATATCGTTGACTACCGCTACCATGCGCCGGCTTTGGACAAACAGTTTTTACAGCAACGGGATCCGCGGGGCTGGTTCTGGTCGGCGACGACCCACGGCGACAATCCGGACTTTGCCGCTTATATTTGCTTCGGCAAATGTACCTCCATTGATGGTGTAGACGTACACGGTGCCGGCGCGCAACGCAGCGACCCTAAAAGCGGGAATGCCGGATTGTTTGCGAAGGGCTTAGGCGGCCAGAAAGATGAAGCCAGAATTTACAATTACGCGCGCTGCGTACGTTCGGAAAAAAATGCCTCAGTGACGTCCGGTACAAATACTATCCGGTTGCGCCCGGCGTTTTTAGCGGCATAAAGGCCGCGGTCCGCTACGCTGATAATTTTCTCAACGCTTTCTTCCGTCAGGTTATCGCTTAGGCCCATACTCATCGTGACAAAAAGCTCGGGATGCAGACTGCTCCAGGGATAATGCTCGATATCCGAACGCAATTGTTCGCACCGGGTCAGTGCCTGGGAAGCGCCTGTATTGGCAAAGAGTATGACAAATTCCTCGCCGCCGTAGCGGGCAACGAGATCACTTTTGCGGGTACCGGCGCAAAGTATTTTTGCCACCTGTTTTAATACTTTATCGCCTATGTCATGGGAAAAATTGTCGTTAATCTGTTTGAAGTGATCGAGATCACCCACCATGATAGATAACGGATGCCCGTAGCGTATTGCCTGCTCGAACAAAGTGTTTGCGTGGTTATCGAAATGACGCCGGTTAAAAAGATTGGTCAGCGGGTCACGGATGCTCATTTCCAGCAATTCCCTGTGGGTTTGCACAAGGTCGTGGTTCATGCGGTTAAATTCGGCTGCCAGTTCGCCGAGTTCGTCGTTGGTGCCGTCCGAGACATAGCGTTCCCTATTGTTGTCTGATTGCATGGCCCTGATTGCTTTGGTCAGGTCGGAGATTGTTTTAGTGAATCGGCGGCCGACGGCTATACCGATAATAAACGCCAACAATACTGCAACGGCAAAACCGAACATCAGCGAGTTGCGAACCGCAGTGAGGTAACTTAAGTCGCTAGGAGTAAGCTGGGGTTGTCCGACAGGAACGGCCAATACAGCTGTTTTACCATCAATTACAATAGGGAGGGCATGTTTGAAGGTCTCGCCGCTTACTTTGGCGCCCCGCCGATAGCCGTCTATTCCTTGTAGTACGACGCCGGCCGGGTTTAACAGTAAAAACCTGAAAGGTGGAACGTTGCCGCGTTCGATTCGCATACCCAAGGTGGTGACTGGTTGGGCAGAGCCGTTCATCGAATTCCGGCGCCGACGCTGCACAAAATGGTGGAAATGCTCCCGGTGTGCGGTATTTTCCCAACTGCCGTAGGTCCGGATATATTCCCTGACGTCTTCCTGAAAATGCAGGAAAGCGGCGTCCATTGTTTTCTGGTGAAAATCGCTGACGAGCATCCAATAGGCCACACCGCCCACTGTAGTTGCGCTTACCAGGCTGGTAGTCAGCAGCATCAGGGTTAGCTTGCTTCGCATTTTCATAGTGTTTCTGCAAAACGATTGTGATGTATCTACTTTGATTCAACCGGAGCCGGAGCCAAACTCATCAGGCCGGGACGTTGATCGTGAAGTTACTGTAATTCTTGCGGCCCGATCAACACGCGAAAAATCGTATTATATAGGATTAAGTACGGTATTGTGGAAGATTGTCGCCTTTGGATTGTCCGGCCGTAATGGTCCGTTCGTTTCCCAGGGTATGTGCAGAGCAGCGGACGGTAGATCCCGTTATCGCCAAACGCAACGCCGGGATAAATCGACCGCGGCCAAACGCTAATGGTGCGGGATTTGATGACTCTGTTTGAAAAACGATCCCATATCGTACGGTTGCCCGCAACCTGCTCTCCATCCGGATTGGCGTGGGAACCCGGATAGGGTAAATACTCCGGACTCGGAAAAGCGGAGAGCAGGAACGGGTGGCAATATAATCGCATTTCCGTTGCGATCGTCTAACTGTAAGCTCAATTAATCACTCGAGCAATTGTTAACCGATTTAGCGAAAGCCATTCCCCAAACGAAATCCAGCTGTACGGCGGTGACGCCGGTTATTTCCGTTGACGAGGAGAAGTAGTCAACGGTGTTGCCGTCTTGATCGGTGCCGTTTTCGAAAGTCCAGAACCAGCTTGTATCGGGTACCCCGTTGTCGGTGACAAGGGTGTCTCCAGGCAACGGTGTCTCACTTAGCGCGGTGTCCGAAATAACGCTTATAGTAGCGCCTGTGGAATCGACCGCCGCACGGGCATGGCAGGTTATGCACGAAGTCGTCTGCAACTGGTATTGCTCGGTGATCGTGTTGCTTAGCAGCGTGGGCTGGCCGGTCGGGTCGACAAAGCTGGTTTGGGTGCCGACCAGCCGGTAGTTCTGAAACGCTTTATCGAGGCCGGCGGAAAGCATCATGGCTTGTAGTTCGTCGGTTAGCTCTCCCCCCTCGTAGGGATAGTTCGCATCTGCGTGGGGCTTTGTATAGGGGGGGATAATGCCGAAATCGTCGCGACAACCGATATAATCGCATCTCCCCAGCACGTTTTTATTCATCCAGGTGGCCCAAAACCAAGTAGGTACCTCTTTTGTCGAAATGTGCATGGCGACCAGCCCGTATTCGGCCGGGCCGGACTCGTTGCCGTCTTCGTCCACAGTGATGGCAATCGTGCGGTAATAGTCGTCACGTTCGGCTTCGGGAACGTATTCAATTGGAACCCAATCCGCCTTCATTTCGATGGAATCAATCGGAAACTCGATTAATCTCAGCACCGCCGCCATTGATTGTGACGCACTTCCACCGGCTTCATCCACCGCACTGAGCGCCACCTGGTACGCAGCCCTCAGTCCTTCCGTATAGTAGAAACCGCTTTCCGCAATGTAGTAGAAAGACGCTTGATTGCGGCGCACTTCTTCGGTATCGGAGACCGTTGTGAGCACTGTTGGAATGCCGTTTTCGAGTACGTACCAGTCGAAGGGAGGTGCAGTCGTTTCAATTGAAATCACCGGTTTACGCGGACCGAGACGTTTAATTTGCGATGTGTAATCGGGCCAGACGGGCGGATTGCCGGCATCGGGGCATACCGGAAAGGTATCGTCGTCGCTCGCCCACGTTTCCCACCTGGCGATATAAGGATGTATTTGTGCCGGGCGATTGATTTCGATGAATTTTTTCCACGCCCAGTAATAGGGATAATTCATCGTCGGATTGGGATAATTCTCTATGATGTTATTATTGTTAAATGGTTTAGCAAAAGCTTCCTGGAAAGGGCGGAGGTAAGGAGATTGGGCGGTTAATAACTGGCTCAACCGGTTATTTGCGTCATCCGCAAAATCCGCTCGGCTTGGCGCTGCCCAGACCAGTGTCGCCGCCAGTGTAAGAACAGGGAAATGGAGCGAATGCCTTTGCCGGCTAAATTGGATTTGGGGACTTGAATTATCGGATAGTCGAAATTCGTCTTTGTAAAATCCGCATGAGAAGAGATGTCCCGTCCGTTTGAGCGGATTTATTAGCTTTGTAAAATTTGTCATTGTATTGGTATTCTTATTATTAATGATGATTTTTAAGAAAATAAAACACAAACAATTTGATCGTGTTTGTGTGCGGTAAAAAGTATAGCTGACATTATCGCGCTCTGTAGAATGCAACAAATTTTTGCCCGTTATGAATATTAGAGTGCAATGAGTCTGGGCAGACACATGGGGTTTCCGTTCCCTTGTTTTTCAATCGCTTAAAGCGATTGAAAAATGGCAGCTCATCCCTGAGCTATGGGGAAGCGCTAAGTAAGGCAGGTTTCCTTAGTTGTTAGCAACAATTTACTTTTCCCCGAAGCCGGCTTTGAACCAATCATCGCAAGAAAAGAGGGGCGGATTGTCGTCCGTCTGAAGCGCAAAGCGCCCTAGAGTTCCAGGTATTTTTAAACGGCGGTTTGCACCGGGTATATGTTGTAAACGCTGCAACATTGTCATGTTCATATCGTCTAAAATCTCGGCTACGCAACGGTACGATCCGTGTTGAGCAAGCAGTCCGGTCAATACCGGCGTATTGAGATCTGATGAGGATTTGGGGACGGAGCAATTATCAAAGTCTTCAACCGATAACTCGTCGACATACGGAATAATGCGGTTGGTCGCCTGGGTGGCATCGATGCCGAAAATATTCCGTCGTTTAAATCGCCGGCCGAACGAACCGAAAGACGTACCAATACCGCTATACGGCCCGGTCTGACCCAACCGAGCCTGAAATTCCCGGTTATGCAGTGAGGACCATAAATAGCTTGAAACTAATAAATCCGGATCACTTGTTGAATAATAGACAGTAATATTGTTACCGATATTTAACAAATTTCCGCCAGGCTGGTCCCAATTCAACGATGCACTGCTGATATCTGCAGCAAGTAAGATAATATGATCGAATATATTCCTTCCCCCCCTGGCCACTATAGCTTCGGCACCTTTGGTTACCATGTAATTCCCTTCCGAGTGGGCGATGAGCGTTGAGTCCAGCTTTATTCCGTCAGACCGCAGCCGCTTTCGAAGCGCCTGGACAACATACGCGAACACATTAGCTAAAGCCTCTGCGCTGTCATCAGCTCGCGTACGAATCTCTTTGGCGGTTGTCGGTGCCAATAATGCTTCCAGCAATAACAGCTCAAAAGCCGGTGGGCCAGTAAGGGGGAAGCTTGGCCAGTCGAAAGTAATCAGTAATCCCGGATAAAGTCCCTTTCTGGCATCTTGAGGGCAAAGGATGCAGTCTTTTGGCAAACTATCGTTTGAGTCGCGTATACATGTTGCCGTGCCTGTCGTGTCATTATTAACGTTCTCGCCTTGAAAATGGAGGCCAAACTCCGCACCTTCCTGCGCGGCCGCCGGGAACGTCACGCCGAGCCCATGTACGTAAAGGATCAGGTGTGCAATTCTGGTTCCATCAACTGTATTTCTTAGGTCCTCCTCAAGTTTATTCAGAAAGGTAGTCGACGGCATGGAACTGCTGTCAGCTTCGGCCAACGTATCCATGCAGGGAGTGCCGTTATCCAGCATATAATCGGATTTTTGCTGTACATAATGGCCGTTCGCCGAACAAAAAAACATCTTGCCGCTAGGAAGCAGCTTCAATGTGTCGTCATTATCAGGATTTGGCTGCTGCCGGGTTGTCATGACGTAACTGTGAGCGAAGGTCGGTACATCGCCATATGTATTGGTATAGGTGAAGAGAGCAACGATTGCCCAAAGAAGTGTGCTATGGGTGGTGGAAATATGCTTTTCGGTTTTCATGGTTCCCTCAAATTAATAATTTAGCTCGTCAACACTGGCTGTAAAAAAAGCAAACTATCGAAGCCGCCGTATGGAAATGCTTGAGAAATTACTTTATTCGGAGGATCGGCTTCCTCTGTCAAGTAATTGGTTCGCACAGGCTTTAGCCATTACACGACCGATACCTTTCAAAGCCAGAATTGATTTGAATTAATTATAGTTAAGTTTTTGAAAGATTCTTCATGACTTTAGGTAAACGCCATTTTTTCCCGCAACTTAAGAAATCGCTGATAGCGGTTTGCTGAAATCTTACCCTGCTGCACCGCGTTGCGAATAGCGCAACCTTTGTCCTGCATGTGCCTGCAGTTGTTAAATTGGCATTGTCCTAATAGCGGTTGGAATTCCCTGTAGCCGTAAGCCAGTTGCTGTTCTGAAATACCGGCAAGACCGAAAATTGCGACACCGGGGCTGTCGATTAATTGGCCGCCATCGGGCAAATGGTATAGGGTGGCCGCAGTGGTGGTGTGACGGCCAAGGCCCGAACTATCCGAAAGGGTATTGGTTTTTAATTGTTTGTCCGGAATCAAGGCATTGGTCAGAGAAGATTTACCGACGCCGGATTGGCCGGCGAGAATAACGGTTCGGTTGGCAATAGCCTTTTTTAAGGTATCCAACCCGGTATTGTTTGCGGCGCTGACCCTGATTAACCGATAGCCCAGTGCAGTATAGATCTGTAATTCATTGATGACGTCCCGGTGCCGGGATTCGCAAAGCAGGTCCGTTTTATTCAGAACCATGACGGCTTCAATCTGACGATTTTCACAAACGGCCAAATATTGATCAATTAACAGAAAGTCACAAGGCGGTTCTATGGCAAAAACGACAAAAACTTTATCAATGTTGGCGGCGACAGGTCTGGTTTTGCCGTTTCTAAGCGGCCGCATTAATACGGAGCGCCGCGGCAATATCTCCACTACCCGGCCCTGATCTTCGGCTATCCGTTGCCACAACACAAGATCGCCGACCGTGGCAGTTCCTAACTGCCGCCGGGTGTGGCACAAAATTGTTTCTCCGCCGCTTTCGATTGAAAGACCTTTTCCTAAATGCGCAACGACCAGTCCCTGGATCAATTCGGCCATCAATTATGCCGATTGCATTGTGGATTGCAAATGGGCAATGCGTATGGCGGCAGGCGGGTGGCTATAGTGAAAAGCCGAATAAAGCGGATCGGGCGTCAGGGTGCTGGCATTTTCGCGGTATAGCTTAACCAGGCCACTGATCAGCTTGGTTGCCTGAGCATGGCTGGAGGCAAAATCATCAGCCTCAAACTCAAACTTGCGTTGAAAATAGGAACTGATCGGTTGCAAAAAAACGGTAAAAACCGGAGAAACCAATGTAAACAACAATAATGCCGCCGCGTTGGAAGGACTATCAACACCAAGGCCGCTATAAAACCAAGGTTCTTCAATAACCCAACCGAGAATGGCGAAACCGATCAGCGTCATGATAGACGATGCGATCAGCATTTTGATAACGTGTTTGCATTTAAAATGCCCCAGTTCATGAGCAAGTACCGCCTCCAATTCTTCGTCTTCCAGCGATTCAACCAGGGTATCGAAGAAGACGATCCGCTTGTTATTGCCCAGACCGGTGAAATAAGCATTGCCGTGACCGGAGCGGCGGGAGCCGTCCATAATGAAGATGCCCTTGCTGTTAAAGCCGCAACGTTCCAGCAAACGATTAATCCTCTCCTTCAACGATCCTTCTTGCAAAGGAGTAAATTTGTTGAACAGAGGTGCGATGATGGTCGGAAACAACCAGCTCATCAATAAAGAAAAGCCCATTAGTATAGCCCAGGCCCACAGCCACCACGTTGAGCCGATGCTGTCCATAACCCAAAGTATTAACGCAAGTATGGGCAGGCCGATAACGAGCATAAGGGCCAACTGAATCAGCTGGTCATTAATAAATTGTTTCGGCGTATTGCGGTTAAAACCATAACGGTCTTCGATGACAAAGGTCTGATAAATGCTGGTGGGTAGTTCAATCAGGTACATTACCAACATCACGCTGGTTATTGCGCCAAGACCGGTTGCCAGCGGTGCCAGTTCAAACGAACTCCACAAGCTGAATGCCAGGCTGATACCACCACCTAATGTCATTATCAGCAACACAATGACACTGATGACACTGTCGATATCGCCCAGCCGTCCTTTATCAATCGTATAATCCGCCGCTTTTTGATGGGCTTCCAATGAAACGCTTGCCTTGAAAGCATCAGGGACATTATTGCGGTGTTCGGCAACATAGGCGGTTTGGCGTTTTGACAGCCAAAACTGGAGTGCAAAAGAGGCGGCTAGCGCAATTAAGAAGATGATGGTAAAGGTATTCATTGATACGTCATGTTCCGGTATTTACAAATTAGGTATAAAGATTAGCCAATGCTACAATTTACTGCAACCATAATAACACTACGGGATAAATTGATGACTAAGGATTCCAGCAATCTCATTTGGATCGATTTGGAAATGACGGGCTTGGAACCGGATAGGGATTATATCATTGAGATTGCAACAGTGGTAACTGATAAAGATCTGAATATATTGGCCGAAGGTCCGGTCATGGCGATAAAACAGCAACAATCGATCATGCAGGCGATGGATGAATGGAATCAATCACACCATGGGAAATCGGGATTGATAGAAAGGGTTGCTAACAGCACGATCGATGAAGCGCAAGCCGAACGAAAAACGATTCAGTTTTTGGAACAATGGGTGCCGGAAAATGCTTCACCGATGTGCGGCAACAGCATTTGTCAGGACCGGCGGTTTTTGTACCGGTTCATGCCTGAACTGGAAAAGTATTTTCATTACCGCAACCTGGATGTGTCGACATTGAAAGAGTTGACCGCTCGTTGGGCTCCGGAAGTATATAAAGGATTTAATAAAACCAACATTCATAAAGCCTTGGATGATATTATCGAGTCGATTGAAGAACTTAGATATTATCGTAGGAATTTTATAAGATACTGAATATGAATCATTTTATAGTCATCGCATTAGGCGGCGCGGTCGGCGCGGTATTGCGCTTTTTTGTGTCAACTGCCGTTTATCAATGGTTGGGCCGGGGCTTTCCCTATGGCACGCTTGCGGTGAATGTGTTTGGTTCATTTTTGATCGGCTTGCTTACCGAAGCGCTGGTACTGCAACGCATAGCCATTACTATCGAATATCGCTCCGCGATATTGGTCGGTATGCTGGGATCTTTTACCACGTTTTCCACATTCTCCCTGGAGACGTTGTATCTGATCGAGCAGGGTAGTTTTACCAAAGCAACGTTGAATGTACTGGTCAGTGTTTTTACTTGTATTTTTGCGGTATGGATTGGATTGTTGTCAGGCAGAACCTTGTTTTTGTATTCCGGCGGCGTGATTCGCTGGCTGGGTTGGGTGTTTCCCTATGCGATGGTGTTGGTCAATGCCTTGATAGCGTTTCTAATTGGTCTGGTTACCACCGCTCTGCTGCATAAAGTGGAATTATCCATGGAATACAGAGCGGCGATTTTGATCATCGTTATCGGTGCATTTACCACATTATCCAGCTTATATTTAATTCTTTATCTGATTGAAGAAGGACATTCCTTTGAATCAGAATTAAACGTCATGTTGACGGTTTTTGTAGGAAACGCTTTCGTTTGCTTTGCGTCAATCTGGCTTGGTTTAATGACAGGAAAGCTTATATGAATTCAAGAAAAATCACTGTGGCGCGGGTCTATACCCTTGAAGGGCATGATCACTTGAATCAGGCGTTGAACATTTTACGCGATCAGGAAAAAATTGCCGGTGTTACCGTAATGCGCGGGATTGCAGGTTATGGTGTATCGGGGGCGATTCATACCTCGTCTTTGCTAAATCTGTCACTGGAACTGCCGATTATCATCGAGTTTTACGACGAAACCGATAAAGTCAATCGAGCCATTGAAAAATTAAAAGCAAAACTCGATCTCAAGCATATCATCAGCTGGCAGGCCGATGCGCATATTGATCTGCCGGATTGATGTTAGCGGCTCTTTTTTACCAAGATGTAAAGAAACCAATGGCCCTTTGATTAATCAAGGGGTTGATCTCTTTTAGGAAAGCAATTTTATGTTAGATCCCCATTTATTAAGAAATAATCTTGATGCGGTTAAACAACAAATGGCTCGCAGAGCGTTTGCCTTTGATGATGTTTTGTATTCCGAATTGGAAGCTCGCCGTAAGCAGATACAGGTTAAAACGCAGGATCTGCAAAATGAGCGTAATACCCGTTCAAAATCAATCGGTCAGGCCAAGGCCAAAGGTGAGGAAATTCAGCCGTTATTGCAGCAAGTTCAGCATTTGAGTGAACAACTGAAAGCGATGGAGGCGGAATTAAATGATATTCAAGGCCGATTGGATACACTGTTATTGGGTATTCCCAATATTCTCGATGAGCAGGTGCCGATCGGCAAGGATGAGCAGGATAATATTGAAATAACCCGGTGGGGCGAAATTCCGGTATTCGATTTTCCACCGAAAGATCATGTGCAGTTGGGGGCGCAACTCAATGGTGTGGATTTTGAATTGGGTGCGAAAATTGCCGGCTCCCGTTTCGTTGTTTTAAAGGGCGGCATTGCGCGGCTGCAGCGCGCTTTAATCCAGTTTATGCTGGATACTCATATCAACGAGCACGGCTATACTGAGACCTATGTGCCATTTCTGGCTAACGCCGATAGTCTGCGCGGCACGGGGCAACTGCCGAAGTTTGAGGAGGATTTGTTCAAAGTAAATAGCGATCCCGCTTTCTATCTGGTTCCAACGGCCGAGGTGCCGGTGACCAATATTGTTCGCGATATGATTGTGGATGCGCAGCAAATGCCGTTGAAATTCGTTTGTCATACGCCCTGTTTTCGCAGCGAAGCCGGCGCTTACGGGAAAGACGTGCGCGGCATGATACGGCAACATCAATTTGAGAAAGTCGAGCTGGTGCAGATCGTCAAGGCGGAAGACTCTGCCCGGGCACATGAACAGTTAACCGATAATGCGGAACAAATTCTAAAAAAACTTAATCTTCCCTATCGGAAAGTATTGCTTTGTTCCGGTGATACCGGCTTTTCATCGGCGAAAACCTACGATCTGGAAGTTTGGCTGTCCGGTCAACAGCGATACCGCGAAATTTCGTCCTGCAGCAATTTCAGGGATTTTCAGGCGCGCAGACTGCAGGCGCGCTGGCGTAATCCCGATACCGGTAAACCCGAGCTGGTGCATACCCTCAACGGTTCGGGACTGGCGGCAGGCCGTACCTTGATTGCAGTGATGGAAAACTTTCAAACCCAGGAAGGTACTATTCGCATCCCCGAAGTTTTGCAATCGTATATGGGCGGGATTACGGAAATCAAATAGAAACATCACCTAAACGGCATGGGTGATAGTGTCTACCATGCAAAGTCCGGTTTACTGTTTCCCTGAGGAAAAAAGAGGGACGAAGTATACTGGTGACAAGCAAAAAAGCGGGGAATAAAAAAGGGAGGCGCGATGCCTCCCTTTTGGTTTATGACGCGTTTTCTAAACTAACGGTCGGTTCTGGAGAAGTAGACTCTTCGGTTTTCTGCCCGGCCTTCTTCCGTCGCATTGCTTGCGATAGGATCTGTAAAGCCGAAACCTTGAGTTGTCATACGAGCCGGATCGATACCCATTTCGATCAATCGGTTTCTTACGGCATCCGCTCTGCGCTCTGACAGTTTCATGTTGTAGTCGTAAGAACCGACATTATCGGTGTGTCCTTCGATACGGATAGTTAATCCCGGATTGAGATTCATGACGTGGACCGCATTGTTGAACATGGATTTATATTCCGGTTTGATTGTCGCTTTGTCGAAATCAAAGAATACGCCATGGAAAGCCCAACAGCCATGTTTGTCGACAATTGCGCCTTTCGGTGTGTCGGGACATTCATCAGCCGTATCCGGTACGCCGTCGCCGTCAGAATCCAGTACTACGGGTTTGGCCGGTTTCAACAGGACTCTTTCAACGAAATTTGCCATTCCTGCCGATGACGCGATGCTGTTCGGCGTGGCAACAAAACCACAACCGGAAATATCGGACAATTGCTGTAACAGATAATGGCCGGCATGCTCATCGGCGGCGCCGACCCAAACACCGTAAATACACAGCCTGTCGCCATATTTTTCTTCTAAGGCTTTGGCTGCAGGTATCGGCGACATATCCAACTCGTATCCATCACTGAAGATGACCACACCGATGCTGCCTGAAGAGGCTGCCAGATCTTCTCCGGCGGCATCCAGTGCTTTGTGCATGGGCGAGCCGCCGCTAGTGCAGTCCATAGAATCCAAAGCCGAGGCGAAAGCTGATTGTGAATAACTGCTCAAGCCTTGAACTAGTTTTGTGGAGGACCACGACGAACAGGGGCCGAAGCCGAACGAACGGATACCGGTATTAAGCGGAATGTTCGGGATAGTTTGGTTCATTCTGCTTAGCAGTTCTTTTTCAACTGAAAATTTAGCTGGTTCGGATGAGCCTGGAAAACCTTGTCCGTCATAGGCTTCAGCCATTGACGACGAGGTGTCCACTATAACGAACAGATTATCGGTTTTTTGTGTCAGATAGCCTGAAGTGATTTTGCCGTTCAGGTCCTCTGCTTGAAATTGCTCGAAAGTACTGGTTGAGGTTGATGCGCAGCCGGCCAGCATTAAACCCAGCCCTGCAAGCGTTGCGGTAATTTTGAGTGGTTTTTTCATTATTTTTTCCTTTTGTTTGACCTAAGACTGAGATAACAAAGTATTGCTAATCTATTTGAATAATAACACAAATAAATTATTTTAATAGATTATTTTAACTTTTAGGTTGAGCGTGAAATAATAATATTACTTATGTGTCATTCTATATTAAGATGAGGAGATTTAAATATGTTAAAACAGCTGCAATTATTCGGCGTTTTTTTGCTGATAATAATCAGTTGGACAGTCTGTTCTGCCGAACAGCCGGGTTTTGATCAAATTAAACAGTCGGCCGAGCAGGGGGACGCGCTGGCGCAGGCTAAATACGGCTCGATTTATTTTTTGGGCGAAAATTATCAACTGCAGCCCAATGCCCGTTTCAAAACCAAGCAAAAACTTAAAGCGATCTCGTACCTGCTGCAAGGCATCGAAAAAAATGATGCAACGGCCGCGGCTTGGTTGTTAAAAGCGGCGCAACAAGGCAATGCCGATGCGGAAGTTTTTATTGCGGCATTGTATGACCGGGGTATCGGGGTTCAGCAGAATGAAGATAAGGCGACCGAATTTTATAAAAAGGCGAGTAACCACGGAAACGAGATGGCGCAGGCCATTCTAGGCAAGTATGCCCGGTCCCGGCTTACTGCTTCCAAAGATATTCCTGTTGAATATGCATTAAAAATTCTAAATACGCAATAAATACTATATGACGATAAAAACACGTTTCGCTCCCAGTCCTACCGGTTATTTGCACGTTGGCGGTGCCAGAACCGCCTTGTTTTCCTGGCTTTATGCACGCAAACACGGCGGCAAATTCGTGCTCAGGATAGAAGATACCGATCTGGAGCGATCAACGCAGGAATCGGTTAATGCGATTTTGGAGGGCGTGACCTGGTTGGGGTTGGAGTATGACGAAGGTCCCTTTTATCAGACACACCGTTTTGAGCGCTACCAGCAGGTGATTCGGCAACTATTGGACCAGGGTGACGCCTATTACTGCTTCTGCAGTAAAGAGGATTTGGAGCGGATGCGTGCAGAGCAAATGGAGAATAAGCAAAAACCCCGCTATGACGGGCGTTGCCGTAACCGGGTGCGGACACCGGAGGATGCTGAGCCGGTTATCCGGTTCCGCAATCCTGATGAAGGCGAGGTCATCATTCAGGATCTGGTCAAAGGTAATATTTCTATCAGTAACAAGGAACTTGACGATCTGATCATTGCCCGCTCCGACGGGACACCGACCTACAATCTAACGGTGGTAGTCGATGATATGGATATGGGTATCAATTATGTGATTCGCGGCGATGACCATATCAACAACACGCCGCGCCAGATTAATATTCTCAAGGCGTTGGGTGCCGAGCCGCCGAAATATGCCCATGTGCCGATGATTTTGGGCCCTGACGGCAGCCGGTTGTCGAAACGTCACGGCGCCGTCAGTGTCATGCAATACCGTGATGACGGCTATTTGCCCGAAGCATTGCTGAATTACCTGGTGCGGTTGGGATGGTCTTACGGCGATCAGGAGATATTTTCGTTGGATCAAATGATCGAGCTGTTCGATATTGAGGATGTGAATGTTTCGGCATCCAGTTTCAATAAAGAAAAATTACTGTGGCTCAACCATCAATATATCATGAATAGCGATTCGGCCCATGTTGCCCATCATTTAAGCTGGCATATGGGTTGTTTGGATATTGATCCGTCACAGGGACCGGATTTGGTCGAAGTGGTTGAAATTCAGCGTGAACGCTGCAAGACACTGGTGGAAATGGCGCATGCCAGTGTTTATTTCTACAAGAATTTTGACGAATACGATGCAAAGGCGGCGAAAAAGAATTTTAAGCCGGATGCTGCCGAAGTACTGCAAAAATTATTGGAGGCATTTTCCGAACAGGAGGAATGGAACGGCGAACAACTGCATCGGATTCTGCTGGAAACCGCAGAAACAATGCAGCTAAAATTAGGCAAGGTCGCACAACCATTACGTGTCGCAGTAACCGGCAACGCTGTGTCGCCTTCCATCGATATTACTTTATCGTTGGTCGGCAGGGATAAAACATTGCAAAGATTGCAGCGCGCTATTCAATATATAAAAAATAATGGCTGAATTGAAAATAAATTATGGACAGGGAAAAATATTACTGTATAATGAACGGTCTCAACTGAGGGGCCATAGCTCAATTGGGAGAGCGCAACACTGGCAGTGTTGAGGTCGGCGGTTCGATCCCGCCTGGCTCCACCAATTAATCAGATTGACCCGTTCTAGTCCCCATCGTCTAGAGGCCTAGGACACCGCCCTTTCACGGCGGTAACGGGGGTTCGAACCCCCCTGGGGACGCCATCTTCAAGCTGCTATCCACTACAATAGGCAGTGGATAGCGGCATTTTGGTTTTTCAACTCCGCTCCTATCATTTTTTTACACCCATCCCGATAGTCACATAGCTAACATTGCGCCCGGATATCAGTCGCATATCCAGGCGAACAAAAATACCGGCGGGCAAAGCTTTTTTTATTAGCTAAACAACTTATCTGTCGAAGTTTACGACCACTGGTTGTCGAACATCTCGATCGTATGCAACATGGTGCCGGTGGCTGTGTAATCAGTGCCCGACCAAACCAACTTGCCCTCCGGCGTTAAAATGGCAAAATATGGTAAACCGATTTTTAATGGCCTATGCTCGTGGTTATTGCGAAATTTTTCAAATCCAGGTTCGCCATCGACCAATTTGAGGGCAATGACTTTTTCACGCAGGGCGAGGTTCAACGCTTTGTTGTGAATGGTTTCTTCTTTAAATGCAGCACAGTTTGCACACCAACTGGCATAGAAATCAATAAAAATAGGTTTTCCGCTGGTCTTTGCTGCTTGTTGCGCTTGTGCGTAATCGCGATACCAGGGAATGCCCCCTTCGATTTCCTGCGTTTGCCTGGAAACCGCAATGGCATTTTGCTCTTCGTTGAGTGCAACAGCCGAAGCACCGTTGACAATCGGCATTTGCTCCATACTGGCTATAAATAACCAACCTCCGCTTAATAATGCGATTACGCCGCAAAATCGATGGAGTTTTTCGCTTGGAGCGGCATTTGTAGGCGTGGCCGACAGGATGTTGCAGTGCACGATTGCAAACCAGATCGCCAGCATAGCAATGGCTAAAGCGGAAATGACGGTGTCTTCAACGCCCAGTACCCCTAATCCTTTATGAAAATAAATGTAGGCAAAATAAAGGATGGCTAAGCCGAAGGCGTATTTTATTTTGTTCATCCAATAACCCGCCTTAGGTAATTTTTTAAATTTGACGATGCTGAAAACAAAAAACGGCAATCCTACGCCTATACCGAAACCTGACATCATCAAACTGCCCTGTGTGGCGATGGCTAATTTATCCGATAAACTGATGGTTTGATGCAATGCGGTTAACGCCTCCGCCTTTTCCGCGATGTTGTCGGCGACTTGCAGCAATAAGGCAAATACGATCGGACCGACACACGGGGAAATAACCAAGCCGGCTACAGTGCCCATAAGCCAAGTGCCCGTTAAGCCTTTTATTCTAGCCGAGCGTTGATCGAGCGAATGAACTTCGTTTTGCATAAAACTTAGTTCGTAAAACCCTAACAGCGATAGTGCGAAAAATGCGAAAAATAATGCGAAGGCAAGGTTGACGTACGCGGATTGCATGAAACTGTTAAAGGCTCCGCCGGTCATGCCCGCAATTAGCCCCAATAAGGTATAGGTGCCGATGATGCCGGCCAGATAAACCAGCGCATGCTGTTTTTCTTTGCGGCTGTCGCCATTTGCCCGATTGACTATAAACATTGACGTGATCGGCAGCATCGGATACACGCAGGGCGTTGCGACGGATAATATCCCGGCGATGAACATTAAACCGAAAATGACCATCGTGTTTTGCCGATTGGCTTTGAATAAGTCCAATAGCCGTTCCGTGAGACTGGCTGAGCCGGCTTGCAACGGTTGTGCCGGCGTAGCAGCCGGTAACGGCAGATCGACTGTTACCTTTTGGGGGCGGAAACAGACATTGGTTCGTTCGTTGCACAACTGGTAACGCATTTCCAGCGGCGTGGTATCCGTTTCAACGGTGGAAGACGCAGGGGTTAGTGAAAATGTGAAATCGCCACTACCGCGCAAGACGGTCGCGTTGACTTCCTGATCAAAGGCACCGCTGGGTTTGTGTAACTCCAGAAGTGTCAATCCTCGGCTGTCAAGCGTACGGGCCGGATCCAATTCGATCGGGATATAGATATCATCC
Source organism: Methylococcaceae bacterium (assembly GCA_050303615.1). Classification (GTDB taxonomy): domain Bacteria; phylum Pseudomonadota; class Gammaproteobacteria; order Methylococcales; family Methylomonadaceae; genus CAZDXJ01. The sequence goes on along the minus strand of JBNLCC010000063.1, from coordinate 31,839 downwards.
TGCCCTCGATCCAGGTAGGCATGATGATGTTCGGGAATATCCAGGGTAAGTGAATAGCGCGCCGGCCATTCCGAGATTTGTGCGGCTTTGATCGTTAATGAGGCATTAGGGACTTTGCCGAAAACGGTATTGATTCCGCACAACGAAAGAATAATCAGAAAAAGAAAACGTTTGGCTGTCATGACATTATACCTACTGTAATTGATTGATGAATCGACCGTCGGTTAAACAGCAAAAAAAAGGCAAGTTTTGCCGCTTTAACCATGGGGGACCGGATGCTCCTTTGAGCATCGTTATGGTTGCCAGGCTGCCTGCGACGATGCAGTGCTCAGCTATGACGCTGACCGCAGACAAGCCGGTTGAAGGCCAACCTGTTTTAGGATTTAAAATGTGGCTGTAGCGGATACCCTCCAGTTCAAGATAGCGTTCGTAATCGCCACTACTGGCCAATGCGCCAGCTTTGATTTCAAGTTTTGCTACGGTCTTGTTCGGTGACTGCGGATCACGAATGGCAATCGGCCATCCTTGATCGTCCGGACGTGGCCCTAGTACCCGGATATCTCCTCCCAGTTCGACGACACCGGAATTTACTCCTGCCTGCAGGCATAACGCAGCCGCCGCGTCGGCGGCATATTCCTTAACTATTCCTCCGAAATCCAGTTCCATGCCAGCAGAGGGTAAATAGACGGCATGCTCATTCCATTCTACTTTTTCCCAGCCGATCAATGGCAAAAGGGCGTTTATCTGAGAGGTATCAGGTGGTTTGTTTTCTTTAAAATCCCAGATTTTTCTTAGTACGCCGGCCGTGACATCAAACAAGCCGTCGCTTTCGACGTAGCATTGCTGTGCGTAATGTAGCAGAGTCGCAGTTTCGGGATCTATAGCGTGTTGTGTGCCGGTGCCGGCTGTTTGATTAATTTTAGACAGCAAACTGTCCCCTCGGTAGCGCGAGTATTTTTTTTCAAGGCGGCCCAACAGCCCGGTCGTCCGTTGATAGATGGACCGGGCTTTGCTGGCAGTTTTTGCATAAAACTGCATTTGACAGGGTGATCCCATTGCATGAAACGAGTAAAAGTACAGTTTCGGCATGACCTAAAAACGCAAGTTGAAGGACGCGGTAATCAGGTAATAATTAAAATCATCAAACTGCCCGCTGTTATTTCCCCCGAGTTGATAACTGGATTTGCGATCGTAGTATTCAATCCCTGCCTGAAATTGGAGTGAAGATACCTTGCCGATTTGCCTTATTTCCTTGATCACTTTGATTCCTCCGGAAATGATTCCGAAGCCGGCTAAGCGATAATCGCTGGAAAATTCGGTCGCATTCGAACCCGCCTCAAAAAAAGGCTGATAAAAATAGGCCCGATCCTGGGAATAGTACCGGAAGCGGAGCATGACCATCCAATCATCGATGATGGGCTGGTACCAGCCGGCCTCAAAGGTGTGGGCATTGATATCCCAATCGTCGGTATAGAAACGATAATCCAGATGCAAGGATGCATCGTTAAGGGGCTTGAAGTTTCTTACGTATTGGGTTAGCCAGCTCCATTGAAATCGATGATCGGGTCGCGTGTCGTTTTTAATGCCCCCGCCGTCGAAATAGACTAATTTGTAAGGATCCGATAAGAAACCCTGATGGTAGCCAAAGGTGAAGTTGGATTTTACTACGGAGCTTTGGTCCAGGATCTGGGTAACGCCCAGCAGATACTGTTGACTGGTTTTATACTTATGATAAGTAAAACCGGTTGGCTCGACTTCATCGAAGGCAACCGAAGCGCCGAAATTCAGTGTTGTCAGTTTCTTATTCAAGTCCCAGCTCAAGTTGGTATTAGCATACCGGGAGGTGTAGTCATGTTCCCGTGAAAAGCCGCCGCCAAAGCTTAGAGCGACTTTATCCCAAAAATAGCTGAAATTGCTACTGATTGCGTCGCGTTGTTCCATAATAGAAGCGCCGCTTAAAATTTGCTTTGGCTTGTTATCCGAGCCTTTTATGTTGAATATTGGTGATGCGCCGGTAACTGTGTCGCGGACCAGATTGACCGAGGCGGCCATTGATTTTCCAATGGGGACTGACAAAGCTCCCTCAAAGATATCGACGGACATTCTGTGTTCGCTTTCCGCATAGTATCCATACAGAAAATCAGCATTGTAAGTCTCTTCGATACGGCCGGCATTTGCCTCCGGTACAATGCCGGGCAGGGTGAGGGCGATACAAGTTAATCGTCCGACAGCATTGATGGTATTTTTTGCCATAAATGGTAACTATTATTATTGTTGGATGCACATGCATCGGTAAACATCGCGCTTAGAATGAGTGAAGATCAGTTGCAGCCGCATCCGCCGCCGCCGTAACCACCGGAAGCGCCTTCTTTACTAAACTGGGTGTGCTGGCGCAAGCCGGATTCCAAAGGGTCCGTGTCAAACGCCATATGAGGCGCGGCAAGTTGATCCCGTTGCCAGGGTTTGACTTCCGAACATGATACGACGTACATTACAGTTGCCAATAAAGCGAAGGAAGTTATTATTTTCATTGATAATGGTCATTGTTGTTCGAGCAAAGAGGCGATTTTATTTTCTAATTTGCCGATGTCAGCCTTGGAAAAACCATTGTGAACGTGTTGTACCACGCCGTGTTTGTCGATGATAAAAGAGGTCGGCATTGACTCGATTCCGTATTTCTCAGCCCATTGGCCTTCGGCATCATGAAGGATGGTGAAGGTGACGGGTAATTCGGCCAGAAATTTTTGGGCATCGTCGAGATCTTCATCCAGATTGACGGCGACCACTTCAAAACCTTGCTTTTGGTATTTTTCAAACAATTCATTCAATAAAGGAAAGGACGTGCGGCAGGGTGCGCACCAAGACGCCCAAAAATCCAGATAAATCACTTGATTAGTGTATTGCGACAAAGCTACGGGAATATTGTCGGTTAATTTGGGCAAGGAGAATGGCGGTGCCGCTTCGCCTACTTCGGTTCCGGATGCTGATGCAGCAAATAGAAAATTGCCTAAGATTAAAGTTAGTTGAATAATTTTTTTCATATTTTTACTCATTTGAACGGTTTGGCAGTTGAATTTAGGTGTTGCGGAGCAATATCTCCGGCGCAAACTGAAGAGCATGTTGTAACTCCCGTCTTAGAAGGTCTTAAGATAGTCTGAGATTGCTTGCAGGTCTCCGTCGGTCAGGTAATTTAAGAAGCCCATGCCGCCTTTGTTGGTATCGATGGCATAACGGATATCTTCAGGGTGGGCTCCCTTTATGCCGTTTTGATCATCGCCGGGATCCGAGCCGTGGCAGGCGGAATTGGAACATGAATTGGTTTCATAGAGGACTTTTCCGTCCGGGCCGCTGTTTTCCAGCGGGTCGGGGGATGCCGTTAAAATTCAGATCATTGTCCTGGTAGCCGTCTTTGTCCACATCGTCATCGTGGTAGCCGTTTTTGTTCAGGTCATCATCATGAAAATCGTAGTGATTGGCATCGTCATCCGGAAAACCGTCATTGTCGAAATCGCCGTTTATGGCAACAGGCATGCCGATATTAAAATCAATGACACTGGGGCTAGACGGGCCGCCTATCCAATTGGTGAAGTCGAACGGATCTGTGCCGGGATAGGTAGTCACCTGATAAAGCGGATAGATTCCTGAGAGTATTCCTTTCGCATTCATGTTTAAAACAGTCAGGTCGGCTGAAAAATCCTGATTTTCCAAAAACGGCAGAACTTCCGTGGAAAAATGCTGGCCGTTGTTGGAAAAAAAATAAAATTTGTGATTGAAAATCGTGGCAAGATAAAGGTCGCCGCTTACCGGGTCCGGGAATTGGACTACGGCGTTAATTTTATCCCCAGACTGATCGTTGCGAACAACCGCCTTGGGTGTGTAAAGCGCCGCTGATGCCTGTGTGGCGGCAACGCTTAGACAGATCGCCTGTACAAGTGTCTTTAAACGTAAGGAAATCATGGTTTTCTCTTGAAAAATCAATAAAACGTGAAGACCCGCAAATCTGGTCATGATTTACAGGTCTTCATATTTTTAATAAGTCGTAACTGTCTCCTTCTTCAAATATCTCTAAAAAGTATTCAGGTAGGTTGAGATCGCTTGCAATTGTTCGGGCGTCAAGCTGCTTAGGAAGCCCATACCGCCTGTATTATTGTTAATCGCGCTTTGAATAACCGTCCAATCTTTGCCGTTAAGTATGTTGTTTTGATTATTGGCCGGGTTACTGCCGTGACAGCCGGAGCAACTAGAGCTATATAACGCCTGGCCATCGATAGGCGTCGGCGTAGGAGTTGGCGTCGGCGTAGGAGTTGGCGTCGGCGTAGGAGTTGGCGTCGGCGTAGGAGTAGGCGTCGGCGTAGGAGTAGGCGTCGGCGTAGGAGTTGGTGTCGGCGTAGGAGTTGGCGTCGGCTCAGGTGTCGGCGTAGGAGTAGGAGTAGGAGTAGGTGTAGGTGTAGGTGTAGGTGTAGGTGTTGGCGGGCACTCGAAGTCGCCGCTATCGCCACTATCGCTATAGTCATCATCGTCGTCATGATGGTGATGGTGATGCCGGTCACGATCTTCATAGCTGTCGTCCGACATTTCGCAATCGTCGTTGATACCGTCATAATCCCAGTCACCGTCGTGATAACCGTCCTGATCATGATCATCGTCATGATAACCATCCCGGTTCCGGTCATCGTCGTGAAAACCGTCGCGATCGGCATCGTCGTCGGCAAATCCGTTGTTGTCAAAGTCGCCGTTTATTTCCACGGGCAATCCGATGCTGAAATTGATGACACTCAGTCCGGATGGTCCGCCAATCCAATCATTAAAGTTTAGAGGGTCGCCGCCGGGATGCGTTACAACCTGAAAAAGCGGGTAGTGGTCCGCTGGAATGGATTTGGTGCCCATATCCAGCAAGGGAACCTCGCCGCTGAAATCCTGATTTTGCCTGAATGGGAGAAGGTCTCTAGTGAGCCTGCCGCTTTCGTCAAAAAAGTAAAGTTTATGTCTAACCATGGTGGCGACGTATAAATCGCCTGTCACCGTACCATGAAACTTAGCGATGGCATTGATTCTATCTTGACCGGCGTTATCGACGATAGCTTTAGGGGTATGAAGTTCCGCTATCACTCCGGTCGTTATTGAGCTTAGCCCTAATGCAAGCATCAACGGCTTTAAATGAAATAAACGCATTTTTTTCTCCTGGTTATTTCCTTGATAAAGATAAATTGCAATATCATTCATTCTCTTTATTGGAATCGGAAATTTAACTTGCTAAAGTAAATTCTTGTGTCGATTCCGCTCTCCAAAAGACGATGCTTCTCGAAAGGAAAATGAATTAACCATTGACGGAGCAGAATTAATGCCAGGTTGGCAAAAAATGAGAAAAATTCCCACGTTTTGACGTAGGGAAGGGAATAAGGATCTTTATACCCTATGCCGGGATATACTGTGAAAATCGCTGAAAAGCACTGAAGAATGGGCCTCGGCGACTAGACTTGCATTTCGCGATAGGAAGACATTATTACGGACGCCGGTTTTAACATTGTGGACTATCATGCGGGATGGCATCGACAGAAAACCATTTTGACGGGATAGGTTTTAGTTTTTCTTAACCCGGATGCAAAAAACGTAATGCAAAATCTGCATGATTACCTGCACTTTTGTATACCTTTTTTGCAGCATGTTTCGGGCTTATGCGGATTCGGTCCGGTCAGCGGAACACTGATAGGCGGGGGCGATACAATCGATGCCGGGAAAAGACAAAAATAGCTGGAGAAAAGCGGTGGTAGGAAAAAGGTGATAAATGGGGCTGACTATGCGGCACATTCAGAAATTAATTATTTGCCGATAAAGCATAATTTTCGGCTCAATATAAAAACGGAGGCATTGGCCTGGCATTTTTAACCTTAATTTCCGCTTCACGCATTAATTCCTTGAAATGTATCAAGGCTTGCTGCGCTTCGTGCAAATAATACTCTTTTTTTGTCGCGTCCTCGGAATGCAGCAGTTGTAAAAAGTGGTCGAGAGACTGTTTACTGTCTTGCAGCGCAATGCGGCATTCGTTATAGGCCATGCGGGCACTGGCATTATCCTGGGAAGCCGAGTTTTTTAACAAATCGAATTGCCGGCAGGCGCGTTGATAATTCTCTATGAATGCAGGCAATTCATCATTATTTTTCATTGGCACAACATATAAAGTGATATCAATTTTGCCGATTTAATAACGCCAGTAGCTCGGCGACAACAGTACCAGAATGGTAAAAATCTCCAATCGTCCCAGCAGCATCGCGAAACATCCCAGCCATTTGACGCTATCGTCAACGGTACTGAAGTTGATTGCGACGTCGCCCAATCCCGGGCCGACATTATTAATGCACGCTGCGACCGCGGAAAAAGCGCTGATTTGATCGAGGCCGGCTTCCATCATCAGCAGCATGATAATAACAAAAGCCACGACATAAAGCGCGAAAAAACCCCAGACTGCGTCAATAACGTTTTCAGGCTGCACGTCTTTCCCAACTTTTACCGGAATACAGCCGTTCGGATGAATCAACCGTTTAATTTCCCTCTCTCCCTGCTTAAAGAGCAACATCACCCGGATAACTTTCAGTCCGCCGGCCGTCGATCCGGCACAACCGCCCATGAAACCGGCGAATACCAGTAGTACCGGCACGATGCCCGGCCAATTGTAATAGTCGGTAGTGACAAATCCCGACGTAGTCATGAATGAGACGGTTTGAAACATACCGTGGCGCAATGCGTCAGGCAGTGTGTAGCCGGCCGTATCGATGTAAAATATATGCGAACCCGCTAATAATCCGCAGAGCAGTATAACTGCCATGTAACAAAGCGCTTCGCTGTCCTTAAAATAAACTTTGATTGAGTTTTTTTGCAGCGCAATAAAATGCAGTGCGAAATTCAGGCCCGAGACCATCATAAAAAAAATACCCACCAGTTCTATCGCCGGGCTTTTGAAATAGCTAAAACTGGCATCATGGGTCGAATAGCCGCCGTTGGCGACGGTTGAAAAAGAATGGCCTATCGCATCGAACCAATTCATGCCCGCCAGCCGATAGCTGATTGCACAAATTAATGTGATGCCCAGATAGATGCTCCATAATGCCTTGGCGGTGCCGGCAATGCGTGGTGTCAATTTGGTATCTTTTACCGGTCCCGGTACTTCGGCACGGAATAACTGCATGCCGCCGATACCCAGGATGGGCAGTACCGCCAATGCCAGGACGACTACACCCATTCCGCCGAGCCACTGCAATTGTTGCCGGTAAAATAAAATAGACGCCGGCAAGTGATCGAGCCCTTCCAGCACTGTTGCGCCGGTGGTGGTAAAACCGGAAACAGATTCAAACACCGCATCGGTAAACGACATTTCCGGTGTGTCGGCCAGGATAAAGGGCACCGCGCCGATTGTTCCCAAAATCATCCAAAATAATGCGACGATCAAGAAACCGTCGCGGTGGCAAAGTTGGCGGTTTTCATTGCGTAGCGGAAACCACAATAGAAAGCCGTTCACCAGGATGATCAAAAAGCTCTTCCAGAAGAGATGTTCGTTGTTATCCTGATAGAGATAGGAAACCAGCAGCGGTGAAAACATGGTTGTGCTGAACATCATCAGCAACAGACCGATACTTTTGAGAACGACTTTAGCCTGCATAAATATCGAATAGGCTGTTATATGCGTTGAAAATAACTTTCAATATTTTTTACGAGTTTTTTATCGAGTGCAAACATGACAATATGATCGTTTTCTTCAAAAACGGTGTCGTGATGAATCGGAATAATTTTCCGGTCGCGTATCAATGAGCCCAGCACGACGCCTTTAGGAAGCTTCACCTGATCGACCCTAAGGCCCACCACCGATAAGGATCGGTTGTCCCTGTGAGCGATCGCCTCGATGGCTTCAGCACTGCCGCCGCACAGTGAACTTACCCGGGCGACATCGCCTTTTCTGACATGCTTGAGAATGCTGCCGAGCGTTTCCTGATTGGGCAGCACCACAACATCGATATCCGTTTCGGACAGCAGTTTGGCATAGGCGCTGTGATTGAGCAGGCAGATGGATTTTTTTACCCCCAGTTTTTTAGCCAATGCTGCCGCAATGATATTTGCCCCGTCGTTATTGGTAATCGCGCAAAATAAATCGGTTCTGCTGATCAACTCGTCGAGCAGCAACGACTCATCCGTGCAGTCTCCCTGCAGAACTACTGTTTTTTCGAGCTCGGTGGCAATTTTTCTTACCCGTTTGACATCCTGCTCAATGACTTTGACCTGGTGAGCATTTTCCAGCGCCATAGCCAAACGTTTTCCGACATGGCCGCCGCCGGCGATCATGACGCTCCTGATCGGGGCTTCCAGTGAGTGCAACTCAGTCAATACCTTACGAATTTTATGCCTGGGCGAGACGAAGAATACTTCATCCCCTTCTTCGATGACGGCTTCGCCATCAACCATAATGGATACGCCGTTTCTGAAGATCGCAACAACCCGGATTTTTCCGCTGGTCAGCCGTTCTTTTAATGCTTTGATTTTCTTGCCGGTCAGAAAGCCCTCGGCAACGGCTCTGATCGAGAAAAGCCGGACCATGCCATCCGCAAACGAGGAAATATGTAATACGCCCGGAAACTTAATCAGGTTGTGGATAGCTTCCATCACAATCTGTTCCGGACTGATCACGATATCAATGGAAATGCCGTTAGGCTGAAACAATTGCGGATGGGTCAAATAGTCAATCGCCCGAACCCGGGCTATGGTTTTTGGCTTGCTGTACAGCGTATTGACAATCTGGCAAGCCAGCATATTGGTTTCATCGCGATCCGTTACCGCGATGACAATATCGGTGTTTTGAACGCCTGCCCGCTCCAGTACGCTGGGATGGGCGGCATTGCCCGCAATTGTGGCAATATCCAGTCGTTCTTTCAGTGCGGCCAGTAAATGCGGTTTGGTATCGATGACGACAATATCGTTTTCTTCGCTCGCGAGCGCCGAGGCGACCGATGAGCCGGTTACACCCGCCCCCAGAATGAGAATTTTCATTAGTAATGCATTGCCGGATGAGAACGTTGTAGTAATTGAATATAAAAATTAACCGCGCATTGTAAAATAGTCGTTTTATCGAGATCGATGAAAATCGCAGCTTGCGTTTGATCCGAGACGTGCCCGCCGATCATTTCATCGTCGTCCCCGACGGTTAATCCCGTCTTTCGGTAATACGCTAAACAAGTTAAGCAATGGACATGCCGGTTAAGTTCGCCACTAAGTTGCCTGTTTGCGTTTTTTTAACCACCGCATGAAGAAAAAGCCGATAATTGCTCCCCAAAGCACGACAAATGAATCATGGATAACCATCTCGAATCTGAGATTATTGATGTTACGCAAGTAATCCATGATTTCATCGGCTATTAGTAACGCTACCACAAAATACAATGCCGCTTTCAATTTCAACCGGCGTTTGTACCAGACCCAAATTCCCAGAATAACAAAACCAGCGGCAAAGCGGACCGTGTTGTGGATGATCATTTCCTTATCTAAATTATCGATATGGAATGCAACACCCATGACATACAGCACAATTAACCCGATAATGACAATCGGCAGCAGCACTTTCATCTTGTTAGTTTCTCGCTAATGATGGGACGATAAATAATAGCACAGCAGGGATTAATGCTGCGCCTCCGAAAAGTATGAGAATATAAATTGATTAAAATTGTACGACGGCTTATTTCCCATTGACAGCGGAGAGGCCAATAACATTCAGGGGCCGTTGTTATTCGCCATCGTCCAAATCGACGGGTTTTTTTGTAAATACCTTGTCACCGGTAAACATTGCGGAGACTAAACCGCTTTTTTCCTTGAGTTCAGTGACAACTACGCCGACGATGTGCAGCAGGATGGCAACCGTCAGCACATAAAAATTGTATTGATGTAGGGTAATGAAGGGTTTTCTGAACGCTCTCATTTCCTTATAAGCCACAGGGTCTACACCCTCTTGAGAACCGGGTTTGAGCGCGGCGATGTTTTCCGGGTCCGCGCCGGAAGCCGAAACCCATTTCGCAATTTCACTGCCAAAAGGTGGGAAATACAAGTCCGTACCCGCCATTACCAGTCCTGTTCCGGCCTGTATGAAAAGCATTAAAAACATGAAAGTAACCATCAATTTTGCAATGGGATTGTGGCCCGTATAAAGCGGCGGATGCCCGCCGGCAAATCCTTTAATATATGAAAGGAAAGCATGTGCATAACCTTTTCCCAGCGGCATTATCGCTTTCCATCTGCAATATTGATTTCCGACAAATCCCCAAATTAGCCGCCAAATAAGATTTAACACAAAAACATAGCCGAAGTAGGTATGTAGTGTTTTCAGCAAAATCTTGCCGTCAGAGTTTACGCCGAGGCTTTTTCCATTTAGAAGTACGAGACCGATACCTATTAGACAGATGATGCATGCGGCGTTTATCCAATGAAAAACCCTAACGGAGCGATCCCACACCGGGTAGGAATAAAGAGGAACTCTATTGCTAGTTGATTTGTGCATATTGATATTCTCCATCATGTAATCAGTACCATTAACACGTTTGAAAACTTTTCAGTTCGCCAATGACGCAATCGGGGGGCTGACTCCATCCCGTAACATGGAAAAGCGGGCAAAAAGCAAAAGCCGGACTTTTTATTTATTGTGGTGAGGTTTTTCCTCTGCTGTTTCGTCTTAGATTATAGTGGATAAATTTTGTCATAGGGGGAGTGCTGCATGAATAACATGGCCGTGAGGACTAAACAGAAGAAAATACCGCATCAGCGGGGGATGCATAATTATCAGTATGATTCGTTGGGTATCGAAGAACTGCTTGAATTGTTTCCATTACCCCGTTATTTCCAGATCCATTTTGGGCATATTCATGATAATACGGAGCAGGCTATGCGTCAGTTGGATGAGCTTAAGCAGAGAATCGAACGGGTTGAGGAAAAACTGGATCAGTTATTGGCTGTTATGGATAAACGGTTTTAATGGATAAACGCCGGATAGCCATCTAACTCGCTCGTCAACGTGAAGCGTATCTTTTAGAGGGGAGATGGCCGATGCGGAATTCAGCGGGTCGAGCGAAGCTATTCCCCTGGTACGAACCGCGCCGTTGTATCCGCCAAGCGCGCTTTCCCGGAAAATCGAGGGGCGGTTTAAAGTACTGTGCACCGTTACTGAGGATGGCTCGGTACTGGATCCAAAAATAATTGAAGCCGACCCACTAAACGTTTTTGACAGTTCCGCAATGTGTACGATCAGGAAATGGAAGCTCAGAATGAAAGTAATCAACGGTAACCGTTATGAAACGGCTTTGGTCCATCAAATAAGTATTTATCTACTGATAATGCCTATTCGATCTATTTTTTGCGTTTTGCAACACCAGAAAACCAAAAAAAATGTACGCCGGGGTGAGGTTTTCTATGTCCTGCTTCGTCTTATATTATGAGAACTGAATCTTATTCAGCAGCATCATTTCTTTCACAACGGCAAGCGATTCAGTATTCATCTTAAAGCCTCAAATTCAACCGGATTGAAGTGGTACCCAGGGAAGGGTTTTTTCAACGGATGCTTATCTCCCCTCGGCGGAAATCGTGTTCCATTCTCTCAAGAGATATTCTACTGCGTAGTCACCGGATACCATTGGTTTCCATTCGGCGTCTTTGCTATTTTCTGTTGCCTCAGAGCAATTTTTTGACGGTTTGGAAGAAATAAATGAATTCACTACTCGAATTATACAGATCGCTGATAATACGCCCATTACACAAATTTCGACACCGTAATCTCTTCTCCTATCGGGACAAGTTGGGATGAGGGTATATAAAAAACGAGATTTGATGTGTGAACACGATTAATAATTTGAATTGCTTTGCAACGTTAGAAAATTATTGTGTTGGAGGGTGAGGGATGTTGAGTTCGAGAACGTCTTATTATGTGTAGACTGAATCGTTTTCCAGCCCGCTTTCCAACCGACCCTCTATTAAGCGGCGGCGATTCAGTTCCTTTCAGTTGTCTCGAATTCATCAGGATAGATGCTGATCCCCCCAAGGAAAGGGTTTTTTATTTGGAAACCGAACAACTTGTTTCGCTCTTTGGAAATCATTGTGTGTGATTTCACTCAACATGCTGCGCGATATGTCTTATTGTTCTCGGTATTCCGGAATAACCTCATAGGTATAAAATAATCCCCGGTAACCGAAATTAAGCGAGGCAATTATGCGGGCAATGCTATTGAAAAATGTGTGTGAACTGACTGAGACGCGGGCACCGCTCGAATCGGTAGAAATGCCGACACCTAGCCCAGGGACGCAAGAGGTTTTACTGAGGATCCGCGTTTGCGGGGTCTGTCATACCGAGTTGGATGAGATTGAGGGCCGCACGCCGCCCCCGCGGTTGCCGGTGGTGCCCGGTCATCAGGTGGTCGGCGATGTGGTGGCGGCCGGCGACGGGGTCAAGCAGGTCGCCATCGGGGAACGGGTTGGCGTGGCGTGGATTTTTTCGGCATGCGGTAAATGCAAATTTTGTCTCTCAGGCTCTGAGAATTTATGCGAGGATTTCAAGGCGACCGGCAGGGACGCACATGGCGGTTATGCCGAGTATATGGTTGTCAATGAACATTTCGTTTATCCGATTCCGGATTGTTTTAGCGATGCTGAAGCGGCGCCGTTGCTGTGTGCTGGGGCCATCGGCTATCGTGCGTTGCGCTTGTCGGGGTTGACCGACGGCCAGCGTCTCGGTTTGACAGGCTTCGGTGCATCGGGGCATCTGGTATTAAAAATGGTGAAATTCCGCTATCCGCGCACCGACGTTTTTGTGTTCGCGCGCAGCAAGCAGGAACAATTGTTTGCCCGAAAGTTGGGGGCGATCTGGGCCGGCGATACGACTGAGCGGGCGCCGCATAAATTGGATTGCATCATCGATACGACGCCTGTATGGATGCCGGTGGTGGAGGCTCTGGCAAATCTTGAAGCGGGCGGAAGGTTAGTCATTAATGCCATCCGCAAGGAAGGTGATATCCAAAGTCTGCTGAACTTGGACTACCCACTGCATCTCTGGCAGGAAAAGGAAATCAAAAGCGTTGCTAACATTACCCGCCGGGACGTCAGCGAATTTTTGGCGTTGGCGGCGGAAATGGAACTGAAACCGGAAATTCAGTTGTTTGAGCTGGAGCAAGCTAATGAGGCTTTATTGCAGTTGAAGACTGGCAATATCAAAGGTGCAAAGGTGCTGCAAATCGCGTGATTACTATTAATGTCTACCGTTCCTGCGGCGTCGGCTCCCAGATTGAATGGGGGGACTGGGTTATAAGGCATGGATCATGCGATGCGTTTGCCGATTATCGTGCCGGGATGAGCCCGCACCGCGCAAAATTTGAACTCCGGGATTTTGGCGGCCGGGTCCAATGCCTCATTGGTCAGCAGGTTGGCGGCGGCCTCGTTATAACAAAAGGCCATGAAGATGCAGCCCCGCTGAATATCGATATCGGCCCGTGCGTAGGCGGTCAATTGACCGCGCCGTGATTCGATGCTGACCAATCCACCCGGCTTCACACCCAGTTCATTCAGGTCGGCGGGATGCAGCATTACCACCGGATCCGGTTCGATGGCGTTCAGAACGCTCGCGTGGCGGGTCATGCTGCCGGTATGCCAGTGTTCCAGTTGGCGGCCGGTGATGAAAACCCAGGGATATTGCTTGTCCGGCAGTTCATCAGCATGTACGTACCGCGCGGGCACGAATTTGCCTTTGCCGTCGGCGGTCGGAAAGCCGTCGGTAAAAATGACCCGCTGGCCGGGGTCGCCTTCGTGTTCGAGCGGGTAAGTCAGCGAATCCTCAGCTTCCAGCCTTTCCCAGGTCATGCCGGCAATGCTGGTCATTGCCTGGCGCATTTCCTCGAATACCTCCGCGGGGTCTGAGTACTTCCAAGGGCAGCCCAAGCGACTGGCAATTTCCTGGATAATCCATAAATCCTGTTTGGCATCGCCCGGCGGATCGACGACTTGCCTTCCCAGTTGCACGCGCCGGTCAGTGTTGGAAAATGTGCCGGTTTTTTCATAAAACGCCGAAGCGGGCAGGATGACATCGGCAAAACCGGCCGTTTCGGTCAGGAAAATATCCTGTACCACCAGATGTTCCAGCTCGGCAAGAGCCTGTCGCACATGATGTTGATTGGGGTCCGACATGGCGGGATTTTCTCCCTGGATATACATGCCGAACACTTGCCTGTCGAGAATGGCATGAATCATTTCCACGGTGGTCAGACCGCGTTGAGGGTCCAATTCGGTTTGCCAGAATTTTTCGTACTTGGCCTGAAAACAAGGATCGTCTACCGGTTCGTAATCCGGATAAACCATCGGGATTAATCCGGCATCGGAAGCGCCCTGGACATTGTTTTGGCCACGCAGCGGATGTAAACCGGTGCCGGGTCGACCGATCTGGCCGGTCATCAGCGCCAGCGAAATCAGGCAGCGGGAATTATCGGTGCCGTGAATATGCTGGGAAATACCCATGCCCCAAAAGATCATCGATGCTTTCGAGGTGGCGTAAATCCGCGCCACTTCCCTGATGGTGTTTGCAGCAATGCCGCAAATCGGGGCAACCTGTTCCGGGCTGTAATTTTGTAAATGGCGGCACATGTGTTCGAAGCCGACGGTATGTTTGGCGATGAACGCGTCGTTCTGTAGATTTTCCTCGAGAATAGTGTGCATAATGCCGTTGAGCAGGGCCACATCGGTATCGGGACGAAACTGCAACACGTGCGAAGCATATTTGGCGATAGCGGTCCGCTGCGGATCGATAAGAATGATTTTCGAGCCTTTTTTGGTGGCATTTTTCATGAAAGTTGCTGCGACCGGGTGGTTGTCTGTAGGCTTCGAGCCGATAATGATGATTACTTCAGCCTCGGCGACATCGGCCACTGGGTTCGATACCGCGCCGGATCCCAGGCATTCCAGCAGGGCAACTACCGACGAAGCATGGCAGAGGCGGGTGCAATGGTCGACATTATTGGAACCGAAGCCGGTGCGGACCAGTTTTTGAAACAGGTAAGCCTCTTCGTTACTGCCTTTCGCCGAGCCCAGTCCTGCGAGCGCTCTTTTGCCTTTTGTGTCGCGGATGTTTCTCAGTCCCGACGCGGCGAAATCCAGCGCTTCCCGCCAGGACGCCGTCCGGAACACGCGGTCGATATATCCGGGGTCCAGTAGTTCGGTGGTTTTCGGTACTCCTTCCCGCCTGATCAGGGGCTTGGTCAGGCGTAGCGGATTATCGATATAGTTGAAGCCGAAACGGCCCTTGACACATAAGCGGTAGTGATTGGTATCGCCGTCCAGTCCCTCGGTATAGAGAATTTTATTGTCTTTAACATGGTATTTGATCAGGCAACCGACGCCGCAATAGGGACAGGCGGAATCCACGGTTTCATCGGGTTCCTGCAATCCGACATTCGCGGCCGGCATTAATGCGCCGGTTGGGCAGGCTTGCACGCATTCGCCGCAGGCCACGCAGCTGCTGACCCCCATCGAATCGCCGACGTCGAACACGATTTCCGAACGAGCGCCGCGGCCGGCGTAACCTATTACGTCATTCATCTGCTCTTCGTCGCAGGCTCTACGGCAGCGTGTACACTGAATGCAGGCGTCCAGATTGACGGCAATCGCCGGATGGGATAAATCGGCTTGCGGTTGCTTGCGGCCCTTAAAACGCGGTCTTCCAATAGCAAGTTCCTGTACCCAATAATCGAGTTCCGAATGTAATGTATAAAGGGAACGGCTTTGGCCGGGCATATCCGATAGTAATAATTCCAGCACCATCTTTTGCGATTTTCTGGCGCGTTCGCTGTCGGCGCTGATTTTCATTCCGTCTGTAGGAGTACGGCAGCAAGACGGCGCCAGAATCCGTTCGCCCTCGATTTCGACCATGCAGGTGCGGCAATTTCCGTCGGGACGCAAATTGTCCTTGTAACACAAATGAGGAATGTGTCGCCCGTGGCGTTTGGCGGCTTGCAATATGGTTTCGCCCCGATAAGCGGAAATGGATTCGCCGTCCAGAGTGAAATGGATTTGCTGTTCGTTGCTAAATTGCTGAATGGCAGTCATGGGGAGCGCCTCTTTGAAATACGGTGAAAACTTTTTGGGATACGTCGTTATCAGTCTTGCAAAACAACTGTTCAACAATGTTTTTTCATATTGCATCTGTCGCAAATAGCGTTATGCAACCGCGCGAAAAAATAGGTTTACCTTTCAGTTGACTGTCTTTGATACGGAATTATCCCCGGATATGCCAATTGAGACCTTCTTTCATGAAATACTGGTGTGGTATTAGCCCGTTTAAAACGTCTTAATTGTTAGCGGCAAGATGTTTTGACGGCAATACAATAAAAAGGAATTTTCGCAAAATTCTTCGTCAATACCCTCTTTAAAATAGGAGAGGGCGGATAACGAAGAATTCGTCAGGAGATAGTTTTTATGATGATGCTTATGCGCAGGTTGATTTATTGGCGGCCTATCAATTTCAAGCGGGCAAAACCCGTATCACCACTCAATTAAACATCAACAATGTGACCGATAGCGAACATTTCATAATGCGCAGCAGAGTGAACAATCAACCCGCGGAACCTTTGACGGTTCTGGGGTCCGTTCGGGTTGAATATTAAATATGGTGAGTTAGGGCATCGGCCGACAAACCGGAAATACGGGTGGCCGAATTGTAGCCGTTGACATCCTGCGCGGGTTGGTGATGGTGTTGATGGCGCTGGATCACACCCGCGACTTTTTTAACAATATCGCTTTTGATCCCACCGATCTTTCGAAAACCTCGACGGGTCTGTTTTTGACGCGGTGGATAACCCATTTTTGCGCACCGGTGTTTATTTTTCTGGCGGAAAGCAGTGCATATCTGTCCGCATCACATCATCCCGATAAACGGCGGCTGAACTTGTTTTTACTGACCCGCGGACTGTTGATCATATTTCTGGGCGTTGTTTTCGAATCCCCGACTGGTGTTTCACGCCGGATTTTTCCGAACTGTCGGGTGCGGTCTTGTGGGCCATCGGTTGGTCCATGGTCGTTCTGGCTGGCCGGGCTGGTTTTTCTGCCGTTGCCGGGCATCATCGTTTTTGGGCTGGTTATGATCGGCGGACATAATCTTTCGGACGGTATCACCCAACACGACCTGACGCCCTATGGTTGGATCTGGGCCGTTCTTCATACCGGTGAAACAGTGGAAGTCGGTGGCCGAATACTGCTTCATCCTTATTATCCGCTTATTCCGTGGATCGGTGTCATGGCGTGCGGCTACGGTTTCGGACGTTTACTGTTGCTGGAAAAAACATTGCGTAGAAAGGCGCTATTCGTTTTGGGGGGAGCAATGATTTTGTTGTTCCTCCTGCTGCGTTTTTCCAATTGTGACGGCGATCCCCATCCCTGGGCTCATCAGGATACGCCGGTTTTTACATTATTATCGTTTATCGATTGCGAAAAATATCCGCCTTCACTTTTATATTTGCTGATGACGCTGGGACCGGCCGTTTATCTTATGCCTTTGCTTGATGGAATCGGGCGCCGTTTGGGTGGTATTTTAGAAACTTTTGGCAGGACGCCGTTGTTTTTCTACCTGCTGCACCTTCACGTTATTCTCTTACTGTCATTAATTAACGCGCTATTGGCGACAGGGCCTGAAGCGATATTGTCCGGTAGAGCCTTCCTTGCAGGATACCCCCAAGCCTACGGATACAGTTTGCCGGTTGTTTATCTCGTTTGGATCGGCATAGTGATTTCGCTGTATCCGGTGTGTCAGTGTTTCGATAACATAAAAAGGCAGGGCTCTTATCCCTGGTTGAAGTATTTTAGAATCCCTGCGGCAACGAGCCCCATTGCTTTTGAGGTTTTTGTCGGATGGTCCGGTATCCGTTTAATTACCGGGTCGCGGATTTTATTTGTCGATAATTAGGATATTATTAGAGTCAAGATAATGACGGAACTTTGTGTCGTAAGCTAAGCAGCGTAGCTTTGCTATTGCCATCCGCAATCTACACTCGCTTTTTTCTCATCCTGCGCATAATATCAAGCAAGACTACAAGATTAAATGTCGGGTTATTTAACAGCACTATGCAACACGGGAGAATTCAATGCAAACAAAACCATATCTCATGGCTGCGATATATTTCATGGCTGCGGCTTTGTGCGGACCGGCAAACGCCGGGGCCAAGCAACCGGAGGATGCGCATATTGACGTGGGCGGCGTGGGCTTTGCCACGCCCGAGTCGGTGGAATACAACGCGGCAGAGGATGTTTATTTGGTCACCAATATCAACGGCGATTCAATGGCGGCCGATGACAACGGTTTCATTTCCAAACTCAAGCCGGACGGAACTGTCATTGAGCTGAAGTGGATCGATGGCGCGGATGCCGATGTGGCTCTGAATGCACCCAAGGGAGCGGCCATTGTCGGCAAGCATTTGTTGGTAACCGATATCGACCGGGTGCGTGTTTTTTCGTTACCGGAAGGGCGGCCGGAAAAATCGATTAAGATCCCGGGCAGTTCCTTTTTAAACGGCATCTGTAACGGCAACGGCGATTTCGTGTACGTGACCGACAGCGGTTTGACCGCCGGGATGGCGTCTTCAGGAACTGACGCGATATACAAAGTCTGGCTCGACGGCCGTTACGAAACAGTTTTCAAGGATGGAAAAATGGGACATCCCAACGGTATCTGGGACGATGTCGACCGGCTGCTGGTAGTTACGTTCGGCTCGGGGCAAGTGATCAGCATAGACCGGTCAGGGCGGAAAAAGATATTGTCGGCCCCGCCAAAAGGCGGATTGGACGGTTTGGTTAAATTGAAGGACGGCCGGTTTCTGATGTCCAGTTGGGACGGTTCCGCTATTTATGCACTGAACACGGACAATAGCTATTCGCAGTTGGCTGGTTCCCTGGATGCGCCGGCCGATCTTGGTGTCGATACGTTGCGCAGCCGTTTATTGATACCTTTGTTCAAGCAAGACAAAGTCGTTATTCTGCCGTTTTAATGTTTGCAGCCGGTAATACTGCCCAAAAGCCAACCATTACCGGCGGAAACTCAATGACGATAAAAAACCTGATTCTCGGCGGTGGTTATGTCGGCTGCAAACTCGCAGATAGCCTTGGCGCGCCGATGACCCGCCGGGCCGAAGAAAATAACGTGCTGCAACGGTCGATTTACTTTGATCTGAACAACCGCGCCAGCTGGGATAATATTCCGCAAACCCAGAAACTGATCTGGACTTTTCCGGCGGCACCGCTGGAAAACGTCAAAGCATTTTATCGGGTAAAACTTGCGAACGTGGAGAGACTTTTCGTTTATGCCAGCACCTCCTGCTACCTGACGCATAAGCCGGATGAATGGATTAATGAGTCCCAGCCGCTGGATCTTAGCCGTGAGCGGGTCGCGGGCGAGGAATGGCTGCGCGAGCAAGGGGCCACGATACTGGTGCTGGCGGGTATTTACGGACCGAATCGTCATCCACAGGACTGGCTGGAAAAAGGTTTGATAACAACCCCGGATAAACGGGTCAATCTGATTCATGTCGATGATATTGTTGCAATTACCGGGCGATTGCTGGCTATGGTAAGCAACCCGCGCGGGGAGCGATTTAACCTTGCCGACGGTAGAGCGTTGCGCTGGCGGGAAATCGCCGCTCATTACGGTGTAGCCATTCAGCCGGATTCCAAGCGCTATGACAGTAAGCGCATCATGAATGATAAAGTTCGAAAGTGGCTGGGTGGTTATTGTTTTCGTTCATTGTATTAAAATCTTTACGAAAAATAATCAGCAGTCAGAATGGGGCAGTAGTTCGCGGCTACTCGGTCTAAAGGTTATCACGTTATTCGATTCCCAGCGTAGTGATTCATCTATATGGGTTAAACAGGCGAAAGTTCCGCCGGACAATGTAAATAGTTTCTGAATTGCTGTTGCATCGGCTATAAGCGTTATAAAACTATGTTATTTCACACATCGGGAATCAGTGAAATCACTCGTTTTTTGACCGGTTTCCTTTTATTCTCCATGGCATTCAGTAAAATTGCGCTGCGGAATAATAATTGCATTTTACTCTGCATTTATTCATTACCAGTGAATTACGTGCAGCCAATAACTACCTACGACATTGCCGATTTGATCAGCCTGCACCGCCGTGAACTGAATCGTTTTATCATGCAGAAACTCGGCTCGCTCGATGCTGCATCCGATATTCTGCAGGATGCTTACCTCCGGCTGGCGGGGTATGAGAGCACTGAAACCATAGCGAATCCCCGGGCTTTCGTTTTTCGTATCGTGTCAAACCTGGTAATCGATTATCAGCGGCGTAGCGTCAACCGCATTCCTCACGATACCGATGAGGATATTTTGCACGCTGTTCCCGACGCGCAATCGTTTCCGGAACAGAATATTGAAGCGCAGCAACGACTGGAAATGATCGATGCTGCGCTGCAGGAATTGCCGGAAAAATGCCGTCTGGCTTTCTATCTTAACCGGGTGGAAGGATATACCCACAAAGAGATTGCTGAACAGCTGCAATTATCCGAAAGTATGGTCGCCAAACATTTGCTGCGTGCCATGTGCCACTGCCGGGAGCGGCTCAAAGCGTATGATCCGGCTTCCTGAGCGATGAATCGATTAAATTCTGCATCAGTTGAATTCCCCCGGTAAAATAGTGCTGGTTTTTAGCGATAAAACGTCTTACCGATAAAGCGACCACTGTAAACAGCACGATGTCAAAACGAGCCCTGCCGGAAATTACTTCCATGTCGGATCAGGCAATTGACTGGATTATTTTGTTAAATTCCGGCAATGCGACGGAACAGGATAAAACCAATGCGGGCCGATGGCAACGCAGTCGGGAGCATGAGCGCGCCTATAGGGAAGCGGAAGCGCTATGGCAGGATATGGGTGACGTAATGGCCCGGGAAAATGTTGGCAGTGTTCCCCGGCAACAGGACGAAATCGCCAAGCCGCGGCAATTTGTGCGGTGGGGGTGGACGTCAGGAGTAGCGGTCACAGCCATTCTTTTGCTGCTGATAACGCCTTTTTCCCGCTACAGCGACCAATGGCTTAGCGATTATTCCACGGGAGTGGGTGATCAGCAATTGCTTACCTTGGCTGACGGCAGCACCATTCGGCTCAATACCGACTCCGCGATAGCGGTCCGCTATACTCAAAACAGTCGGCAAATCAGACTGTACAGGGGACAGGCGATATTCAGCGTAGCTGCCGACGCTAGACGCCCCTTTGAAGTCGTTACCGATGACGCTCTGGTCAGGGCGTTAGGGACCGTGTTCGAAGTCTGGGATGACGGTGGTAACACGTATGTTACTGTCATCGAGCATGCCGTTAGCCTGCGACCGGTTAGTAAACAAAGCGGGCGGAAAGAAATTAGCATAGCGGAGGGACAGCAGGCCGGTTACGGCAACGAGTCCGGCTGGCAGCAACCGGTATCGGTCGATGTCACTCAATATACTGCTTGGCAGCGGGGCAAGCTGATTTTTAAAAACCGGACATTGGGCGAAGTAATCACTGAACTGGGGCGCTATTCGCCCGGCCGCATTATCATTACCGATGAAAAAATCAGTTCCCTGAAAGTCAGTGGCGTATTTCCTGTTCGGGAGGCGGATAAGATACCGGATATGATCGGCAAAATGCTACCGGTCAAAATCCTCCATTTGTCTCCTTGGCTGACGGTGTTGTACTCATCGTAGCGTTATACATTCCATAGTACATCGAATTTCGGCTTTCTTATTACTCCTCTCTTCGGGACGAGGCGGGAAGGGGACATAAAAAACGAAATTTGATGTGCGAAAGCCAATAAATCATGGATATCGTGTATTCACCCTGTCTTTTACGTTAAAAATTCGCCTCGCGTTACAAGAATTTTTTTCTGATCCGTCTTAACTGACGAACGTTGAAATTAATCGAGCTTTACTTACTGAATGACATTCGTCCGCTCGATCCAATGCTCTGTCATCTAAGGGGGAGATAATGAAAAAAAAATGCGGCAACAAACGATTTTCACAATGCAACCGTGCAGTCAGCCATGCCTTGCAGGTCGCGATGCTATTAGGGCTGGCGCTGGCAGTACCGGCCTAGGCCGAACAAAACGGTGCCGAAGTACGGCATTTCGATATTCCGGCGCAAAGCCTGGAAGGCGGTTTAACCGAACTGGCTGATCGTGCCGGAATAAAATTGCTCTATCCGGCTGAATGGGTCAATGGCATAAAATCCAATACGGTAACAGGAGACTACACGCAGCAACAGGCGCTGGAAATTTTACTGCGAGACAGCGGCCTGAATTATCGTTTTACCGACAAAGACTCGGTTACGCTGCAAAAAAAAGCACTCGAGCATGGACGATCTACTGGCATTGGTTACCGTTGAAGACTATGTTGTCGCCTCCGAAGATACGGGAAAGCGAGATGATACCGGTCTGGTGGAACAGGAGGATTTGATGGTGCGGGGTGGCGATTGGGGGGGATATGTCGTGCCTGCTGCAGTTTCAGGTACCAAGACCGATACATTAATCATGGAAACGCCTCTAAACATTCAAGTCATCCCCGAGCAGGTGTTGATGGATCAACAGGTTATTAGTCTCGATCAGGCAATGAAGAACGTCAGCGGTGTTGTAAGCAGCTCCGCCGCCAGTGCCGGCAGTATAGGCGGACTTACCGACACCTTTATTTTGAGGGGCTTCGAGTCCAATACCATATTTCGAAATGGATTGCGCCTCGATGTATCCAGTTTGGGATTAGGCGGTACACGGCAAATGGCGAACGTGGAAAGCGTTGAAGTGTTGAAAGGTTCCGCAGCAATCTTGTACGGACGTGTCGAACCCGGCGGTATGGTCAATATCATTACCAAGCAGCCCTTGGCCAAACCGCATTATTCGCTGCAATAGCATAACCGATCTCACCAATTCTGCCGAATCAGCCGGGTTCGCAACAGTTGACCTAATGGCAGCGTATACATTGAAAGTCGGTCAATCTAACGTTACAGCGCAATTGAATGTCAATAACCTCCTCGACAAAAATTATTTTCTTAATCGTGAAACCTATAACGGTTTAGCACTCGGCAGCTTTGGCGCGCCGCGTTCGTTTATGGGGTCGATCAGGGTGGGGTATTGATAAAGTTTGACGGAAGCAAGTTTGGCTTGCAGATGGTCTGCTCGACAAAGATGTTGGCCGTTACTGCCCCAACAGCAGAGGCCCGACAGCCCGGGTCAGGTGGCATTTTCGACCCCAGCCCATTCGAGAGCCTGCCGTTTGTCATCGAATATGCGCATCTCAGTGGCCTTACCGTCGCGGAACGTATAGACGGCCGCATGCCGGCCTTCGCGCCATTCTGTCTCATGTTTTAGCCTCACCCGCACATGTATGAACACGACAACTTTATCGCTTGCAGCAATAAACCGTTCCGGCTCGCAACTTCCTTCAGCCCAAGTGCTACGCGCACGCGACAGGTGTGCCTTCACTGCAGCATGTCCGTGATATGTCCCGCCTCCCGAATACTCGGCTGGTTCGATCCACGCTATTTGCGCGTCAAATGCTTTTACGGTTGCTTCGATATCATAACGGTTGAGTGCGGCGTATGTCTCTCTCAGCGCATCGGTCTCAGCTGCAACAGACGGTGTTAGCTTGTCCATATTTCTCCCTTTCTGCCCTAGGTGATGGCTAATTACCAATCTCAGCCGAGAAAGGCTGGGTAGCGGCCTGACGTCGGCTGGAACATAGTGTTATATGTTACTGAATGCTGCATGGTACGCGATGATGCCTGTTGCCCCACGAAGATACCCCTCCCCTAATTCTTTGACCATGAACACGTCTTCCGGTACTTCATACTCACAGCTGACGCTAAAGCGTGAAGATGGCGCAAAGCCAAATCGTGAGTAGTATTCCGGATGTCCGAGCACAACAACGGCGCCAAATTTCAGCTTTTCGCATTCTTCCAGCCCTGCGTGTACTAGCTTGGTGCCTATGCCATTTCGCTGATGGATAGGCAATACTGCCATTGGCGCTAGACCCATAATTTTGAGGTCAGCGTGTCCGGTGAGAACCACAGGGGAGAACATGATATGACCTACAATTTCGCTTCGATCATCAGCAACAAGGGAAATTGTCGGTTGTGCCCGGTTACTTAGTGCATCAACGAGGTCGGCCTCAGCGGCAGTACCAAACGCTAATTCATTAACTCGACGCACGCCTTCCATATCTTCTACTTTTTCTTTACGAATCTGCATTGGGCTCATCTTTCGTATAACGCTGCATTCGGCAGTTTATCCGCTGCAATGCTATGATACTTATCGAGCTTCCTCCGAGGTTGCTCCAAAATGGGGTTACTGTTTTAACCTTAACCGGAGAAGACTCAAATGAAATTTTATATGAAAACACATCAATATTACTGTGGAATTGACCTCCATGCCAGGAAATTGTATGTCTGTATTTTGGATAGTGAAGGTAGGATCTGTTTCCACAAGAATATCCAAGCCGGTCCTGAACCGTTATTGAATCTGATTCAGCCCTTTCAACATGACATGGTGTTAGTGGCTGAAAAGTCGGAAAATGCCTAGGACAGGCCCTGCAATTTTGCAGGTTTGAAAAATGCCCATCCCATTAAAGCGGCCGGCTTTTTTTATCAAGCGCAACAAACGGCAATTTGTTCAATATGGCGGTAGTCCGTTCCGCAACAGCCGCCGATTACGTTAATGTGCGGGAATTTTAACCGAATTTCGGCAAACTGTTTTCCCAATTCATGTGGATTGCCGTCATCCAGCTTCTCCGCTTTATCCAGTTCCGCATGACTGCAACTGGAAGCATTGGCGCGTATGCCTTTCAAGCGTTTAATACAAGGGCCATCGTGAAGCGCGTTAAAAAAATGCGAAGGATGGGCGCAATTGATCATGTAATACACGGGACCATGGTTGGTTGCTTGATCGACCTCGGTAATTGCATGCGCCAGTGAGTCACCGGTTGGCAGATGGCCATCGGTTTCGACGGTAAACGAAATACAGACCGGCATTTCGTGCCGTTGTGCTGCCAAGGTGATGCCAATGGCTTCTTCGACATAATTCAAGGTAAGCGCGGAAACCATATCGGCATTGGACTGGGCAAATGATTTAATTTGCGCCGAATGGTAGTGCCGAGCCTGATTGACGGACATTAATGAATCCGGTTTATAACCGTCGCCTCTCGGACCCAGACAACCGCTGACGATAATCGGCGCCTGTTCCTTTGCATATTCCTCCCTAATATGCTCAAGTAGCTTGACTGCTTCAAGATTCAGGTGATGGAGAGTATCTAACGAATCGCCTAGTTTCATTCCCCAGTCGGCATTAGCCCGCCAAGTGGGTGTTTCCAAAATTAGGCCGGTATTAAACCTTTGAGCCAATTCGGCATATTCCTTAAAATATTCATACAACATTATATAGCCGTGTTGCGTGCGCAACAGATCGTAAGATGCAAATTCGGGCAAATTAATCGCTTTATTAAAACAAAAGTCGGTTTCCAGACCGCCGTCGGTAATGCAGATTTTGCCGGATAACTGTGGCAGATTTGATCGATAAATTGACATGATGAGTTCCATTTGAATTGGATAACAAACGTTTTTTTTGTGCTATAGATTACTGAGCGAATGAAAACTCATCTAGTGAGCAATTGGTACTTTTTAGCGCTGTTTTTAATAACTGTTAAAAACAAAAACTTACTGTTAATCTGCCAAATGAAAGGCGGATGATTTTTTGTGTCAATTTGAAAAACCAGACTTGGAGTACAGTAACAATGAAGAGCAAGGGGGAAGCGACCAAAGAAAAATTGATGGATGTTGCCGAGCGTCATATTCTGGCTAATGGGTTTGCCGCCACTTCAATTGAGCTATTGATCACCGAAGTGGGTATAACCAAAAGCGGTTTTTTTTATCATTTTGATGGAAAAAATGCCTTGGCTTGCGCCATAATGCACCGTTACCGTGAACAGGATGCTTTTCTATTTAGCAAAATGTTCAAGCGTGCCGAAGAA
This sequence comes from Methylococcaceae bacterium, assembly GCA_050303615.1. Lineage (GTDB taxonomy): Bacteria > Pseudomonadota > Gammaproteobacteria > Methylococcales > Methylomonadaceae > CAZDXJ01. The sequence goes on along the minus strand of JBNLCC010000063.1, from coordinate 5,796 downwards.
CTTACCGATGACCCACTGCAGCAAATGCTGGTGTTTGTAAAGCTGCTGGCGGAAATGATGGATAATTTGGAAGGTTTGCATCCCGGATGTTTGGTAGCATCCTTTACCTATGAATCACATCAGGTTAATGAAGAAGTCAAAGCCATTACGGCTGATTGCGTGAAAGATTGGCGAAGACTATTTAAATCGCAAATCGAAAAAATTAACACCAGCTATACGCCAAAAGTGGAAACTACCAGTGACGATTTGGCCGATATGTTATCGACCATTATCGAAGGGGGCATTGTCGTTTCCAGAGCAGTGAATGATCCAGAAATTCTTGTCAAACAACTCATGGAATATCGTACTTATCTTAGCCTTCTTTACAGCCGTTAATCCGTACTGACTCCAGCGTGTTTCATTAACCTATAACTCTATAAAACAGTACAGCTAACGCGATAAATATTTCAATAAGGTGAATCAATTTGTACCTGGATCTCGATTGTTTAAATTGATTCCATCATACTTGATAGCTTCAAGATTGCCTGTTGACAGAACGGGCTTAATTAGAGAGGCCATTCGAAACCGTCTAAACACCTCGCCGTTGCGTTTCACCTGCTCTTCCTCTACGACGAAAAGCCCTTGTCTTTCAAAAAAGGGTTTCGCTTCAATACTGGCATCCGTTGTGATGAGGTGTTCAGAGTCGCTTAACTGCGATATAGCGTGTCGGTAAAGGGCGGTGGCGATCCCGCATCGCGAATAGATGGGGTGGGTATAAAGAAGTTCGATGTGGCTTGGGGCTTTGATCGAGATGAATCCGGCAATGTTTGATCCGATTGTTGCTACATATGTTTCAAGCCCACTAAATCTCAGTCTCCAATCCAGAATGTCAGGAGAAAGAGGAGCCCAGCTGGCAATCTGAAACTCGCTATAACTGTTCGATGCGATTTTGTGGACCGAACGCGTGAATAACTCCACAATTTCTGGGATATCAGATTCTTGATAACAACGTAGTTTAATTTCATTCATAACGTTTCAAGTGTGATCTTCCCCAGAAATAGTAGACAAGCTAATTAACTTGCAGCTAGTTTCTCATATTCTATCGGCGAATGATAGCCAATACCAAAGTGAAGACGTTTGCTGTTGTAAAACTGATTGATATAACCCTAATGAAAGAAACCTCATTTCCGACATGTCAGATCGCCGAATACCGGAAATCATATTGTTTTGCTCGGCAATGATCACCATATGAAATACACCATTCCATATCATGGCCACGAAAAAGATCAGCATCACTGAGATAACGCCTTTCTTAATGCGCAGCTTTTCCTCTTGTTCGCATAATGTTAGTTGCTGCAGTCATTTGCTACGCCCCGTTCATGTATTCTCTGTTTCGACCTTTCGCTACCGGGAAGGAACCTTGTTGGCGCTCTAACCATTACTACAAGCTCCGCTATCTGATAACAAGACAGCTCTTCAAAAGGTTTCTCGAAATGATAAATCGATGCTTGATTCATTCCGCGGCCGGGACCGTAAGGGGCCATCGCTAACCATAAGGAATATACTTCCTCTTCCGGGTATTTCAGCCAGACCAATAAATGCCAGTGAAACCCTATAAAATGCCAGTAATTACGAGATCCTTTGTCAATGTTTGTAACGGCAAGAGAGTGCGAGACATACCTATGAATTCCACTTTTCCCTTCTTCCTTTACCGCCATTTTCTCCATAATTTGATAATTCTTTGACCGATTATTGTAGGCTTCAATCATCTTGTCTATTGATTCCGAATGCGGTGCAATCTCAACAAGATAATAAACAGCTGTATATGCAATAGGTAAAACAACTATTGCTAATAATGTGCCTCCGATGTATTTCCCGATCTTTCGTTTCATTTGCAGCTAACGTTTGCCGTAACCGGCACATTTGAATAATCGGGGTCAGTGTAAAATATATTCTTGAAATGGAAGTAAAACCTAATGCAGCCTAGGTATTTATATCCAACTTACCTGTTAAGAAATGGTTTAATTGCTTCACAGAGCTGAAAGTGCTCTTTCGAAAACTGTTCCCAGCCATCATGCTTTTCACGGGCAACCCGTTCACCGCAACTCTGAATGATGTCGAACATCTCCAACGGACACCAATCGTTGAAGTGAGATTCACAAAACCATATTCCACCACTTGGTGCTTTTATCGTATTGCTGTCAAAGACCCAACCATCTTGTAGTAGTTTAGAAGTAACAAATTCTCTTTCTTTTACAGTGAACCCCATTCCTCAACCTATAGTCATAACAAGTTATTAACTATTTTCCGCATATCTTATATGCTAGTTTCCGATTATTGACAAGAACTGAGCTGAACTGCAGCATTCCTAAGCGATATATCTTCCAATTTATCCTACATCATGTTGCTGAGGAACGAAGCGCATCGTTCGCGATTGATGCGCTTCACTGCGTGCGGCATATCCTACATTGTTCATGAATATCAAGCAATTGCGACTTCATGAACGCCAGTCGGCATATTATCCATGGCCGGATGGGTAAAAAGTCACGCCGTTGCCGATTCGTTTGCTTCCATTCGGGCGCTTAGCACTGCATGGCATCGATGATAGCGTCGCCCATTTCGATCGTTCCGGAGTTAGAGTCGGGGCTGAGATCAGGTGTGACATATTTGCCTTCACCGATCACTTTTTCCACGGCGTTTTTGACCCGTTCCGCAGCTTGGTTTTCGCCGAGATAATTCAACATCATCACACCCGCCATAATCACTGCGGTCGGGTTGGCTAGATTTTGGCCGGCAATATCGGGAGCGCTGCCGTGCACCGCCTCGAACAGGGCCGCTTCGTTGCCGATATTGGCGCCCGGAATCAAGCCCAGGCCGCCGACCAGGCCCGCGGCCAGATCGGAGAGGATATCGCCGAACATATTGGTGCAGACCACGACGTCGAACTGTTGCGGGTTGATCACCATATGCATGCAGGCGGCGTCGATGATTTTTTCATCGCACTCGATGTCGGGATATTGTCTAGCGATTTCCCGGGCCACATCCAGAAACAGGCCCTGGCTATATTTGAGAATATTGGCTTTATGACAGACGGTGACTTTTTTACGGTGATTCTGCCGGGCGTATTTAAAGGCGTATTCAATGATACGCTCCGAACCTTCCCGGGTGACTACGGCGAGGCTTTCGGCGATATCTTTTTTCTTGGTCAGATAGTGCTCCAGACCTGCATATAAGCCCTCGGTATTTTCACGGACAATAACGATATCGACATTATCGTAACGGGTCTTTACACCGCTCCAGCTTTTTGCCGGACGGATGTTGGCGTATAGTTCGTATTTTTGCCGCAGCTCGACGTTGATGCTTCTGAATCCTTCGCCACCGACAGAGGTTGTTAAGGGACCTTTGAAAGCCAAACGGGTTTTTTCAATCGATTGCATGGTTTCTTCGGGAAGCGGCGTGCCGAATTTTTCGAATGCCGCCATCCCGGCATAAGCCGGTTCCCATTGAATATTAGCGCCGGATGCGTCGATAATTTTGACAGCCACATCCATAATTGACGGTCCGATACCATCCCCTTTGATCAACGTAACGTTGTGCATTAATAACTCCGAAAATTAAAAAAATAGCTTAATCATACACAGTTTTATTGCGCTTTAGTAATACATTTTTACGCATCGTTCCGTCCCTCTGGTTCATCGGTCGATGCCGTTAAGACAAATAAAAATACTTTTGTTATGATATTTAACAACTGCCCGCGCTTTCTCGCCGCTGCCAGGTTTACAGCGGAGTCGATTAAAAAACATTGTGTTGGGGGCGCGCAGTTCCAAAATCATCTATTCAGGAGATTTGTATGGCCAGCCTCGAATTAATCCCTCCGCCGGAAGGCAGTCCGATTACTCTGCGTCATGGTAAAATCGCCGTGCCCGATAATCCGATTATCCCCTTTATCGAGGGTGACGGTACCGGTCCCGATATTTGGCGCGCCTCGGTACGGGTGTTGGATGCCGCCGTTGCAAACGCTTATCAGGGACAAAGGAAAATTCATTGGCTGGAAATTTATGCGGGACAAAAGGCCAACACCCTGTTTAATAGCTGGTTGCCCGATGCGACGGTCGATGCCTGCAGGCAATACTTGGTCTCAATTAAGGGACCGTTGACCACGCCGATTGGCGGCGGCATCCGGTCATTGAATGTCGCTTTGCGGCAGTTACTGGATTTGTATGTGTGCCTGCGGCCGGTCAGGTGGTATCAAGGCGTCCCGTCCCCGGTTAAAAATCCGGCAGCGGTCGATATGGTCATTTTCCGGGAAAATACCGAAGACATTTATGCGGGTATCGAATTTGAGCAGGGCAGTGCGGATAATGAACGTTTCTTGCAGTTATTGAAAGAGCATTTTCCTGCGCAGTTCGATAAAATCCGTTTTCCGGGCAGTTCTGGTATTGGCATAAAGCCGGTTTCCCGGGAAGGCACGGAACGATTAGTGTCGGCTGCGATCGAGTATGCGCTTGCCAATAAACGGAAAAGCGTGACCATCGTGCATAAAGGCAACATTATGAAATTCACCGAAGGTGCGTTCCGGAATTGGGCTTATGCACTGGCGGAGCGCGACTTTCCGGAACAAACCTATAGCTGGGGGCAGTGGGAAAGAACCCGCACCGAGTTCGGCGATGAGGCTGCCGACCGCGAACAGGCCGAAGCGCTGCAAAACGGCCGTATTTTAATTAAAGATGCGATCGCCGATATCACGTTACAGCAGGTACTAACCCGGCCTGCAGAATTTGACGTGATAGCTACAATGAATTTGAACGGTGACTATCTATCCGACGCCTTGGCCGCGCAGGTCGGCGGTATCGGCATTGCTCCCGGCGGCAATATCAACTATCGGACTGGCGCCGCTGTGTTTGAAGCCACCCACGGAACGGCGCCGAAATATGCTGGGCTGGATAAAGTCAATCCCGGCTCGCTGATACTTTCCGGGGAAATGATGCTGCGCTATCTAGGTTGGACGGAAGCGGCCGATGCGGTTGTTAACGCGATGGATGCGGCGATTGCTGGCAAAAAAGTGACTTATGATTTTGCCCGGTTGATGGATAACGCCACCGAGGTTAAGTGCAGTGCATTTGCCGATGTGCTGATCAGCCATTTGTAGCGTAAGCGGTGAGTTAAAATGTGAATTAAGAGCTACAAGGAGCGTTTAATAACAATGGCTTATTTCGATTTAATTTCCCCTCACCCAACCCTCTCCCTCAGGAGAGGGCTTTTTTCAAGGAGTTTCGGATTTTGTTCTTAATTCGCATTAAAGGCGTCACTCGTTGGCGTTATGCGGCGGAAACCGATGTTTCCAGGGAACAGTTTATTTCGTTGTTAAATTTTCGCAGCGGAAAGATGGCGTATTTTGTCGACAAGCAATGCCAAAGGCGGCGAATCCGGTGTCTGTTCGCCCATCAGATAGAGTAGCAGTTCACTGTCCTCCAAGTTCAATAAGCGGATGAACGTGTTTTTTTCCGGATCGGCCGCTGCCGGATAACCGCTATCAAGGTACCGGCGCAGCATGATATCCAGTTCCAAGGTTCCTCGCCTGCAACACCATCGTAGTTTGTTCAGTTCGCCCATTAACCCTGTTGCCGCTGCACCAGCAGTTTTTTTATTTCGGCAATCGCTTTAGCCGGATTGAGGTTCTTCGGACAGGTGTCGGTGCAGTTCATAATGGTGTGGCAGCGATACAGTTTAAACGGATCTTCCAACTCATCCAGTCTTGCCCCGGTATTTTCGTCGCGGCTGTCAGCCAGCCAGCGATACGCTTGCAGTAAAATGGCC
>JBNLCC010000062.1:0-6787 GCA_050303615.1 Methylococcaceae bacterium | reverse complement strand
TCTTTTTCCTTTAGCAATTTGGCCATCAGCAACAGTGCCCGCAGGCCGGCGCTGCTAATGTAGTCCAGTTGTTCAAAGTCAACCACTAAGTAGCGATTTCCGTTGTCAATCAGCTCCCGAATCCTGGTCTCATAATCCGGTGCAGTGACCGCATCCAGCCTGCCGCTAATCGTGACAACGGTGGCATTGTTTTCTGTTTTAGTTTGAAATTCCATGGGCTTTATTTCTCATCGGAAGTTATGTTTTAAGCAAAAGATGTAATCTGTTTTTGCCGTCGATGAACCGGTAGTCAATGTTGTCGGTCAATTTTGTTATGATCGTCAGACCCAGGTCATCGTCGAATAAGGTGTCGCTATCCAACGGGTTTTCAGCTTCTCCCCTGTTTTCACAGACTACCTCCAGGTGTTCGTTCTTTTCGGAATAGGCAATGGTCATATCCAGCGCTACCGTGGATAAGTAAGGATTGTAGATTTGCAGCAGCTCTTCAACCAATAGTAATAAGTTGTCTCTGGTTTGCTTCGGTAGGATCTGTTTTTCACAAAAAGCCTCAATTTCGGCATTCATCGCGTACAGGTCATAATCGGGCGAACTGACGCGGCAGGTGTAACTGCGAATTCTGTTGATAAAGGTCCGGGTCTTTTCTTTTAGCGGTTTCTCAAAAATCTGTTGCGGAGGCCCTTCTTCGTAAATAATCCCTTCGTCCATGTACAGTATCCGGTTCGAAACATCGCGAGCGAAATCCATTTCATGGGTGACGATCGCCATGGTCATGCCTTCCCGGGCGAGGCGGCGAATAACCGAGAGCACCTCCCTGACCATCGTGGGATCCAGCGCCGAAGTGGGCTCGTCAAACAGGATGATTTCCGGCTCCATAGCCAGGCAGCGGGCAATAGCCACCCGCTGTTGCTGGCCGCCGGAGAGTTCATCCGGGTAGTTGCCGGCTTTTTCGGCCAATCCTACCAGCCGCAGCAGATCCATGGCTTTTGATTGCGCCGCCGCTTTGTCCGTCCCTTTCAGTTTGATCGGCGCAATGGTCAGGTTTTCCATGACATTGAGGTGGGAGAAAAGATTGAATGATTGGAATACCATATTCATCTTCTGGCGTATTTTTGCCACATCGGTTTGCTTACTCAGAATATCCACACCATTAATGGAAATCGAACCGCCGCTCGGATATTCAAGCAGGTTGAGACAGCGCAACAAGGTACTTTTGCCGGTACCGGAAGGGCCTATGATCGAGACAACCTCGCCGGTTTGTATTTCGGTGGTAATATCCTTCAGTACGGTTAGGTCGCCGAATTTCTTAGACAGATGCTCGATCTTGATCATGCCTTGACCGCCTTGCGCCTTTTGTATTTAGGATCGGTAATACGTTCCAGATATTCCAGCGACTGCATCAGTACCCAGGCAATCACGAAGTACAGAATCGCCACCATGATCAGCGGAAAGAATGCATCAAAGGTGCGGGCGCGAATGATATCGCTGGCCTTGGTGAGGTCCTGGACTGCGATGTAGCCGACTATGGAGGTCATCTTGACCAAGGAAATGAATTCCCCCTTGTAAACCGGCAAAATACGCTGTATGGCCTGGGGCAGTACGATGAACACGAAGGTTTTTATTTTGGTAAAACCCATCGCGATGCCGGCCTCGGTCTGGCCTTTGTCGATGCTTTCGATGCCGGTGCGGAACATTTCCGACACGTAGGCGCCGAAATTCATGCCGAAAGCAATGATGGCCACCAGCACCGGGCTGATGTCCACCGAGGCAAAAACAACGTAGAAAATCAACATCAATAGCACCAGAACCGGCGTGCCGCGCAGGATGTTGATATAAATCCTGGCAGGCAGATTCAGAACGCTCCGCTTCGACATCCGCATAAAACAGACCAGTGCGCCAATCAGCGTTCCGAGCATGGTCGCGAAAATGGAAATGATCACGGTGGTTTTCAGTCCGTCCCAAATGAGCAGGTAGCGTTTCTCATGGATGATGTTGCTGTAGAAACTGTCGGCTACCCTGGTAACGAATGAGGGGGCTTTGGTTTGTGCGGCGGAACCGGTGCCGTAGGTGGCAATATTGTTTTTCAGGGCGAATACCTCGGTGCCCATCTCATAATAGGGATCGGAGAAGTCGACTTGTTTTTTTCTCTCATCCGTTACGTAAATGGAGCTGGCAATCATGTCGACTTTTCCGCTGGCGACAGCGGCAATCAGGCTGCCGAAGTCCATGTTGGCAAACTTGACCTGTTTCCCGAGATAGGCGGCGAATCTTTCGGACAGTTCAATATCGAAGCCGACCAGCCGGTTATCCTTGATCGCGGTAAACGGCAGTCCGGAGTCGCTGGTGCCAACCACAAGCTCACCGATGGGATTTACGTTTGCTATTGTCGGCATACGCGTCCCGCCTTGTTCCATCCAGCGACGCAGCATTTCCTCGTAAACGCCGTTCTCCTCGATCTTCGCCAAGAATTGATTGAATTGTTTCCGCAATGCCGGATTGTCTTTATTAAAGCCGACGCCGACCGAAAATGAAAACAATGATTCACCCAATAAACCCAAGCTGTCATCCTGGCGCATGATTTCGCGTAGAGGTTCGGCATCGAACAGGGCGGCATCGACTTTGCCGGTCTTGACCGCCAAGACGACATCGGCGGGGGATTTGTATTGCAGGATCGTTGCATTGGGATAGTGCTTGGTCGCATAGGTGTCATGGGCGGAGCCAAGAATTACCCCGATACGCTTGTCTTGCAAGTCTGCAACGGACGCCAGTTTTGTACCCTGCTTGGCAGCCGGAAACTTGCCAACCGTTTGATGTTCGGCGTTGGATATCGGCGGTCGCCTGACCAGCGCCGAAATATCATTTTTAACGTAGGGAACAGAGAAATTTATAAGCTTTTTACGCTCATCGGTCACATTAAAATTGGAAAGCGCAAAATCGATTTTATCCGACTGCAGGGCGGGAATCAGCGCTTCAAAATTCATATCCTTGATTTCGACTTTTTTGCCGAGGCGCACACCGATTAACCGGCCCAACTCGATATCCAAACCGGTCAATTTGCCATTTGCCTGGAAGGAAAAGGGTTCGATCAGCGCGCATGTCCCCATGTGCAGCACTTCCTTGCCATGAGTGTCTTTGCTTGGCGGTATTTGCGGTGTGACCGTGTATTCGGAATCAATCCACTTGGCCCTCAACTGTTTAAGAACGCCTTCTTTATCCAGATCGGATAACACACTGTTTATCTCGGCAAGCAATGCGCTATTGTCTTTGCGGATGGCCGCTGCTATGGCGAGTTTATCCACCGGTTCATCCAGAATGATCAGGTCCGGGTTTTTCTCGGCGAGATTTAGCAGCACGCTTTTGTCATAGACAAAGGCATCTGCTTTGCGGGTTTTAACCGCAAGCGCGGCATCCGCTGCCGCAATAAACACCTGAAAGGTCGCATGAGGAAAGTGCTTGCGCGCCGCCAAGTCTCCTGCAGAACCGCCCAGAACACCGATTCGTTTACCGTCGATATCCGCCAGTTTGGAAATTTCATTCTCGTATTCGGCACCGCTTGAACGGTCTGGCGAGGACAGCGGCTTTGCCGTGGCATTTTTTTTGACCAGCATCACCTGTGCGTTGGCGTAATAGGGCTGGGTAAAATCGACAAATTTGCTGCGCTCCTCTGTTGCAGTCATGCCGGTTACGATCAGGTCAACCTTGCCTGATTGCAGTGCCGGGATCAGTGCCATGAATTTCATGTTGTAAAATTCGACCGGGCGGTGGAGTTTGGCGGCGATAATACGCGCCAGTTCACCGTCATGGCCGGTTACCCGACCGTTTTGGTCCACAAAACTGAACGGCTCGCGTGTGGCGCTGACCCCGATTTTCAGGGGCGTGCCTTCGCTGGGGAGAGCAATGTCCGGTTCTTCATAAGGACTCAAATCCGGTTTGAACCAGCGCTGCTGCATCGCGGCCAATGTGCCGTCTTTTTTCAGCTCGGAGATTATCCGGTTTAATGTGGCCAGCAGCCGGGCATTGCCTTTCTTGATTGCAATCGCGGTATTTTCGTGATCAAGCGGTTCGGGCAGCACCCCCAAATCCGGATTCTTCTTCGAGACCTGCAGCGCCGCCGGGAAGGCCGTGACGATCGCATCCAGTTGTCCGGATTTCATCGCGGCAACGGCATCCATGATGTCGTCGAAGCTTTTGACCTGCGCGTGCGGATATCTTGCGAGAGTAATTGCCTCGCCGGTGGATCCGGTCATCACACCGATTCTGGCATGTTTTGCATCATCAAGGCGGGTGATGACAATGTCACTTTTTCTGCAGCCGCCGAGAGAAACCATTGCCGCCACTAACAGCGGTATTAGTAGTGCGACTTTTTTCATAGGTCCTTGCTGACCACGCCCGGCCGGATTTTTTTGTGCATTTTTATTGCCAGCATGGTGATGTCGTCTGATTGCGGGGCATCGCCGGCATGAAGCGCCAGCTCGGAACTGATGTAACGGATCATATTGGTAACGTCATCCTGCGGCGCGTCTTGTAACGCATTTAATAATCGTTCTTCCCCATACAGTTTGTCTTCCGGGCTCCTTGCCTCGGTTACACCGTCGGTATAGAGAAACAGGACACCTTGTTGCTCAAGAATCAACCGTTCCGTCACAAATACGGTGTCCGGCATGGCGCCCAGCATCAGTCCCGGTTTTGGCGTGAGATAACGCACGCCCTGCGCGTCGATAATAAGCGGGGGATTGTGCCCGGCATTGGCAAAACGCACTTCGCCGGTGGTGATATCAAGGATGGCGCAGAATACTGTTGTAAACATGCAACTTTCATTGTCCGATGCGAGAATGTTGTTAACCGAGCACAATATCTTATCAGGTTCACCCAGCCGCTGTCCTTCGGTCTTCAGCAGGGTTTTGGTCACCATCATGTACAATGCCGCGGGGACGCCTTTGTCGGAAACGTCCGCAATCAGAAAACACAGGTTTTTCTCGTCGATAAAAAAGAAGTCGTAGAAGTCGCCCCCGACTTCTTTAGCCGGAACCATCGAGGCGTAGATTTCAAATTCGGCATGTTCGGGGAAGGGGGGGAATATGCGCGGCAGCAAGCTTGCTTGAATATCGGTTGCCACCTTGAGCTCGCTTTGGATACGTTCCTTGGCGGCAGTGGTTTCAGTCAGGTTCTTGATATATTCTTTTAGGGATTGCTGCATAACCTGAAAGTCGTGGGTTAGCACACCGACCTCATCGTTCCGCCGCTCCATCGGCAGTGCTGCGTCAAAGTTTCCCGAAGCGATCTCGTCGGTTGCTACAGTGAGCAATTGCAGCGGTTTAATGATCGTCTTGGCAATGGAGACGACCGCCATGATCAGCAACAATATTCCGACACAGCCCATCGCCGCCATGGTTACGCTCATCTTCCGGACATTCGCCAGAAGCTCCGCCTCGGGAAAGACGACGGCGAGCGTCCAACCGGCCGAGCGGATCGGCGCATAATACATCCAGCTCCTGAAACCTAGCAGACTGATGTAACGGACGAAGCCGATGTCGCCGCGGATCATTTTCCGGCCCAGTTTCCTCAGCGACGGGTCGTTGCGCGCTTCCGCAATGCTGAAGATCGTTTCGTTCATGATGGCGTCCTGCAAAGGATGGGCGAGTATCATCCCGTTGCGGGAAAACAGAGCGGCGTAGCCGGTCTCGAGGATTTTGACCGAGGAGATATATTTCGTCAGGGCTTCGAGGGATATGTCGGCCGTCACAATGCCCGTGAACTGTTTGTTATCGCCGGTTCCCTCATAGAAGGGGACCGAACAGGTCGACATCAGGATATTGCCTGCGCCTTCATCGAAATAAGGCTCACTCCATTCGAGTTTACCCAGTTCACGCGGAATTTGGTACCAATCCCAATATAAGTAAGGTAGGTGCCGGTATGAATTTTCCAGCCGGTCAAAGGCTATTTGATCCTTTTCCCGGAAATAATAGGGTGCATACAGGCGCGATTGGGGGTTGAAGGCATAGGGTTCAAAGGCGACGGTAGAACCATAAATTTCGGCATTGTCTGCAACGGTGGTGCTGATCAGCGCAAGAAGCTCCTGCTCCGTGTGTTTGCCGGTTTCCAACGAACGGGCCATCCCTTCCGTCACTTTGGCAACTGCGGTCAGCTGTGTCTCCACCCGGTACACCAGAGACATGGCGAGGTTGCGTGCATTGCTTTCTAATTCATTTTGCAGCAAGACGCGGGACCGGTAATAGTTATAGCCGAGCGTTACGGCAAAAATGGCGACACTGAACAGCGTGATGACCACGACCAGCCTGATGACGATGCTATTTTTCATCGGCATCGGTGTTCCGGACAAAAGTGCTGTAATCGGGAAAAGCGCTGATCAGGCCGTTTTTCTGCATGGCTAGCGCTACGGATTGATAATCCTGTTGCATAAGACGGCCGAATATTCCCTGGGGGCTGCTAGGCATCATCAAGTCCCGTATCCGGTCCAGCATCCATTTTTGGTGAACTTTGTTGGCAGGCAAATGGGCCTCGCGCATATATTTGATGACAATGTCCAGCGCTTCCTCCGGATGCTCAAAGGCATAGCGCCATCCTTCCAACGACGCGGCGACAAAGGCTGTTGCCAGGGCAGGGTCTTTTTGAAGGCTGTTTTGCAGCGTGTAGATCCCGTCTTCAGGAAAATTCATCCCCTGGTCTCTCAGGAAAATGACGTTTAATTCCCCGGGATCAACTCCGGAATTGATTATCGTATGGTATTCGTTGAACCACATGGCGGATGTCACATCGATGCCGCCGCGCA
>JBNLCC010000061.1:0-104793 GCA_050303615.1 Methylococcaceae bacterium | reverse complement strand
TGTTTTTCAAACTCTGCCGGAGGCAGATCACCTACGCTTTCCAACAATCTTCGATGATTGAACCAGTCTACCCAGTCCAGCGTGGCATATTCAACCTCATCAAAGGTCTTCCAGGGTCCACGCTCCGGATGATGAATCACTTCGGCTTTAAATAAGCCATTGAGGGTCTCAGCTAGTGCATTATCGTAGGAGTCTCCAACACTGCCTACCGAAGACTCAATACCGGCAGCGGCCAAGCGTTCCATATAACGAATCGAGAGATATTGGCTGCCCCGGTCACTGTGATGGATCAGGTTCTGGGTTTCGTTCCTGGCCCATATCGCTTGCTCCAGGGCATCCAGCACCAGGTCTGTATGCATAGAGCGTTTGACCCGCCAGCCGACGATATAACGGGAAAACACATCAACGACAAATGCAACATAGACCACACCGCTCCAGGTAGGCACATAGGTCATATCAGCCACCCAAAGCTGGTTCGGCCGTTCTGCTACGAACTGGCGATTGACCAGATCAGATGGCTTGTCCAGAGCTTCATTCGGAACCGTGGTGCGGCGCTTGGCTCCACCTCGGGTGACACCTTGTATATTCAGTACTTTCATCAAGCGTTCGACAGTGCAACGGGCGATGACAAAACCCTCACGATTGAGCTGTTTCCAGACTTTACGTGCACCGTAAACCCGCTTGTTCTCTTCCCAGGTACGCTGAATTTCCACCTTGTGGTAACGATCACGGATTGACCGATTTGACTCTTTCTCCGGATCAGATTCTCGCGTCTTGTATTCGTAATAGGTCGATACGGCAATGGGCAACTGCTTACAGATTGGCTCGATCCCGTGGCTGTCTCGTTGCTTATCGATAAAAGCGATCATTTCTTCGGTCGGCGGTCGAGCTCCGCCTGGGCGAAAAAAGCCGATGCCTTGCGCAGAATCTCATTGGCTTGTTTCAGTTCCCGATTTTCACGTTGGAGCTGCTTCAACTGTTCTCGCTCCGAAGTGCTCAGGCCTTCGCGTTCACCTTGATCAATTTCGTGCTGTTTTATCCATTTGCGTAAGGTCTCCGCGGTACAACCTACTTTGCTGGCTATAGCATTTAATGCAGCCCACTTAGAAGAGTGATGGACTTGCTGCTCTTCAAACAGGTGGACGGCTCTTTGACGAAACTCCGGGGAATATCTACTTGCTTTACTCATAAGATCTATCCTCTCAAGAAATAGACCCTCCGACAATCCCGGGGCGATTCAATATGCCCTGAGTGGTGTCCTTGTTGAAAAACGTTGCCCGTAAGAAGTCGAGGCGTTCGAGCGGGTCATAGGCGCCATTGTTGGCGCGATGGCAGTCTGTCCACTCGTTATCACCGAGTGCATACAAGGTCGGTGCATTCAATCGATTGAAAATGTCGATTACATCGTCACCGATGGCCTGGTCGGTACATTCGCTGCTGCCACTTTTCGTGTCGCCTGCGAAGATGGTGAAGTCAACCTTATGGCTATTCATTGACTGGATGGTCTGATCGATCATCGCTTCCTTGATCGCCTCATCGAAGTAGAACATATCCCCCCATAGAGCCACCTTCAACGCATGGTTGTCATCATGGTTAAGCTTGTGTCCATTGTCATCAGAAGCAAATGCCGAAATCGGCACTATCATGGCTACTATTGCAGCAGCCACTGTAAGTTTTAAATCATTGCGCATCCCAATTCTCCTCGTTATAAATTAACTATCAAACTTCAAAAGGCCGAGTGACGGCTAGCCCAACAAGCCGTAGGAGTACTCTAGTTTTCCCATGTGACACGGTAATGACACTTTGTCGATCACTTGGTGAAACCGGAGGCGGGAGGATGCGTAGTAATTCTCTGAATCAAGCAAGCTGCGGGACAACGTCTTGCAAACATGCATTTATTGCAATAATGCGGCAATTTAATTAAAAGACTGTTTCCAGTACTTTGCTTGATATCGTCATTTTTCATTATAGAAACGGAAATTTTGGCCGATCTCCGTTTCCACCCTGTTAGGCTTGTCATAGGCAAAGCCATTAGCTCCACGCCCAAGGACGTGGCTGTCTAAGTTTCAGTATAACGCGACTCGAGGTGCTCTTTATCAGATAAGAATGATAGCCGCCGCATTAGCATTTGATAATTGTGTTAACATTACGCTTCGCATGTGTCTTGGGATCCGCTTTCGATTAGCCGGGGGGGCGAACGAAAGTATTATTTGCCGAACCTTGCACAATGCTTATTAAAATCAAAATTAAAGATTTTTTGTATGATGAAAAATCCTATTATTTATGCTCTCGATTTTGACGGTGTCATTTGCGACAGCGCAGTTGAAACCGGCATAACCGGATGGAAAGCCGCGACTCGTATATGGACGGATATGACGGGAGATTTACCGGAGCAGGAATTGATCGATCAGTTCCGCCGCGTACGGCCCGTTATTGAAACCGGTTATGAATCGATTCCGGTAATGCGAATGTTGTACCAGGGGGATGGTATTGACAGCATATTCGCTGAATTTTCGGAAAAAAAGCAAAAGCTGATTGAACATTCCGGCAAAAGTGTTGATTATTTCAAAAAACTGTTTGGCGAAACCAGGGATTTGTGGATCGAAAATGCATTACATGAATGGCTCAATATGAACCCGCTGTTTCCCGGCGTGGCAGAAAAACTAAGCGTGCTTGATGAACAACATCTTTGGTATATCGTAACAACAAAACAGGAGCGCTTTGTTTCGCAAATATTGGCGTCCAACGGGATTCATTTGCCAAAGACCAGAATTTTCGGTTTGGACCGGAATATGAGTAAAGTCGGCATATTGCTTGAACTGATCAACAAACATCCGGACAGTGAATTGCATTTTATAGAGGACAGATTGCCGACATTGTTGAAGGTTTTGCAAAACAACGAACTGAGAAAGATTAAATTATTTTTTGCCGATTGGGGTTATAACACGATACGAGATAAGTCAGATGCGTGGAACCATACAATTGAATCAATTGATATCCATCATTTTCTTGTATGACGTTTACCCTATCAGATCCGGGCGGCTATGGCGGAACGATTTCCGTTGAAAAATTTATCCGCAGTTTTTGATTACTCCTAATCTATAGCTTTAAATGGCAAACCCGATGGCAGAGCCTTCCTCATCGTTCAAACTTTTTATGATCATCAGTCTGATCATAGCGCTGCTGGATGCGACGTTTGTTGGAATTGCTTACCACCAGGCCAGGAAATCATTAATAGCCAATTTAGAGATCGAAGCCGACAACCTCCACACAACCTTTAACCATTCGCTACGCTATACGATCGACCACATGCTGCACATATCCACCTTTGTAGCCAACGATCCTCGCGTTCAGCAGGCATTTTTGCAAGGAAAATTGGCGGTAGAAGCTGAAGGAGGTGGTAAAGGGGACATACTGTCCGCGAATGTCAGAAAAGCACTGCTTAACATAGTCGAACCAAGCTGGTTAAAAATGACTGAACAGTTCCAAGTCCGACATTTACATTTCATTTTGAGGCAGGGTCCCGTCTCCTTTTTACGGGTGCATCAACCCGACAAATTCGGTGATCGGTTGGATGAAGCACGTTTCGCCGTCATCGATGCAATCGATAAGCAACAACCTGCAGGCGGTTTTGAAATAGGACATGTTTACTCCGCAATTCGAGGAGTTCAACCGGTTTTTGCGGTTGACCCGGCCACCCACGAAACAGTCCATGTCGGTGTAATCGAGACCGGAATTTCTTTCCACCGCCTAGTTCATAATTTTGTGCGCAGCTATCAAACCCATGTTGCCGTTTTACTTGCGTTGGAACATGTGCAGGCGACGGTATCGCCCGATGGGTTAACGGAACGTTTAAATAAAACATCGCTTATCAAAGATTATCTCATTGAAGAAGCATCTTCCCCGCAATTTACCGAATTACTTACTTCAGCAATACAAATTGCCGATTTCAGCACAGCAAAGATTACTTGCGTTAACTGGAATTATCGGTTTTACATTTTATCCGAACTACCGTTACGTGATTATCGCGGTTCCATCAATTCCCAACTGGGTGATGTCGGAAAAGTACTTTTTTGGCAGGACATCACGACTATTCATGGAGCATTTCTTGATAACCTCAAACTTAATGTAATTTACGCCGTTACCGGATTTGTACTGGTAGAAATTTTACTTTTTTTCGGCATCCGTCATACTATGCACCGGCTGAACAGTGAAATTTCCCGCCGAACCAGGGAACTGGCATTAAGTAATCAGCAATTATCCGAAGAAATCACTTTAAGAAAAAACAATGAACAGCGGTTTCGCACACTGGTTGGCAATATTCCCGGGGCGGTTTACCGCCGTGCCTGTGATAAAAATTGGACGCTGGAATATTTATCCGATGCCGCCACCTCGATTATCGGGTATCCGCCCACAGCGTTTTTTCAAAATAAAGCACGCAGCTATACCAGTATCATACATCCCGAAGATAGCGCTCAGGTCAGAAGCCATGTTTTAACGGCTATACAACAGAAGCACCCATACACTATCCAATATCGTATTTACGATCAATCCGGTTCAATCCGCTGGGTTTATGAACAAGGACAAGGAATTTTCAACAGCGCAGGGGAGTTACTCTGGTTAGACGGCGTTATTTTTAACATCACGGAACGCAAACAGGTTGAAGATAATAATCAACGCCTGGGTGAAATTCTGGAACAATCCGGTAACGAAATTTATATTTTTAGTTCCGACTCACTACGATTTTTACAGGTTAACAAAGGAGCACGCGAAAATTTGGGCTATTCCATGAATGAATTGAAGCGGATGACACCGCTGGATATCACACCTGAGTTTAGCGAACAGTCTTTCCGGCAATTAGTCGAACCGTTAACAACGCAAGCACAGCGGCAAATGCTTTTTGAAACGATTCATCGGCGCAAGAACGGTTCCAGCTATCCGATTGAAGTACGGTTACAATATTATTATGATCCCGGACAACCGGTGTTTTATGCTGTGATCACGGACATTACCCAGCGCCGACAACACGAAATGGAAATCAAAGAATCGCAAAACCGCCTCAAGCATATCATTGAGGTCAGTCCAGCGACAATTTATACTCTATCGCCGACCGGAAATAACCAACAACCCTTCATTACGACTTTCGTCAGCGAATCAATCAACACAGTCAGCGGTTTCAGCCCACAGGAATGGTATTCCGACCCGAAATTGTGGTTAAAACGCCTGCATTCAGACGACTTAAAAAAAACCCTGGATTTACAAAATCAACTGTTGGATCAAGGCAGCTTGGATCTACAGTACCGCTTCCGGCATAAAGACAGCACCTACCATTGGATACATGACAAAGTGATCGTGTTGCGCAATGAACAGGGTGTAGTTTCCGAAATTATCGGTTCCTGGATGGACATTACCGACCTTACCCTGGCCGAAACCAATATCCGCCAGCTTCACCAAGCCGTGGAACAAAGTCCGAACCTGGTGGTAATAACCGACAAAATGGGTAACATTGAATATGTTAACGATAAGATTACTGAAATTACCGGCTATTCGTCGGAAGAAGTGATCGGTAAAAGCACTAAAATCTTCAGTACCGGAGAAACGTCCATAGAGACCTATCGCAGACTTTGGAATACCATTACTTCTGGCAAGGAATGGCGCGGTATTTTACACAACAAAAAGAAAAATGGTGAATTTTACTGGTCTCAAGAGTCGATTGCGCCGGTAATCAACGATTCGGGAGAAATCACACATTATGTCGCCATCCAGGAAGATGTGACCGAGGCACGATCATTAACGGAAAAACTCTCCTATCAGGCAACTCACGATCCACTGACGGGACTGATAAATCGCCGGGAATTTGAAAGACGCCTGGAACAAGTCATAGACAGTACGCAAAATAGCCTGGCTGAACACACACTTTGTTACCTGGATCTTGATCAATTTAAAATCATCAATGACACTTGCAGCCATGCCGCCGGAGACGAATTGCTTCGGCAATTGAGCAAGCACCTGTCCGGATTGATACGCTTGCGTGACACATTTGCACGTTTAGGCGGCGATGAGTTTGCCGTACTGATGGAGCATTGTCCCCTGGAACGCGGCAAACAGGCCGCGGAGCACATTCTCCGAGCGGTTGAGCATTTCCCGTTTCAGTGGGCAGAGCGCAGCTTTCATATCGGAATCAGCATCGGTCTGGTTTCAATTACTGAACAAAACAAGGATTTAGGCGAATTGCTGTCACAAGCCGATATGGCTTGTTATATGGCAAAAGACGCCGGCCGCAATCGTATCCACGTTTATCAGTCTGAAGACCATAGGACAGCCCGCCATTACAACGAAATCAATTGGACTTCGGAAATTAATCAAGCATTTTTGGATAATCGCTTTGTGCTTTATGCCCAGCCGATCGTTCCGTTGACCGCATCGGGTCAACAACATTATGAAATACTCATCCGCTTGGAAAGCAAGGATGGAAATATTGTATCTCCGAGTGCCTTCCTGCCCGCAGCGGAACGCTATCATCTTTCGGAAAAAATAGACCGTTGGATCGTGCACAATACTTTTAGCTGGTTTGAACGGCACCCGCAAGCGCTCGCTCGGCTTTCCGTGTGTTCTATCAACCTTTCCGGCCAGAATCTGGGAGACGATAAACTGCTTCAATATATTATCGAACAATTTGCAAACCATTCCATTCCCTACCAGAAGATCTGTTTCGAAATAACCGAAACATCAACTATCCAGAATTTAACCGCAGCTACCGAATTCATCGATAAATTAAAAATCCTGGGTTGCAAATTTTCCATCGACGACTTCGGCAGCGGTTTATCTTCATTTGATTACCTGAAATTCCTGCCGGTCGACTATCTAAAGATAGATGGTATTTTTGTCAAGGATATCACTTCAGATCCCGTCGATTTGGCATTGGTCAAATCAATTAACGATATCGGCCACATCATGGGCAAAAAAACGATTGCGGAATTTGTTGAAAACGAGAAAATATTTAATCTATTAAAAGAACTCAAGGTCGATTATGCGCAGGGCTACTATGTCAGCAAGCCCGTACCGCTGGAATCCATTGAATCCTTAATGTAAATTGCACTCTCAATCTTTTAAGTAATAGCAATGACCGAACTCGATACTCTCCGGCTGGACAAATGGCTGTGGGCGGCACGTTTTTTTAAAACACGCAAGCTTGCCGCAGATGCAGTTGCCGGAGGTAAAGTACACGTAAACGGGCAACGCAGCAAGCCGGGAAAAGAAATCAGAATCGGCACCCGGCTGTTTATCAGTAAGGATCATTATACTTGGGATATCACCGTGGCCGGGATCAACTCACAACGGCGCCCGGCCAAGGAAGCGGTACAGCTCTACCAGGAAACACCGGAAAGCCGGAGCAACAGAGAACAGCAAATTGCCCATCAACGCGAACTCAGTACTTTGACCGATCACGGCCGCGAGAGAAGGCCGAACAAAAAACAGCGCCGGCAAATTCACCGCTTCAAACAGGGCTGAAAGGTTTTATTTTGGCAGTAGTAAGACGACGTGAGAACAGTGCCTGTTATTCGAGTTCACACTGCAAAAGCATCATAAACACGTCGGAGGTTTAGGCAGCCCGGCTATTTTACAAGCATATTTCAAAGGGCCTTTAGGAAATAAACGATGCAAATAGCGGCTGTTGCCTTTTTCTTCCCCTAACGCATTACGTATTGCTTTAGTAAAAACCCGTGCATTGGGCAAATGCTTAAATTGCAGATAATAATGACGGATAAAACGAACGATTTCCCAATGCGGCTCTTCCAGATTGATGTCGTTTAACCGCGCGATTTCCCCGGCAACCGACTCATTCCAATCATTCAAGTGAACTAAAAAACCCTCTTCGGTTGTCGTCAAATTCCGGCCGTCTACCACTAACACCATGACTGAATAACCGCATTCTCTATGGTCAATTCAACAAAGCCGGTATAGTCCACCGCTTCAATGCCGGATACCAGTTTTTGCAAGGCGATGCCCCTTGCCTCAAGATCAACCAGCAAAACATACATGCGGATTAATTTTTGTTTTCGGTTCAAAAGCTCAGCGAAACGGCCATCCCGGTGCAGACAAAGAACCGCATTTTCGATAAATATCACCACATCGCCGTCATCAATCCTGTCGAAAACGGCATCTGCCAGCGGGGATTGCGAAATGATGTGTAACACGGCTAATCGATATGCGTTAATTTAAGACCGACAATGCCGATGACCACCAGCGCAATTGACGCCAGCCTCGGCAGATCGGTAGGTTCCTTGAACAAAATGATACCTAACACGGCAACACCCACGGCCCCCATTCCGGTCCATACGGCATAAGCGGTACCAACCGGTAGACTTTTTAATGCCAACATCAATAAATAAAAACTGGTGCCCCCGGAAATCATCGTAACGATGCTGGGCCAAAAACGAGTGAATCCTTCATTCAATTTGAGGCTCAACGCAAAAACGATCTCAGCAATACCGGCAATGCTCAATAAAAGCCATGCCATTATAAGTTCCTTTAAAATATTAAAAACTAATATTTTACAACACTTTTTTTGAGCCTGTTCATAATTACCTCCTGCTTTAGCAGTTACATTAATGTAGGCTACACACTATCCCCGGCTTGATGTACGGCGCCTCAACTAAATCATGATAAAATTACCTATGCAAAATTTATTCGCCTCCCCTGCAACGGAAAAAATGATTTACACGGTCTCGCAGCTAAACAGGGAAACTAAATTGCTTTTAAGCGAACATTTCCTCACCATCCAGGTGCAAGGGGAAATATCGAATCTAAGTTTACCTTCTTCAGGCCATATCTATTTTTCATTAAAAGATGCCAATGCCCAGGTTCGTTGCGCGATGTTCCGCTCCTTTCGGCGTAGATTGAGTTTCAACCCTGAAAATGGCAACCAGGTCATCGTTACGGCTCAGGTCGGTTTGTACGAAACGCGCGGGGATTTCCAACTGCTCGTCGAAGATATGCAGGAAGCCGGCGACGGTGCGTTGCGCCGGGCTTTCGAGGCCTTAAAGTTCAAATTGTCCGCAGAAGGCTTGTTTGACGGGGAAGTAAAACAGCCATTGCCCAAACTGCCCAGGACCGTCGGCGTGATAACGTCCCCAACCGGAGCCGCCGTCAGGGATATACTTTCCGTTATCAAACGCCGCTTTCCTGCGTTGCCGGTCATCATTTATCCGGTGGCCGTACAAGGCGACACGGCAAAATACGAAATTGTCCGGGCCCTCAAAACGGCAAATATCAGAAAAGAATGCGACGTGCTTATCCTGACCAGGGGCGGCGGTTCCCTGGAAGACTTGTGGCCCTTTAATGAAGAAATCGTTGCCCGAGCCGTTTATGCCAGCACCACCCCGGTCATATCAGCTATCGGCCATGAGATTGACTTCACCATCACCGATTTTGTCGCGGATCTGCGCGCACCAACACCGTCGGCCGCAGCAGAACATGTCACACCGGACCAATTGGAGTGGCTGCGCCTGTTCCGGCAATTTGAAGCCAGACTAACGCAGCGCATTCAGTCGCTATTAATACAACACCGTAAAACCATGGAATGGATTAGCAAGCGAATGCATTTGCAACACCCCGGCAAACAACTGCAAAATAAATTCCAGCGGCTGGACGAGTTGGAAAGCAGAGTTAATATGGTAATACAGCATAAATTGCAGCAAAGCCGTACCAGCCTGGAAAGCCAGGCAACCAAACTTCGGCAGCATAGCCCGAACGATAAAATCAATCATTTCAGGTTACAGCAACAATATCTGTCTCGGAGACTCATCACCGCCGCTCAACGACTGCTTGAACAAAAACAACAGTTACTGGCCAACTGCAGCCAAACGTTGCATGCTGTTAGCCCTTTAGCCACGTTGCACCGCGGCTATGCCATCGTATCGACGATGGATCGTTCGGAGATCATCCGTTCCGTCGAGAACCTGAATCAAGGCGACCGGATCAGAACCCGGCTGGCAAAAGGTCAAATCGTCAGTCAAGTAGAGAAAATAGAAAATGTATAGCTTAGCGATAGGCATTTTCGGCCCATATTAATGAAAAACGAATGGTATCAATGCTTGTTTTGTGATATCAATTTGCAAACACCCGTAAGGCTTGTCGCGTAAATTTTTGCGTGCCCCCTTATAAATTCCTGAAACATTCATTATTAATGGGCCATCAAACGTAAAAAATCATCACAACCTGCGCTGCGTTGTCACTGTTTATTTTTACCCCTACCGCCAATGCTTTTAAATTTTGCGAGGACTTCCTCTTCGATTGGGACATCCAGATTGTCGGCACTCTGGATAGAGGCTATCTGATAGGAATATTTGATACCCAAGATATCCTGCACTGCGGCACACAAAAAACCGCACGCGGGATGTATGCCAGGGATGGAGACGGATGGATCTTTACATTGACTGCAATGGAAAGGGAAATAGTGGATGAGTTAGGCGTATGTAATCTCTGATATTACGAAGGTAAATGGGTCGGTGCCGGAGCGGCCGCCACCGTATACTGGAGCAATGCTTTTTTTCAGAACAGATAAACTTCACCGCCGGCGAGTGTGCTCAGTTTGAATAGCCTATTGGGTTGTGCTGACCATACTTGGTTGCAAAGCAACCATTAATTCCGATTCGGATCATTTTGCAGCAGAATCCCTCCCAAACTTGGAGGGACTCTTGGTATTTCCTAACGAAAGTCACACAACCAAACGACCAATAGCCTGCGCCTTACCAAACATCAAGTACCGGCATCTGAGTCCGCTGGAAATAGAGGCGCAACTATAGACTCTAGTCTTTTTTTCAGGTCTAATAAAGTCGTCGTGAAGCATACTTCATGTATCTATTTTAAGAAAGCTAAGCAAAATATTAGGCGGAGGCAAACCATCAAGAGAATTATTATAAGCTGTTGGGTATTGACGGCAATGCTTACCGCGCAAACGGCCAGTGCGATCATTTTTTGCGAAAGATACGAATCAAGGGCAGCCTGTCTGGTGAAGAGGACACCACCGACGAGCGCACGTGCGGCGAAAATGTTCAAGCACGCGGCATGTATGCGCAAACCGAGGGCGGCTGGAATTTCGTTCTGGCGACCATGGGAGGCGATACCGGTGACTGCGCTCCATGGATCTATCAGGGTACATGGACAGGTTCCGGCGCAACCGGCATCGTCTATTTCGCGAACGGCTTAACTACCGGGTTTGAGTTTGACAGCGGCTTATGTGAGCTTATCATAGCTATACCTCCCATTTTGGTACCCCCTATCGAAATTCTACCGCAATTCTAATACCGCGGGCATTCTCGAACAGTTGCATACCCGCCTTTATCGGCGTGGTCTGCAACCGTATGCTATGCGAAACCGAAACGGTAGAACTGCAACAATCAAAGCTTGGCTAGCAACGCAGCGACGGTTTCTCCCATTGCCGAAGGGGTCGGCGCAATCGTCACCCCCAATTCCTGCAGCATTGCCACTTTTTCCTCGGCACTTTCACCGCTGGCGGAAATAATGGCTCCGGCATGCCCCATGCGACGCCCCTTAGGTGCGGTTAATCCGGCAATATAGGCAACCACCGGCTTGCTCATATGTTCCTTTGCAAAAATCCCGGCCTCAACTTCTTGAGGTCCGCCGATTTCACCGATCATTACCACTAGCTTGGTATCCGGATCCTGTTCGAATTTTTCCATGATGTCGCGGTGTGAACTGCCGTTGATCGGATCTCCGCCAATGCCTACCGACGTACTGATACCGATACCCAGCGCTTTCATTTGATCGGCCGCTTCATAACCCAGCGTACCGGACCGTCCGACGATGCCCACATGGCCTTGCATATAGATATGGCCCGGCATGATACCCAGCATGGAATGGCCGGGACTGATGGTTCCGGCACAATTCGGGCCGGTTAACATCATTCGTTCCTCAACGGGAAACCGCCGCAGGAAATTTTTTACCTTCATCATGTCCTGCGTCGGGATACCATCGGTTATCGCCACACAATATTTGATTCCGGCATCCGCTGCTTCCATAATCGAATCCGCGGCAAATGCAGGGGGAACAAAAATAATACTGGCTTCTGCCCCGACCTGTGCAACGGCTTCTTTTACCGTATTGAAAACCGGACGCCCTAGATGCGTTTGCCCGCCTTTTCCTGGGGTAACGCCGCCCACAATTTTTGATCCGTAATTGATCATGTCCTGTGCATGAAATGAACCGATTTTTCCGGTAAAGCCCTGGACGATGATCCGTGTATTTTCATTAATTAATATTGCCATTACCTTCGTTCCTCAACCCGCTGCCGCAGCAACTTCATTACGCGCTTGAACCGCTTTTTCAGCCGCCTCAGCCAGTGTATCAGCGGTAATAATTGGTAAACCGCTATCGGCAATAATTTTACGCCCTTCTTCGACATTGGTTCCTGACAGACGTACGATTAAAGGGATCTTCATGTCGATTTTCTTAACCGCGTGTACAACACCTTCCGCGATCCAGTCGCAACGGTTGATACCGGCAAAAATATTAACCAGCATCGCTTTTACACCTTCATCGGCCAGAACCAAGCGAAACGCTTTCTCTACCCGCTCAGGCGACGCGCCCCCGCCCACGTCAAGGAAATTAGCCGGTTCACCACCGGCAAGCTTAATCATATCCATGGTCGCCATTGCCAAACCGGCGCCATTAATCATACAACCGATATCGCCGTCCAGCCCGACATAGCTCAAACCACGATCGGAGGCTGCCATTTCGCGCGGATCTTCCTGAGTCTTATCGCGCAATTCCGAAACCGCTTGTTGTCTGAATAACGCATTATCGTCGAAACCCATTTTCGCATCCAACGTCACCAGTTCGCCGCTGTTGGTGACCACCAGCGGATTGATTTCCACCATATTGGCGTCGAGAATCCGCATGGCGCGGTAGCAACCACCGATGGTTTTTACCGCATGGCTAAGCTGTGGGGCTTCCAAACCCAACGCAAACGCCATTTCCCGCGCTTGAAAGTCTTGCAAACCTACTGCGGGATCGATATAAATTTTAATAATTGCATCCGGATCGGTTTCCGCCAAGTCTTCTATTTCCATACCGCCCTCAGCCGAACCGACCATCACAATGCGTTCCTGTGTACGGTCAACCAGCAAACTGAAATACAGCTCCCGGGCAATTTCGGTTCCCGCCTCCACATAAAGCCTGTTACAAACTTTACCTGCGGGCCCGGTCTGGTGAGTAACCAGCTTCTTACCCAATAATTCCTCAGCTGCCGCTTCCACTTCACGATCCGTTTTGCAAACCTTAATGCCCCCTGCTTTACCGCGCGCCCCGGAATGGATTTGCGCTTTTACCACCCAAACGCTTCCCCCAATGTCTCTGGAGCGCTGAACCGCCTGTTCCGGACTATAAGCCAAACCGCCTTCGGCTATTTTGACGCCGTATTCCGACAGTATTTGTTTTGCTTGATACTCATGGATATCCAAAGCATTTACCTCTTTATTAATCTTAGGAAATCAAAAAAGAAAAAGGCCGGAATAACGGCCTTATTATTCTTTATTTATTTTGTTTTTGCGGCAATTGCTTGAGCCGTGTTTACAATATTATTTGCCATTTTTTCAGATGCCGCATCAATCAGGCGCCCATCCAGTGCCGCGGCACCTTTACCCTGAGCCGCCGCTTCTTCCAAGGCAGCCAATATGCGTTTCGCTTTATCGACTTCAGCTGCTGGCGGGGTAAACACTTCGTTGGCCAATTCAATTTGCGAGGGATGAATCGCCCATTTTCCCTCACAACCCAGGGCTGCCGCTCTTTTCGCAGCCAGTTTATAACCTTCGGGATCTTTGATATCTCCGAACGGCCCGTCAATGGGGCGCAGCCCGTAAGCGCGGCAGGCTACCGTCATTCGGCTGATTGCCGCATGCCACTGATCTCCGGGATAATCGGGATTCAATCCGCCAATATTCACGGTTCTGGCGCGATTACTGGCAGCATAATCGGCAACCCCGAAATGCAATGCTTCCAAACGGCCCGCCGCCCCGTTGCGGGCGATATCCTCAACATTAGCCATCCCCAATGCCGTCTCGATCAGACATTCGATGCCGATTCTATTTTTTAATCCCTGCTGTCTCTCCAGCTGATTGAGCATCGCTTCGACCATGTAGACATCCGCATAAACCCCGACTTTGGGAATCAGAATTGTATCGAGCCGCGCACCCGCCTGCTCAACCAGATCCACCACGTCGCGTACCATATACTGTGTATCCAAACCGTTGATACGTACTGACACGGTAATGCCGTGTCCTTCCCAGTCCAAATCATTGATCGCTTCAATGACATTTTTACGGGCCTGCAATTTATCGTCCGGGGCGACTGCATCCTCTAAATCCAAAAAAATAAAATCCACACCGCTTTTCATCGCCTTTTCAAACATGCCGGGATTTGAGCCGGGCACGGCTAACTCGCAACGTTGAACACGTTGGACAGATGCTTCATAAAGTGTATGACTCATTTGTAATTTCCTATACGATTAGTGATAAGGCAATGCTTTTCTGTATTCGAACGGTGAACGCCCCATATGCACCGGACACAAATAAACCTTTCATTGTACTTCCCGATAATTTTATGTCAATAACTTAACAAGGACGGCGATCATTTAAATCAGATAAAAATCACCCCATTTTTCCGTTGTTTGTTATGATTGAATCAAGCGGCTTATCTTAAATCCAAAGATAACTCATAATCAGGCGGAGGACGATACACTATCGACATCCATCGCTGAAATCTCGATTAACTGCGACAAGTTAGGAGGCTGTTATGACTATTTACCCCGCTTTGGAAATTCCGAATACGCTGGCGGCAGGCCCCGGCCCGGGTAATACTGACCCGAGAGTTTTGGAAAGATTCGCTAAGACCGGTGTCGCCGATCACATGCAAAAAGATGTGTTAAGAGGCATGATCGAAGCCAAACATATGTTGCGTGAAGTATTCGGCACCACCAATGTTTACACTTACGGTGTCGGCGGAACCGGTTTCAGCGCCCTCGACTGCGCATTCAGCCTGGTTCTTCCGGGAGACAGCGTAGTCGCATTCGTCAACGGCACTTTCAGCAGCATCGACAGCCTCGCAATTCGCATGAAAGCGTCCACACCTGAACAACTGGCGGCCGATCCGCTGAACCCTCGGCCTGATCACGTTACGGTAATAGACGTCCCGCATGGCCAATCGGTTACCGGCGAAATCATCGAGGCGGCTCTGGCCAAACATAAACCGATGTGGGCTTTTATGACTCATTGGGAAACCGGCAGCGGCCGCATCAACGATCTTGAAGGCTTCAATGACGCTTGTGCAAAACATGGTGTGATGGGTATTTGCGACGTAGTTTCCAGCCTGGGCATCGATCACTTCAGTATCGACGACTACCCGGCCATTGTCGCTTGGGCCTCCTGCCCGCAAAAAGGCATACTCTGTCTGCCTCTGACCTACGCGCCGGTCAGCTTCCGTGGACAGGCAATCAACTTACTGGCAAAGCGGGGCTGTTATACCTATGTGCATCACCCTATTCTGGAAGCCCGTCATTGGGGTGTTGTCGACGGACAGGATGTTGCGAAGGGCACTTATCATCGAACGCATTCCTGTTACGCGGTTGCAGCTTTCCATGAAGCATTACGGATTTTATTGCAATACTCGTTAAAACAAAAAGCGGCTGATTATATTTACCACGAAAAGGCGTTACGGCAAGCTGTGCTTGCCATGGGCTGCACAGTCACGTCCAATATGCCCAGCCTGATCGTTCTGAATTTGCCCGACGCATTGGCAGGAAAGGAAAAAGACTTGGTCCTTACTTGCCGCGAACAAGGATTCGGTATCTGGCCGACTTTATCAGAACCAGTCCAGGTTCGTATCGGCATCTTAAACCAGCTGACCGTCGAAGCTATTACTGAAATTGTTAGTCTGTTTACCGATGCCATGCTAACCATGGGAGCTCATTTCAATAAGCCGGAAATCATGAAAAAGTTAAAAACATATTATGCGAACTGATTAACACAATATTAATTTGACATTTATCATAATATTATACAGAATACAAATGGGGCTTTATCCCATATTTTTGGAGAGCCTGCCTGGATTGCGACTAATCCCGATACATTAGCTCGTGATTCCATAAGTTCCTTTTTATTTCCGGGCAACAGTTGAGTCCGGACTAAGTTGCAGTACAGTGAGACATCAAAGTCTTAGCTTGAACAGTCAACGGTTATATCGGCAACAAATTTTGGTGCAAATCAAAATAAAGCGGTATTAATAACATCATAATTCAGGGGGAAGCAGATGGACAGGCGCATCACATCAACTATCTCATTCATCGCGTTAATTCATCTGGCTTACTCGATTTCGGCCTATGGCGCGGAGCAATTTGACTGTAAGGACGGAAGCGGAGCAATCCGCTTCGAAATCACCGAAGAAGACGATCGCCTTCGTTGCGCTAACTTTGATCCCTGCCGACAACCCTTGTTCGGCGTTACTCATTTACACACCGGTTTGTCCTTTGATGCCAGTATCCGCTTCGTGGAAGCGAAAGAAGGCAACGATCCCGACGGCGCATATCAGTTTGCCCAGGGAAAAAGCCCGATCACGCTACCGAACGTCATCGGTCTCCAGGGCGTCACCTTTCCGGGTTTGAATTTGCCGCCAGACCTGCGCATGCCAACCATCGACCAGCCCATCGACTGGGGTGGCGTGACCGATCATTCGGAACATTTCGGGGAAATGGGAATCTGCAAGGATTTTCTCGGTGATCCGGAATACCCGCTTCCGCCGGGCCGATTTTCGCTGGACTGCCGCATAATCAACGGTTTCTACTGGCAACCCTTTGGCGGCAGTTTCGATACACCCCTGGCTGCGCCGTTCAATGAGCTGCAGCGAACCCTGGCATCCAACGGCTTCACCCAATTGACGATGATGAACCTCGGGCCGGTCAGCAAAATGACCACCATGCCGGTTTGTATCAACAACCCCGAGCAATGTGATACGGCGGAACTTGCCGTCTGGGAAGAGCATCAGGCTGCGGCGGAGGATAACTACGACCGCAGCAGCGATTGCTCATTCACGACCTTCAATGCCTATGAGGTCACCTCCACTCCGCTCGGCACCAACTGGCATCGCAATGTTTTCTTTCGTAACGACAGAGTGGTTACCCGCCCGGTTACCGCGATTCATATGGGTGTACTGCCTAATACCAACCCCACTTCGGGCGGTCCGGAAGGCGTAGGAGAACCGCCCAGTTATATCGGCAGCATCGTCCCTTCCGACGTCATTCCCTCCGAACCCCAGTTTGTTACGTTTCCGCTTCCCGAACGGCTTTGGAACATGCTGGAAAAGGAATGCACTGATGGAGAAAATGTGACTGCCGGACTGGCAACCCATTGCGAATTCCTGACCATTCCCCACAACTCCAATCTTGGCGGAGGCGTCGGATGTTCCGATAACACCACCGGTGACGGCGACTGCATAGTACCCCCTATGGAATTCACGCCGTTCAATCAAATAGATGCGGAGCGGAGAGCCAAATTCGAGCCCCTTATCGAAATCTACCAGGACAAAGGGAGCAGCGAATGCCGCTTTGACCCTCGATTCCATCGCGGCGTTGATACCAAAGATGAATTCTGCGACTTCGAACTGCTTGATAGCCTCAGTCTGACCAGCGCCTCCGGCGTCGGCACTTCCGGCGGCTCGGACAGCGCCGTGCCGCCCGAGGATTTCAATCGCCGCGCCTTTGTGCGCAACGTATGGAAGGACGGACTGGAATTGGCCGAAGAACAATTCGGCGGCGTAAACCCTTTCAAGATGGGCGTCGTGGCATCTTCCGACTCCCATACCGGCACCATGGGATTTCATCCGGAGGATAACCGATGGCCCGGCCATCTGGGAATTGACGATGCGGTACCCGTGCAGCGTCCGTCTACCATTCAAAACAGCTCGGGAGGCCATTCGGTAGTCTGGGCGGAAGAGAATACCCGAGATGCTGTATTCGAAGCGCTGAAGCGCAAGGAAACCTATGGCACCAGCGGCACCCGGATTGTCCTGCGCTTTTTCGGAGGATGGGACTTACCCGCTAATGCATGCTTCGGTGATTTCGTACGCATCGGCTACCGCGATGGTGTACCAATGGGCGGCGATCTGCCGTCTAAACCTTCACCCAATGCCGCCCCCCGTTTCGTTGTGGCAGCCGAGTGGGATGATTTCGTTCAAACGCCATTGGAGCAGATCCAGATCATAAAAGGCTGGTATGACGGAAACGAAAAGCATGAGAAAGTAATACACGTGGCCGGCAATAAGAAGTGGGATAAGCACTGGCCCGAGTGGTTCGGGCAGTTTCCCAACTTGCCCGGCAATTGGCACAAACCCAGGCCGGAAACTTGCGAGGTCGATCCAAAGGGGGAAGGATCCACGGTGCTTTGCGGCGTATGGGAGGATCCGGATTTCGACCCCAATGAACGGGCGTTTTATTATGCACGAGCGCTTGAGATGCCCGTCTGCCGTTACAGCACCCATTGGTGCCAACAGGCATTCGGGTTGAACCCGCTCAACCCCAGGCAGTGCAATAAGGACCTTGAGGCCTTACAAAACGGCAGTGCGCTGGATAAACTCAAGGCCAGTTATGCAGCCTCCTGCTGCAGCAATGAAACGACCGCTCCCATCGTACAAACAAAAATCCAGGAGCGGGCCTGGAGTTCACCCATTTGGTACACCCCGGCAGAATGAAAATTCTTCGTTCTCCGGCGCTGCATTTCCTGATTATCGGAGGACTGCTCTTTGCCGTTGCCGCACAGCAGCAAAGCGATTCCCCGTTGCACGAACGGCCGCAGCTGATCATCTCTAAATCCCGCTTTGAACTGGCACGCAACCAATTTTTACAGGCAGCCGGGCGGCCACCGACAGCAGAGGATGAGCAACGCATGCTCGATACTCTGGTGGACCAGGAAATACTTTACCAATATGCATTGCGTCTGGGACTCTACAAACAACCGGTAGCGGAAAGACGGCTTGCTCAAATTGCGGCATTTGTTGAAGAAAATCCCCATGAACCTCCAAATAAACAGGCCCAAACCGCCATCAGGCTCGGACTCCACCACGGAGATGTTGTAGTCCGGCGGATTCTGATTGACGGGGCGCGGCGCGTGATTCGGGCGGTGGCGCTGATACGCCGGCCGCAGGAGGAAATGCTAGAGGATTACTTACGCAATAACCCAGAGCAGTTCCTTACTCCGGCCAGAACCCGTATCACCCAAGTGGCGGTAAACCGTTTCAAATATGGGGCTGCAACGGAAGCGCGGGCACGCGAGTTAGCTGACAAGTTGCGTAGTGGATCCTATTCGCCGAAGGATGCGGCATCTCTTGGAGATACGGTCTTCTCACCCGCCTCTCTACCTTTACTCACCCAGCAGGATTTTGTGCGCCGTTTCGGTTATAGCTTCGCACAATCCGTCAATGCCCTTCCGGAGAAAACCTGGAGCGAACCCATTGCTTCCCGCCACGGCCTGCATATCGTCTACGTTCAGGAACGAATGCAACCGCAAGTGCCGCCGCTCCGGGACATACGAAAAAAAGTACGGAGGAGCTTGTTGAGCAAGCTCGCTGACGAGTGGCTGACATTGCGGCTACAACAACTGCGGGCGGAATTTGAAATCGTCTTGCCGGAGCGCGCTTAATGAAACACAAAACTACAGTAAGGCGCTTCCTGGGACTCGTATTGGTTGTGAGTGTCTGGTCATTGTTTCCCCTAGCGGCCGGAGCCCATCAGTTTGCCCCTGCTTTGCTGGAACTTCGGGAACTCGGTACCGATGTGGTAGCTGTCCGCTGGAAACAGCCCCTTGTTCGGGTTATGGGCAGCCGGGTCCAACCTGTGCTTCCGGGCGATTGCAACGGCATCGGCAAACCCGATGTAAGCCGTAAAGGGACGGGGATGGAAGCCGCATGGCAACTCCGCTGTCCCGGCGGCCTGTTCGGCAAAACGATCGGTGCGGAAGGGATTTCAGAGAGCAGAGCGGATGTCTTGCTGCGCGTGGAACTTGCGGATGGCCGTTCCTTCCGCCATATTCTAACCGGTGACTATCCGACCTTTACGGTTCCCGAACAGGAGAGCCGATCTTTAGTGTTCACTAGTTACACCGAACTCGGCATTGAGCATATCCTTACCGGTTATGATCACTTGCTGTTTGTTATGGGACTGACCCTTTTGGTCGGCTACCACCGATTGCTTGTATGGACCATCACCGCTTTCACGCTGGGACATAGCGTTACGCTGGCCTTCGCCGTGCTTGGTTTCGTCAACTTTCCCGCTGCGCCGATCGAAGCGGGAATTGCGCTCAGCATCTATATCCTGGCTGTAGAACTCGCCCGGACAAACCCAAAAACGCTGCTCCGTAATTACCCATGGCTCGTGGCAGGATTGTTCGGATTGTTGCACGGCTTTGGATTCGCGGGAGCCCTTGCCGAGGTCGGTCTGCCCGACGGGGAAATTCCCCTGGCACTGTTTGCGTTCAATGTCGGTATCGAACTCGGCCAGTTGGGATTCGTCGCTGTCGTTTTGGTTT
Source organism: Methylococcaceae bacterium (assembly GCA_050303615.1). Classification (GTDB taxonomy): domain Bacteria; phylum Pseudomonadota; class Gammaproteobacteria; order Methylococcales; family Methylomonadaceae; genus CAZDXJ01. The sequence continues at coordinate 84,202 of JBNLCC010000061.1, read as the reverse complement.
GTTGGGCAGTACTGCAAAAATTGCCTTGCTCCTGGCCCAGATTTATCCGCTTGTTTCCGGCTTACACCATTGGTTCGCTAGCCGCCTTCTGGTTTTTCGAGAGAAGTTGGGGGGCACTGTCGGCAATCGGTTTCCGCCCGTTTAGCTAGCAGACAGCTTGGTTCGACCAGTTTATTCGTCTCCTCAAAGAATGCAATTTCGGTTGAGCGTCAAGCAGTCGGCCGAACGTTTTCACTTTCAAACGATCATTGCCTAACCCTAACCAAAAGCACCCGTGACGCGGGTACTGCGGGAGTACGCACCTCCCGATTAAAAATGCCGCGCTTGCCGTATCAAATAATATATGGCATGATTCGTCAATTTTCTATTCGGCTTATTCAGCCTTTATAATTTAATCATTCCAATAGCTAATTTCTACGAGGCAACCCGATGGCAGGTCGTAACCATTTATATGTTCCAGGTCCCACCAACGTACCCACTGAAATCATGAGTGCGATGAACGTGGACATGGAGGATCACCGTTCACCTATTTTTCCTGATTTACTGAAACCGATATTGCAGGATCTGAAAAAAATATTCAAAACAGAAACCGGCCAGACATTTTACTTTCCCGCCACCGGTACCGGCGGGTGGGAAGTGGCGTTGACCAACACCCTGAGCCCCGGCGATAAGGTGCTCATCTATCGTTTCGGCCAATTCAGTCATTTGTGGGCGGAAATGGCGCGGCGCCTCGGTCTGGAAGTGATAAAAATTGAACGCCCCTGGGGCGAAGGTATTCCGCTGGATGATCTGGAAACCCGCCTGAAAGAAGACAATCAACATGAAATCAAAGCGGTGTTAGCCACGCACAATGAAACCGCAACCGGTGTTACCAGTGATATCGCCGGCGTGCGTAAAGCGATGGATGCCGCACATCATCCGGCTTTACTATTTGTCGATGGCGTCAGCTCCATCGCCAGCATCGAGTTTCGCATGGATGAATGGGGTATCGATGCCGCCATCAGCGGCTCGCAAAAAGGCTTTATGCTGCCGGCTGGCGCAGCAATCCTGGCATTCAGCCAAAAAGCACTGCAAGCCACTGAAACGGCAACTTTTCCGCGATGTTTTCTCGATCTTAGAGATCAAATGGCTACTAACAAGGACGGTTATACCCCCTATACCCCTTCCACCCCGATGCTGCACGGCCTGCGCAAGTCTTTGGACATCCTGCTTGAAGAAGGCATCGAACACGTTTATGCGCGGCATCATCGTCTTGCCGAAGGCGCTCGTAGAGCCGTTGCGGCATGGGGCCTGAAATTATGTGCAAAACCCGGATTCGAGTCGGATACCGTTTCCGCCATCGTCGTACCGGAAGATATCGATGCACGGGACGTGATCAACACTGCATACCACCGCTACAATATCTCCCTGGGAGCCGGTTTAACGGAAGTTGCCGGTAAAGTGTTCCGTATCGGCCACCTGGGAGCAATGAACGATGTTTCGATGCTTGGCGTTATCGCCGGTGTGGAAATGGCAATGATCGATAATGCAATTGACATTAAACCGGGCAGCGGAGTCGCCGCGGCCATTGACTATTACCGTACAACAGCCCAATAACCGTTGTTTGATTGAATCTGTTGCCGCTTTTCAAGCCCTCTTGCCAAAGGGGGTTCTACTTTAACATATTGGAGGATTGTCTATGAGCAAGCCGAAAGTTCTGGTTACTCGCAGATGGCCGGCAGAAGTCGAAGAACAATTAAAAGTTCGCTATGATGCCACGCTTAACGATAATGACGTCGCTTTGACGGCGGACGAACTCAAGCAAGCATTGCAGAATTATGATGCGCTTTTACCGACTGTCACCGACGCCATTACCGCCGATATTCTTGAAGTGGAAAACAAGCGCACCAAAATCATCGGTAATTTCGGAGTCGGTTTCAACAATATCGACATCGTCGCGGCGAAGCAACAAGGACTGGTTGTCACCAACACACCGGAAGTGCTAACGGATTGCACTGCCGACATCGCCATGCTATTACTGTTAATGTCGGCCCGCCGTGGAGCGGAAGGCGAGCGGCACGTGCGTAACCGGCAATGGACCGGCTGGCGCCCTACCCATATGCTGGGTCATAAAGTCAGCGGTAAAACCTTGGGTTTTATCGGTTTCGGGCGCATCGCCCAGGCGGTAGCACGCAGGGCTCATTTCGGTTTCGGTATGAAAATCATCTTTACCGATCCTTATCCCCCGGCACAGCAAGTCATCGATCAATTTCAGGCTACCCAATGCAGCAGTATAGAAGAAGTCCTGCAGGAGGCAAACTTTGTAACGCTGCACTGTCCCGGCGGCGAGGCAACTCGACATTTGATCAATGAACAACGTTTAAAATTGATGCGTCCCTCCGCGCATCTGATCAATACCGCCCGGGGAGATGTTGTCGACAACAAGGCGCTGATCAGGGCTTTGCAGGAAGGCTGGATTGCAGGTGCAGGCCTGGATGTTTTCGAGGGGGAGCCTGATATCGATCCCGGTTTTCTCGAACTGGACAATGTTTCTTTACTGCCTCATCTGGGCAGTGCAACGGAAGAAACACGAATTGCAATGGGTAACCGTGTTCTGGAAAATGTCGCCGCTTATTTTGCCGGAGAAGAGCCGCATGACAGGGTGGTTTAACCGCCTGCAGCTTTGCAACGCCAATTTGAATAATAGGACGGAAACAAATTCCGTCCTTTATGCATGTGGAATTGCCTTATCCTAAAAGATGATGAACCGCCTCTCTTTCCTCTTTTAATTCAGCCTCAGTTATGCGCATTCTTTCCCGGCTGAAATCGTTGATAGCCAAACCTCTTACGATGTTGATATGTCCGTCCGTTACCAGGACGGGGAAAGAATAGACCAGGCCTTCTTCAATACCATAGCTACCGTCGCTGGGAACAGCCATACTCACCCAATCTCCGTTTTCAGTGCCAAATACCCAAGCTTTCATTTGGTCGATTGCGGCATTAGCTGCCGAAGCGGCGCTGGACTGCCCGCGCGCCTTAATGATGGCGGCTCCGCGCTGCTGAACGGTGGGAATAAATTCATCAGTAAACCACTTCCGGTCGACCAGCGATAAAGCCTCCTGACCTTTTACTTTTGCGTGATGTATATCCGGATATTGCGTTACGGAGTGGTTTCCCCAAACAATCATGTTTTTAATATCCGTAGCCAAAACGCCACACTTTTCCGCAAGCTGACCGATAGCCCGATTGTGATCCAACATAGTCATTGCGGTAAAATTCTCAGGTTTCAAATCCGGCGCATTTTTTATGGCGATCAACGCATTGGTATTTGCCGGGTTGCCGGTAACCATAACTTTCACGTCCCTGCTGGCGACATCATTCAGTGCCCGGCCCTGCACTGAGAAAATCTCGGCATTCACCTGCAGTAAATCCCTTCTCTCCATGCCTGCGCCGCGAGGTCGTGCGCCAACCAGAAATGCGTAATCAACATTAGAGAATGCTACGTTCGGATCCACCGTTGTTTCAATCCGGTGCAACAGAGGAAAAGCGCAATCATTGAGTTCCATCACGACACCCTGCAATGCATCCATCGCCGGCGGTATTTCCAGTAAATGCAAAACGATCGGCTGATCGGGGCCTAAAAACCCGCCTGCAGCCAGGCGAAACAGTAACGAATAACTGATTTGTCCCGCCGCACCTGTAACCGCGATATCAACTGGTATTTTCATGTCGGATCCTTATAATTCTTAGTAATAAAATTCAAGTCAGTAAAGTGTCGAGCAGTGATCTGATTGCTGCATACCCGGCCTCCCATAATCTGCCCATTAAGACAAGACTGCACAATCACAGTGGGAGATAATAGCTAAAACCATCACCATCATGCAATCCGATGACCAATTAATACAGGTTTCCGAAACGCTTGACAAAACAATAATCAAAGAATTGCCCTTCGATGCAAACATAATGTTTACGGAGAACAACCCCGGTTACTGTATAATAAGTCAATTTTGTAACATTCCAATTGTTAATTTAGGCTAACGTTCCGAGTAAATTAATGAAAAAACTGCTATTCCAATTCGACACGGACGCCCATCCGTCGGTATTCGATACGGTTGTTGCTTATGACGGCGGTGCCGATCATGTCATCTGTCACGGCAATCTTACTCCGGAAAATATCGCGCCATTAGTTGAAGGGACGATATTTACCCGCGCACCTAAAGACAAAAAAAATACCGCTGTTTTTGTCGGCGGCAGCGATATGGTTGCCGGTCAGGAACTATTTGCCGCCGTGCAAAAACATTTTTTCCCCGGTTTCCAGGTCTCGGTCATGCTGGACAGCAACGGCAGCAACACTACCGCCGCTGCAGGTGTGGCCAAACTGGCACACTGTATATCCTTGGCAGGCAAAAAAGCCGTGGTACTGGCAGGGACCGGTCCCGTTGGACAGCGTGCCGCGGTAATGCTTGCCCAGGAAGGTGCGGAAGTTTATGTGACGTCCCGGCAGTTGCATCGCGCCAAACAAGCCTGTAGCGACATGCGAAAACGGTTCGGCGTCGATCTTGCTCCAGTTGAAGCTGTTGATAACGACAGCCGCGGTGAAATCATAGCCGATGCCCAGATTGTCTTTGCAGCCGGTGCGGCAGGCGTGGAATTATTACAAGCGGAACATTGGGAAAACAACGAAGCGATAGAAATAATGGCCGACGCAAATGCAACGCCACCGCTCGGCATCGGAGGCATAGACATGATGGATAAAGGTGCGCAACGCCACGGAAAAATTATCTGGGGCGCCATTGGTTTCGGAACGTTAAAGCTGGCCTTACACCGCGCCTGCATCGCCAAGCTGTTTGAAAGCAACACACAGGTTTTCGATGCTGAAAACATCTTTGCCCTGGCGAAACAAATGGCTTAAATCAATGGCATTGGCAGATTTTCAGTTGATATGACAGCAACCTTGACAGCGGCTTCAGCCGACGTAATTCCGACCATGCGCCGGCATGCCAGGGAAATCTTCCAGGCCGGTATTGACGCCGCCGATCCTTACAAAGCCATTAAGCGTTGCCTGTTCGCCCGCGCCAATCATCTTGAAATCCTGCTGGATATTAATCACCCCAGTAAAAAACGTCCGGGTAGATGGTCTGCGGTGCACTTGGTTGCTTTCGGCAAAGCAGCCTGTCGCATGGCCAAAGCCGCACAGGAAGTCATACCGGAGAAATTAATAGCCGGTAAAGGAATCGCCGTTACCAATTATGAAAATCTCACCCCGGTCGATAATTTTGAGGTGATCGGTGCCGGCCATCCTTTGCCGGACCAGGCCGGATTCCAGGGTGCTAAGATTATTGCGGAACGCGTACAAAAAGCACAAAAAGATGAATTGGTTCTGGCACTGGTAAGTGGTGGAGGCTCTGCATTGATACCCTACCCTGCCGACCGGATATCACTTGACGAAAAAATTGCAGCTACCGAATTATTGTTGTCATGCGGTGCCGGCATCGACCAAATCAACTGCGTACGTAAGCATTTATCCCGATTGAAAGGCGGCGGTTTAGCCAAATTAGCCGCGCCTGCCGATCTGCATGCATTGATTCTCTCCGACGTGTTAGGAGATGACGTGAGTGCTATTGCAAGTGGTCCGACCGTACCGGACACCACCAGCTTTCAGCAGGCGGCCGCTGTATTTTTATCGAACGGCATTTGGGATAAAGTACCGCAACGGGTACGCGAATTTTTGCAAATGGGCGTGCAGGGAAATATCCCGGAAACACCAAAACCGGGTGATAGCATTTTTAAGCGTAGTGGCTATACGCTGGTCGGAAGCAATGCCATTAGCGTAAACGCGGTTATGAAGGCAGCCGACAATTACGGCTACCATGTGCAGTTATACAGCGATCAGTTATGCGGCGAAGCGCGCGAACAAGCGGAAAAACTGGTGCTTTACGTACAACAGAAGATTGCACAAGGCATCAGGCGGCCGTTGGCGATTATCTCCGGCGGAGAAACCACGGTGACGTTGCAAGGCAACGGCCGCGGAGGAAGAAACCAGGAAATGGCTTTGGCATTTGCAATTGCGGCGAAAAAATACCACCTGCCGGACTGCTGGACATTTCTCAGCGGCGGCACGGACGGACGCGACGGCCCAACCGATGCAGCCGGCGGCATTGTCGACCCGAATTCGGTCAATCGAATGATAGCGGCAAACGCCGATCCGGAACAGCTATTGGAAAACAATGATTCTAATGCGGCGCTGCAATTATCAAAGGATTTACTCGTTACCGGTGCAACCGGCACAAATGTCGCAGACCTGCAAGTATTGCTTATCCATTCTCAAAATTAAAAAATTCTACATTCGGGAGAAAAACATGTTTAACAAATCGCAGACAATCGCGGATTTTGATGATGAATTGTTCCAGGCGATGGAAGAAGAGCGTCAGCGGCAGGAAGAACATATCGAACTGATTGCTTCGGAAAATTACGCAAGCCCTCGCGTTCTGGAGGCCCAAGGGTCTCAATTAACCAACAAATACGCGGAAGGCTACCCTGGGAAACGTTACTACGGTGGCTGTGAATTTGTTGACAAGGCGGAACAACTCGCCATAGACCGGGCTAAAAAGCTGTTCGATGCCGGTTATGCCAACGTCCAGCCGCACTCCGGTTCGCAAGCCAACATGGCTGTTTACATGGCTTTGCTTGAGCCGCATGATACGATTCTCGGTTTAAGCCTAGCGGACGGCGGACATTTGACGCACGGCGCAAAACCGAATTTCTCGGGACAGATCTATAATGCCGTTCAATACGGACTAAACCCGGAAACCGGCGAAGTTGACTACGCGCAAGTCGAGGCCCTGGCTCGTGAACACAAACCGAAAATGATTGTGGCCGGCTTCTCCGCCTATTCCCGTGTTATGGACTGGGCGCGTTTCAGAGCGATTGCCGATGAAGTCGGTGCTTATTTGTTTGTCGATATGGCGCATGTCGCCGGTTTGGTGGCAACCGACTTATATCCGAATCCGGTACCGTACGCCGATGTCGTCACCAGTACCACTCATAAAAGTTTACGCGGCCCTCGCGGAGGCATCATTCTCTGCAAAAGCAACCCCGATCTGGAGAAAAAACTCAATTCAATGATCTTCCCGGGTATCCAAGGCGGTCCGTTGATGCATGTCATTGCCGCCAAAGCGGTGGCTCTCAAAGAGGCGTTACAACCGGAATTCAGATTATATCAGCAACAGGTGGTGAAAAATGCCCAGGCCATGGCCGAAGTGTTCATCAACCGGGGATTTGATATCGTTTCCGGCGGCACCGACAATCATTTGCTGCTGGTCTCGCTGATTCCCAAGGGCATTACCGGTAAGGCGGCCGATGCGGCATTAGGCAAGGCACATATCACCGTCAATAAAAATGCCGTGCCCAACGACCCGGAGTCGCCTTTCGTTACCAGCGGTATCCGGGTAGGCACACCGGCGCCTACCACCCGCGGCTTCAAAGAGGCGGAAGTAACCCTGGTCGCTGAATTGATGTGTGATGTAATGGATAACATGGAAGACGAAAGCGTACTCGCCGCTGTGCGGGAAAAAGTCAGCATCCTTTGCGCACGTTTTCCGGTATACGGCGAATAATCGTTTAAAATCCTATTAGAACCACTGCCGATACAAAGGGGGCTTTATGTCTGACATTGAAATTGCTCAACAAGCGCAAATAAAACCAATCATCAATTTGGTTAAAGAACAATACGGTATCGATGCCGAGCATCTGGATCCGTACGGCCATTACAAAGCGAAATTATCGCTGGAATATATCAACAGTTTGAGCGGCCACGAAGACGGCAAACTGATTTTAGTCACGGCAATTAGCCCCACGCCGGCCGGTGAAGGTAAGACCACGACAACAGTCGGTCTGGGAGATGCAATGAACCGGCTGGGCAAAAAAACCATGATCTGTCTGCGCGAGCCTTCGCTAGGTCCTTGTTTTGGAGTAAAAGGGGGAGCCGCGGGCGGTGGATATGCGCAAGTTGTGCCGATGGAAGATATCAATCTGCATTTTACCGGAGATTTCCATGCCATCGGCGTGGCACATAATTTGTTGTCCGCCTTGATTGACAATCATATCAATCACGGCAACAGCCTCGGTATCGATCCGCGCCGGATTCAATGGAAGCGTGTGGTCGACATGAACGATAGAGCCTTGCGTAAAATTACGGTAGGTATGGGCGGACCGGCCAACGGTTACCTGCGGGAAGATGGCTACGATATTGTCGTTGCCTCCGAAATCATGGCAATTCTTTGCCTGGCAACGAGCCGCGCCGATCTCAAAGAACGCTTGGGTCGCATCGTCATCGGTTATAAAGCAGACAATACGACACCCGTTTATGCACGTGACTTAAATGCGCACGGCGCGATGGCCGCGTTATTGAAAGATGCCATCAAGCCCAATCTGGTGCAGACATTGGAAAACAATGTTGCGATCATTCATGGCGGCCCATTTGCCAATATCGCGCACGGCTGCAACACCGTTACTGCAACCAAGACGGCCTTGAAGCTGGCTGATTATACGGTAACCGAAGCCGGTTTCGGCGCTGATTTGGGAGCTGAAAAATTTGTCGACATCAAGTGCCGCATGGCGGGTTTAAAACCTTCGGCGGTGGTATTGGTAGCCACAGTCAGGGCCTTGAAATTCCACGGTGGTGTTGCCAAAGAAGAGCTCAATACTGAAAATCTGGCTGCGCTGGAAAGAGGGTTCGTGAATTTGGAGCGTCACCTGCAAAATATCACCGAACATTACGGTCTGCCTTGCGTGGTATCAATTAACCATTTTACTTTCGACAGCGCTGCCGAAATTGCTTTGCTGCAGGAAAAATGCACGGCTTTGGGTGCAAAATGTGTCGTGGCAAAACACTGGGCGGAAGGCGGTGCCGGAGCGGAACAGCTTGCCCGGGAAGTAATCGATATCGTTGACAACCGTGAACCGGCCTTCAGCTATGTTTATGATGAAGACCTGAGCCTCTGGGAAAAAATGGAAGCGATTGCAACAAAATTGTACGGTGCGGCCGGCATTTCAGCCTCGGCCAAGGTCAAAAAACAAATTGCCGATTGGCAAACGTATTACGGAAAATTCCCCATTTGCATGGCGAAAACACAAATGTCATTCACCACGGACCCCACCGCAAAAGGAGCCCCATCGGGCCACATGGTGGAAATCAGGGAAGTCAGGCTGGCCAACGGCGCAGGTTTTGTCGTCGCGATTGCCGGCGACATGATGACCATGCCAGGCTTGCCGAAAATACCGGCAGCGGAACGAATCGATATTACTGACGACGGAATGATTACCGGGCTATTTTAGTTTTTTCGTTTATATAGTTTCGCTTTACTTTAATATGCCGGATCAATGATATTAAACAGTTAAAAATAGAATTGCTGCATATCTGTTACAAACAAGGAGTTAATATGAAAAGTTTTATGATTGCTTTGGGCTTAGTGTCATGGCTCGTCAGTGGCTCGCTATTCGCCTGTGACATTGTTGATAAGAGTAGTTTTCACAGAGGTTTCCAAAAAGGAGTGAAAGGTGTCTGCTCTAACAACAACAGTGCCATTAAATGCTATTACTCCGGACAATACCAAGGTGGGTTGACTTGTTCAGGACCGCTGGGCACGAATAGCGGCTATAGTCTCCAGGATCTGATCGCAGCCGTTTGCGGCTGTGAGCCGGGAGACGACGCCGACAGTCCCGAAAATCAACTTGAGCAGGAACTTGAATAGCCTATCGTTCCCTGCTGAAAATAGTTCAATATGAGGCAAGTGAATTCCAGCAAATACGGTCGCCAATGAATACTGCGCCGACTGTTGCCATCGCATTACATAAACCGGCCACTTAAACAGCCGCCAACATCGTTCCCAATGGCGGCTTTAGCAATTCTTTTGTCTATTGCCTCAGGGTAGGCTCTCTTAAAATGCAGTCGCAAAACTCATTCCCCTTCAGTTAAAGACTTTTCCCGCATAGAGACTGGCATAATGGGAAAACCAGGAACCCGGTGGAATTCTGATCAAAATATCGCTCCTGGCAAGCAGAAATATCTCAACTGGTAATCAGGATCCGCACCGCGTCAAGTTTTAATTTTGCCGCCTGCATGTGCTGATAGGCGGCTTCGGTTAGATCTTTCTGCTGGTCGATTTCCGCTTGTTTGATCGATGGGTTTAGCTTTTTCAATCTGACCAGACGTCTAATTTCCTTGCTTTGTATTTGCAACATGTTCTTACAGCCGTGGTTGATTAATGCCAACATCGTCTGCTGAGCCTTGTTTTCGGCAGCAGCCAACAGCTTATTGATATTACTGCGCTGATCGGCAAGAAAACCGCTGAGTTGTGTCGCATCTACCGGCCGAGTCCCGGTCACAAAATCGTCATGGGCTATTTGCTCCGATAAATCAGTGTGCCGCTGATCCAGCAAAACGCGAATCGGTATCGGTGGTAAAAAACGTCCGATCTGCAGTTCGGAAGGCGCACTACACTCGACCACAAATAAGCTTTCCAGCAGATATTGTCCCGCCGCCAAATTCCCGTGCTTTATGATGCTGATTGCGGCATTACCGGTCTCACCGGACAGCACCAAGTCCATAGCGGCTATCACAAGGGGATGTTCCCAGGTTAGAAACTGCAAATCTTCGCGCGCCAATGCGATATCCCTGTTTACGGTTATCGTAAAGCCGTCTTCGGGTAAATACGGAAACCGTGTTACGCGCATATGATTACCCGGTGTAATAATTTGACAATCGGGCGAATGGTATTCCACTTCCACCCCATAGCAGTCGAACAAGGCGTCCATGTAGGGCCAAAGGGTATTCTCACGCTGCGAATCAGTGATTTGCTCTATCAGTTCTTGCGCTGTTTCCTTGCGGCAGGAATTCAATTCCAGCAACAAATCCCGTCCGTGATGCAATTCCGCCTCGATTTGTTCCGTCAGCGTGCGGGTTTTGGGTATCAATGCCGAGAGCTTTTTGGGATCATAAGTTTGCAGCAGTTCGGATAACTCGTCTTTTTGCATTTCGTAAACCCGTTGCGCCGCTGACTTGTTTTGCAGAAACACGTCCAAACCCTCATCGTACCAACGGCATAAGACATGCTGGGCGCTGTGCTTCGTGTAAGGGATATGAATTTGGATGCTATGCCGCTGTCCGATGCGATCCAATCGGCCGATTCGTTGCTGCAGCAAATCGGGATTGACCGGCAAATCGAAGAGAATCAGATGATGGGTAAACTGAAAGTTTCTGCCTTCGCTGCCGATTTCGGAACAAATCAAGAGTCTGACATTGCTTTCCGGGTCGGCAAAATAGGCAGCGGCGCGGTCGCGTTCTATAATACTCATACCTTCGTGAAACACGGTGCACCGCAGGCCGTAGCGGCTTTTTAAATTCCGTTCCAGCTCCACAGCCAACTGCGCCTCATGACAAATCAACAATGCCTGCTCTCCGCCCAGTTCGGCGACTTTGTTTACCAGCCATAAAAAACGCGGATCACTAAGCAAATCCGGCGCTTGTGTTTCATCGACAGCATCCAGCTCATACGCAAACCGTTGCCGCTTTGGAAAGCCCCTGATGGTTTGTCGGGAATTCCTGAACAATACCCTGCCGGTGCCGTGAAAATCCAGCAACACGTTGAGTAATTCCTCTGTTGCGGCACTTGCCGTATCGGGGTCGGCGACCCGTTCCAACAAAGCTTCCACTTTATCCCTCTGCAGCAATACCTTTAAGGTTCGCTTCAAGCCATTATCCAGCGCCCGGCCCTCCAATAACAACCGGGCGGCCCTGGCGACCGGCTCAAACTCTTTTTCCTCGTCGAGAAACCTGTCGAAACCGTAAAAGCGGTCCGGATCCAATAAGCGCAATCTCGCGAAATGGCTCTTCTTCCCAAGTTGTTCCGGTGTCGCGGTCAGCAGCAATAACGCCGGCGTCAGCCCGGCCAGTTTTTCAATCAGCTGATATTCGGGACTCGGCGACATTTCATCCCACTGCAAATGATGCGCTTCATCGACGACGACCATATCCCATTCGGCCTCCGATACCTGCTGCGCGCGTAACGCATGGCCGGAAAACAAACTCTGGCTGCAGAGGACCAGTTGTTCCGCCAAGAAGGGATTACCGCCGTGTGTTTCTGCCCACCTTTCCTCGTCGAAAATGCTGAAGCGCAAATTAAAGCGCCTGAGCATTTCAACCAGCCATTGGTACAGCAACGCTTCTGGAACAATAATGAGAATCCGTCTGCTGAGACCGTTGATCAGCCGATGATGCACAATCAGGCCTGCCTCGATGGTCTTGCCCAAGCCGACTTCATCAGCCAGCATAATCCGTGGTGCATAACGGCCGGCCGCCTCGTGGGCAATATATAACTGATGCGCAAGCAATGCCGTTCTGCCGCCGCTTAAGCCACGCACCGGCGATTGTTGCAACCGCCGTATATGGCGCCAGGTTTCATAACGCAGATTAAACCAAGCTCCGGGATCGGTGTTCCCCGTAAAAAAGCGGTCTTGCGGCCTATTGAACTGAATATGGTGATTTAAATCGATTTCTTCGAGCTGTTTTTGTTCGCCACGGACGTCGGCGCACAGATAACTTATCAGGCCTTCTTTTTCAACCGCTTCAAGCACTGTGAACGATTCATTGTCATTCGTCTCAACGGTATCGCCCGGCCCAAAAGCCACGCGCGTCAGCGGCGCATTATCCTTTGCATATTGCCGCTTCTCTCCGCAAGCAAGAAACAGAACCGTCACCCGGTTATAATCACACTCGACAATTATGCCTAATCCCAATTCGGGCTCGGTGGCACTGACCCAGCGTTGGCCGGCAATAAAATCATTCATTCGAATCAATTAACGACGGTAAACTGAAAAAATTGTGCAATACCCGACAAACGATCTTTACAATAATGCCATTGATAAATAAGGCCAATAGGTAATGATAAGCACGGCGATCAACAAAATCGCCATGAAGGGTAAGGTCGCAAGATATAAATCGATAATCGGCTTGTTGAAGCGATAACTCGCGATAAATAAATTCATGCCCACGGGCGGCGTAAAGTAACCAATCTGCATATTTGCCAGAAAAATAATGCCCAGGTGTACCGGATGAATACCATAACCGTCGGCGATCGGCAAAATCAACGGAATCATGATCACCAATGCTGAAAAAATATCCAGCAGCATGCCTAACATCAATAAAAAGACATTCAGCAGGATCAAGAAAGTCAGTTTGCTGTCGACATGCGATTTCATGAAACTGAACAATTTGGCAGGCACTTCGGCATCGATCAGGTAGTTGGTTGAAGCCAGCGAAACACCGAGAATAATCAACACACCGCCCACCAACGTCATCGATTCGCGCATAATACCAGGCAGTTGCACGGGTTTAATCTCGCGGTGAATCAACATTTCAACAATCAACACATAGAGCACGGAAACCGCTGCCGCCTCGGATACGGCAAAATAACCGCTGTATATCCCGCCTAAAATGATGACGGGCAACAGTATTTCCCAAATGCTTTCGCGAAGGGCGGCACCGGATTCGCTCCAGGAAAACTCGCTGCCAGCCAAGGGGGTATTGCGATTGGCCCAAATGCTCCAAACGGATAACAGCAGCAACATCATCAGTCCGGGTAGCAATCCGGCACGAAATAAATCCTCGATTGCGACAGGCGGACCGACGTTCATTTGCTGCACGATAATGCCATACAGAATCAATGCAATTGACGGCGGAAACAATAAGCCCAGACTGCCCGACGAGGTAATCAATCCAAGGCTGAAACGTTCGGCATAACCGGCGTTAGTTAACGCCGGATACAAAAGCGCGCCGAGAGCAATGATCGTAACCCCTGAAGCACCGGTCAAGGCGGTAAAAACGGCACACGCAGCCAGCGAAACGATGGCCAGGCCCGCCGGCATCCAATTTAACAGCGCATTAGTCAGGCGTACCAGCCGCTGCGAAGCCCGGCTTTCGCTCAGCACATAACCGGTAAAGGTAAATAAAGGAATAGCCAACAGTACCGGCGTATCCGCGATACGGTATATTTCGATTGCTACAACGGCAAGATCCACGTCCGCAGCGTGAAATCCCAACAATGCGCCGGCCGCTATCACCGCAAACAACGGCGCGCCCACTAAAGCCAGAATCAACAGCAAGATACTTTGCGCCATCATTCTTCCTGGGTGCTCAATAACTGTTTCGCATGCAGTACGGCAAAGATTATGTAACGCAAAGCTATCACGCTGAAAGCGAGGGGAATAATCAATTCGCACCACCAGGCGGGCACCTGGGCAAAGGCGATGATCCCGGCTTCGCGGTCCATCAGCACAAAGCGCCCGGCATGATAGGCAATAATGCCGGATACGATACAGGTAAACAGATCGGTTATAATTCTGGCAGCCAGCTGCAAACGAGGCGGCAATGTGCGGGTAACGACGTTTATCGTAATATGATGATCCTGACGGGTTGCAACCATGGCACCGGCCAAGCCCACCCAAAGCACCAGCAAACGCAGCAAGGGATCGGCCCAAGTGATGCCGCTGTCAAATACATTGCGCAGCACAATCTGGGCCACTGCAAAACCGATCATGGTGCTTAACAACACAACCAGGAAACTGTCCTCGATCACATGTATAATGCGCAGCAACCGGCCAAGGAATGTATTTTGTGCGGCGGATTTCACAGATTAACCGGAATTAGTTGGCTTCGTTTCTGAAAGTCTTCAAGTTATTCTGCAGGGTGCGCAACATCTCCGGCGTAAAAGCTCCCTGCGAACCCAGCTGATCAATAGCCTGCCGCGCATAACCCTGCCACTCCGCCAACAACGCTGGAGAAAAACGGGTAAATTGAACTCCTTGATCAAGCAGGGCTTGACGCGCCTTATCATTATCCAGACGATTTTGCCGATCAATTTCCTTATACACTCGGGTCATGACATCCCGAACAATTTGCTGATCAGCCGGTTTTATTTTGTTAAACGCTTTTTTGTCAATGGCCAACAATGCATAAATATAATTGATCGGTTCTTCGCTAAAATAAGGGAGTTTGGTATACCACTGAAAGGCGATCGCTCCGACCGGCGAAATTGCAACAGTATCGATCATGCCGGTCTGCAACCCGGTCAACACATCGGAAATCGGCAGCGGTATAGGGGCGACACCGGCTGCTTTCATCGCTGTCCGACTGATCACATCACCGGCCGGAACCCAGACTTTATCTTGCCTGAAATCCTGTATCGAATTATGCGTGGAATTCGACATCGTGTAGGCAAAACCTCCTCCGGCAAAACCGAAACCGATCAAACCATGTTTTTCCAGACCCTGCATCAGTAACGTATCCATGCGTTCCCGCACAAAATCCACCTCTTGCTGCGACTTAAACAAAAAGGGCAGCGCATAAATCTGAATATCCGGATAAACCTCCGCCAGACTGCCTGCAGTAAAGGCCCCCCCTTGCAACTGTCCGAAACGCATCTTGCGCAATACGCTCTGGTCGTTGCCCATGACGCCGCCCGGATAAAACTTGAACTTCACCCTGCCCTGCGTGCGTTTTTCAATTTCTGCGGCGCCTTCCCGCATTTTTTCCATCCACATCGCACCGTCCGGCGAAATCGTCGCAATTTTCAACACTAATGCTTGCACATCCGGCACCGGTAACAGTATCAAAAACAAGCCGAGCCAAAGGGCCGGCCTAGCTAAACCGTTCTTCTTGCATCGAACTGACCACATTGTTATTACTCCTCCATTGTTAACCACAAAAGGCCATGTAACTGCCGGACCGACCACAGGTGACAAAAATTAGTAAAGTGCTTATATGCATATTCTATTTTTTGCTGTATCAGTTTTTAAAATAGCAAAAAAATAAAATTATTCGCGTCATTTTTAGGCTGCCCGCATTTTTTTCTTGCAACGGGGGACCATGCTGAGGGAGCTTAGCCGACGGCCTGACGAATCGCCGATATACAGCTTTCTAAAAATAATCATCGGCGCTATCCGTCAATTGCTGCGCTTTTTGTTTAGCGATGACATTCATCAGCGTCAGACCCGTCTCGACAGCATCTTCCTGCAGAACTTCGGCCAACAAACGATCGTACAGTTCGCGGTCAAAAAGCGATCGGGCGTAGCGTTCGGCATAAATGACTTTAAACATTAAATTACGCCCCCCCGACAACGTCAAGGCACGTTCGAAATACGCTTTTGCCTGCTCTGGTTTTCCGCCTAGCGCGGGCGGCCGTATAATTGACAACACACCGAGATACATCTGCGGTTCGCCCTGCTGATAGGTCGCATCCAATTCAAGCACCCGCTTCATAGTCGCTTCGACTTTGGGCAAATCCGCACGCGCTCCCCAATCGTCACTGTGCGCCTGTATCCAATTTAACCAACTGACTCCCAAAGTATATAGGACGGGCACATCCGAATCATCCACGTCTTCCAGAAATGCCACATATTCTGCATAGGGCTTGCGGTAAACATCGCAGCCGTCCGGCCGTACAACGCACCAAGCCCGCCTTGCATATTCCCAGGATTTGTCGGTCATGCGTTGTGCCCGCTGCTCGTCGTCGACAAAAGCCGCTGCATAGGCATTATTCAGTTTAGCAGCGGACATCAACAAATTTACCTTATCAGGGTCGGCTGCGATTAAGCCGTCAATCAAAATCAGATAGGCGGGAGCCCCTTCACGAACTGTTGGCGGGTCATCTTGGTTCAAAATTGCCACTGAAACATTTTCCGCCAGATTTTCCGTTGCCGAGGTAACCATAAAACCACACCCGGTCAAGAAAGCCGACGTCACCAATGACAGCGCGGTTATTATTTTATTTGCCACGTAGAGTTCATTCTCTTATTTATTGAAATCAGGCTATTGTACCGCGCCGTTTTGGAAGGGGAAACTAATATACCGTTAGACTTTAAAGAAATATGAAAAACAGAACCACGTCATAACCTTTCGAAAAACAAAACTGCAATAAAAAAGCCCCCTTCGCATCCCTGCAAAGAAGGCTTTATTCAAACAAGAACAGAATTTATCTATTTGCTAGAAAGGCGTCGTCCATTCTTGGGTCCAATCGTCATTGGCGTCTTTGAAAGCACCGATATAATCGACCGGCGTAAAAAATGCGTCCGGCACGTCATGACCACCGGTGATTAACGGTGAACCGACTCCAGGCAGATAACCGTCCAGTATCGGGTCTCCCGCTACGTTGCCGCTTTGCGCATTAAACCAATCGCTGACCAAAAACGGTTCTTCGCCCTCGTCATTGAAATTAGTATCGCAATCTACGTAGGAATCCTGGATAGTTAATTCACCGCTTAAAGCTTCCGGCGTACCTGCATTGGTGTAGGTAGGCGTACCGTCAATTCGCAAACACTGCTCGCCGAAACCGGTGAATACCGAGTTATATATACTCGCTCCGGTACCGCGGCGCAACAACGCGCCCTGGCTACTGACCGGCGAACCCAAAGCAGTCAGGTTGGACAATATCGGCTTAGAACGCGGCGAGGCATCATTGTTATCGGGATTGTTGTCCGCCTCGATACCGCGGTCGCCGTCGTCTACCGCTTGTTTAATCAAGACAAACTGCGCTTTGCCGCGCCAGCCGATGCCCCAGTCCAGGCTATCGTCGCCCGCCGAAGTCAAGACCAGATGCTTCATCTGCACGGTGCTACCGAACATCTCGATGCCGTCGTCAAGCCCTTTGTGTACCTGGACATAATCGACCAGCGTACCGGCACCGACGCCCAACATGGTAATACCGTTCAACTCCTCATCGGGGCGCACCGCAAAGCCGGCATAGTTGACCTGAAGATACTTTAAAACCCCACTGTTGTCATCAACATCGTTACCGCCGAAAAGTTCGGTCGCAATCGCCTCGAACGCAATTTCGCAGGGATCGACGCCCTCGGAGCATCCATTAACCGGCGCATTGCCGGCAAGCAGCAGCCCACCCCATTCTCCGGCAGATTCCTGAAAGGGACCGGTCATGACAATCGGATTGTCCGGCGTACCTTCAGCCAGTATTTTTGAACCTCTTCTGATATAAAGATAATCGGCGCCGCTTTGGCCGACGATTTTAGTGCCGGGATTGATCGACAACGTGGCGCTGTTAACCTGATCCCCGCCAACGTAAACCCCGCCGGACAATATCCAGGTAATTTCTTTGGATAAAGTAATATTGTTGTTGATTTCACCGCTCAAAACACAAGTTCCAGCAACCGGACCGTTCGTCGAAAAGGCAGGACAACCGCTGAATGCATTATTTTTCAACTGAACCAACTTAAAACGCAGCGGATTTGAACCGGGTATCAGCTTCAATTTGGCGTAATATTCGGCAGCCCCCGCCCCAACTTTGACCGAAGGAAAATGCACGGATATGGTGGCGCCGTCGTAGGTGACGCGTTGCTCGGTGGTCGGCGTCTCCGCGCCTGCAGAGATCAATTGCAGCTCAAAAAAAGGCGATGCCGGGTTTTTTTCGAGCAACTTCAGTTGCGCATGATAAGTTTTGGCACCGCCGTTCGGATTCAACACATCCACCTTGGGAATATCGACAATTCGAGTCGACGGGTCATAAGTAGCCGTTGCGGCTGAAGCTTCAGATTGCAACGCAAAGCTACCGGTCACTAACAACACATTCGCTGCAATTGCGGCAAATGACCGTTTTACAGGATACATAAAAACTCCTCTAACAATTATATTAAACAAGGAATACCAGGAAGGATTTAGTTTCGCTTCATGAATAACTCTTATGTAGCGTACGCGGTTAACATGACATTAGGATGTCATTTATATGACATAATGGTGACATTCTTATGACATAGGAAAACCGCGGCCGCCCCCTGGCAAGCTAACATTACTGGTCCGCCGCTACTAAAACTATCACGTCGCCTGTCGCCAATACGCAATATTTATGGGTCTGTCGAATCCTTCCGGACGGTAACGGTGACGCAAAAATCTACCGTGAGCGTTTGGACTTGCGGTCTCGGTTAACAATGGACCATTGGATAACAACAGCCCTTTCTTTTTACGGTGCAGAACCGAATTCAGATGAAGCTCAATCAATAATTGAGCCGGATCCCCAGTTTAAATTCCCTGCCGGGGGTATAGCTGCGCGTCACCATATCGCCTTGCAATACTTCCACGGTATCATCCAGCAGGTTCTTCGCTCTGAAGTTGAGTGCAAGCCAGTCGTTGATGCGTTGGTTGTAGACAAAATCCAATTGATTGAAGCCTTGCTGATAACTATCAGGCAGATTTTGCACACCCACTTCCACGATGCGTTCCGCTGTCGTGTTATAAAGCAAGGTCGCGGTGGTGCCCCATTGCGGGTTGTCGTAACCGAGCTGGACATTGATCACATGCGGCGAATGCCCCTGCAACGGCCGGTTGTTAGTGGTTTGCGCCTGCAGATTCTCCTCGGTCAGTACCACATTCGATTCGGACCAGGTATAGTTGCCGCTGAAGTAAAAATGTTCGAGACCCGACCAGATAAAGTCCAGGTTTTTCAGCAATTCGACCTCGAAACCGAAAATATTCGCTTTGTCGGCGTTTTGGTAGGTCAGCAGAGCGCCGGTGCCGGGCACCTGAATGGTTTCAATCGGATTTTTTAAGTCTTTCCAGAAAAAACTAAACGATAAATTCTCGCTATCGGAAAAATAATACTCCCACCGCGCATCATAGTTGGTGATGTAAGTCTGCTTCAAATCGGGATTTCCGAAGGTGGTTTTATCGGTCACCGGATCGGTAAACGGCGCCGGCGACAATTCCCTGAAATCGGGTCGAGACAGGGTTTCACTGTATCCTAAGCGCAGCTGCTGCTTGTCCGTTATGAACCAGGTCCCGTTTACTGCCGGCAACATATCGGTGTGTTTGAGTTGCGATACGACCGGCTCGTTGTCCGGGTTAAACAGTTCGAAGGTCGTCACCTCCTGGTCGTTGTCTTCCCAACGCAGGCCGCCGATCAGGCGCACCTTGTCAAAAAAAGTCATGTCCATTTGTCCGTAATAACCCAGTAAATCCTGTTTGGCGGTGTAATTATCGGTTGCTTGCGTCGCTTCCGTAAATTTGAAACCGTTGGGACCGATATACTCCGGGATGAGTATTTGTTCCAGAGATGGTAGCGCCAGCACTGCGGGATCTTTGGAATCGGGGCCGTCCTGTTTATAAACATATCGTCTGATATCGGATTCCCGATTTTTGGACTGATCCAAAAAGCCGCTTTGTAGGACCAGTTTGAAATCCGGATGCAAATCAATCGGTAGCGACACATCCAGACGCCAGTTTTCATCTTCATCATCCAAGTTCGAGTAAAGGGTCTGGTTGCTGTCGGCGCGGCGCGAAAAAGAATAACTGCCGTCTTCCTGCTCATCGTAGCGATAGCGTCTCTCGTCCGGTGCATCCCGCGATGCCCTGCCGCGTGTATATAACCATTTAGCTTGCAAATCGTTGAGAAAATCGAACTTATGATCGCCACCGAATTGCAACGTGTACAGTTGATTTTCTATGTAGCGCAAGCGTAAACGGCGCACATCGTTGGTTTCGGCATCGGTAAATCCTTGTTGAATACGTGCTTCATCCAAGGTCTGACGCAATGCGAATGCATTCCCGAACAGCCGGTGATCTTCTCTATAGCGCGCCTCCAACGCCAAATAGCCATCCAATTGAACTTCCTGCTCAGTATACTTCACATCATAGTCTTCCTTAATGTGCAGTACATCTTCGCTATCAATGGACAAAGACCGGCGAACTTCATCGTTGGTTTGCCATTGCTGGCTCCAACGCACACTGGAGAAAAACCCGAACTCGAAATCACCGGCATCGAACGAATTGCCGATGGAGAACTGCATCCGCCCGTCAGGGGGGATGGTTTCCTGCGTAATATCCCAGACACCGGACAGGTCCTCGCCGAATGCTTCAATTTGTTCAGCTGTATAACCGTCCGGTTGAAAAAGGCTTTGCTGCTGGATTGTACCGCCGCTATCAACAACTTCGGCAATCGATGCCGGCATTTGGCGGGTGCCGTCATCAAAACCGAGAAAATCGGTATCGCCGCCCTGATATGTCAGCCCCTTTTCAAACGTCGTGCCGATTTGAAAGCCGATTTGTCCGGAAAACTCCATGATAAATTCATCAGGGATGACGCGCGTACGCATATCGACGGTGCCCCCGGCAAATTCACCCGGCCTGTCCACCGAATAGGTTTTTTGGATCATGATGCTATCCAAAAAGGACGTGGGAAATAAGTCCAGCGGCACAACCCGGCGCGTCGGGTCAGGACTGGGCATCGGTGCGGTATTGATCAGCGTGCTCGAATAGCGTTCGCCCAGGCCGCGCACGAAGATAAATTTGCCGTTGACCAGAGTAACGCCGGATACACGGCGCAATGCCCCGGCCACGTCGCTGTCCCCGGAGCGGCTGATTTGCTCGGCGCCCAGTACATTACTCACTGAGGAGGAATCCTTCTGTTCACCGATTGCCGACGCCAATGTTCCGGCAAGATACGGTTCCAGCACGACATGTTCCGGCAATTCCACGCCGGCAGGCGTCATCGAAAACTGCAACTCGGCCGTTTGGTCTTTGGCAACCTGGACGTTTTCCTTGGTGCGGGTATTAAAAGCGGCGTGCAGCAAGGAAACACTATAAACCCCGGCTGCTACTTCAGTTTTAAACTGGCCTTGCGCATCGGTCAGAAACTTTTGGTTCACGCCGCTGATATAAACCTGTACGTCCTTAATCGGCTTGCCGTTTTCAATCGACACCACTTTGGCGCTGATAAACCCCTTGCCTTGCGGTTTTTGTTGTTTGTCATCGCTCTCCGCGACGGCGCCGCCTATGCCCGCAGCGGAACTTTCAATTTGCAGCAGCGGTTTGCTGCCGTCCGCATACTGGGTCACCAAAGCCTGCACATTTTCCCCGGCAGTGGCGGTCAAGTCAAAATCAAATACTTTACGTGCAGCAGTATAAACGGAAAACAAATGCGCGCCGGCACCGACTTTGCCGTATACACTGCCGTTATCGCTGAAATCGGCAAACATTTTGCCGTCTATCCACAATTGCGCGTCGCTTACCGGACGGCCCTCCTTGAATAAATAAACAGAGAAGTCCGCTTGGCCGTCGGCCCAGGAAATCGAGGCTAGCAGACATTGCAACAAAATAGCGGGTAAAAGCTTGTTAATTAATTGCATTCGTTTAAAGGTGGCGTTATCGGTTCAATGGGGTCGTAAAAAATCAATAATTACGCAATCTGAATAAAGAAAATGAATATCATGTCCCGCTATTGGGGCATAAAAAGGCAAGTTATTTATAATTGTTATTGTTCAATTCGTTGAGCCATCTTCTACAGATGGCAAGCGGTTTTGTTTTATAAAAAATCACCGCTTATAAGACACATTTCCACACTTCCTCCCGGCACTCGTTCATAATGCGTCTTAACTCAATACCCTTTTTAAATAAATCCGGTTCCTTCAGATATTCCAGGTGTTTTTCCGCTGCTTGGTAACGTCCGACGGAAAATAATGCATAGGCCAAGGCATAACGTATGTTTTGATCGTCGAGCAGACCGGCCCGGTATAACCCCGCCTGCATGTTGGCTGCCTGTTCATAATGTTTGAGCGCCAGCAAAACAGCCAGGCGTTGTTTCATTTTAATTTTTTGATCCCTGATCCCGGCATTCAATGACAACGCTTTATAAAACCTGCCGGCACGTCGATAGAGTTCAGCCGCTTCCGATATCAGTTCGGGATCCCTTAGCGCGGCCTGTTCCATAATAAAAGCGGCCGCATTGATATCGCGCTGGTCCAGGTAGGTATGGGCCAACAATTTCGCAACCGTAATATCGTCGGGAAACTGCAGCCGGGCGGGTTCTAGAATACTCAGCGCCTGACGATATTCCCTGCCCATCCGTAAAGCATTGCCGATTGCCACATAATCCTTGGCTTTTGCATCCGAGAGAGCCAGATAGTCGCGGCCTAATTCGGCCGCTTCCTGGTATAACTGCAGTTCGACAAAGTAAAAAACCTTGCGCCGTAAAAAACGATAATCCTTAGGAAAACGCCGCATTCCTTCATTAAGCGCTGTGATCGCGTTATCCGGTTGCTTCAGTATCCAATAGGATTGTGCCTTCATTTCCACCAGGGAGGGATAGGCATCACCCGCTGCACCGGCTTTGTCAATCGCCTCGACGGTTTCGCGGTATTCTTTCAGGCCGTAGTGCACCTGGGCAAGGTAGACATAGATCACCTTATCCTGCTGGCCGTTTTTGATTGCGTTTTGCAGACTGTCCTTGGCCAGCAGCAGGTCGTTCAAACTGAGATAGGCCAATCCCTGCAAGGTGTAAAACCGTGCCAGATCGGTTTTTTCGTCTTCCAGATCGACACTTTGCAGTGCCAGTAATGCCCTGTCATAGTGACCATCCTTGATCATAACGGCGGCCAAATTGATAAAATCGGTCACTGCGGGGGCTTTTTCCTTGGCCCACCCCGGCAAACACATTGCCAACAGCAAAACAGGTATCAAAACGGATAAGCCAAATAGTTTAAATAGACGTTTCATGCTCGGCACCGGTCAGGATAATTCAAAGCGGATTCGTTGTTTCGCCCAAACCTTGACAGTCTTGCCTTGGTATTGTGCGGGCTCAAAGCGCCAGCTTCGAATACCGGACAAGGCCACATCATCAAACACGCCGGCGGGGCTGGATTCCAAAACCTGTACTTGTTCCACGTCACCATCGGTATCGATCAACACCGATAACACCACGTAACCTTTAATGCCTTTCTTTTTTGCCGAAGACGGATATTTAAAAGCGCTTTTGAACTTTGCCCGTGGCGGCACGTCAACCAAGTCTTCGGTCATAATCGAAGCGCCGGTTTTGCCCAGCAGCCCCTGGTCGATATCATTCATGTCGCCGGCAATCAGTCCGGGCAGCCCCATGTCGATTCCGGACAATGCGGAATTAAGCCCTTTGAAAGGCACAGGGGCTTTGGCACGCGCTTTGACACGTTTAGGTTTCGCCTTTTTCACCTTTTTTTTGGGCTTCGGTTTGACCTGTTTTGCAACATCAATTTGTGTCGGCTCCGGCAAAGCGACTTTTTCTATGTCGGAGGCATAGCGATTCATCAGCAGAACCAGGCTAAACACCAATAAGGGGCCGACAATCATCGAGACTAAAGCAGCCCCGTGCTTATTAATAATGGTCATTGAGCTTTGAGGGATCAGTCTTTTTCGATAACGCTAGCCGGCTTCTTTTTCCGTCGCCACGCCGACGTTTTGCGCCCCGGCCAAACGGGCCTGATCGACGACTTCAACCAATCTGCCGGCAGGCACGCCTTCATCAGTCACGACCAATACCATTTTTTCAGTCGAGGATGCCAGCAAATCGCGCACTTTACTCTGCACCAGCCACAGCCGTACCGGCTCACCGTCCAGGTAAATATCGCCTTGTTGATCGATAAAAACGCGCACCGCCTTGCTTGAAGCAGAGGATGCACTGGCGGCGTTGGGACGCTCCAACTCCAACTTCATATCTTTAACAAAGGTGGTCGTGACCATAAAGAATATCAGCAGAATAAACACGATATCGATCAACGGCGCGATATCTATCTGCATATCCTCTTCATTATTGTCCTGAAATTTCATGTTTTATTAACCGGTCAAATTTAACGATGCCGCTTACTCGCCGAGAGTACACAGCAGACTTTTTACCTGTGCCAAATCTCTTTCGATTTGCCGCTGTCTTCTGTTTAAGATACTTTGCAGCAGCACGCCCGGAATCGCCACGGCCAACCCCATCTGGGTGGTAATCAACGCCTGGGAAATACCCCCGGCAATTCCTCCCGACTGGGTGAACAACGCCATTTCAGCCAATGAGTCGAAGGTTTCAATCATGCCTGAAACGGTTCCCAGCAATCCGAGCAAGGGGGCCACCACCACCACGGCTTTAATTTGGGCATTGAAGCGCCTGATTTCCTGCTCGTGATGATAAAACGCCTGGTCCAGATGCCGATGCAGGTGATAAACGCCGGTCTGCTGAATGAACAAGCCGATCTTTACCGCCTGTTCGACGATATATTCCGCCGGTGCATTGTGATCTTTTTTGTAACGTGACAGTAAGTCTCTGACACTACAGGGTTTTCGTTCCCGTAATACCCAATAGCGATAGCCCAGGCCATACCAAAGCAATGCCGTACAAACCGCCAGCGGCGGCATAACAAACCCCCCGGCCTCCAACAATTCAGTGAATTGAGATATTACATCTGTTAATTCAAACGTCATTTTTTTCTCGAACTACCCTGCTATTAAGCGGCCCGATAGGTGGCGGAAAAACTTCCCGTAGCTTTTTGTTCGTTAATAGCCTGCACGATTTCGGCATTGCCGCCACCCAACACGGCATTGGTAATGGTCAATGTTGATTTCTCCATATCCCGTTTAATATCGCTAGCCCAGGCGGTTAACAATGAACCGCACATCAAGGTCGGTATTGCAACGATCAAGCCCAGTTCCGTGGTAACCAACGCAACGGATATGCCGCTGGACAGCAATTTCGGGTCTCCTGTGCCGAATTCGGTAATAATGTCGAATGTGGATATCATGCCGGTCACGGTACCCAATAGCCCCAGCAACGGCGCAACTGAAGCAATAACCAGAATCGCCGGGCCATAGCGGTTAATTGGACCTGACTCATTGAGTATGGCCTCGGCTACGATATCCTCCATATGATCGCGGTCGTCTTTCAGATGCCGCAACGTAGAAGACAACACCCGGGTAATCGCACAAGACCCCGAACTGCAAACGTCTCTGGCCTGCTGTAATTCACCCTTTCCAACCAACTGCACGACCCGATCGGTAATTTTTTTATTGTTTCTGCTGTTGATAAACAACAAATAACTACGCAGCAGAATCAACAACAAACCAATGCCTCCCAGTACCACGATCACCCAACCGATAATACCGCCCGATTCGATAATACTCAGCCAGGTTTTTTCCGGCCGTTCATCGATCGCTGTGTTATGGGACTCATATAAAAAGATTTTTAATAGATCAGGTTGACTATTAGCAGCCAATTTTTTGGCAACGTCCGCAGTGGGTTCTTTCCATAACTTCATATTGCCGCCACCGGCAGGTGCCAACACACCGCTGTCCTGGTCGCCGAGACCGAAAGCGGCAATGTTACCCAACTTGATAATCTTGCCTTGGGTTTCCTTGCCGTCACGCAGGTAAAATTTTCCGGCTTCGATACGCACTTCCCCCAGCCGCTGTAGCAAACTCAACGCTTCGGCGAATAAATAAGCCAATTTTTGATCATCGCCTTGTTGCGATTCGGGTACTTTATCCGTGGCGACACCGTAATTCTCCAAGGTCGTTTCGGCTTGCGAATAAGTCATTTCCAACACTTCACTACGCTCATCCAATGCCGCTTCGGTTCTGTCCGCCTCGGCCAAGCGGGTTTCCAGATTATCGATTTCAGTCGCGTTATCGACCGAACTTTTTTCCAGGTGACTTATTTGTTGCTCCAGCTTGCGTTCTTCGGTTGCAGCCTTGGATTTATAAGTATCCAAACGTTGTTTTAATTCGCGTTTTTGGGCTTCCAAAAAAGCAAACTCCCGCTTATAGGCGGTTTCCAGATCAACCGCTGAGGATTTGGATTCGGGTTTCCCGACAGTTTGCGGTGAAACTGTTGTTTGAGTTTGTGCCGCCGGCTGCGCGGGGACCGGTTGCTGCTGTGCTTCGGCATATGAAACCCCGGAACCCGCCAGCAACAATACAATTAAAAATAAATTTAAATTCATGATTTCAATGGATTGGGTAATTCAAAATAACCTTGACGGATCTGTTTCTTTAGCGATTCGAAAAGCAGCTCGATACGTTCCCTGTCATCTCTGTCATCGGTCGTCACAAAAAGCCATTTTTCATTCGGTTGCTTTTTAGCCATTCCAAACTGGTTGTCGCGGGTCTGGAAATAAAGCAGAACAGAGCCTAACTTGGCGACATCTGCCAATATTTTCTCGCCGTTCAATTCAATGGTTTGTTGATAAATACCGTTTTCCTTGCTTAATCTGATTTCATCCTCCATAAAAGCCCACATCCGGTTAGCCGCTTTTTTGGGCTCAAGCAAATCGTTGCGCACCTGATCATGTAAAGACCGGACTTCATTTAATCGCTCGTCGGTCTTAAACGGAAAGCTGTTGGCAATATACGCTTCATAATCATCCAGTACCTGCAGCAATACCGGTTTCAATATTTGTCCGGCATCCTGCGATTGCGCACTGCGTTCCACGTATTTCTGCAAAGACTGCTGCATTTTTTCAATACTGACAATTTGCCTTCTTTGCTCGACACTTAAATCGGTCATTTGAGAGGACAACGCTTCCATTCGATTGTGATGCGCTTCTTTCTCCTGATCCAGTTGAGTTTGCAATTCTTCAACCTCGCCGCGAACTTTTGCTAAGCCCAACGCCAGATTTTCCACGTTATCTGCTTCGACATTGACTGAAAATATCAGGAAAAACAGTATAATAAACAGCTGAATTAATGATTTATTTGGATATGCGGTCATTTGCGAACATTGTGTTGTCACTGCGAGAATCCAATAATATAGCCACGCTATATTACATTTGCGTTACGGTTCCGTGACATTACGATGACCGATTGACTCCGAGAATTCTGAGCCAGTCAGTTGGCGGGCTATATGGTGATAATGAAGCAGAGTTCAGTTGTACTTTTACAGCGACTGACGCAACATCAGGTTGTGGAAACGGAAATGAATTTGCAGCAATTTAAACCGGGGCCGAGATACCGAGCGAACCGGTTTTGATTCCCGCCAAGATATATTAGGAGCATCATCATTTAAACTTTGGCGAATGACTAATGAGACTTCATCAGGAGCAAGCGATGAAAAAAGTAATAACGATTCAAAATCCACCTAAACAACACTGGGTCGGTAACGGCTTTCCGGTACGTTCATTGTTTTCCTATGATTCCGGCGAAACATCCGTCATAAGCCCTTTTCTGCTTCTGGATTACGCGGGGCCGGCAATGTTTGATAGCGCCGATAAGCCCCGTGGCGTTGGCGAACATCCGCACAGAGGCTTCGAAACAGTCACCATTGTTTACCAGGGCGAAGTGGCGCACCGGGATTCAACGGGTGAAGGCGGCGTTATCGGACCGGGAGATATCCAGTGGATGACTGCCGGGTCCGGAATCCTGCATGAGGAATTTCACTCCGAGAGATTTACCCAAGGGGGCGGCATGCTCGAAATGGTTCAACTCTGGGTCAATCTTCCAGCTGCGCGCAAGATGACCAGACCTCAATATCAAGCCATTTTGAACCGGGATATTCCGAAGATTGAGCTGCCCCACAACTCAGGGACGGTTCGAGTGCTTGCCGGGAACTATGGCGATGCCACCGGTCCGGCGCACACATTTTCGCCGATGACCGTTCTGGACATACATTTGGCTCCAGGTCAGTCCAGGATAAAAACGCCCGCCGGGTGGAATACGTTGTTGGCAGTCTTACGTGGCAACGTTCGGATCAACGATGACGGTAATGCGAAAGATGCCCAACTGGTCATATTGGACCGAGCCGGGGATTCTCTGCGCATCGAAACCGCTAATAACGCAAAATTGCTGTTGCTCACCGGCGAACCCATTAACGAACCGGTGGCTGGTTACGGTCCGTTTGTGATGAACACCCAGGACGAAATTCACCAGGCAATAGCAGATTACAAGTCGGGCAAATTCGGCAGGATCCCTGCGCTTTGCTGAGTTTATTAACCGGCCGGAAGGACGTTACTCAACCCTACTGGTCCGTTCGATAGCTTTTATTTCGTCGATTCATTGACTTTCAATATGGGACTAATTCTACTTTGTCAGATTCATATAATTCCGTCGTGCCCACCGGGATGCGGGCATTTATGGACATGGAGGTTGCCTTGAAACCTACCGGACTCCCTCATCCCAGCTCAAGCCAGGGGCAGACTCTGCCGAAATAATGGCAGACTGGCTTGAAGTAATCTGGCAAAGTGGAACGAATACCCATAATTATGTGAATTAACCTATCGCACTATGGCAAATGCCACAGAATTGTCACGTTTCGTACCACAACAGCCTTTTGCGTCGACTTTCTTCGGCCCAAACTAAGTATTTCTATCAATAAACGTGCCATTTTCAGCGTCATAATGTCGCGCGGCGAAATGTCACATTTCTTTTTGTTCCCGGCATTACTACACTGGATCCGACCCTTGTTGTTTGCCTGACTTTCATGCGGGAATCAACAATAACCTTTCATCCTTTGCTGCGGCCGCTCTCGACCGCATGTTATTTAAATTTACTGTTGTATGTCCGAAGGAGTAACCCATGGCATTCGAATATCTTGATCTGGAAAACAAAATGTACGTTCCGACTCAACAATTGATCAGCCAAATACAACTTGACCTGATCAGTCTGTACGCTTCCGTACGTCAGCATTTGATTGATGCGCATAGCACGCTGGCGGTATTGTGCAAGGAATTCTATGACAACCCTGTAGCGACAATGGCACTCTGGTATAACCAATCGGCCAATTACTGCACCGAGTTATACGCCGGAATTACCGAACAATTGATACCGCAAGTACAATCCGACTATGAAAAACTGCTGGCCCAAGTACAGACCGATTATGAAAAAATATTGGCCTCGGCATCCGAATTTGCTCTGCAAACCCGGGATAACATCAGCTACATGACTGAAAATCCGGAACAAGTGACTGCCGAAGCTATCGAGGCAATGAATGAAACATTGACCGCGGCGGGCAATGTTTCTACGGAATTACTGGACGAACTACAGACAAAAACCTCGGAAATAATTACATTGCTGCTGGAACAACCTTTGCAGACCATGGAAGCAGCCTATATGCAGGTATTGACAAGCCTGTTGAATAGTTACTTCGAACTGGTTTCCGGCATACTGGCCGGCCTCCACGTGTAGGATATTTTGAGAATTCAAGAATGAAACGTACGCATTGCATACCATTGTGATGCTTTCGGAGTGGCGAAAAACAAGCCTTGATTTAGCCAAGCTGGCGCTTACAGCATATCGGGAGAGTTCGATAAAATTGGTTGATGTTCCACGAGATCTAACTTTGGAAATTGCCCATACATCAAATAAATAGTTGATCCCGAATTCCGCAAGCCCCATCGGGGCTACTTGCTTAATATTGTTCTTTCAAGACAGGATAAACATAAGCTTGAATTAAAAGTCATTCCAGGGAAGGAAGCAGTTATTGCCTGTGCAGTGCACCGGATACTGGACCGGGTCGGTGCAGCTTGGGGTATCCCAGGTAATGACACCGGCTAGGACCTGCGCAGTAAATGTACAGGAGGCGCCGGAGGTCATCCCTGTAATCTTGACACTGGCTCCGTCGAACAGCAGGAAATACGGCCAGGGTTGAACGCTCGCGTTGGTCCGGTCCACTGCCGGAACGGGCACGTCCATCGATGCGTCCAGCGAGGTGGTTGGATTGGTCTGCTGAATCTCCACCTGGAACGGTGGCTGATTGGTTGCAGCGCCCGGTTGCGTGCCAACGACGGAAAACGTGGAACCTGCAGTGAATCCCTGGCAGCCAAGATTTGTGCCCGGATCGAAACCCGTGTCCGGCAGTAAATCAGTATTTAAATCTTTCAGGGAGCAATTGCTATCGAAAAGACCATAGTGGTTTTCGGCATTGTCCGGATGAGTGGGGGATTTTGCCGGTTCGTCATAGGCTTCGAACACCAGCACGCTGCTGGTGTTGCCCGGCGTCAGCACAAAGCTGTAAACGGCTTGCAGATAGTCTGCGGCATTTGCCACGCTCGGCTCACATGGGATATTGTGGTTGTAGCAGTAATAGTCAGCCCATTGCCCGGTTCCTTCGGTTGCCCAGCCGGTCTCCGCCATGAGAATCGGCTTCGGCGCTTTATAGAACGATTGGTTCTTAACCTGCTCGTAGTCCCACGCGATGGAGTTTTCGAGCGCAATATCGGATGCGGCTTGATCGGCGGGGTACGTTCCCCACTGAAACGGATAGGGATCGAAACCCAACGGTGCGTTTGAGGATGAGGCGTTAATCAGACTTTGCATGTCGGCAGGGTTGCCGGGAGTCACCAAGTCGCCCGACACCAGTGCGGTTCCGACAGGTACGGAGGATAACCCTTTCGCTGCCAAAGCGGCCCGAATTTGGCGAATCGCGCCGGTCAAGTAATTAATATTGGTGTTGCTGTAGTTTTCATGACCCGCGAAAACCAGTACCACGGTATTTCGGAAGGTGCTGACACCCACAGTATTTATAACGCTGTTCAGTACCTGCAAGGCAGCCGTGGTCGAGGCCTGATTGCCGCCCTGCGGGATATCCGCCTCATAGATGACGGACAGACCTAAAGCACTCGCTTGCATGATGAGATCGATCCAAGAATAGGGCTCCGTTTGATAGGACCGGACGGTAGTAAAGCCGGCTGCCTGGAGCTGGGCCAACTCTGCGTAGACATTGGTCACCGGTGTATTAGCGCCATCCGTACCGACGTAAAACACATCATGAGCGTTAAAAATATGACCGGCGGGAAAATGATTGGGCTGGTAGTCGATGCCGATAAGATCTACCCAAGCGGGTGTGCCGGCCGGAGAATTTAACCCAAACAAACCGCCTGAATTACTATGTTGTTTATAAAAAGACACCGGTAGGCGGTGTGCTCTCTTGCCCCCGGCCGTGCCGGAGTTTGCATCCGCAAACGGTTGACTCGACGACAAAGCCGCCAAGACAGCTATTAAAATCAAATTCTTGTTCATCGTCAATCACCTTTTCTAAATTGATGCCTAAACGGGCTTTAAAAAATTAACGTTATTTAGCCAATCCTTCCCCCCTCGTCGTCCCTCATGACGGATACTCCAAAGGCGCGTGGGTAATTCACTTTCCACGCCCAGGGCATTGATCGCTTAGCTTAAGCCGCTACAGTCACTAGGTTCATCCAACCTATTTGCTCTGATCGGATTCAACACAATATACCGATAAAACTCAGGCAGGTATATCCATCTGGTGAGGTATCAATTTTATTGGGTCACTTCATGCAGCATACAAATTCCCAACAAGCAAGTCAATTCCACAGTGTTACTGATGATTTTTCGTATACAATTTCATTCGAGTCTGATCCGGTTAAGGTTAAATCTACACTCTCCTTATTTTGCGGCAATCTCGGAGAAAGCTCTATAAATGTGCGGTTGCCAAAGGCGGACGCCGGAAAGTTGCTCGGTGCTTCACGGTCAGGCTTGACGCCAGCGCAGTTTAGTAAAGACGTTAAGTGATAGAGAGAAAGTTAGTGGATCCAGAGATATGAATTCCAATACCAATACAATCATTTCAACTATAAACCTACCTGATCCTAAGATTTTAAATAGGTTAACAAAAGCAAGCGTTATTTGTCTCTCATTAGCATTTATTATAGCTGCCACTATTCTAACGGCCTGGTTGATGCCTTCCATCGGTTCGGCACTTCCAACAGGCTGGTATAAAATGCAAGCCACAACTTCACTAACCATATTACTTTTTATCATTAGCCTGATAATAAAACAGAAAAAGCGTACTACATTTCCAATCTTCGCAAGTAATGCATGTACGAGTGTTGCACTCATAATTATGGTTATCGCCTTGCTTGAACACTGGCAAGGACGAACGGCTATTATCGGCAAATATCTGACAGCAGCTAGTACTTTATCAAAAGTGCACCCCACCTCGCTTCAGTCAGCTTCAATTCTTCTATTACTTGGGTTGTCTCTATTGATTAACGTAAAGCGCCGGGACTTGCTCGGTTATATCAATGACGCGTTTATACTTTTACTCATATTTTTAAATTTAATGTTTATATCGGGGTATTTTTTTAATGCTTTCTTCTTAGTCGCACACTCGAGCGAGATTTTAATTTCATCGCAAACTCTTATTTGCATCACGATGCTCAACGTTGTACAGATGATACGCCGGGCACCCCACGGTTTGTATTCGGTATTGATAAGTGGCGGAATAGGAGGCTATTTAGCAAGGGTTTCGTTACCATTTTCCATCTTCATTTCCTATGCGATAGTTTTTTTCAATGATCGACTATTGGTGATAGGTACTTTGAGCTTTCCCTATGCTGCAGCGATTACAGCGACGGTACTCGCCACTTTGTTAGTTATTGTTATCATTATTTTCTCTCACAAAATTAATGCACTTTCGAAACGCATAGAAGATCTCGCCATAATAGATGACTTAACATCCATATATAACCGCAGAGGTTTTTATCTTCACGCTGAGCAAGCACTGCTTGATGCGCGACGCAGTGCAACTGAGATAACCCTGTTCCTCTTTGATCTCGACGGATTGAAAAAAGTCAATGATACATTGGGGCATGATACAGGATCAGCACTTATTCGCGAATTTGCCGCTTTACTTCGTCATAATTTTCGTAGCAACGATATTGTGGCAAGAATAGGCGGTGATGAATTTGTCGCGTTGTCAAAAGAAACGGAAAATGATTCGATAAATACATTAAAACGGCTATTGCGCACAACTGAGGCCAGAAACAACACAGGAGAAAGTTCTTACTTAATTAAATTTAGCGTAGGTAAGGTTAACGTAGATCCACTGGAAAAAGCGTCTCTCGATCAACTGCTTGCAAGAGCTGACATAAAAATGTACCGGAACAAACTTGAAAGACATGCCAAGGCTAATATTACTGGCGTTATCATTCAACAAGGCACTCCAACCGACGCGGAAATTCAGCCCGGCCGAACATTTCCGTTATTCAGGTACAAGTGCAGATAAGCAGTAGAGAGTCGCAAAGGATTGCGATATCGGATTTCTACGAAAAACATAAGCATAATTTTGCTTCGGGTACCAAACCGAGAAATATATTCGCTATACGGCGCCCCTTAATCTTGCTTGGAAGCACGACCCGTCGACAGAGCGTTCGAAGTTTTGATTTGATAACCGATTTAAATGTCGCTCGGTTCAATATCTGCCCGAATCGCGCAGTCGCCAAGTGACGTGGCTCATTATCCAATTGTTGCTATCGAGGCGTTTGCAGCTCCGGCTAAAAATAACTTGCTATCAATTATTTCTTCCGGCAGACTTGAACGATGGCAAAAATAAAGCAGATCGCCCAGTTGGGTACCCCGGTTTTGCGCGGACGAAGCGAGACAGTCGCGGATGTCTCGGCGCCGTCAATCCAGGTTATCATTAACGATATGCGGGATACACTTGCTGATTCCGGCGGCGTGGGCTTGGCGGCACCGCAAATTTTTCAACCCTGGCGTATCATCATTATTGCTTCCCGGCCGACGTCCCGCTATCCCTATGCGCCGGAAATGCAGCCGACAGTGATGATCAATCCCGGTTACAAGGCAATATCCGAAGAGACCGAAAAGGACTGGGAAGGTTGTTTAAGCATTCCGGGCATTCGCGCCTTGGTGCCCCGCTACAAACATATAGAGATTGAATATACCGATGTGGACGGTGAATCTGTCTCGCAGATATTGGATAATTTTGTTGCCCGAATCTTCCAGCATGAATATGACCATCTGGACGGTCTTGTCTATCTTGACCGGCTGGAAAACAACCGGGATATCGTCGCGGAAACTGAATTTTACAAACTGATTGAGCGGCGTCAATCAGGCTAAATTGTTTTGCTGATTATTTTATACAATCGGCGACACGTCCCGCATGCCATCTGCGACCAGTTTATCGAAGCGGATTAATGCTTGTTCACCGTCATAACGCGTCCAGCGGTTGATGATATCCCAACGCAATACATAAATGACCACCGCTTCAAAATCAAAAGCATGTTTATTCGCTTCCCTGCTGTAAGTCAGCCAGGTAATGCCTAATAAAAGCTTCTCCAATTCAAGCGATTCATGGCCGGCCAGCAATTTATTCGCTTCGGGAAGCCAACGGACCAAATGTCCCATACCGAAATCATCTTGCTGCCAGTTTTTGTTGATGAACGGCAACCATCGGCTGATCCCCCAAATTTCATTTTTATGCGGCGGCGGTTCGCCCTTATTGCGCTTACGTAGTGCCGTCATCAGCGACCTGATTTCCAAACGCAACAATGCCATTTGCTTTGCGAAATCATTTTTGATGGCATTCATCGCCCTATCGCATTTCTCAACGACCCGAGCATCGGTTGCGGCACTTAATCTCGACCAGAACAGGATATCCTCCAGCAAAGTGAGGTCTTGGTGATCCTGTGTATCGAGCAAAGCCAGCCGCCGTTCCAATTGAATCCGCGACAGCGGCGTCTGTTTGGCGGCAAACAGCGAGCGGGGGTGCCTGGGCAGACCTGACATCAGCATGGTGTACTTAAAGCGCTGACCGATCATTTAACGATACCTTGCAGCAAGGCGCGAAAGCGCGGTTGCAAATGATCCAGGAGCAAGGCGGCAACAGCCTGATTGGTGAAATCAATGGTCATGTTGTGGTCTTCCAATTTAACCGTTAACCCGCAGTCAATATCGCCGGATACTTGGAAGGTGACGCCTTTGCGCAGTAAATTTGCCGCCATGGACGCCGCAAAATGAGTCAAAGAACCTTGTTTCAGCTCTTCAGGGTTTTTCTTTAAATCATCGATGCCCACCGCATCTGCCGGCAAGCGGAACACAATCTGTTTTTCATTATCCAATCCGGACTCTTCGCGGACTCTGCCGGCCAAAGCAAGGATCAGGCGCTGCATGAACTCTTCATCCGCCATTTGTTCACCGACTACGCGCATCACTTCTTCACTGAAGCTGCCAAGCAACGTATCCCGCAATTTCAGCAATGCATCCCGCGCTGCCAATTTCAGGGCATCCTGCCCCGCCGATTGGATAGCCTCTGCCTCCGCTCTTGCCTTGTCGAGCAACAGCTTCGCTTCCTGTTCCGCTTCTTCAACGATCCATTCTGCCCGTTTTTGAGCATTGGCGACAATATCCCGGGCTTTCTCCTGGCCGGCAACAACGCCTTTATCGCGCAACGTTTCAATCAACTCCTCCACACCGGATGAAGCAATTTGGGACGTTTGACCTTTCATTGTTCAGATCTCTTTTTTAGATGATTCACGTAAATGTATACCGTCGCCCGTTGTTACGAGTAACAGGCAGTAGTTTTATGCGGTCGCGGTCGCTATGTTTTTCATAACTATCCGTTCAATATCACCGATGGACTTTTCAGGAGTGTGGTATACCGCCGCTCACCACTAGTGCAAAGATAAAGGCAAATACGGCAAAACCTTCAACGATCGCTGCCGGGGCCACCGATAAACCGAAAATTTCCGGTTTTTCCTTCGCGGCGTGAATCGCCGAAGCACAGCACTGCCCCTGATATACCGCACTGGCCAACAATGCCAATCCGGCCAGTACCCCGATAGCGAAAATGCCAGCGGCATTGGCAACGGAAATCTCCCTGTTCAAAGTAAACATAATGACAATCCCATATATAACCTGTGAAGACGGCATCGCCGAAACACCCACGTAACGGCCGTAACCGCTCTCCGTGTCCAGCATGGCGCCAATAGCTGCCTGTCCTGCAACCGCGCAGCCCATAATACTGCCTATTGCGCCCAACGCCATAGGGGCATATAAACCCAACCAACCCAATACGATGATAAATTCATTCATTCACGATCCCCTTTTTGGTAAACGCTTTAAACGGATATCCTTCATCCGACACGCTCCAATTGTAAAACTCGATAAAATTTAAGCGTAATCCATGCACCACACCGCTCATCAGGCATAATAAAATATTCAGCGTATGCCCGATCAGTAGGATTAAGATTCCCAACAACAAACCCAAACCGGCTTCCGAGTGATAGACATCCATCGCTAATTGATTGAAAGTTAGGGCTAAAGAGGCACTGGCCAGACCTAATGCAAACAACCGCATATAACTCAGCACATCACCGAATATTTTTGTAATACCCGTCAAACGGGTAATGCCGTCAACTAAACGCAGCAGTAAATCAGCCGGAGCCCGGATCGCTCGTTCACTGGAAAACACGACCACCATCAATGTGGCAAACACCATTGTTCCACCGCCAATCTGCTGCATTAATCTGTTTTCCGGCTCCGTACCGGCCCAAACGACATAACCGGCCAATGCAAACAGCGCCCAGCCCAGCGACACATAAGTCGCGTTTGTTCCCGCCGACTGTATTGCCTTGACCATATTGGCTACAACAATATGCAATACCCCGACTGCAATGGACAGATGCATCATCGCTGTAAAGTCGTTAATATCGAGGATTTTCAGCATTCCGCCTAAGGTATGCGGCGGCGGGGTATACCCGAAATAACTACCGATCAATACTCCCCACAGCAAGGACGTACCGACCGTAGACAGACACAGCACTCGCAGGCGACGGCCCTTCCCGGTCCGTCCCATAGAACGCCATTTCCCCAGCAGCACTACGGCAAACAATGCTGCATAGCCGGCATCGGACAGAATCATCGCAAAAAACAGCGCAAATGAAAAAAACACCACGGCAGATGGATCCCATTCGTAATAGTTGGGCGTTTGATAAAACATCACCACGTCTTCCCCACCGGACAGGGTCTTGCTGTTTTTCAACAAGGTCGGAGGCGTTTCCGCCGGATCCGGATCTTCGATCAGGTTCGCCAAATTTAGTTGCCTGGCAAATCCGATATAGGTATCGATTTCGCTTTCCGGCACCCAACCCTGAACGGCAAACACGTCTTCCCGGTCCAATGTTGCCAATTGCGCATTGGCGAATTGCTGGCGATCTTCCGCTTCCGCCAAATGCAATGTCATCATCCAGATCCAGCGGGTTAACGATTCCCTCTCCGCCTGCGCATCCTCAAGTTCCAATTCGACTTTGTTGAGCTGTTTAATTAATTCGGACAAAGGTATTTTACCAGTATGGCTACGGGGAACGGGCATGGCGGCCGGTGGCGGTTCGTTGGCAGAGATTACCACCACATAGCAATTCAGGTTATCCTTATAAACCACCTGCCAGGCAAACTGTGTTTCCCTGACTCTGTTCATCAGTCGGTTAGGTACAATGTAAAACCACAATTTGATATCATCCAATTCCCCGTCCTGAGGCAGAGCAAAATCACCCCAGGGCCTGATTTCCTTGATTCTCGCAGCCAGAAAGTCGCGCTCATCAGTCAGTTGGCGAAGCTTCGCCTTGACTGCCGTGACCTGCGCTACGACTTCCTCCATATCAAACCCGCCGGCATGGGTAACCTGATGCCGTTTGTTTGCGCATTGGTTCAGATACTTCAATGCGTTGTAAGCATTTTCCGCATGCTCCGGTGTCAGCGTTTCATTGCCGGGATAATATTCCGATAACGGAATTAAATGTAAGCCGCCAATGCTCTGCAGTTTTTCCAGGACCCGGTCTTTTTCATCGATCAAGCCGCACACTGTCAATTTCTTCAGTTTTACGATAGCCATTTACAAACCTGTGTTTAACCGCTTGTTTTTGGTCAGTTTGGCATTGACTACCGCCGCCTTTTCCGCATCGGACAAAAAAATGCGTATTTTTCTGATATTTTCACGGGATTTCGGAATCAGCACTTTATCAAACAGATTGACTCGCTGGGTGATTTTTTTTACCGCCAGTTCCAAGATATCCAGCCGCCGAATTGCCACTTCCCGCTGCACCTTTAATCGCAGAATGTGTGATAAATGCAATACAACCTGATCCACCCAATGCGGTTTAGACATAAATGAATAAGGAATCACCCTGATTTCCAGTACTTTTAATATCGGCACATGCACACCAATCACATTTTCCTCGCCGATTTCCATGTTACCGATTTTTACCAGGCCGGCTAAATCAATATGCTCGTCAGCCAGCATCGGTAATAATTTGCCGACTCGCTGGTAACTTTGATGCAAATTAAGTTCCGTTTGCTTTAAATGCGCCAACGCCTTGGCGCGTTGCGCAGTCAATTGTTTGCGCTTTAGATCCAATGAAGGCAAATAGTGTTGATAGCGCTTTAATTGCGCCGCTTCCTTAGCCAGGGAAGCCTTACTGAACGACAGTCTGGCCATGTTGTTTTTGTTTGGGGAAATACTTGTCAACCAGTGATTGCTTCATCAGTAATTCTTCAGCCTCGAAGCATTCTGCCAAAGTCTGCCAGCTCAAATCAAGCGCCTGCTCCAGCGGCATGGAAACCTGGATCGACAAAAACCGGGTCCGAAACAATTTGCCGAATTTTATCAGTTTGTGATCAAAGGGTGACAATTCAAAAGCCATCGCCTGTTTCTGCTCCGCATCTTTAGCGCCGGCGTAAAACCGGATCATGGTATTCATAATTTGGGCGTGATCCTCACGCGTCACTTTACCGATCACATGCTGCTTCAGCCGTGACAGCGAACCGAAGGGATCGAGCATGCCGTGGTGCAGATAAAACTGCCCTTCGGTAATGTAACCGGTATTATCCGGCACCGGATGGGTAACGTCATCGCCCGGCATCGTGGTAACTGCCAGAATAGTCACCGAACCGGCACCGCTGTAGTCACAGGCTTTTTCATAACGCCTCGCCAATTGGGAATAGAGATCCCCCATATAACCTCGGTTGGACGGTACATGCTCCATCGAGATCCCGACCTCTTTCATGGCATCGGCGTAAGCGGTCATATCGGTCATCAACACCAACACTTTTTTGCCGTCCTCAACGGCAAAACGTTCGGCAACAGCCAATGCCATATCGGGAACCAGTAACCTTTCAACAATCGGATCCGAAGCCAGATTACAAAACATGACCGTACGGGCGAATACGCCGGCGTGTTCAAATTGACAACGGAAAAAATGAAAATCGTCAAAGATCAGACCCAAACCGGCAAATACGACGATATCCGCCTCGGCCTGGATACCGATCCGCGCCAGAAAGGCGTCGTAAGGTTCACCGGAAATGGAAAAAATCGGTATCTTCTGGCTTTCAACCAGACAATTGAATAAATCAATCATCGGCACGTCGGTACGGATCATCTTGGATGCCAGCACCCGCCGCATCGGATTAACCGAAGGGCCACCGATTTCGATTTTAGGATCCGGGGCCAAACCGGAACCGTTATCCATCGGCTCTCCGGTACCGCTAAAGATCCGGCCTAATATATTGTCCGAAAAAGTCACGCGCATCGCATGCCCCAAAAACCGCACCGAAGCAGATGTGGAAATACCGTGCGTACCGGAAAATACCTGTAATGAAACCTGGTCGCGGTTGATTTTTACCACTTGAGCCAGCGATCCGGCGCCGCCGCTATCTTCAACCAGCGCCAAATCACCAAAACAGGGGGCGGTTTCACGGCTGCCGTGCTTCTCTGCGACATGTACGGTAATGATATTGCCTATTATGGAAAGGATATTATGATGCCTTACCATGTGTTGAATCATAAACGGCTCCTTTTCAATGCAACGCTAATGGCTTATTCACTATAAGCCAACATAGTAAGCTAGTAAACCACATAGCCGTATTACAACAATGTTATTTTTTGCAACCTTTAGTTCTCACGGCCGGTTAAATAAGAAAAACCCTTGCTCGCTCTGGAAAAAGGCAACGGCAAGAAGTTTAAAACCAAGCACTTTTCCCCTTGTTTATTCTCCGGCATACCGGTGAGTTTTACAAAGGCAAGGGTCCCTGCCACATGCCTACAGGTATCGGTAACTTTATGCAGCAAATCCGCCGCATTATCCCCTGTCATTTTCGGCCCACCGGCATCAATAGCAGCGGTTTTACCTCCGCCGGCAGATGTAACAGCTCCGCTACTTTCGCGTCGTCGAACGCGCCTACGACGACAGTCGCCAGACCCAACGATTCCGCCTGCAAAAATAAATTTTCGGCAGCGAAACCGCTATCCATATGGACATAACGAACCCCGCGGGAACCGTACTTGCCGGTGGTGCGTTCATACAGCGCGGCAAAAACCACGATTAATTCCGCCTGTTGCAGCCAAAGCTGCTCAAACGCAGCGTCCGCTAACGCTTTTCTTAAATCGAGCCGATTCAGCTTGATCAATTGGTGATCACCGGGACGATAATGATACAAACCGGATTGCAATTCCCGGACATTACCTGCCAAAACGTACAGTTCTAACGGGTATAACGCGCCGGCTGAAGGAGCGGTACGGTATCCCTGCGGACTGGTAATGCCTTGCGCGGCCCAAAGCAATTGGCTGAGTTCGCGCACTGAAATATCCCCCCGTCGGTACTCTCGCACCGAACGGCGCTGTTGTAGCAATTACTCCAGTGTTTTCTCACCGGTTTTAGACGGCGGCGGGAGTGGCACTTGTTGTTCTGTTACAGCCATACTGCTGCCTAAAGTCAGAAAACAAAAAAAATTACGCACAACTGCCGGCGCTGCATCAACTTTATCATAACCAGTCCTCGTCGTAGTTATAGAAACAATTTTGCAGTTCGCCCCAGGCAACTACGAACCGGCTGCCCTGGCTGACTGCCCGGTTTGATCGGCGTAGTGGTCGCGGCATTCCTTTTCTCTGCCACGAACCACCCGCTTTCCCAGCAATGTTCCGTGGATTTCAGTAACCACGGTATGTTGCCCCTCATGATGCTGATCGTCATAAAAATAGATGACCACCCAATCCTTGGTGCGCCCCAATTGATGGGCGCGGGGCGTATTGGAATACAATGCGGTGAAATGCCAATGTTTTTTTGTAACGTGCATCACCGGCAGCCAGGCGGTACCGCTCGGATTGAATCGTTTAGGGGCGAATTTAGGTAATTCTCCCGCTTCCGCCTTACTGCGGTAAAGAGAATCGATGCGCAATAACAAAACCGCCGGTGGCTCAGCAATCTCAGTCGGCTGTTTGGATTTTAGCCGGCGATAACCCAAGAGATGCGCTAGCCAGATCTGTACCATGGCAATTTTATTCTTGCTGAACCCCGGGACCGCTGCCAATCGGCCGTTGTAAGCCGCGATTTCCAGCGCCTCCAAGGTATCGATATGCAACACCTCGATCAGCCGGTGCGCCAGTTTCGGACCCACACCGGGAATCTGCTCAAACAATTCAATAGGATCGTGGCCGCCCCGCAGGCTCTCCAAACGGCTCATACGGCCGGTCGCCACATATTCAAAAATTGAACGCGCGATCCCCTCGCCGATTGCCGGCAATTCGACCAAGCCGATAAAGCCTTTTTTGTCGATGATTTCAGTCAGCGGCAAGTCAAGTTGATCAATGGTTTTGGCGGCACGCAGATACGCATTGGACCGGAACGGATTAGCCCCTTGCTCCTTGAGGAGATCGGCAATTTCCCGCAACTTGACCGAAATTTCAGTGTTTTTCATGAGCTTGAGGTTATTCGAAGCCGAAACTAAATGCCCTGGTCGGCATCGATCAGCGTCAGCGCATCCTCAATCTGCCGATGCGTCATTGTTACTCCATGATTATTAAACAATTGTTTTTGAATGGTGTCCACATCTTTCGATGCGGTGTGCAACGAACGAATGAAGGTCGACAGGTCTTCGTTCACCGCCCACGGATAGATTAGCCAATTCCATTGCGTAATTACTTCCGCGAAATAGTCGGGTTTGAAACTGGAAACGGTTTTATGATGTAACGTTGCAGTACGAATATCTTTAACCGGACCGCATTCGTTGACATGTTTTAATGCTACATGAAATGTATCGCCGGAGTCGCTGACGTCATCGACCAATAAGATGCGTTGTTGGTCGACTTTGGCGGACAACGGATATTTAACAAGCGCGGCCTGTGACTTTTGCGCACTGGCATAGTGCTCGATTTTAAAACTGGTTAAATTTTTGACATTCAGCATGTCCGATAAAATCCGGCCCGGAAAATACCCGCCCCGGCCAATCGCCACAATCATGTCGACGTGATAACCCGAATCACGTACCTGCCGCGCCAGAATCCGGCAAAGATGATAAAAATCGTCCCAAGTAATTAATTTACAAGGTATTATATCGCTCATAGAGTACCTGTTGAATTTGCAAAAACGCCGGTTTCATTGTGGCCCATTGCGTGCGAAACCGGTTGAATTAATTAGTCAGTATACCGGTATTTATGATTTTTCCGCAGTCGCTTACCAAGCGACATCGGAAAGTACCAAAAACAAATATTTCCCGCCCCCCGTTTACCTTCATTAGTGAATGGAAGGGGTATAATATGATTTTTTACTTATCAGGAATCGTCATGTCAGTAAAAACAATTTGCAACCGTCAAGTAATCATTGCGGAGAGCAATGCCTCAATTCAGGAAATCGCGAAATTGATGCGCGAATATCATGTCGGCAATGTGGTGATTGTCGAAGAACAACAAGGTTTGCGTTTTCCGATCGGCATTTTAACCGATAGGGATATCATTATCGAATTGGTCGCCAAGGGAGCGGATTTAACTTCAGTCACAGCCGGTGACGTGATGAGTACCGAAATCTTCAATGCCAACGAAGAGGATGATGTGATCGATACAATCAAGCAAATGCGCTCAAAAGGCATTCGCCGCATGCCGGTGGTCGATAAGCAAGGCGCCCTGGTTGGTATTGTCGCCCTGGATGATTTGCTTGATCTGCTTGCCGAACAATTAAAAGACCTTGCCGACCTGATCGGTAAAGAACAAAACCGGGAGCAACGCACACGCAGTTAAATCCTTCAACAAGCCATCCATTTGCCGGTTGCAAAATAGCGGAATACTGGAAGCGTCATCCCTGGCAGGGAATGACACAGTAAAAATGCCGATATGAAGCACAAGCAAAAAAATGAACACCACGCCCCGTCTTTATATCGGCACCAGCGGCTGGAGCTATACAGGCTGGCGCCATAGTTTCTACGCCAATATTCCCCGCAGCCAGTGGTTGCGGTTTTGTGCGCAGCATTTCACCGCACTCGAAATTAACGCCAGTTTTTACCGCCTGCAACGCAAGGAAACTTTCGTGCGCTGGAAAGAGCAAACACCGGATCGATTCCGTTTTGCCATCAAAGGCAACCGCTATTTAACCCATAACAAAAAACTAATCGACCCGCTCGCTTCAATCGCAACGGAAAAAGAGCGCGCCGAGGGACTCGGTGAAAAATTGGCGGTTGTGCTCTGGCAACTGCCGTTACGATTTAAAAAAAATATCGCTCGCTTGGAGACTTTTGTTGCAGCGTTACATTTTTGGCAGGACGCCAGGCATTGCATCGAATTCCGTCACCCTTCCTGGTTCGATCCCGAGGTGTCCGCCTGCCTGGAAGAATATCGCGTGGCCGCATGTCAGTCCGATGCCGCCGACTGGCAGCTCTGGCCTGCGGTCACAACCGATTTGGTTTATATCCGTCTGCATGGCCATAGCCGG
Organism: Methylococcaceae bacterium; assembly: GCA_050303615.1. GTDB lineage: Bacteria > Pseudomonadota > Gammaproteobacteria > Methylococcales > Methylomonadaceae > CAZDXJ01. The sequence goes on along the minus strand of JBNLCC010000061.1, from coordinate 39,940 downwards.
ACTTATGCCTCAAACTATAACCAGGAAGAGTTGCAGGATTGGGCCGTCAAAATTCGCCGTTGGCTGAATGAAGGCCGCGATGTTCACGTGTATTTCGACAATGATGCCGAAGGCGCGGCGCCCTACAACGCGGTACAGTTGCTGAACTTATTGCAAGACGCTGCACCGCAGGTTTGTCCCAACTAACCCTGGCGCTGTGACGCAAGAATAGTGTAACGACGTGCTGCGGGGCAAAGCGGATCACTCGCGAACGACGCGCCGCCTAAGTCGGTTCCTACCGCCTGTCGACCTTATCTTGGTTCGATCGAGAAAGCGCCTATCGAAGCGCCTAGATCAAAACCGCGCCCCCTTCCCCATAATGCCAACGAAATGATGCCTTTGGTCATGACCCGCGCTTCAACGGATTTGGTGGCTCCGGCGTGGCCGTCCAGAGCGACATAGGTGCCGTAGATTTCATTGATATTTTTCACCTTGGAAAAAACACCTTTACCGTTGTTAATTTCCGACTTACCGATGGTCAAGCCACCGCTTCTGGAGACAATGCTCACCTTGGCACGCTGTCCGTTGCTGCAGGAAACAAAACCATCGCCGCTGTACTGTTTGTATATAATCGACCAACCCTCAAGGTTGTAAGTCAGTTTACAAGTCATCATCGATGCCGTAGCGGGATAGGCAGCCAGCATCAGAACCAGCAGGGTGAATGTATGTTTTATATTCATAATCGACATAGCATTTATTGCGCAATTAATTGGATACATGTCATAGTTTAGCAGTAAATTGACCGATCATTACATTTGAGGATGACTTAAACGCAGTTGCAGCCATCGGTCTATTTGTTCGATCACGTACTCACGCAACGCCGGTGATGAAAAAAGTTGTTCATGATGATTGGCGCCGACTAAAGGCACAAGCTTGTTATCACTGTGTTTGTATTGAGTCGCAACGGCGAAATCGGTATTACCCCAAGCCGGGGTAATGGGATCCTGTTCCGAATAAATCAGCAGATAAGGCGTATCGAATAAATCCATATTTTTTCTGAAACGGATAATTTCTTTCTCCACTGCAAGCACATAACGCAATATGCTCCTGCGGATAATATAATTGTCGGCGCGGTGCCGCTTTCTTTCCGGTTCCCAATCCGATAAATAGTTCACCACCCAATCGGGAGTCGTCGGCGAAAACACCGATCGCATTCCGGGTAACGACAACAACTCGACAATGCCGTCTTGCAGCGGAACACTAGCCAACGCCAACAATTGATTAAACAGCATTGCCGGTAAGGGCTCATTTTGGGGGGCAAGAAAATGCTCATGGGTATGAAACGAAAAGCGCACCAACGGATTTTGCAGCCAACCGCGCCAACTTGGAACCCGGGTAACGGAAAATGCCGGACCGCAGAAAATCACGCCTTTGATTCTATGCTGCAAAATGCTGTTTTGGGTCTGTAATAAATAGCTTGCGGTCACCAATGAACCGAGACTGTGCGATAAAATAAAAACAGGCAACTTATTTCCGGCAGCCTTTTCATCGCAATAATCGACCAGATATCTGAGTGCCCTGTCCAGATCGTCGCGCATCGGCTGTAGATTGCTTAACTGCGCCTGCTGCAGATACATATCGCTCACATCGTATTGTTCGGCACCACCAATAATACTATTATGGGCAGCTCGCAGCACAGGATTGGTCAACCCGTGGGCAGTCAGATCGACACCGGCAACCACGTAACGGCCGGCAAAATGCACCGCGATGCCGCGATAGCGGCCGATATATTCATTCATACCGTGCACTATCAACAGGCAGGCCGAAATTTTATCCGGTGTATCAGGTTCCAGCAATTGCATGTGCAGCGGATTGTTCCGGCTAGGCATGGGCAGATAGATTTCCTCTCCCCATACGGGATATTTCTCGTGCACAGTTTGCCGGTATGTACAGCCGCTATTGAACATCAATAAACACAATATGAAAAAAAGAGCTATCTTACTTAGCATACGCATTTTGCCTGAACTCTGCCCGGACCTTGCAAAACAGCATGGCAATTTCTCCGGCGTTAATTTTACCGGACAACGCCGTATTCGCACTGCCAAGTGACAGCATACCGCTATTTCGCTTCCAAATCCCGAACTTAATAAAGACTGGCGACAACCGTTGCTTTTTATGTAAAAATACCGGACTTGCCGGAAGCGCGAATAGGCCGGGGATACGGCGCTATTTGATGGATATGGTAAGTTCCGGCTGAAGAGATACACCCGGTATACCGTGTAGATACATTCCAAAATATATAGGAAAACCAAGTTCGCGATATGTACGAGCGGTTCTCTATAATGTAGCTTTTATTCACTTTCAACGACTGAATTTACCTTTCTCGCAGCTTTATTAATTAAACCATGTCAAAACGAAGGAACTTAACGTGACAACCTCAATACCCCCCCGAACTCTCAACTACAAAATTCTCGCCGTTTGCCTGCTCCTGCTCGGCCCGATCCAGCTCAAAGCTACCCAAGTCACCGATCAGCGCGGCCATATCATCAACCTGGACACGCCGGCCAAACGCGTCGTTTACATTCCACCGCCATTACGGTCATACATAAGCATCGACCGTTCAACGGAACATATCGTCGGTACCAGCGCCTTCTCCAAGCGGTCGCGGTGGGCTCGCTCAAGCGCGTTAAAGGCCGTTGGGCCTGTTTGTTTTTAGATTTTCACTTTTATCTGGCCCAGAAGACCATCGAAGCGCAGAAGAACACCGCCAAAATCAGAGGCACCGTGGTGCGCTTTCAAACGAAACTGGAACAGGCGGAGCAAATATTGATCGGTATCGCGCCGTTTTTTCCGCCACACCGCTGCTGGGGGTGATGGATAGCGGGTTTGGTAATGCGGGTTTATGGAAACCGGTGCGCCGGGCATTTGGTGAGCGTTTTCAACTGTCGTCACGCTTGTGCAGTAACCATGTCCTGTTTGCATTGCCGGACACGAAGCAACCGGGGCAGCGTGGACGGCCCCGCAAGTACGGTCACGCTTGGGAACGTAAGCGAAAGGCAGCCCGGCTGAAACTATTGGCAACAGCCTATCACGTCGATTTCTATGGGAAACGGCGTGAGGTTTCGGCCTATATACCGAGATTGTCCTGCTAAAGCCCCTTTAATGTCCTGTCCAGGTCGTTTGGGTGTTCCGCAAAACCCAGTGGCTGGTGCTGCTTACGACGGACTCGGAACTTTCCGTAACCCCAATCATCGCGTACCATGGTGCCCGCTGGAAATTCGAAGCGGGCTTAAAAGAACTCAAACAAGAAATCGGCAGCCGCACCAGTCAGTGTCGTCATATCCACTAAGCAGGGCTCCGATGGATCAATCTTTACCCAATACTTGCTGCTCGCCTTCTTCCCAAATGTCTGGTTTTATTCTTGATTGTTTTTACCATCCCTGATTAGTTTTTCAAGTTTTTCTACATCCACTTGCTTCGGCAGTTTCAAAGTCCGAAGAAAGGTCAATAACCGAATTCTTTCACTATCGGTCAACTGCTCAAAGTATATCCGCGCCTCTTCCGCTTCGCCGCCATGGGCCATGATGGCTTCAGTCAATGTCGCTGCACGGCCATCATGCAGATACGGTGCTGAATCGGCAATACCCCAAAGCCGGGCGGTGGTAAAGAAACGATCCAATATTCCGCCGGTAGTTTCAGCCAACTCTTCCCCCATATTGTGGCGTTTTAGGTCCGCGAATAAAGGGACACGCAGGCCACCCGCCGATGATTTCTTAAAATTTGCCGGTTCCTTGCTTAAATCGATACTGAGAAATACATTAGCATCCGGATCGGCGGCAGCATCGGGATAGCTCTGGTGCAAGAATGTGCTCTCGGTTTGAAGTTCGGGAATATGGCAGTGAGCGCAACCGATACTAATAAATAGCTGCTTTCCTTTCTTGGCGTCACTATTTGCAGATTGCGCTCTAGGGCGAGGGATGGTGGCCAGAAAAATGCTTAAGGCTGACATCTCACCGATGGTCAATTCATCACTGATCCCGTCACCGTCAGCATCGGAGCCGGGACCAAATACCTCAACAGCTTGGATACCCAGGTGGAAGGCCATAGCTACCCGGTCAAAATCACGGATGGAAAAATTCTCTCCTTTACGTCCGAAGGGACGCACCACCAAGTCCCCATAATACCCAAACTATTGTTGGAAGAAACGATGGCCGGGTTTCCTATGCCTGCTGATGTAATTGTGCCGAAACGCACGCCTTTGGTAATCAATTCCGCAACGGTTCCTTGAGGCTGGTTCTCAACGGATGCCTTGATAACCTGTAAATCGCGCGTCATTTCCTTAGCCAATAATTCGATGCCACCGGCACCGAATAAAAAAGGCGGGTTGATCACTCGGCCGGTGGTATCTACTACGCCGTTACCGTCAGGATCATCCACTTCCAGCAATCGCGTACCGGGCATTGCACTGTTATTGATGCCGCCATGTCCGCCAATACCATGTCTGGGGGGCATTTCCGTGCTGCTGACTATGGCATGACACTCCAGACAGGATCGTGCATCAAGACCGTTGGTTCGCAACATCGCCGTCATGCCGGTTTGCAGCGTTGGCCGGTCTCCACGGAATGGGAAAGACCGGGTCGAATCAAAAATGTCCGGCGGACCATCACCGAGACCGTCAAAGCGGTTGAGCGACGTTGTGAATATTATCCCGCCGGCCATGCGAACCTCCTCGAGGCTATAAACACCGGTTTCAATATCGACTTGATCGATCAAATTATCCGGCAAAGCAGAACTTTCACCCGGTGGAGGCAAAATCGCCGCCGACGCTGAATGAGTTGACCCGTAAACGCAGACCCAACCTACCAAAATAGCAATTATTCGTTTAAAAATCAGCACATTGTTTTCCTCCACTCAAGGATACTAATACCCTTGAATACGCTAAAAATTATAATAATTATTCCATCTACTTCACATCAACCAATCGACCTGCTCCCAATGTATAATTCTGCTCTCTGAACACCACAAAAGATATAAAAAAAACGAGACTGCTCACTAAAACTTAATTAATTAATACAGACCCGCAACGGCTTTCATAAAGTTACCTTGGATTTGTTGATGAAAAAATTTCACTTTACGGTATTTATCGGCCGTTTTCAGCCTTTTCCATAGCGGCTACCTGCGGGTAATCATGCAAGGGCTAGAGCACTCGGGACAGATGGTTGTTTTATGCGGTTCTTCATTTTCACCGTTTACACACCGCAATCCCTGGTCATTTGACGATAAAGAAGCGATGATTCTAGCCGCGTTGGACTCGCACGCTGCCGCACGGGTCAACGTGCTACTTGAATCGCCGTATAACGTTCAATCGGTGCAAAAACTTGTCGGTGATGCAGTGCAAGCATGCCTGGCGGCAACGCCTGAAATCGCCTTGATAGGACACTGCCGGAATGACAGCGGTTATGTTGTAAACATGTTTCCGCAGTGGCAAAGCATCAAGGTTGATACCCTGCCGGGAATCGATGGTACGGCAATTCGCTCAAGCCAGGGCTGCCGTACCTTCTCCGCCGGTGTTTGTCACTGTTGACGCGGTTGTTGTGCAAGCGGGCCACGTGTTGTTGATGAAACGGCGTGCAAGACCCGGAATAGGACCGATGGCGCTACCGGGCGGTTTTATCGACCCTGAAGAAACACTGTTGCACGCCTGTATAAGGGAGCTGCTGGAAGACACCAGGCTGAAAATACCCCATGCCGTATTGCAGGGTGCGCTTAAATGTTCGTAAACATTTGACGCTCCCTATCGCGCAGGATAAAAATTAAATTTGCGGTACGAAACACCCTCAAATTTTATAAAAGATCAATGCGCTGAAAAGAGCTTGCTTAAGACGCTTTTTATCCATTCCAAAGGTTTGAGTTTGAAAACAACACTGGCGAATAACAATACTACCGCGACTCCACCGGCGAAAATTAATACGGTCACCGGATCCATGATAAACCAGTAAATTACCACGACAAACAGTAAAGCCGGCAACCATTCCAATATTGCTTGCATAGCCGATCTCCTCCTACAAAAAATTCTGTTGTTTAAATAGATAATCCGCAAATAAGCCGCAGATAATGCCGAACGGCAAATAGCCGGCATATCCGGCCAGCGGCATTGCAAAAATCTCGAAACGCTGTAAATACGGAACAGTATAAACCCAATGGGCGACGCTGCGGCTGTTCCACATTTCCCAGAAAACACCACAGAACAGACCCGCCGATGCCAATAGCCAGGGATGCCGCCAATCACCGGCAGTGATAGCGACAAGCAAGGACGGTTTCTCAAAAAACAGCTGTAAACCGGGGATCACTAACAACGGAACCAACCATAGTGTACAAAACAGATTTTCAGGCCAGACCGCTGTTGCGGCTAGAGCGACGTACCCTAAACCCGGCAATAGCCATGGTAATTTAGCGGATACAGGCAGCGCAAAACCGTTAAAGCGATCCAAGCCGGCACTGATGCGTGGGAAAGTGCCGAGCCATTGTGCCGTGCCGAACACTGCAGGCAATACCGTCGTAAATGCCATCGTCATCGGCATAAAATAGCGGAGCCACAAACACTATCGCCAAATACATCGAAATTCGCCCTATCCAACAGCGTTTCATTGTTCGAGGGCGAATAATGTTATTTTTTATTGGCGCTGATAGGTTCCAATCAATTCCGCCTTGCCGATAATGTGGCCCTGCATCGCTTCCTCCAATTGCTTTTTATCGGGTTTCCCTAAATCCGGTAAAACGATATCAAGGGCATAAAGCTTGTAAAAATAGCGATGCCGTCCAATCGGCGGACAAGGGCCGCCATAACCGGTTCGTTTCCAATCATTTTTGCCTTCCAAAGTGCCGGCAGGAAGCGCGTCGGTTGAGATGCTTTCATCCAGTTCCGCAATTGTCGGTGGAATATTGTAGAGCAGCCAGTGCACCCAGGTCATTTTTGGTTTGGCCGGATCCGGTGCATCCGGATCATCGACAATCAATACCAGGCTCTGCGCATCTTGCGGTACGCCCGACCAAGTCAACGCCGGTGACGTATCTTTGCCGTCACAAGTAAATCGCGCGGGCATCTCTCCCTGATGAGCAAAAGCGGGGGAAGTTATTGTCATAGACATGGATTGTTCTCCTTCAATTGCAATAGCGGCAGCAAGATAAAAAAAATTGGAGGCCACTAATAAAATCTGTGTAATACCGCGAAAGTTTAGTGCATTCATAACGCCTCACCTACTCTACTGTAAAAAGAGACTTCCGGAAACAAATTTCAGAATTCAACAATAGACCTAATATTACCGTTTGGCAAGCATGACTCGGAAGCGTCTGTAATAGCCCACCGGGTTCAATGGATTGAATTAACAAAACAAACTTCGAAGAAGGGATTATTTCAATAATGACAATTGTGCCCTTCCTTTTTAACCCTACCCATGAATTTTTAGCGGTTTTGTATTACACTCTGATTACATTATGGTAATTATTTTTGCGGCTACAGCTGTTTGTTGATAAGCATCATGCCATGCTGCCCGATCTTATTTTCAATCACTTTGACAGAAAAATGCAGATTAGGATATAACGGCGGTGACATGTCGGGTAAGACCGGAATCTGCAAATGACAGCGAAGACGGTTTGCGCTTCAGGGATAAGTGTCTGCTAAGTAACCAACTTTGGGCCGGAGAATAAAGGATCTCGATCCACATCGAAATTAGGCTGCTGTTTTTCTTTGTTTAGTAAATCATGTGTTGATGACTGCTAATAACGATTAATAAAGGAGTTTATACCATGAAATTTCTTGCCGTTCACCCTAGTCCGTTGATGTATACCAAGGTATTTTTACGCCTTGAACCGTTGGGTTTGGAATTGGTAGCCGATACCGCTCGCCGCCACGGTTGCCAAACCCGTCTGATCGATTTACAAGTGGAAACGCATCAGGATTTGTACCGGCTGCTGGCCGACTGGCAGCCGGATATTATCGCCTTTTCATTGAATTATTTAGCGAACGTGCCGGAAATAATCGATCTTGCCAAGGAAACCAAAAACCGCTTGCCGAGCAGTTTTGTGTTTGTCGGCGGGCACAGCGCCTCATTTACCGCCGAGGAAATTTTGGAGCATGGCGAAGGCAAAATCGATGCGGTTTTGAGAGGCGAAGGCGAGTCTGGCCTTCCACTATTGCTGCAGGCCGTTAACGAAGACCGGGAAAACATTCATAGCGTACCGGGTGTCGTAACCGTCAACGGCGAGGGCGGCCAACCCTCCTTTGTTCCCGAATTGGATAATTTATCTCCGGCCCGCGATTTGGTTAAGTATCGCAAAAAATATTTTCTCGGTACTTTAGACCCCTGTGCATCGATCGAGTTTTCCAGGGGTTGCCCGTGGGATTGCTCGTTCTGCAGCGCCTGGACATTTTACGGGCGCAGCTATCGCGTCATGAGTCCTGAAAAAGTCGTTGAGGAAATGCAGCAGATCCGCGAACAGGGTATTTTTATAGTCGATGACGTCGCGTTCATTCAGGAAAAACTGGGTTTTGAAATCGGCGAGGCAATTGCCAGAAAGGGCATTAAAAAGGAATATTATCTGGAAACCCGGGGCGACGTGTTGTTGCGCAACAAAGATGTATTCAAGTTCTGGAAAGAACTGGGCATGAGCTACATGTTTTTGGGCATCGAATCGATCGACGCAGAGGGCTTGGAAAAATACCGCAAACGTATTGATTTAAGTCGCAATTTCGAAGCGCTGGAATTTGCCCGCTCGTTGGATATCAATGTTGCGATCAACATCATCGCCGATACCGATTGGGATCATGAGCGTTTCAGCATCGTCAGAGAATGGTGCAAGGAAGTTCCCGAAATCGTCAATATCAGTATCAATACCCCCTATCCCGGCACCGAGAGCTGGATCACCGAATCACGTAATTTGGCGACCCGGGATTACCGACTGTTTGATATTCAGCATGCAGTTTTGCCGACCCGCCTGCCGATAGAGGAATTTTACGCGGAACTGGTGGAAACCCAACGCATCATGTTCACCAAACATATGGGCTGGTCGGCGATCCGCGACATGTCCAAAGTCATGGGCAGAAATCTCATGCGCGGCCAAACCAATTTCATCAGAAACCTCTGGAAATTCGACAAGGTATTCAACCCCGCGCTACAACTGGCGGACCATCAGATGCCGGTTAAATATCAAATGAAGCCGCCGGTTCGCAACAATGAATCGACTACTAGAAAGGCGCTTAACAAATCCCTGTATGTCCACCAACCCCTTGGACGGTCCAGCCGCCAATTGGATGACAATACCGAAAAGTTTGTCGATCAGAGCCGAGGCGTTTTGAACGGTTAGTGAATCATCCGCCAGAAGGAATACAATCCGGTCTTTCCTACGGAACCGTTCCCACCGGCGGAAAACTGCTGGCGGCCGTCGCTTGCCGATGCGGCATCAATAAATTTACCAAATGGATCCGGAATCAGGATAAGATACTCTCTGATCGAATAAAAATAATCATTCGTAAGCTATGTGTCGGGGGGCAAAAATGCTTAGGAAAATCGCATTGGTCGAAGACGATGACGTCATTCGGGAAAACTATACGGAGCTGCTTAGCGATGAAGGCTTTGACGTGCAAGCTTACAGCGGCCAACACGATGCCATGCTCGGTTTCAAAAGGGAGCTTCCGGATATCGCTATTCTCGATATCAGCCTGGAAGCGGACCGCGAGGGAGGGTTCCAGCTTTGCATGCTGTTGCGTCAGATGTCGCCGGTGCTCCCCATCCTCTTCCTAACCTCCCACGGCAGCGAAATCGACAAAATATCGGGATTCCGGCTCGGAGCGGACGACTATTTAACCAAGGATATCAGTATGGAATACCTAATCGTTCGCATTGAAGCCCTATTGCGGCGTTATCGAACGTTAACCTGCCTTAATTCGGCCAGGGAAACTAAAAAAAGTTACAGCGTTCAAGGGAGTCTACATATCGATCAGGATCGTTTGCTTATCTTCTGGAAAGATCAAGCCGTTGATCTCACCCTCACCCAGTTTTGGATTGTTCAGGAACTCCTGACGGAACCCCATCAGGTTAAAACCTACAGCCAGCTTATGACGGCAGCGAATATTTTTGTCGAGCCCAATACCGTTACCGCGCACATCAAGACAATACGCAGCCGCTTCAAAGCAATCGACGAAAATTTTAACTGCATTAAAACCGAACGGGGGGCCGGCTATCGCTGGATCGATTTGGAATAGTCCGTATCGATCCGGCTTTCTGCCGCTTTAGCCGCGCCAATATTTGATACCCGGATTATTAACCGGAAACGGCCAACGGAAAAGTAATTTCAAAAACCGCCCCGCTCTTCCCCGTGAGATCGTAGGCCGCAACCCGTCCTCCGTGTGATTCGGCAATCAGCTTGACGATATACAGTCCCAATCCGAAATTTTCCGCGGTTTTGCGTTCCGCACTGCGCAATGAAACAAACAGATCGAATATCGCGCTTTTATCCGGTGGCAAGGCATCCCCGGTGTTGGTAACGGTGAGCAACGCTTCCATTCCACGCTGTTCGACAGAAATGCCGATCGGTCCGGAATTATCGGAATGTTCGACGGCATTGGATACCACCTTGTCCAGCAACTGAATCAAGCGCATTTCATTGCCGAAAATCACCGTACCCGGCCGGCAGTTGACGCGTATTGAGGCCATCGGATAGACCGAGGAATAAATGTCGGCATGGCTCAGCACCGCCGCCCCCAAATCCAGGTGTTGCAAAGGCTCTTTATAGAGACTCGCCTCCAGGTTACCGGCATCGGCCGCACTTTGCAGCAGCGCATTCATATTGGCAATACTTTTTCGCGCCCGAGCGAGATAGGTGTCGACCTTATCCAATGAGCCATCGCCGGCGGTCCTGCGACCGCCTTTGCCATTATTGCATTCGGCGACACGGCGCTCGATCAAATCCAACGACGTTTTTACGCCCACGACGGAGTTCTTAAGCTCATGCTTCAGAAATTGGGCCATGGTCTCCAGCCACAAAATCCTTTTTTCGTTAGCCTCGGTCAGTTGCCGGGTGCGGGTCTCTATAATAGTCTCCAGGTGCGTACTGTATTTAGCCAATTTATTATCGCGGTATTGAATTTGCTGTAACATGTGATTGAAGCCGTCAACCAGCGCCCCCAACTCGTTTTCCTCGCTGTGCTCGACCCGCAACGAGTAGTCTTTGTTTTCAGAGACGGAATCCATCGCCTGCTGTAACTGCAGAATGGGATCAGAAACGATTTTTTGCAGCCGTGCGCCGATCAACACCGTTACGGCAATGCAAACCGTTGAAATAAGGGTAACCGCCAACAGGTAGCGCCGCAAATCGGCATATAGTTGATCCAGCGTCGCGACAATGCGTATCGTCCCGATCCGCTCCTTCTCAAGATAGATGCCGCGGGCCACGCGAATCCGGTTGGAAAGTAAGCGATGCCATAGTGACGTTAAGCGGTTTGCCTCGTTCGGCAAATCGACCGGTGGAAGCGCCGCCATCCCGCCAAAAGCTGCAAAGGGCTGACCATCGGTCCGCTCTATGACGGCGTAAACGACATTCGCCTTCAGCGCGAGACCGCTGAGAATTTCTTTGGCGGTAGCCGGATCGTCAAAGGTCAGTGCACCGGTACTCCTCGATCCTAACACGTCTGCCAACGTGCTCAATTGCTGCTGAATGGCGCGTTGACTGTTGATTGCCTGATTGATAATGATGAAAAACGCCATCAGCAAAATGGCCGCACAACTAGTCGCCATCATAATCAGCAGCAATTTATGCCTGATCGGCAGGCTTTTTAATAAATGCTTAACATTCATGCTATTTGGGTTTCCCATCGGTTACTATTTCCGCCAACTCCAGAATTTTGGAACTGATCGTTACATCCGCCCTGTGTGTCGATTCAGGATTAATCTGAAAACGTAGGTTGCCCTGCTCCTCTTTCAATGTGACCATGCCTCCCGATCTGGAAAAACCGCGAATGTCGCTAACGGTTAACACCGGCAAGTTGTTAATGCTGGAAAGAATCGTGGAAAGCCTTTGTTTTTCGGATTGGCTGATGTACAACACGTGGCATGCGGCAAGCACTTCTTCGGGCACGATACCGGAATCGAACACGTCGATAACCAAGGGAATACCTTGTACCGATTTGCCGCGGATCATGTTCATCATGTTTTGGGAAAATGGATTCTTACCCAGAATGCAGTACCGGAAACGGCTGGTGGCGCTATTCAGTTTCCGGTCCGGCCACTGCGTAAATTTCCCGAATTGGTAGGTATACAGCAATTTGAGCGTCGCCCTGTCCAACACATCGTCGGCGGCGAATGCCGTCTGCAGTAAAACGGTCGCGCATAGAACAGCAGAAACCAGCAGCCTGGCGTGATTTTTCACCGGATTAACCTCTTGCAGCAAACCGTTTTATTCCACATCAAGATCATGGCTCGAAGAACATTCCCCGCCGTCGGCGGGGTATCAATAAAGACTTGGGAAATCCGCGATTAAACCCGCTGACGGCCGGGGACCGGATTTGTTAGTTACCAACTGATCTCATTCCGCACGGACAGGCTGGGCATGCCCGCCGTATGCCGGACTTTAACCAGGGCGAGTATGCGCTGATTTAGCATAAAATACACTGAAAATGCGTTATTTTTCATTTTTCCTCATAATCCTGACCGCCCACCCGCTTTTCGGACGCGCTTTCCCCGGCACCGGCTGATTGACGTTGTGAACCGGGCAATTCCACGGCTCCCCGCCTGCCAACCGTCCTTCGCTCGGGCAAAAGCGGAATGCCGGCCACCGAAATTCAATGGTTCAATACGCTGGTATCCGGCTCTGAAACAAAGTTTGCTCCGGACAATTAAAACGTCCAGCGGATTTTTCCATAGACGCTCCTTTCCACTTGTCTCGGGTAGCCGAAGGCTTCATCGATATATTCCAAGTGAGCGCCGTTATTCAGATTTTGCCCGACAACCGATAATTCGAGATTTGGGACCGGTTTCCAGGCCAGACGCAGATCCAGGCCGACATAATTGTCCACATTGCGTACCGAACCGACCACGATATCGCGAACCACAAAAGAATCGACATAACGCACCCAGGCATCAAAGGCGACCGCTGCGCTGATATCGTACGAGGCGCGAAAAGAAAGCTGATTCGCCGGATTGGTACGCGGCCGGTGCCTTTGATCAGGATTAATATTGTCGCGCACGTTGACTTGTAGAAAACTGTAGGAAAGCAGTAGCCGTAACAGGGCCATCGGCCGCCAATCGGCGACCGCTTCTATCCCCCAACTGTTTGCGGTCGCTCCATTTTCAAAGGTCACCAGGACTTGACGCTTTAGGAAATTTACCGGGCCGATCAAACCGGTGACCAGACCGTCATAGTCGTTATAGAACGCCGTCAAATCCAATGAGAAACGATTGCCCACCCAGGTCCGGTATCCCAACTCGTAATTGTACACGCGGTCCGCTTGCAGATCCGGATTGGACTGCAACACCAGGTTTATGGGAATCGGCGTCGGTAACGATACCGGTTCAAGATTCAACGATGTTTCGCCGCGCGACGGTGAGCGGGTTGCCCGGGAAAACGAGGCCCAGACATGGTGTTCCGGATGAACTTTCCATAACAAGCGCACTGACGGCTGATAGTTCCATCCCGACAATGTGTAATACTGGACTTTCGTGCCGAATGTCAAATGCACGGCATCATCCCACAAAACGGCTTTATCCTGCACAAACATACTGATCAGGTGCAGATTTTTATAAGTCGGACGCGTCGTTGCAAATTTTCCGTCGAAAAACGCATCGGCCGCAATACGATACCCCACACCCCAGTTGAAATAGTTGTCTTCCCATAATGCAATGTCATGTTGAAAATCAACATCGAAGGTATGGGTGACTTCGTTACCGAACTCGGTGTCGGTGGCATTAAAATAGTCATAGTAGAACTGGGTTCGGGTTTTCGACGCAACGGAAAAGTCATGTTCCCAGCGAGCCAAAACGCTGGTGCCCGAATTCGGTTCGGAATTGCGCCGAGCGGGACCCAGCGGGTCGTCCGTCGGAAACAGCAAGGTATCCTGTGTCTTACCTTTATAGCCGTCCCCTTCCAGCAACACACGATCTCCGTCATGAGAATTCCAATCGAGCCGGAAACCGCCCATCCCCTGTTTCCAGCTATCCGCCGCGGAATCTCCCTGCAAATCCACTGACTGGTCGCGGTACAAAAACTTACCGTACAGCCGGTAATGGGCATTGTCGCCGAGTTGATCGCCATAGCGCATTTCAACGATCGACCGTTCCTCGTTGCCTGCCGTCACGGTAACCAGCCCTTGTTGGGTTTCCTCGCTGTGTTTGGTGATGATATTGATCACGCCGTTGACCGCATTGTGCCCCCATATGCTCGCACCGGGACCGCGGATGACTTCTATTCGTTCAATGTCATCGAGCACCAAATCAAGATTTTCCCAGCGCACTCCGCCAAAATAAAGGGTATAGACACTGCGTCCATCGAGCAGGACAAGCAGTTTGTTGGCGAAGCGTCCGTTAAAGCCCCGCGAAGTCACGGCCCATTTGCCTACGCCGATCCTCGCAACCTGAATTCCCGGAACCATGCGTAATGCATCGGGAATATTGGTCGCTCCCGAGCGCCGGATGTCTTCCTGGGTTACGATATAAACCGAAGCGGCCGTGTCGGAAAATTTTTGATCGGTCCCTGAAACCGAGGTGACCTGACTTGCCATCAATTGTTCGATGCTTAAGTTTGCGGGGTCATGGTTTTCCGCCTGAACAACAGTTTGCTGAGCGAGCAAATACATCCCTGTTAAGCTAAAGGAGAATTTTTGTATTTTATTCATTTTTATTATTGTTATTGTTATTTTTGTTCGCTGTTTGCCAATGCTTCAATGAAACGCGATGCATCATTACTATAGCGTCGTTAGAGATGCAACTCAACATGACGCTTTCCATACTCCCCGGGTTGGCGCCCGGTGCAAAAAAACGTTTTTTACAAATCAATTCGTTTGTTAACCGGGTTACAGCACGAGTGGGGGTGCTTGCGACAAAGCCAGGCAATACCCGGACTATCCGTCCTGGTCGTCCATTTCAACCGGTATTCCCTCATTCATCGGCTTTCATAAAGTATTCATTTTCATTCATGATTGTTGCGGGCAGATTCATCGGGTTGCCGGTACAGTTTAACCTGAAAACCGGCTTCAGTGTTTGGTCGAATTGGCGGGCAAAGTCCAACGGGAATCATTTCTCTTGAAGACAGTTGATTGCTTGAATGTTTGTGGGCACTGGTGCGGCTACAACTTCTTAGAGCCTTATACGGGACTAATGATAGTACCGGCCGCAATGAATATCGCGGCCGTTAACGTTTGAAATCCGACCGACAAAATTGAGAGGTAAATTCCTGATGAAACGCTACAGCAAACCGATAATAAAATTTTTTTCCGTCATTTTGGCAGCCGCTATTTCTGTTGCGGCCTCTGCCGATGAAGAGTACAGCAAAGACGAATTGGAAACCGTGCTCAACGGTGTCGCGAATATTGACAACTGTGAGCTAAACAAAGTAGTTTTCGCAAGGGGGATACAATCATACATTTTAGACGGCGAAAAAAAATGGCAGGCAACGGGTCCGTTGGCGTCTCTCTATGAAGCGAAAAAAGGCTTTATCGGTGACGTTAAAATAGGCACGCATTATCAACACCTGAATAAACCCGCCTGGGAGTTTGCCGAAGGACGGGTTATTGTCGGTTCGGCCACCCCGATAGCCGGCGCCGGTGAGAATGATGTGTCGTGGTTGGACGTGGATTTGATTGACGACGGCCTGGGTTATAACCGATTATTTCGTGTGGGAACCACATCGGGTGTCGCACCGAATAAAGTCTTGGGCTACGAAGTCGGAGCTACGGTCGGCATAGGATATACAACCTATTACGTCTTCTTGACTTGTCTTTAAAGTAATGCAATCAGCAGTGTTTGACACGGCGTAAGTATCGTATTCGCACATCGAAATCCGGTTTGTTAATCTTCCGGGCCGATCCCGGATGATGGAATAAGCGCCGAATTTAGATGTGCGGTGAGACACATCCAAGACGAAAACGTTAAAAGCCGATGCCGCTTGAAAAAAATAGCCAATGATTAATCATCAACGGGAGGATGATCGTTAATTTGAGTTGCTAACACATAATAAAAGGAACAGACCATGAGATTTTTTTCAAGAAAGAAAAAAACAAAAAATGAGCATTTTCCTCACGAGATTAAATTTCGCGAAAGGTTAAATCAACTTGACCGGCAGATTCAATCGCTGGAGAAATGCGATAATAATTTAAGTGGTTGCATCGCCGATATTAAAAGTGAATTGCAACAACTCAATAGCCTGTTTAGTGCCCTGCAAAACGATTATCGAGCTAGCCGGGCATCGCCGGAGCAATCACCGCCGATTGTTGACCGGCAGCCCTCGCCCGCCGCGCCAACTGAAGATTCCGCAACCTTACAAGGCCGTTTCAAAAACCTCAGAATATCGCCACCGCAGCCCCTCGGCGAAGCGCTTAAACATCAGCAGCCCGTTGAGCGAAAACAACCAACTTTAGCCCCCGGTTCCTGCGGTGAGCATGAATTACAAGAAAAGTTCGACACCAGAAACCGTGCACTGAATTTTTATAACAAGCAGCTCCTGGACTATCTTGCTCCCAAAATGCAGGAGTTCATTCTCGAACAGGAATTTTTATTCATCGCAACGGCCGATGCCAACGGCGAATGTGATTGTACGTCAAAATTCGGCAAACCCGGATTTATTCGGGTACTCAACGAAAAATACCTGATGTACCCCGAATACCGGGGCAACGGTGTCATGGCCAATTTAGGCAACATCTCCGAAAACCCCCATATCGCCCTGTTGATTGTCGATTTTCAAAAAGACACCATCGGCCTGCACGTGAACGGTAAGGTTCGGATCGTCGAAAATGATGAAATTTTGCAATTCGGTGACAAATTGCCGCCCAGTGTTATCGAGGAATTGCAGATCGAAGGACACAAGAAGCCGGAACGCTGGCTGATGGTGGAGGTGGAGGAAGCTTATGTGCAATGCTCTAAACATGTTCCGTTGATGCAAAAATTGGAAAAACGCATTGACTGGGGAACCGATAGCGATGCCGCCAAGCGCGTCGATTTTTTCCAACTGCAGGATATCCCGTTATACAACCGCGTCGGCGGCGATAAAGCCATGGAATTGGCCGTCGATTTGTTTTACCGTAAAGTGCTGGCCGATGAGTTTGTTGCCCCTTTTTTTGAAGACGTTGATATGGACGGTCAGCGGCAAAAACAAAAAGCTTTTTTGTCCATGGCGTTTGGCGGTCCTTATCAATATAGTGGTTTGGACCTGCGTAAAGCACATCAGCGCTTAATCGATGAATTGGGTATGAATAACGACCACTTCAACCGCATCCTGCAAATACTGAAAGAAACCCTGCATGAACTGGATCTTCCGGAAAGGCCGATCGAAGAAATGCTGGGTATTTTGGAAACCACGCGGGAAGACGTGCTATGTCGATAAAGCGGTTCATTGAAGAAAAACTGAGCCGTAACCACCGAAGTGCCGAAGAGCAATACGCGGGGAAAACAGGTTTTTCCCTGAATTTAAACGGCGAGGAATTCTCCTGCCGCCTCGGCGAAACGGTACTGGAGGCGTTAATCAGGCAAAAAGTCGATATACCCTACGCCTGCCGGCAGCAGGTTTGCCAGAGTTGTTTAATGCGCTCGCTAAACGGCGCCCCCCCGCCGGATGCTCAACAAAACCTGCGCGATACGCTCAAGAAACTCGATTATTTTCTTGCTTGCGCCTGTGTGCCGACCCGCAATATGGAAATCGCATTGATGGAGACAATCACGAAAGAGGTTCCGGCAGACGTCGCGCAAATCGAATATCTTAACGCCGACGTGATGTCCATTTTTCTACAATGCGAACAACCGCTGGATTACCACGCGGGACAAACCATTATTCTAATGAATGAGGAAAAGATCGGAAAAAGCTATCACATCACATCGGCGTCCAGTGAAAAAGAAAGCGGAACGCTGGAAATTCACGTACCACTGATCGCGGGGAGCTACTTTAGCGAGTGGTTGCACCAAGACCTGACAGTGGGCGACCGAGTCTATGTCTGCGGGCCGATGGGCAGTCATTTTTACTCAGCCGATACATTACAGCAACCCTTATTAATGATGGCCGACGGCTACGGCCTTTCACCGCTGGTCGGCATACTGCAGGATGCGTTGGAAGCGGGCCACAATGGGCCGATTTTTTTATTTCATAGCGCCAAAACAGCACAGAACCTGTATTTGGTGGATGATTTGCAAGAGCTTGGCCGCTACTGCAGCAATCTGGCCTATTATCCTTCCACAATACTTGAGCAGCCCCCTTACCTTACCGGAAACGCCAATACCTTAGCGTTGCAAACCCTGCCTGATCTAAGCAACTTCCGGGTTTACATTTGCGGCCCTTCCCATTTCGTCAGGCAGGCGCAAAAAGAGGTTTATTTAAGCGGCGCATCGACCAAAGAGATCTATTCAATTTTTTTGCCCCAATAACCCTAAGCCAAGCCTATGTCCGATCAAAACAAAAAAAAACCGCATAGCGAGGCATCCGGACCGCTCTGGATGTCTGATTTATTTAAAGGCAATACCAAAGATAGCGCCTGCAGCAAGCTGGAAATCATTAAAAACGGCATGGTGATCAATGAACATTTGCTGGACGATTGCGCCGGAGCATTACGTATCGGCCGTCACCCCCATGCGGAAATACAGCTGGAGTCGGCGAAAATGGCTATGTTCCATGCCCAGCTGAGCAAACGGGAAGAGGGATTTTTTCTGGAAGAGCTTGGCAGTGAGGCCGGAACTTCACTTAATGACCAACAACTGGCGCCCAAACAGCCAACCCTATTGCGGAACGGGTTTGTTGCCGAACTGCCGGGATTCCATCTTCGCTTCATTCTGCCGGATTGCCCCGCACTGCCTGCCGAATCAGAAATCCTGCAAAAACTGGCTGACGCCCTTTTCAAACCCGCCGAGTTTCCCACGCCGAAAGCCGGTCCGCTGCTCGCCAATTTGGTGGCCAATCGCCGGGCGCTGTCGATATGGACGGAAGGGACCCACACCTTGAAGGTATCAGGTATCATTGACGAAACGGCGGACAGTAAAACTTTCCGCCTGGTCGGCGAAGAACCGTTGCTGTTTTCCTATAAACCCGGCCAATTCATTACCTTGCTGCTCAATATCAATGGCCGTCCGGTTCAGCGCTCCTACAGCATGTCATCCTCCCCTTCCCGTCCGCATACGTTGGATTTTACCGTCAAACGGGTCAACAACGGCCTGGTCTCCAACTGGCTGTGCGACGAGCTCCGGGTGGGTAGCAAACTTCAGGTTAAGGGACCGTCGGGACGGTTTACCTGCTTTGATTATCCTTCCGCCAAACTGCTGTTCATTGCCGCGGGTAGCGGTATTACACCGATCATGTCAATGGCGCGCTGGATTACCGATACCGGGGCGGTAGTCGACGTGAAAATGCTGATTTCCAGCAAAACGCCACGGGACGTTATTTTCAGGAAGGAGTTAGAGTTGATGTCGGCGCGGCATCGTAACTTTCAAGCCGCGGTTACATTAACCGCCGATTGGCAAGGCACCGAATCCTGGTTAGGTCTGACCGGGCGCATCAATGTCGGCATGATTGAATTATTGGCACCCGACTTTCCACAACGCCATGTGTTTATCTGCGGGCCCGACGACTTTATGCAGGCTGTGGAGCAAACTTTGCGCGATATGCGCTTTCCGATGCCGCAGTTGCACAGCGAGAGCTTTGCCGTGGGCCGTGTGGCGCAAGGCGCAGCCAAACAGGATGAGCCGGGCACCGGTAAATATGCGGTGCGCTTCGGCAAAGCCAATATCGTCGCACGCACCGACGGCGAGCAGACATTACTTGAGCTGGCCGAAACCCATGGTGTGGAAATTGATTACAGCTGCCGGATCGGCTCTTGCGGCGTTTGTATGGTGAAATGCCAAGGCCAGGTCTCCGTCAACGGCGAGTGCGAAATCGACGCGAAGGATCGCAATTCGGGATATGTTTTTGCCTGCTGCTCGAAGCCGCTGAGCGATTTGGAAATTGACGGCTGATCTTAAGGGCCTGTCATGTTGCAAAAACCGGGTCGTACCGGTCACGGTATCCGGCGCCGGACCCTATCCTATGAAGATCGTATTCTCTTGTCTTCGCTCTTAAGTTTAAGTGAAAAAAACAGGTGGCAGTTCGTATCGAAATCTCTCATGCTTGGAAATGTCGATAAACAGCCATTCAATTTTTAGATTAAACCTATAATGCGATAGGAGCCCTTAGTATTCAATATTATTGTTGCAGGATTCTGGGTTTTATTTTCCCAATACCAGCCATGCGAGCCTTCGAACGGAGCAGTTAAATCACCACTTGACTGATTATCTGTGCTTTCCTTGTAGCTCTTAAAATAGCCGGACTTGTCCCCTTTGGGTTCGCCGTGAAAATCAAAGTAAAGTTTTGCCCCATTCGTAGTCCAAGAGTATTCCAACAACGCCCCTCGTGTTAAATGAAATTTATATTCCAAACCTTTGTTTGGGGGAACGGTAATCATGACCGTATCTTGCCGAAGTGGTTCGTTTACAGTATTCCCAGCAGTTACAGCATTTTGATTAGAACAGGTAATTTCGGACAATTTTTGGGTCGGCAAGGGAATAGCTCTAGCCTGAATAGAATAATTTGTTTTTCCGGATAAAACCGTTAAGCCCGCTTTTTTTCCCAAGCCGGTTGGGTCTATGCCGTATTCAGCGGGTAAGACAAAGGCGATTAAAACGAAGCCAGCGATAAGGGTTGCAATCAAACTGGCGATAGTCAACGCTTTTAATGAAGGGAGAGATGAGTTGGTATCGCTCATAATTTATCCAAGAATGTAGCCTGTTAGCTGGTAGCCGAACAAAATCAATCCACACGACATAAGCAATGTGTTGGTTGCGGTTGAAAAAGTGTAAAAACTCCAATGCCGGCGCCAAAAATCGAGCGCGATTAAAATATACAGCAAAGCAAAAAATTGGCCTAGCTCAACGCCCACGTTGAAAGCCAATAAATTTTTCCAGAGCTCCGTTCGCGGCAAAGAAAAGTTCTGTAACTTGGTGGCTAAACCGAAACCATGAAAAAGACCAAAAATTAGCACTGCGATTTTTGTGTTCGGCTGGTAACCGAGCAAAAGGCGAAATCCTTTTAGATTATCGAAACCTTTATAGACAATAGAAAGCCCGATAATGGCATCGATTAGAAAGGGATTCACTGCGATATTATCGAGCACGCCGAACAGCAATGTTAAACTATGTCCTAAAGTGAATAAGCTGGCATAAATCAGAACATCCCATGTCCGAAATAAAAAGAAAATGACGCCAACTAGAAAAAGCAAGTGATCGTAACCGGTCACCATATGCTTGGCTCCGATATAAAGAAATGGCCCAATTGCCAATCCCTGGTTTTCGATCAAAAAACGTTCTGTATTATCGTCAACACCATGAGCTATGATAACGGGGCTGAAGAGAAATAGCGAGCAAAGTACAACCCAGCTGGTTCGTTGCAACGTCGTCAACATATCATTAAGTAGGTTTTATAAACTGTCATGGTTAATATCCATAACGTATCGGAAGAGCGGTCATTAGAAAAAACCGAAGAGTTACATTATAACAACTCTAGGCCGAAATAGCGCGAGGCAAGCGTGAACAGGCCAAAGCGGACAACGACAACAACGCTACAAGTCACCAAACGTAGTCAAAATCCAATGTCTGGAAGAAGAACCGGAAATCTGTGAAACATTGGCAAAATAATTCCACAAATAAAGGGCGGTGATATAATTTATCCACATTTCAGTTATCCGATTGCGGTAGTCCTGCATATTTTCAATAGCAATATGATAACTGTCACTTGAGCAGCGCTTTGATTTCCGGAATGCAACTGCCGCAGTTGGTGCCCGCTTTCAGACATTGGCCTACTTGCTGGTGGGTACTTAATTTATCGGTTTTGATGGCGTTGAGAATGGTTTTCGTGCCGACATTAAAACAGGAACAGACAATCCGGCCCACATCGGCAGTCCCTTGTGGCGGGCAACCGCTCAACAGGACCCTGCGTTCCTCATTCGATAAGGCTTGTTTGACAAACAAGCCGGAAAGCCAACCGCGTTCAGGCAACCGGCGGTCCGGGGAAATGAAGACAATGGCGTCCAGCCGTTGACCAATAATCCTGGCGGCGCGATAAGTCCGTCTTGCCGAATCCCGGTACTCCTGCCATTGCGCATTGTCGCAAGCGAACGTACTCAACGCGTCGTGAATCCATTGCCGGCAATCGTCGGGCCATTTTTGTCCGGCCAATTCATAACGGTAAAACTGTTCCCCGTTAATTTTTACCGAGTATTCGACATTGTCAAATCGAAGTTCCTGCCTCGACAGTATAAAGCCGTACCAGGCCGGTTGATACGTGACAATGCTGACAGGTGTGTGCTTACTTTCGGGCTGTTTCGATATCGGATCGAAGTCCGGGTTAACCAAGGCACAAACCCGCCCCGAACCGGCGTACTGCGCAGTCCAGTGCATCGGAACAAATAAATGACCGCGTTGTTGGCGGTCAGTGATATTGACTCTCGCCAGCATGCTTCCCCAGGCGCTGCTGATTTTCGCCAGCGATTGGTCAGCCAGACCGATAGTTGCCGCGTCCTCCGGGTGAACTTCCACGAAAGGTTCGCTTTTATGCTGATTGAGCCGGGTTGCCAGGGCGGTGCGCGTCATCGTGTGCCATTGGTCGCGGATGCGGCCGGTGTTCAGGATAAACGGATAATCGGCGTCGGGAAGATGGGCGGGCCGACGCGGTATAATGCTGATAAAGCGAGCTCTGCCGGATGCCGTGAAGAAACCGCCATCGCCGAATAAGCGTTTGCAGCCTTGCGGGTGCTTCGCATTGACCGGCCATTGGACAGGTCGTAACCGGTCATAATCCGTCCTGCTGATGTTTGCGAAAGCGGATATATCAAAATCCCGGAAACCGTGTTGACTATCATTGCGATGTCCGGACAAGCGCGCATGTTCGCGGAATATTTCGAAAGCGGATTGATAGTTGAACGCTTGGCCATAGCCCATATAACCGGCTACCTGGCAAATAATCCACCAGTCCGGTTTGGCTTTGCCCGCCGGCGGCAATAACGCGCGTTGCCGGGAAATGCGGCGTTCCGAATTGGTGACGGTGCCGTCTTTTTCACTCCAGCCCAGAGCCGGCAATTGCACATGGGCCAGATCCATTGTATCGGTGCGGGCGACGCAATCCGAAACAACGACAAATTCACAGTTTTGCAGTGCCCGTTTTACTTTGTCGGCATCAGGCAAAGTGACTGCAGGATTGGTCGCCATAATCCACACCGCCTTGATTTTGCCGGCATCTATCGCATCGAACAATTCAACCGCCGTATAACCGGGCCGCTCGGCGATCCGGTCACTGCCCCAGATTTCGCCGACACAGGCCCGATCCTCCGGTTTATGCAAATCCATATGCGCGGCTAACTGGTTCGCCAACCCCCCCACTTCGCGACCTCCCATCGCATTCGGCTGCCCGGTCAGGGAAAAAGGCCCCGCGCCGGGTTTACCAATACTGCCGGTCGCCAAATGGCAGTTGATGATGCTGTTGGCCTTGTCGGTGCCGCTAGTCGACTGGTTAACGCCTTGACAATACAACGTCATCACTCTTTCGCAACGCCCGAACCACTCGAAGAATTGCATCATATCCTCAAGCACCAAACGGCATTGTGCGCTGACTGATGCCAAGTCGCCGCTGCTAATTTGGGCCGCCGCTAATGCCTTGTCGAAGCCTTCGGTATGCTCTCCGATGTAGACGGAATCCAGTGCCTGACGTTTGGACAGGTATGCCAATAAACCATTAAACAACAGCGTATCGGTGCCACTGGCAATGGCCAAGTGCAGGTCGGCGATATCGCAACTATCCGTGCGCCTCGGATCGATAACCACGACTTTTAAATCCGGATTGGCCTCCTTGGCAGTTCGGATGCGCTGAAAATTGACCGGATGGCACCACGCGGCATTGGAGCCGACCAGCACAATCAATTCGGCCGATTCGTAATCTTCATAACACCCCGGCACGGTGTCGGAACCGAAAGCGCGTTTATAGGCGGCAACCGACGAAGACATGCATAAGCGGCTGTTGGTATCAATGTTGGCGCTGCCGATAAAACCTTTCATCAGTTTATTAGCGACATAATAATCTTCCGTCAGCAATTGCCCGGAAACATAAAATGCCACCGCATCGGGTCCGTAGTCACGAATGGTGCGCTTGAACGTTTCCGCGATCAACTGCAGTGCTTCCGGCCAACCGCACTCCCTGCCGTGAATTTTCGGAGCCAACAAGCGGCTGCTTAACGCGATGGTTTCCGCCAGTGCCGACCCTTTGGAGCAGAGTTTACCGAAGTTGGCCGGATGCTGTTTGTCGCCTTTTATCTTGAGTGTGCGCGTAGTTTCGTCGGCTACCGCTTCAATACCGCAGCCGACGCCGCAATAGGGACAGGTACTAAAAATGGGGGTTGCTGCCACGGTTCGCCTCAATGCTGTTGCTATAATATTGGCCGAAAATCAGGCATTCCCTGATCGCCGAAAGGTCCCGCCCGCTTTCCAGAAGCTGTTGATACCAAAGACCGTCGGCGGTATCGCCATATAGTACCACACCGACCAAACGGCGGTCTTTCAACACCAGTTTTTTATAGATACACATTCCCGGATCGCTGAATTGAATCGTCTCACAGGCATCATCACCCAAAAAGTTTCCTAGTGAAAAAAGCTGAATGCCGGAGACTTTCAGTCGGGTGGCGGTGGGCAAGGTTCTATATTCGGCGGAGCAGTGTCCGCTTAAGTGGTTGGCACAGACTTTCGCCTGCTCGAATAACGGCGCGACCAGGCCGAATGTTTCTCCACGGTGCTGCACGCATTCGCCTACCGCATAAATACAGGGATCGTAGGTTTGCAGCGTGTCGTCGACGACAATACCGCGTTCACAGTATAAACCGGCATTTTTCGCCAGTTTGATATTAGGACGCACCCCGATCGCCGTCACAAATAAATCACAGCTGATTTCACTGCCGTCCGCAAACCTGGCGGCAGTGACATGGCCTTGATCGTTACCAAGCATCGCCACGGTTCGTGCCGGCATTTTGAAGTCGAGACCGCGTTCCGACAGCGCTTCTTTTAACATTGAAGCGGCTTCGCCGTCCATTTGCCGGTTCATCAAAATCGGATTGCTATGCACAACGGTTACATCCATGCCACGCACGGCCAGCCCATTGGCGGCTTCCAGCCCGAGCAGCCCGCCTCCCAGGACAACCGCTTTTTTGTGGGTGCGAGTATATTTCAGCATGGTGTTGACATCCAGAATCTGCCGAAAACTGACGACCCCTTGTAATTCAATTCCCGGTATCGGCAATATGACCGGGTTGGAACCGGTGGCGATCAACAAGCGGTCATATCGGGCTGAACTTCCGTCTCGACAATGCACCCTGTTGACGCCACGCTCAATATTCACCACTTCTTTCTCGGGTCCGGCATGCAGCGATATTTTGTGATTCTGATACCACGCCCTGTCGTTAATGACGATATCCTCAATTTGCTTGTCGCCGCATAAGACAGAGGACAGCATGATGCGGTTGTAATTACCGTAAGGTTCCGCACCGAAGACAGTGATGGCATATTTATCGGGAGCGATTGCCAGCAGTTCCTCCACGGTTCTCATCCCGGCCATGCCGTTGCCGATAATGACTAAACGGGGTTTTCGCCTGGGATTTCGGGCATTAAATATCGGGTACATGCATTTTACCTTCGGCGACGATCACGGCCTCTCCACCGACGCGCAAGGTTAACGTGTCTTCTCCCTTATGATCCATTTCCATGTGCAACACACTGCGGCGCGCTTTGTCATCACCCCTTTGTACGGCAAAGGTATACGTCCCTTTTTGCATATGCTCGAAAGAACACAAATATCCGGCCAACGCGGGGATTGCCGAACCGATCGGCGGATCGTCGTGCGGCCCGATATCCGGCCCGATCAGCCGGGCGGCGAGATCGGAATCTTGATAAGGTGTTTTCCGGGAGAGCAGTAGTATTTCCTGGGCTGCAGTCTGGGGTGCGATGCTTTGACTCCATGCGGAAAAATTAAATGTCGCGTTGCGTACCGTTTCGTAGTAGTAAACCGGGACTATCAGATAAGGCACGTCGCAGGCAACCAAACGGGCCACATATTTTTTATTATCAATATGAGCCGGATCGATGCTCAAAAAAGCGGCCAGTTCCGCTTCGGTCGGGGCAAAATAGTCGACGATGGGTTCGACCGTGCGCGTAAACTGTACCAGACTGGGGCGGCCGTCGCTGACAGTAATGTTGGCTTGAATCGCACCGCTATTTTGTTCGAAAACAACCGGTATATTACCCGCTGTTCCCGGAAGTTTACCACTTTCGGCCAGCACATAGCCGGCGGCAATGATCGGGTGGCCGGCAAAGTTAATTTCGCTCAACGGAGAAAATATTTTCATGCGAAACCGGTACCCGCCTTTTTCCTTGCGCATCAAGAAAATGGTTTCCGATAAATTCAGCTCCCGGGCGATCAGCGCCATTTGTGCTTGACTCAGTTGTTCGGCATCAGGGAAAACGGCAATTTGAGCGCCGCTGAAGATCCTCCGGGTAAATGCATCGGCGATATAGTAAGTACAATTCATAACATTATTCTCCCAAGCGGATCGCCACCCGGCCGTTTTCCACGCGCACCGCATAAACGTCAACTTTGACGTCGACGCGTTCAAAGCATCGGCCGGTTAACAGGCTGAAATGATGTTTGTATAACGGTGATGACACCATCGGCTCTCCTTGGACATCGCCGATCAACCCGCGGGACAGAACCTGGGCTTTGCCCATCGGATCATAATTGTTGATGGCGTACACGGCATTGTCTTCGGGCATATAAAAGACCGCAACCTGCTGATTTTTTACCAGCGCGCAGATCCCGGAGTCGGGTTGCAGGTCGTCCGTTGAACAAATATCGGCCCACTTGGTCATTCGACTTCCTCCGCCAGGGCTAAATGCCCGCG
Source organism: Methylococcaceae bacterium (assembly GCA_050303615.1). Classification (GTDB taxonomy): domain Bacteria; phylum Pseudomonadota; class Gammaproteobacteria; order Methylococcales; family Methylomonadaceae; genus CAZDXJ01. The sequence goes on along the minus strand of JBNLCC010000061.1, from coordinate 12,756 downwards.
CTCGGTTTCATTAGCTGGACGAATTTGTCCGCGCTCCTCCACATAAACAAGATTTTCATCGATTCTATCGCTATTAACAAAATGGCGGAAACGTCTTAGATTGTTCGCGTCCGCAATCGTTGTTTTCCATTCGCATTGATAGCTAGCCACGATATGTTGCATTTGCTTTTCCAACTCCTGGCACATGCCCAATTTATCGTCGATGACCACGGATTTCAGGTAATCCAGTCCGCCTTCCATGTTCTCCATCCATACCGATGTGCGTTGCAGCCGGTCGGCCGTGCGGATGTAGAAAATCAAAATCCGATCGATATATTTGATTAACGTGACTTTGTCCAGACTGGCGGCAAACAAATCGCCATGTCTCGGCTTCATGCCGCCGTTGCCGCAAACATAGAGGTTCCAGCCACCTTCGGTGGCAATCACGCCGATATCCTTGCTCTGCGCCTCCGCGCACTCCCGGGTACAGCCGGAAACGGCAAATTTGATTTTGTGGGGAGCCCGCAGGCCTTTATAGCGGTTTTCCAGTTCCACCGCCAAACCCACGCTGTCATCGACACCAAAGCGGCACCAGGTGCTGCCGACACAGGATTTTACCGTTCTCAGCGACTTGCCGTAGGCATGACCGGATTCAAAACCTGCATCGATCAAATCCCGCCAGATCAATGGGAGCTGATCGACCCGCGCACCGAATAAGTCAACCCGCTGTCCGCCGGTTAATTTAGTATATAGCCGGTATTTTTTCGCTATCCGCCCAATCGCGATCAAACCTTCCGGAGTGACTTCGCCGCCCGTCATGCGCGGGACAACCGAATAAGAACCGTCTTTTTGCATGTTGGCTAAAAACGTATCGTTAGTATCCTGCAAACCGATATGGTCGCGCTCGAGAACATATTCATTCCAGTAGGAGGCGAGGATGGAGCCCACTGCCTGACGGCATACTTCACAGCCCCGTCCTGTGCCGTGTTTTTTGAGCAGCTCATTGAAGGTTTTGATTTGCCCAACCATAATCAAATGATATAAATCCTGCCGGGTGTAAGCGAAGTGTTCGCAGATGTCGGTGTTCACTTCAACGCCGGCTTTAGCCAATTCGCAATCCAAAACCGATTTAAGCAAGGCGGCGCAACCGCCGCAACCGGTTGCGGCCCGAGTGTTTTGTTTTAGCTCGCCCAACGTATGGCAACCTTCGGTGATCGCGGAACAAACCTGTTCCTTGCTGACCGCATAGCAGGAACATATTTGACTATTGGCCGGGAGCGCATCGGGACCCAAACCCACCGATGCGTCCGAACGTGCAGGTAAAATAAGACTGTCGGGATGCTCCGGCAAGCCGATGCCGTTCAGGCAGTACTGCAGCAACGCACCATAACCCGACACGTCGCCGACCAAAATGGCACCCAATAGTCTTTTTTTGTCGCCGCTGATGACGATTCTTTTATAAATTTCTTCCGCCCCATTTTGATAGGTATAAACGCGGGATCCCGGCGTACTGGCATGCGCATCGCCGATACTGGCGACATCAACGCCGTTTAGTTTTAATTTGGTGCTCATATCGGCGCCGTTGAAGTCCGCCGCCTCTCCCGCCAGATCGGCAATCACGGTACGCGCCATACTGTAGCCGGGACCGACCAAACCAAAAATCTGCTCGTTCCAGGCCGCACACTCGCCAATGGCGTAAATGTCGGGATCGGAGGTTTTGCATTGATTGTCAATGACGATACCGCCGCGCGAACCGACTTGCAGACCGCAACCTCGGGCAAGTTCGTCGCGTGGACGTATACCCGCGGAGAACAATACCAAATCGGCCTCCAACCCGGTTCCATCAGTGAAAACCAGTTTATGCCGGTTTTGTTCTCCATCGATGATTTGGGCAGTGTTTTTGTTGGTCAGTACCGAAACACCCAGCGCCTCGATTTTATCTGCAAGCATCTTTGCGCCGCCCTCATCCAATTGAGCAGCCATCAGGCGGGGAGAAAATTGCACGACGGAGGTTTTAAGATTAAGGTCTTGCAGCGCCTTGGCCGCTTCCAATCCGAGTAAGCCGCCGCCGATTACGACACCGGTTCGGGCATTTCTTGCCGCGGACCTGATGGCTTCAAGGTCTTCAATGGTACGGTAAACGAAGCAATCGTCCCGGTCATGCCCGGGAATGGGGGGAACAAAAGGATAGGAACCCGTAGCCAAAACCAGTTTATCGTACGCAATACGCAAACCCTTTGCCGACGTTACATACCGGTTTTGTGTATCGATAGCGACCGCTTTGTCGCCCAGATGGATTTGGATGCGGTGTTCGGTGAAAAACTCGGGCGTCGCCAGAGCCAATTCTTCAGCGTTCTTACCGGAGAAGAAATCGGTCAAATGGACGCGGTCATAGGCAGGACGTCGCTCTTCACAGAAAGTCACAATATCGTAATTGCTGCTGACCGGGTTACTGACCAGATTTTGCAGAAAATGGTGCCCGACCATACCGTTGCCGATTACAATCAGCGTTTGCTTGTCTTTCATAACGGCCTCTAAAACATAAAATAACAAATCAATGAACGCGGATTTCTACTAACGGGCAACGCCAAAGGTCGTTAACGGAAATCAGCACGCGGCGGATTTAGAAGTTTACCGATGCCTGCAGCCAGAATTTGTGGACATCGTTGGCGAATTGGCCCGGCGCACTCTCATCTCCGTCGTAATAGGCATATTTGGCAAGTAGCGCATAATTACCGCCAAATTTTTTCGTAAGCAGGAAGTCATACTCATTTCCGTAATCGAAATTGTTAACGGCGCTTTGAAAGTTGTGGTAGACAAACATCGCCTTAGCGCCGTACATTTGGGCACTAAGGGTGGCATGGACGTCCTGCACACCATCGACCGGCGTCACCAGAAACACGTCCGCCCAGCCTTGGAAAGCATGATTGGTTCCCAACGGCGTTTGAAAGCTTTGCCGACCGTTTGAGCCTAATTCTTCGACTGCGCCTTTTAGCGTGACCCCCATAAAAGACGCGCCGGCCATCACGTGATAACGGTTCAAGTCGAAGTTATTGGGGTTTTTGGCATAATCCGATTGATAGCTGTATTCCGCGCGATAATGCAATTGCAGTCGATCATTGATCTTGGGCGAGCCGGTCGCGGCGATGCCCAACGTCTGTGTCGATTTGGCAGCGCTTTGACCGTCGGCCAGCCATAAGCCGTAGGTCGTAATACTGGCAAGGTCTTTGAATTGATATTTAAAATTGAAAAACGGCACTTTCATGTCGACCAGCTCGGAAAAAATATTTTGCACCCGCCCTATATAGCCGGCCTTCAGCGTTAAATGTTCTATCGAGGTGTTGGTAACCAAAACCGAATCATAGGTTTGCTCCAATTGCCGCCAGCCGACATTGCCGATAAAACGGTCGTCGTCCAGTTTGATTCTTTGCCGGCCGCCTTTAATCTCGGTGTCGGGAATGCCTGTAAAACTGAGCCATAACTGGTTGAGTTCATTTTGCTGCGGATCCGCGACAACATCCCGGTTAGGGTCGCCATGCCAGTTTCCTCTCGGGACAAAATATTCCTGTTGCATCGCCAGGTTGCCCTCGTATTCGGCGAAACCCTGTAACCCATAGAACTTTGGCGTTAAATAACCGAGCCGCAAACGCAGGGTGTTGGCATAGGCGGTCTGTTTGCCGTTGTTGGCGACATCGGCAATTTCGAAACGGTAGCGCAAATCCAATTTGATCTGGCCGTACTTAGCGTCTTCGCGTCCGAATTTAAGGAGGTTTGCGACGGATTCATCGAAATTGTAAGCCGTGGCCGGTTGCGCAAAAACTGAACCGAAAACGGCGGGGGCAAGAGTCCTGCAAATTTGGTTTTTGCGCTTGACTTGAGTGCTTGGGGTTAGCATAGACTGCAGCTCCTTGAATAAAAATAGACTAATGGGCTTTGTTGCATTGAGCTAAAAAGCTCAATAAACTTTCTCGATAGCGGTAGTAATCCGGATGCTGTAGCAGGTTTTTACGGGACCGGGGCCTGGGCAGGTCGATTTCCTGTGTTTTGCCGATTCTGGCCTTCGGACCGTTGGTCATCATGACGACACGGTCAGCCAGCAGAATAGCTTCATCAACATCGTGCGTGACCATAATCGCGGTGACATGGGTGCGCTCCCATACTTCCATTAACACTTCCTGCAGTTCCCAGCGCGTTAGCGAATCAAGCATGCCGAAGGGTTCGTCAAGGAGCAGCAATTTGGGAGAAAGCGCAAAGGCGCGGGCAATACCAACGCGCTGACGCATGCCATTCGACATTTCGGATGCCTTTTTTTGTAACGAGTCACCCAGACCTACCCGGGTCAGATAATATTCGATAATGTCATCGCGTTCGGATTGTTCGGCATGCGGGTACACTTTTTCCACCCCCAGCGCGACGTTTTCAAACGCCGTTAACCAGGGAAACAGGCCGGGCGCCTGGAAAACCACACCGCGGTCGGGACCGGCACCGGACACCTCCTTATTGTCCAGAATAATACCGCCTTCCGAGACTTCGTTCAGTCCCGCCGTCATCGACAGGACGGTCGATTTTCCGCATCCGGAATGGCCGATAATGGAAATAAACTCGCCTTTTTTCACGTTGAGATCAAAACCGTCAACGACGCGGACCGTACTTTTACCGTCGGGTGTCGGATAAATTTTCGTTAACTTGGAAAACTCCAGGTACTTGGGCCGACCTAAATCGCCCGTAGACGGTTTTAGCGCGGAACTGTCACGTTGCCAGTCATTACTGGTATTCGGCCGGACATCGGGTAACACAATGGCGTCGTTCCGTTCATAGCCTGATTGCTCCATGCCGATATCCATCAAATATTGGGTAATTTCAGCACGAAGACGTTTAAACTCCACATCATGATTTAGTGCTGTCCTGTCACGCGGCCGATCAATAGTAATCTGGAAGTCCGGGCCAAGCGTCGCATCGGGCCCGGGGTTCAGCGGAATCACCCGATCAGCCATATAGATCGCTTCATCCACGTCATTGGTGATTAAAATAACGGTCTTCTTATGGCGTTCCCAAATGGTAAGGATTTCATCCTGCAAATTGCCGCGCGTTAATGCATCCAGTGCACTAAGCGGCTCGTCCAATAGTAAAATATCCGGGTTAGCCGCCAGTGCTCTGGCGACGTTAACGCGTTGACGCATGCCACCGGAAAGTTCGGCCGGTTTTTTGTCCATAGCATGGCCGAGACTGACCATTTCGATATGTTTTTGCGTATGTTCCCGACGTTTTTCGACGGCCCATTCCTTGAAAATTTCATCGACCGCCAGAGCAACATTTTCGTATGCGGTAAGCCAGGGCATTAACGAATAATTCTGAAACACGACGCCTCTGTCGGGGCCCGGGCTGCGAATCGCCCGCCCCTGTTTGAACAGTTCGCCGCTACTTGCTTCGAGCAGTCCCGCGATCAGGGAAATCAGCGTGGTTTTGCCACTGCCGGAAAAGCCTACTATTGCGATAAATTCACCCTCGCGTACTTCGAGATTGACATCTTTCAATACGGATTGGCGCGCTTTGCCTTCACCATAGTATTTGCAAATATTTTTCAGCGTCAGGAGCGGTTGTTGAATGGCGACTGCTGTGGATTCCGCTTCTCCCAGGTTCATCACAGAGATTTCATCTTTGTACGCTAACATCCGTCCCTCCACTTACAGCTTGTTGCTAAAAGAAAAGATGTTTTGCAGGGACAGCATGATCCGATCCAGAATGAAGCCGATAATGCCAATGGTAAAAACAGCCACCATTATTCGCCCCAAAGAGCTGGAACTGCCGTTCTGAAATTCGTCCCAGACGAATTTTCCCAAACCGGGATTTTGCGCCAGCATTTCCGCGGCGATTAACACCATCCAGCCGACTCCGAGCGATAAACGCATTCCGGTAAAAATATACGGAAGGGCGGAAGGTAGAATGATTTTTTTAATCTGGGTGCTCCAATTAAGGCGCAGCACCTTGCCTACGTTAACCAAATCCTTATCGATGGAGGAAACTCCGACGGCGGTATTGATCAATGTGGGCCATAGCGAGCATAAGGTGACGGTGATGGCCGAGGTAACAAATGATTTCTCAAACCACGCGTCCTCTCCGCTTACATACACTGCGCTGACGATTAACGTAACGATCGGCAACCACGCCAGAGGAGAAACCGGTTTAAAGATTTGTATTAATGGATTGAATGCCGTATTAACAATCGGGCTCATACCGCAGACGATTCCGATCGGAACGGCGACGGCCGTAGCGATAACGAACCCGGCAAAAACGGTATACAGACTGGTGATGATTTGATCCAAATAGGTCGGTTTACCGGTGTAAGGCCGAATCTTAACTAGCGCATTCGGATCTTTTGCCAGCTTTTTTGCATTTCTGGCTTTTTGCCTTGCTATAAATGCCTTTTCCTTTTCTCGTTCCGCCTGATGATCTTCAATGAGGCCCTGCAATTCGCGCCACACCGCGCTGGGCCCCGGTATCACGCCAAGGCTTGTTTGAATTTGCGCGGCGGATGCACTCCAGATACCTAAAAAAATAGCGAATGCTATGATCGGCACCCCCAGCATTAGCCACAGTTCCTTGATTTGTCGACTTGGATTTTCTCCTGCCGCCATTTTTACCAGTGGTACAAACCAAGTCATCCCGGTAATGTTGAAAAATTTAATCAGTTGGTTGGTCATTGTCAGACCTCTGTATATGGGTGTTTTACAAAGTCAAGCGTTTAATTAATAAAAAACTACGTCCCTGTACAAATTAAGGTGCTCCATCAGCGCTCAACACGGCTTCCAGCTAATTAACTGCAATCAATTGATGATTTTTCCGTCAGAAATTTTTTGTTGGCCTTTTAAACCGATTGGGAATTGATCCAAATAGGCGTTAGGCTGTTTTCCGTCGTAGACGATACCGTCGATAAAATGTGTTTGCGGCGCTTTAAAGCCGGTCTCATTCTCCGGAGGGAAATCGCCGGCATTGGCTTTTCCCTCCGCAACTAGCTCCTTGACCGCCTGCATATAGATATCGGGACGATAAACTTTCTTCGCTATGTCAATAAACCACGTATCGGGTTTTGGCTCGTTGATTTGCCCCCATCGGCGCATTTGCGTTAAATACCAGATAGCGTCGCTGTAATATGGGTAGGTTGCGAAGTTTCTGAAGAAAGTGTTGAACTCCGGCATCGGGCGTTTATCGCCTTTTTCGTATTCAAAAGTGCCGGTCATACTGTTGGCGATTACGGCGTAGTCTGCGCCGACATATTTACTATCCGATAAAATTTTTACCGCTTCCGGCCGATTTTTATTGTTTTCGGCATCCAGCCAGATCGCTGCGCGTATTAACGCTTTAACTACCGCAATGTGGGTGTTGGGATATTTCTCCGCCCAGGCTTTACTGACGCCAAAAACCTTTTCCGGGTTGTCTTGCCAAATTTCATAGTCGGTAATAACCGGTACGCCAATGCCTTTGAAGACCGCTTGTTGGTTCCAGGGTTCGCCAACGCAATAACCATAGATAGTCCCTGCCTCCATGGTCGCCGGCATTTGCGGCGGTGGCGTCACCGATAGCAGGGCATCCGCATTGATTTGACCGCTGATGTCCTGAGGCGGAGCGTAATAGCCGGGATTGATACCGCCGGCCGCCAACCAATAACGTAGCTCGTAATTGTGGGTGGATACCGGGAAAACCATACCCATTTTGAAAGGCTTGCCTTCCGTTTTATATTTTTCTACAACAGGTTTGAGCGAGTCGGCTTTAATCGGGTGTACCGGCTTGCCGTCCTGCATCGGCACATAGGGTTTCATTTGTTGCCAAACATCGTTGGAGACGGTGATCGCATTGCCGTTCAGATCCATACTGAAGGCAGTGATGATGTTCGCTTTCGTACCGAAACCGATGGTTGCCCCTAATGGCTGCCCGGCCAGCATGTGAGCACCGTCGAGTTCGCCGTTAATAACGCGGTCGAGCAGCACCTTCCAGTTAGCCTGTGCTTCAACTTGTACATATAAACCCTCTTCCTCAAAGTAGCCTTTTTCATAAGCGATGGCTAATGGCGCCATATCGGTCAATTTTATGAAACCGAATTTAAGATCCTCTTTTTCCAGGTCTCCGGCTGCATAGGAATTTACGCTCAATGACAGAACGGATGTCGTGATGATCACTGACAAAACAGCGGTAAATTTCTTTAAGTACAAAATAGTTGTCGATTTCATGCTATTCCCCGACGTGAGTCTTTTTAGGCAAAAAAAAACGTCTGCATGCGGAAAACCGGTATAAGAACCGGTTTTCCGCATGCAGACGCCTTTGTCTGAATTGCTCTACATTGAGCTGATGTTTCTTTCAACTCCGACATTGGAGTCGTTTTGCATTAACTTCAAGCAACAGCTATGCCATACCCCGCCATTATGCAAAGAACCAATGTTATTTAACCCTAAAACAATCAGATATGAAATCCGAGAGCATCGATAGGAGTAACGTTGCATACATAAATTCGTTTTTCCTGAATAACAGTGGTGCATTTATAGAAAATCCTGCACCATATTTGAACGATGCCAGATCGGCTTGGTGAGCCGACAAGTTCCGCGGAAAGACAAACTCTTGAAACGTTTTTTTAGTTATTTGATAAAGTGAAGCGCCAACAATGATTGTTTGGTATGGATTATGCAGAAACAATAGCTGGAATGCTTAGGTTTTAGGTTGATTGGTGCGGGTTCTTGGTTGGGGCTGCACCAACCCCCGCTTCAGTATGAATATTATGGCGGCGACGCAGGCAGTTTTCCAGATGACTGCATGACTTGTTAATAGCTGTTATTAAGTGAGCTCAGTGAATGATTTATGAAAACATTTATTAAAGTAACAGAAATATGGGTGCCCAACAAAGAACGCACGCAACTCGAATTAAACAGCGGCGTTTACGGACAAGACTATAAGGAGTTTATGCTAATAAGCGAGAACAAAAAGTTTGCCTACCAACAAGGCCTGCCAGGCCATGTTTGGGCAACAGGACAGCCGATCGTAATAACCGATCTGGAGCATTCTTATTTCGAACGTACCGAGGCGGCCTATCAATCGGGTTTAACTTGCGCGATAGGGCTCCCGGTGATGTCGGGGGAATTTTTGTTGGCAGTTGTTGTTTTTCTGTGCGGCGACGATGAGGATCACGCAGGCGCTATCGAGATATGGGCCAATCAATCGCACCGCGATTCCTTACGGTTGGTCGATGGCTACTACGGTACGCTGCAGGAATTTGAAACCGTTTCCCGGACAACAACATTGGGCAAAGGTATCGGCTTGCCTGGTTTGGTGTGGGAAAAGGAAGAACCGGTTATTATTGAAGATTTGGGTGACTCGCGCCATTTTATACGTAGTGAGCACGCCAAACGGGCTGATATATCAATGGGAATCGGCATTCCCGTCGCGATGCAGGGCGATCGGGTTTATATCATGACCTTTTTGTCCGCCCGGGCAACACCTATTGCCAAGCGCATGCAAATATGGCTGCCAGACCGGGAACATAAACGTCTCTACTGTCAAATAGGGTTTGGTAAAAATAATAATGAACTGGCAAGCCTTTTTGAACATAAAGGTATTGCCAAAGGGGAAGGCTTGATTGGTCAGGTCTGGCTGACCGGGCTGCCGATAATCGGAAAAAGTACAGCGAATAGCGATTTATCCGATCCATCAGCAATCAGTTCTTTATTGGCAATTCCGGTAATTGAATATGGTTCCTTAAAAGCCGTAGTCACTTTTTTGTTTTGACTATAAAAGGAATATTAGCGTATTTGTTCATGTAATAGTTCTGCCATGGCAATCACATTTTTTGCCATTTCGGCCATGCGTAGATTACGCTCCATAGCCAGCTTTCGCAACAAATGATAAGCCTCGTCTTCCGAGCAGTTTTGAGATTGAATTAATATACCCTTCGCTTTATCAATCACTTTCCGTTCTTCCAGCTTCAGTTTGAAATGGGCCAGTTCGGTTTTCAAATGTCGCAAATGATTAAACCGGGCTGTAGCAACCGCGATCATGCCGTCAATGTGTTGACAGTCGCTTGACGCCTCAATTACTGAACTGACCCCCGCCTCCATAGCCTCATCAATTAATGTCTCAACATCATCGACGAATAAAATAGTGGGTCTCGGGAAGTATTGATTGATATCTCGAATAACCTGCAATACAAAGTGATCGATGCGGGCCGTTAACAAAAATATGATTTCCGGTCTGATTTCCTCGGTAATTTTTCGATTATTCAGCGCATTTGCCGCAAGACCGACCCATTTGCAGGGTAGTGCATTTAAGCGGTTTTCTAACGGATTCTCCCGGTACCCGTTGTTGATAATTAAGATTTGAGCGTTAGACATACATTATCTGGTATAAGCGGATAACAATTAATCGATAAAAATTGTTAAAGCATAAAACATGCCGGCTCAATTAATATATTGGTGGAGAATACCTTAGCCATTAAATTAAGAAATAAAGATCTTTCCCCCTTTTGGGCGATTCTGTGCATAGGAATTTCTTGAAATTAAACATTGCCGTAAACTTCGATTAGATCCATAAATACCAGTTCTCGCTGTTATGCGCATATTGTGTTCTATCCTGTCATTCCGGTAGAGGCTGCCCCCGGATTGAACGAGAGGAGCCGGAATTTGCCGTGCGGACACGATACTAACGGTAAGCCTGATAAGTTTTACCGCCTGAATAGCTTGCATTACAGTATGAATCAAATCCGGACCACAAAATGGTAATTTCCATATGGTTCTCGTCAATGAAAATACCGGGCAGCGCGATGCCGGAAGAACTACTGCCAAAACCGTTGTTATTCACCGCCAAGCCATAAAACGAAATCGCAGCGAACTTTGTCGAAGCGCCGGTTTCGGGTGGACATCCGCTTCAGGGAATTTCCAGAAATCAGGGAAGTTCATCAGTATCCTTCAGTATTGAACTCCTTTCACCGTTCCGGCTCGTGCCTGTCCACCAAGCAGATCCTGTCGCGTCCGTCCCGCTTTGCCCGATACATCGCCTGATCGGCACTATGAACAAGCGACTCTCCGTCAGTCCCGTTTTCCGGATAAAGGGCTACGCCGATGCTGCAAGAAATATCCAGTCGTCTATTGTTGACCTCAAATGGTGCTTCAAGTGCCTTATGAATCTTTTCCGCGATAAGGATAACCTCTTGTAGCGAATAGACGAATGGAAGCAACACGGCAAACTCGTCACCACCCATACGCGCCACAGTATCTGATTCGCGCACGCAATGTTGCATTCGCCGAGCCACCAATTGGAGTAACACATCACCGGTGATATGGCCCAGATTATCATTGACCGGTTTAAAGCGGTCGAGATCAATGTAAAGCACCGCAAGGAGTGACTTTTCCCGATTCGCCGCAGCAATGGCCTGTTGCAGCCTGTCCGAGTAAAGCGCCCGGTTGGGCAAATTGGTAAGCGCATCGTGTTGCGCCATGTGTTGGATTCGTTCTTCCGCCAGTTTCTTTTCCGTAATATCGGAAAACACGCATACACGCTGCGATACTTCGCCATCTTCGGTTAAAATGGTATTGATGCTCATCGAATAGGCGCACACCTGACCGTTCTTATGGCAATTCCATATCTCGCCCCGCCAAGTGCCCTTTTTATTCAGAGACTGCCAAAGCTCCCTGAAAAAATCCGCCGAATGCCGTCCGGAACTGAGCATCTTCGGATCGGCACCTATGGCCTCTTCGGTACTGTATCCGGTGATCATTGTGAATGCCGGATTGACAGAGACGATACGATTGTTCCGGTCCACTACCATAATGCCTTCGTTACTGTTTTCGTAGACAGCCTTCGCCTGCATTAGTTTTTCCCCGGCCAGCCGTAGCTCGTCCAGAGCCCGTTCCCGATCCTCAACTAATCTGACCAGTTCTATTCCTGCGACGATTTCACCCTTGTCGTTCCTGAGTACCGAGGCGATGTTTTCGAAACGGAATTGGTTTCCCTCTTTGGTGGTGCCTACGCGTAACGCCTTGGTTACCTTTCCGGTTCGAAAAGATTCGGCAATCGGGCAGCCGTCACAGACCTCATTCCTTTTTTCGTAGATGTTGTAGCAGTACTCTCCGACATGCGGCCCGAAGTTGTCGATCATAAACTTGTTTTGATAGATAATCCGCATGTTCCTGTCCTGTATGCTCAGTCCATCGCCCAACGAGTCCATAATGTTGTCCAGAAGCTGGGATTTTCCCTCCAATAATTGCACTGCCTCCTTGAAGTTCTCTTCGGACTCTATGTTGTCTGAAAGTATGTCCGTCATAGGCCGTTGTCTCATGAAGTCCATTGCGCTGAGCACCGCACAACGCTGCCGCCAGGCGGGCCACCTTTTGGCTTTGCCAGACCGGTTGGATTAGGTTTATTGTAAATTAGGTATTTCATTCGCAGGAATTATCAGTTCGATACTTCTTCCCCTCCCCGGGGTTCTCTGAATAAGACCGAGACTCTCAAGTTTTTTTTCCATTTGATGAACTGTCGGTGGAGTTACTTTAAAACATCTTTGCATATCCACCTCAGCCGGTGGACGACCATTCACCTTCGTATAATATAAAATAAACGAAAGATACTGGCCTTGCTTTTCCGTAAAATCACATTTTGCCGATTTCAAACGCATCTCCCTAACCCGAACCTCTCATGATAAATGCGGATAATTCTGCAATTATTTATTAAAATTCAGTTGCTTAACTTGAAACAAAGACTTGCCCTAACCAATTGTACCGCAACGCGAATAGAATGTCC
>JBNLCC010000060.1:0-3553 GCA_050303615.1 Methylococcaceae bacterium | reverse complement strand
TACGCGGTCAAGGCCTTGATGGACGCCGTGGCGGCGGCCCAGCCCGGACCCGAGCTGTTATGGGAAGCGGTCAAGCAGCCCTTGTTGCTGCTGGCCGGCCTGAATCTGGCCGAAATTTTGTTCAGCCGCAGCAGCGGCGCCTTGTTGATCGTCATCGGTCCGCGCCTGCGCCAGCGCACCACCCGCTTGTTGTATGCTTATCTGCAACAGCATTCGCAGCGTTATTTCGGCAACAACTTCGCCGGCAGCTTGGCCCACCGCATCAGCGAGACGGCGATCAGCGTCAATCACACGACATGGTCGGTATTATGCGATTTCTGGCCGATCGGCGTGACCTTCGCCGTATCGGTAACCTTGTTGTTCAACGTGCATCTCCAACTCGGCGCGTTCGTGGCCGGCTGGATGTTTTTATACGTGGCGACCTCGTTCTTGCTGGCGACCCGTTGCCAGCCTTACGCGAAAAACTATGCCGCCACCCGCAGCCTGGTCAACGGCAAGATTGTCGATTCGGTGACCAACATGCTCAACAGCAAATTGTTCGCCCGGCTCGATTACGAGCGCGAATATCTGGAAGGCTATCTGGAAACCGAGGTACGCGAGGGCCGGCGTACCTTCTGGTTCATGGAGCGAATACGCTGGTTCCAGTTCACCGCGGCGGCAATCCTGAAAATCGGCACTATCGGCTATGCCCTTATGCTGTGGGGCGGCGGCGAAATCGGGGTCGGCGACTTTGCGATGGCGACCGGGCTGGCGCTGTTGGTGATCGGCGACGCGCGCAATCTGACCCGGCGATTTTTGGAATTTTTCGAATACGTCGGCAACGTAGCCAACGGCGTCGAGACCATCGTCAAGCCGCATGAAATCGTCGATGCGGTCGACGCCGAACCGCTGCAGATCAGCGCCGGGCGTGTCGAATTCCGCGACGTGTGTTTTTCTTACGAAGCGGGCCTGCCGGTATTCGACCATTTGAACGTGGTGATCGAACCGGGGCAACGGGTCGGCCTGGTCGGCTTTTCCGGGTCCGGCAAGTCCACCTTCGTCAGTTTGATTCTGCGCAACTACGAGCCGCAGTCCGGCCGCATTCTGATCGACGGCCAGGACATCGGCCGCGCAACCCAGGCATCGCTGCATAGCCAGGTCAGCCTGATCCCTCAGGACCCCAGCCTGTTCCATCGCAGCCTGAAGGAAAACATCGCCTACGGGCGGCTGGAAGCCGGCGACCACGACATCCGCCGCGCCGCGGCCTTGGCCCATGCCGACGATTTCGTCGCCGCGATGCCGGAGGGCTACGATTCGCTGGTCGGCGAACGCGGCGTGAAACTTTCCGGCGGCCAGCGCCAGCGCATCGCCATCGCCCGGGTCATGCTGAAGGACGCTCCGATTTTGATTTTGGACGAAGCCACCGCCAGCCTGGATTCGGTCACCGAAAAAACGATACAGGAAAATCTGGACCGGGTCATGGGACGCAAAACCGTGATCGCCATCGCCCACCGGCTATCTACCATCGCGCATCTGGACCGCATTCTGGTGTTCGACCGGGGCCGCATCGTCGAAGACGGCAGCCACGACCAACTGCTGGCGAAAAAAGGATTTTATTACCGTCTGTGGACCATGCAGGCAGGCGGCTTTTTGCCGGAACAGCGGTCCGATGCCGCTCCGGTTAGCATGGCGTAATAGGACCTCGGAGCTACCGTTTTGATCCCATCCAGCAATAACAGGTCTTTATTTGGTTGACACCATTCTTGCTAGCGGATAACCTCAGTTCCGAAAATTATCAGGTAAATCCGGTAGGTTTGGCGGCTAATATCAGGTTATCAGGACGAAACGACCTGATATTGGGAATATGCAGGCGAATTTGCCCGACAATAATAGTTAATTATTTAGGATAAATCGCGTGTACCTAGAAAATCGATTAGTGGCGATGCTTGATGTTCTTGGTTTGTCTAATCAAATTAAGGAAAAAGGTGAAATTCTGTCCGTTTTGGAGATATATAAAAAGCTAATCTCAGAGGCGCGTAAAGCTGTATTTCGAAATGTCACTATGGAAGGGAGTCAAAACCCTGAAGTCATCAACTTTGAAGTAGGTGAGTTTGTATTTGACACTATTGTTTTGGTGTCACCACCAATAACCACACATTGTACATGTAGCTTCATGCTTTCGGTTGTTCGTTTAATGGAGCTTTTTGCGAAAAACAATATGCCCTTGCGGGGTGCTATTGGAATAGGCGATTACTGCTCTGACGAAGATGCTCAAATTTTCCTCAGCAATATATTTAAGAGATTAAGTTCGGAAGAACAAAATCAACAGTGGTCTGGCTGCGTTCTTACTCCAGAGGCTGAGCAAGAGATAATTTCAAATGTGATGGGGGCCAAACCTACCAGCCCTAAACGGTCAGACATACTTCACAACTTGACCATACCTTCTAAATCATCGGAAGAAACCATTAGGTGGTGCTTAAATTGGATTTATCAGCTCGAGGCGCCTAACATAGAATCTTTGCTCGACTATATGATTGGTGACAAATCAAAGCAGAGCGGCACTAGGACCTATGTAGATACTATCAATGCGCTTCCTGACGACGCTCAAATTCTTCCAAACGAGTTTCATCCTGCCGTTAAGCTGAAAACTATAAAAACAAGGGCGTCAATGCAGGTTAGGTTTGAAAACGAAAATGGCATTGCGGTAGAGCCAGGCTGTAAGGAGTGGTCGTTACAGGTATTCTCACCAGTGTAAAGGTCGGAGGCGAGGGGTCGGGTCTTGCAATCAAGCATCCAGCTCCACTGGAACGGACAATACCAATTAATTCCCTTCCAAGCTCCTTGCCGAATCATACTCCTAGCAGCCCAGCGAGGCATTAATCACCGATCGGCTAACGCCCTTCTCAGCACCAACCGCATCAAGAAAGCAGTCATTTTTATTCGTTGACATCATTTCCGCTAGCGGATAACCTCAGCTTCAAAAATTATTAAGTAAATTCGGTTTGCTGGCTAATATCAACTTATCTGGGCGAAGCAACCTGATTTTGGAATAGGTTGGCAAATTTGCCTGACAATAATAGTTGTTTGTAAAAAAAGAACGTATGAATCTTCTATTTGTTTGTAGCGAAAACAGACTACGAAGCCCTACGGGCGAAGAAGTGTTTTCAAAATATGAAGGCATAAATGCTATTGGGGCTGGAACTAATAGTGACGCAGAAACACCAGTAAGTGGCGATCTGATTGAATGGGCCGACATCATTTTTGTTATGGAAAAGTCACATAGAAACAAGGTCTCTAAGAAGTTCAAGGAACTAATAAAGGGCAAGAAGCTGGTTTGTCTAGACATTCCGGATAACTATGATCGTATGGACCCAGTTCTTGTGCGTTTGCTAGAAAACAAGGTATCTAGGTATGTTCGTCTTACATAAACACATAACATCTATATGACTGCCTCATGTCAATAGGCAAAGTGGGTTTATATCCGCAAAAAATCGGATTTTTTTAAATACGTTTTGTTTGTTACTGCTGCCGTTACTTTTATCCTATCGCGTCAGGCCGTGCCTGCGCACAAACA
>JBNLCC010000059.1:0-34411 GCA_050303615.1 Methylococcaceae bacterium | reverse complement strand
GATTCTGTTCAACCGGCCGGTAAAATGAGTTTACGTTTCCAGGTCAACATTCGAATTTTGTTTTGTTTTTTTTGCATTCTGATATTGAGCGGCTCGATTGCTGTATGGCAGGCCAGGAAGGCGGTCAGCGAAGAAGTGGATGCGTCGATCAACCTGGCATTGCAGTTGATCGACCTGGGATTTTCCAAGACGCCTGCCAGCCGCTTCAATGAAGCCGAGTGGTTCAAAGGCTTCGCGATGCTGGAAGAGACGCGGCATTTGACGATTCAGTTGAAAAAGGCTTCCGGGCAAATGGTCGATCTGGCACGTAAAAAACATCGGACCAATCGGGATAACATTCCGCCGTCCTGGTTTGTCAGCCTGGTTGCCGGCGACTATCCGCAAGCCGAACACCAAATTACCACCGATGACGGTAAGCAGTTGACTTTGATTATTCAAGCCGACCCGCTCGATGAAATAACCGAAGCCTGGCAGGAAAGCCTTTCTTTTTTCAGTTCGATTTTTCTGTTGACCTCATTGACTTTTCTGGCCGTGAATCTGGTTTTTAACAAAACCTTTCGATCCATTGCTACGATTGTCGAGGGCCTACAGTTGATCGAAACCGGACAGTATCAAAACAGGCTACCGGAGTTTTCGACGATTGAATATGACAACATCGCCAAGGCGATCAACCATATGACCGACGTATTGGACAAAACCCGGCGGGAAAACCGCGCCTTGACCCAGCATTCGCTGGAGATACAGGAAGAAGAGCGGCAACGCCTGGCCCAGGAGCTGCACGATGAACTAGGACAATCATTGACCGCGATCAAAGTGATGGCGGTCAGCGCAACGCACGCAAAAATAGATGTCCAAAAAGTGACGGGCTCGATTATCGACATTTGCGACCACCTGACCGCTGTCGTGCGGTCGATGATGCATCAGCTGCACCCGCTGATTTTGACCGACTTGGGTCTGAAAGCGGCGCTGGAGGATATGCTGGATCATTGGTCTGAAAGAAACCCCGAATTGGCTTTATCAATGCAGTGTACCGAGCAGGTGGATGGCCTGGAAAAAAAACTGTCCATTCAGGTTTTTCGGGTTATTCAGGAATGCCTGACCAATATCGTGCGTCATGCCAATGCACATCAGGTTAACATCAACTTGAATGCCGTCGGCGACCGGCATGAGATGCTGCAATTGCAGATCAGCGATGACGGCCGGGGTTGCGATTTAAACAAGATCAGCTCCGGCTTCGGTTTGCTAGGCATGCAGGAAAGAATCAAATCGCTGAACGGCGAATTCGCTGTTCGCTCCCGGCCACGGCAAGGCATGACGGTAACCGCATTAATTCCAATGTCGTGAGCAGTAAAATCAGAGTTATCCTGGTCGACGACCATGCTGTGGTAAGAGCCGGCTTCCGTCTGTTGCTTTCGGCGAGCGACACCATTGAAGTGATTGCCGAAGCAGAGCGCGGCGAACAGGCCATTCAGCTTTATCAACAGCTGCGGCCGGATATTATCGTGATGGATTTGTCGATGCCCGGCATCGGCGGCCTGGAGACGATCCGGCGGATCTGCCTGCGCGACAACGCAGCAAAAATCCTGGTCTTCAGCGTACATGACGAACCGGTGTACGTGAACCGTGCGCTCAATGCCGGCGCCAAAGGGTACATCACCAAAACCAGTGCTCCGGAAATTTTGGCGGAAGCGGTCGCACATATTGCCGAACATCACACTTATATCGAAGCGGGACTGATCGACCATCCGTTAGCCGAAGATAATGTAACTGACAGCCAGGCTGTGATAGATGCTTTTACGCCCCGGGAATTCGATGTTTTTCAGCTGTTGGCAAAAGGATTGACCGTGCAAAGGATTGCCGACGAACTGTGCCTGGGCTACAAAACCGTCGCCAACTACAGTACCCAGATCAAAAAAAAGTTACAGGTTGCGACCGTTGCCGAACTGGCACATGTGGCATTATCGCTGGGGATCATGAAGCGGTAAATCCTGTAAGCCGAACAATGCGCCTCCTTTATGGACACACCCTTTGCCGTGTAGGGTATGTATGCATTGCATACCGTTCCACCGCTTTCGAAATAGCGCTCGGCCGCAAAAGATACACGATGCGTACCCGACATTTCCGAGCAATCCGTCAAATCAACATTGTCCGATTTCCAACGCCAAACAGTTCCCTTTCCTTTTGATAGCGCTTATGGCATATTTCCGGAGAAGTTGCATGCGTACACTTACCAATCGGAGCCGAACATGTCGATTAAACCAGCACGACAACGCATTGTCATTATGGGAGCGGCCGGGCGTGATTTTCATAACTTCAATATGGTTTACCGTGATGATCCCGACAGCGAAGTCATTGCCTTTACCGCTGCGCAAATTCCCGAGATCGCCGGACGCCGTTATCCTTCCAAACTTGCCGGCAAACTTTATCCGCAGGGCATTGCGATTGTCGACGAAAGTGAATTGGCGGAAATCATCCGCGACCGGCATATCGAGCAGGTAGTATTTGCCTATAGTGATCTTGCCCACGGCGCCGTCATGCATAAGGCGTCGATCGCATTGGCCGCGGGCGCTGATTTTATCTTGCTCGGCCCGCGCCGCACCATGCTGCACGCCAAAGTACCGGTCATTGCCTGCTGTGCGGTACGCACCGGCTGTGGTAAATCACAAGTGACGCAATGGTTGTCCGGATTCCTGAAAAAGCACGGTTTAAAGGTGGCGGTAATCCGCCATCCCATGCCCTACGGCGATCTGAACAAGCAGGCCGTGCAGCGGTTTGCCTCCATCGAGGATATCAACGCCGCCGATTGCACGATCGAAGAGCGCGAGGAATACGAGCCGCACGTGGTGTTGGGCAATGTCATGTATGCTGGAATCGATTACGCGGCAATCGTCGCCCTGGCCGAACAGGAAGCCGATGTTATTTTATGGGACGGCGGCAATAACGATTTTTCATTCATTCGTCCCGACCTGCATATCGTACTCACCGACCCGTTGCGTCCCGGCAATGAAACCAGCCACCATCCGGGTGAAGCGGTACTGCGCATGGCAGACATCGTGCTGATTGCCAAGGTTAACTCGGCAGCGGACGCCGATATCCAGTGTGTCAGCGACGCGGTGCGCATGATCAACCCGGAGACCCCGATCGTTCGCGGTGCATCTATTGTTACGCTGGACAATCCGAAATTAGTGCACGGTAAGCGGGTACTGGTGGTTGAAGACGGACCGACCATCACCCACGGCGGCATGCCTTACGGCGCGGGCTATGTCGCGGCGACGCAAGCACAGGCGGCTGAAATCGTCGATCCGCGTAGCGCCGCGGTGGACGAGATCGCACAGGTCTATCAAAAATATGCCCACATCGGGATGGTACTGCCGGCGGTCGGTTATCATCCGGCCCAGCTTCGGGCTTTAACCGAAACCATTAATGCCGCTAACGTCGATACCGTAGTATCGGCAACACCCTGTGATTTGGCTGCGCTGCTCAAGATCAACAAACCGGTGGTACGTGCCCGATACCGGTTTGCCGAAGCCGGTGAACCGGGACTGGGCAGTTATGTAGAAAGATTTCTCAAGCAACAACACCTACCGTGACCCAGTTTAACCGCCTGGCAAGCGCGTTATCTTTGGTGCGGACGAATTCGCGCCTACTACTGCACAAAAGGTAAATCATTCCATGATGTGTTTTTCGGCTCGCTCGTTTTATTTAGCCGGATTCTTCACCTACAGCCCATCACAATGCCAAACCCGGATTTCGCAAGCTTGTATCCGGGCTACGGTCAAGCAGACAGGTGACTTTCGGCAGGATCCTGAACAATCAGCGTACCCGCTGAACCGGCCAGAATCGCGGCGGCATCCTGCAGCCGGCCGATACCGGCAAAGCCCCCGGTGCACTCGACAAACTCGCAGCCTGCCTGTACTTTCGGTGCCATTGAACCGGCCGCGAATATCTCATTTTTTATTGCCTCTGCTGATACGCGGCGCAGCGGCCGTTGTCGGGGGCTTGGCCAGTCCTTATAGACCGCATCGACATCGGTTAGCATCAGAAAAGCATCGGCTTTTAATTGCCGCGCCAACAGCGAGCCGGCCAGATCCTTGTCGATCACAGCTTCAATGCCGCATAGGCGGCCGTCCTCGCCAAGCACAACCGGAATTCCGCCACCGCCGGCACAGATTACAATCACGTTCTGCTTAACCAGCATCTCGATCACCGCCATTTCCAAGATCCGCTGCGGACGAGGGGAAGCAACCACGCGCCGGAAATTGGTTCCGTCACGGACGATCTGCCAGTCTCGTTGTTGTGCTAGACGCTTGGCTTCGGTTTCGCTATAAATCGGACCGATCGGTTTGCTGGGATTTTGAAAAGCCGAATCCTGCGGGTCGACCTCGATCTGAGTCAACAGGGTTGCCAATTGACGGTTCCGGGACAAAAAGTTGCTCAGCTCCTGTTCGAGCATATAGCCGATCATCCCTTCGGTTTCGGCATCCAGCACGTCCAACGGATAAATTTCATCCGCTTTGTAGGCCGCGCCTTGTAATGCGAGCAGGCCGACCTGCGGGCCGTTGCCGTGGGAAATGATCAGTTCATGATGCTCGGCAACGGCTGCCAACGCAGCGGCGGCGATCCTGATGTTACGCCGTTGATTATCCGCGGTTAACGCTTCTCCGCGGCGCAGCAGCGCATTGCCTCCCAATGCGGCGACGATTCTCATTGGTGGCCGCTTAGCGTGGCAACCATAACCGCCTTGATGGTATGCAACCGGTTTTCCGCCTGATCGAAAACGATGGAAGCGGATGATTCAAATACATCGTCGGTAACCTCCATCGCTTCCAAGCCGTATTTTTGAAAAATTTGCTCGCCGATTTTAGTATCGCGGTTATGAAATGCGGGAAGGCAGTGCATAAATTTTACCTGTGGATTATGCGTCGCCTCGAGTACCTGACGATTCACCTGGTAAGGCTGCAGTAACCGAATCCGTTCATCCCAGACCGACTCCGGCTCGCCCATCGACACCCATACATCGGTGTAGACAAAATCGGCATCTTTGACGGCTAGCCCGATGTCATCACTGAGTAGAATACATGCCTCATTCGGCCCGACCAAATCCTGGCACCGTTTTATCAATGCCGGGTCCGGATGTAAAGCTTTCGGCGCTGCGAGACGGAAATCCATGCCCATGATTGCCGCGCCTGCCAACAATGAATCCGCCATATTGCCTCGTCCGTCACCGACAAAGCAAAAGGAAATATCACGCAATGGTTTGCCGCTATGCTCCGTCATCGTCATGAGATCCGCCAAAACCTGGGTCGGATGATACTGGTCGGTCAACCCGTTCCAGACCGGAACGCCGTGCCGCCCCAGTTCCTCGGCGGTTTGCTGATCAAAGCCGCGGTATTCGATACCGTCATACATACGCGCCAACACCCGGGCGGTATCTTTCATGGTTTCCTTAACGCCGATTTGCGAGCTGCTCGGCCCGATGTAGGTTACGTTGGCCCCCTGATCGAAGGCAGCCACTTCAAAAGCACTGCGAGTACGCGTTGACGCTTTCTCAAAAATCAACGCGATATTCTTGCCTTTCAGGCGTTGCAATTCATTGCCGGCTTTTTTAGTGGCTTTCAGTTTTTTGGCAAGATCCAGCAGGTATTGAATTTCCGCTGCGGAAAAATCCAATAACGTAAGAAAATTACGGTTTTTTAGATTAAACGGCATGGTGCACCCTCATTTATCATGTGCATTGAATTTTTGTTCACGCGTTTGCAATTCCCATACATAATAAGCTATTCCACAGATAGCGGCCCGTTTTTTGTGAAGCATTGCTTATCCACATAGGCCGAAGTCATCGCCGCCAATAGCGCACTGTAATTCACCGAGAAGGATATTACAGAACCGACGGTAATGTTCGCTGCCGCGTCAGTAACATCGGCCACCAGATAACCGCTTGAAGCGCCCAGGATTTGCAGTTGCGGATCAAAGGGGGTAATACCGCCAATATCGACATCCTCCCGGCCGATATTCAATAACGCCCGCAGGCGCTTGCCTTTATCTTCAAAACGGGGATACTCGCCAAAGGCGTCTTCGCATTGATCGCCGATCGGCAGCGAAGGCTTGCTTTTCAGTTCCAGTACTTCGGTCTGCAACACAAAGGCATCCTGATAGGTGCCGGGCCAGGGTTTGCGAAACGTGGTTTCCCTGCCTAACAGAATGGCCTCGCCAATTCGCGCATGGTTAATCCGATTGGGCATGGCGCCGGAGGCGACCAGATCGAGTCCGCTGGAATTCACTCCGGACAGCCATTTTAACCGGACATGACAGTGACGTTCGACTTGATCGGCAAGTTCAACCAGCCGCTGCATATTGGATTCGCTCGGCATCGCACCGCCGAAACAGGCCAGGTTGGTCCCCAATCCGGTAATGCGGATGCCGGGCAGTTTGCTGGCCTGCCCGACCAGCGGCAGCAAGTCATCCGGCCATATGCCTTCGCGCAGATCGCCCAGATCCACCATTAACATAACGTCATGCTGCCTGCCGGTCTTCCGTGCTGCATCGGACAGTGCTTGCAACACCGCCGCTTCGGAATTCAGACTGATATCGGCGGCCTCGACCACTTCGCCGATTCTGGACAATGCCGGCAGCCGCAACAACAGAAACAAAGTATTAATCCCGCTGTTTCGTAAACGTTGAATATTTTCCAGACGCGAATCCGCGATCGCCGTGACCCCGCCACGCAACATCGCCTTCGCGATCAGCGGGTTGCCGCAGGTAACTTTGGTCACGCCGGCGACTTCAATGCCGTGTGTTCGACACAACCCGACAATACAGTGGGTGTTATGTTCGATTTTATCGAGATCGATACACAAACCGGGTTGACGCATTGTTTTATGCTTGCTCCCGCTTTTGCCAGGTGCGCACCAGAAAAACGGCCACCTCGCGTCCCGTGGTGCCGTGGCCGAAGCCGGCATCCATACCGCATTCCCTGGCAAGTTGATCGGTAACATGACCGCCGCCGGCAATCAGCAATATTTGCTCGCGTAATCCCCGCGCGGTAACCAACGCGGCAAGATGTTGCATGTGTTGTTTATGGACATCGGCATGCGCGACAATAGTGGAAATCAGTATCGCGCGTGCCCCGGTATGCTGCGCCTTGTCAACCACCGTTTCGATGGCGACGGAAGTGCCCAGATTATGGCAGATAAAGCCGTATTTCTCGATACCGCCGTGTTTGATATCCAGTATTTCGTGCAAACCCACCGAATGCTCGTCTTCCCCCACCGTGGCAGCGACAATATGAATATTGCGCGGCCTGACCCAGGCCTCCATCCGGTCTTCGGGAAGCGGTTCGATGCGCACCGGCATCGCCAATTCGTGCTTGTCGATCGCGATGTCAACCGTACCCTTGATTTCGAACATACTGCCTTCCGCCGGGTGCATCACCCGCCGGTTGATCACCTCGGGATTGTTGATACCCATCCGGCAAGCCATGGCCAGCGCCGCCTGCTCGGCAATCTGCGGCTCATCAGGTACGAACAATGTGATGCAGACGATACCGTCGCCGTGCTTTTCGACCTCGGGGCGCAACAAGCCCTGCTCGCGCTCGGCCAATGGCAGTTGCAGACGGTTGTTGACGTTGTCCTGCTCATCCAATTCGTCGATGTATTGAATTTTGTCTGCATTGCACAGCGTGCAGCCGCCATAATCGTCACAGGGTTTGCCCGGCTGTTGCGCGTAATGGTTATTGCCGAAATGGCTGCACACCGGGGCGCCGTAATCCGCTGCGCGCCGAATGACGGTTCCGGCGCAGTCGCCGCCATCGGCTTTGCGCATGATGCCATCACCTTTGCGTTCCGGATAATAACCGGAGTCGACGAACTGCCCCGCCTGTACCGCGGCATAATAACCGCCGTTCTCCAGAATCTCCTCGAGAAACAGCACGGCACGTTCCTGCAACTCCCGCACCTGCTCACGCAACGGCCCCTCATCGCGCAGTTTAATCAGTTCATCGAGGCCGTCCAGGCCCATCAGTGTCTGCCGGGCGGTGTTGACACCGGCGACATTATTGTAATGCCAGGGAATATTGCGCCCCTCGTCCGGGGTAATGGTACTTTGAATATCGGTTGGCGTCAGCCGGCTAATCAGTGTATCGAGTACATGGGTAATCGTGGTTTCCATCATGTCCGCTTCCATATAGCGGGTATTTTGCTGCGCGCGAAATTTATAACCGTCGAACAATTCCCGCAACGCGATGGCATAAGGCAGATCGAGCCGCATTTTCGGGGCCGGCGGCGCAGTGGGAGGTACCGTGGACAGCGCAACCAGTTCCGGCGGCATACCGGCGGCCCGCGAATAAGCGGCGTTTATCGCATGTTGCACAAACAGTTCCGGCGTGACTTTCCAGGCCTCTTTTGCCGTGGCATTGGCGTTATGCGCTCCGTCGAGTTGCAGGATGCCGGCATCGGCCATGATTTGCTTTGACTCGGCGGCATCGACAAACGACCGCTGCATGTTGATATCACGGTATAATACATTGTATTGCGGATCCTGATGCGCGCCGTTGACCCCCTCTTCGGCAAACAGTACGGCAATCTCCGGACCTGCAACGCCGCTGACATAGGAATGGAAATTAATCGGCCTGCCCACCTCGTCTTCAATGGCATCCAGCGTTTTACGCGAGGCACGGATCTGTTTTCTGGAAATCGGGATGCCGCCGACACCTTCCGGGGTGCCCTCGATCAAGCCGTCGATATGTGACTGGCCGGTGGTACGTATCACCATGATGTGATCGGCACCGTGCCAGGCGGCCATGCGCATGCGGCGCAAGTCGTCTTCAAAACGGCCGGAAGCGATTTCGGTGGTCAGCACATAATCGCATTGCGGATCAATATTGTAAAAATACTCTGCGGCGGGCAACGGGACAGAATGTTGCAGCCCTTCGGAGCTGTCCCGATAGATAAACGGACCAATCTGCTGATTGGCGACATGTTTGCGCCACACCCAGCCTTTGCGCCGCGGCCGGTATTGATCCAGGTCCTTCAACACTTCGGTGATGTCCAGTTTGCCATGCGGATCCAGTTTCATCGCGGCAGTTCCTGCCAGCCATCGCCGCGCAACAGCGCCAAACCGGCTTCCCGTACCGAACACCCTTTACTTTTTGCCAATTGCAAAACCAGGTGCCCCGCGCCGCGTGCCAATAATCCCTGCTGCGCCAGGCGTTCGACCAGTTGCTTGCTCTCAACACTGGAAAATCCCATGCGCAACAGAACCGAGCGTTCAATCGACGGCGAGGTATGGGTGCGTGCCTGCTCGATCAAAGGTTCGACAATTTTGTCCACCAAACTCCAAAAATGCGCATGCAGTTGCTGGTCCGACATGGCTTGCAGATGCTTGCGGCGCTGTTCAAAATCATCGGGCCTTTCCAGTGAGTTCATCGATTATCTCCTGTACTTTGGTAGTGCTGGTGCGGATCTCTTCGGCGAGAAACACGAGATCGGTTTCGGTCAACCGCTCATCCTGCGGCAGAGATTGCAACGCATGATGAATATAAGACCGCCGCACATGGTCAAGTTCCACGTCAGTTACCGACAACAGTAACGGATGCTGCGGAATGATGATACTTTTACCGGGCCGGCTCTGCTGCGGATCACCCCGTTCAATGGTCACGCCCATTTGCCTGGCAAGATTAAGCTGCGCCAGCGGATGTTTACCGGCACCGGTATATTCGGTTTCCTGCACCACCACCGTTTGCTGTTCGTCCATTTGCTGGGCAATGACGAATGCCGCGGCCAGTGAGGTGTTACCCGCCGGCCCGCGTTCCAAGCCTTCCAGTTCCGCCAGTGCCTGGGTCATATAAAACACTTCGCCTTGGGTCACGGTGACAAAACGATCCATATAGCGCAACGCCCGCGCCGCATTGCGCGGCACGTCGGCGCGGTCCGGCCAGGTGGTAAAGGGCATCGAAAAGCCGCTGTGGCCGGTTGTAAAGGATTTACGGTTAAAATCATGATCGGATGCCATATGCAGTCCGGAAAGATCGACGCTGGCGGCAATCACCCGGGTAGCGCTGGCTCCGGCCTGCAGCAGCCCGCGCGCGGTGCCGGTCACATTGCCGCCGCCGGCATGGGTGGCGATCACCGCATCGGGAAAACTGCCGGTTTGCTGCTTGGTCTGCAATGCCAGTTCATAGCCCAGCGTTTCGATGCCGCGCACCGAATACGGCGTATATAATGAAGCGTTAAAAAAACCGGTCTGCTTAAGCACCTGCAGGAACACATAAAACAATTCCGGTCCGACCGACAGGCGAATCACCTCGGCCCCGTATGCTTCACAGGCCCGGGTCTTTTCCGCTATCTCCGGCTGGGCAATACCTTGGCTGTCAAACGCTTCCTGCACAATGATACATTTCAGACCCAGCTTGGCGGCTTGCGAGGCAACCGCGGCACCGTAATTGCCGCTGGTGGCTGCGACCACGCCGGCATAACCGCGCTGCTTCGCCTCATAGACCGAAAGCGACGCCCGACGGTCTTTGAAGGAACCCGACGGATTGGCAGCTTCATCTTTGACCAGGATTGCCGCCCCCTTGCCGGGTGCAGCAAGACGGCGCACCAAACGGGTAATATTATTGAGTCGCACCAATGGCGTGGCGCCGACCGACGTCAACTGCTGCACCGCCTGGGCAGTGGGCATGTCATAGCCGGTATCAGCCATCAACCGTTCATAATCGAAGGCCAACGCACCGGTCTGGTACTGCTGATAGTCGATGCCCACCGAAGCACGCATAATCGCAGGCCGTTGCGCCATGATATCCCGATAGCTGTCATGGCTCATTGCGCTTCTCCTGCTGGACGAGCAAGGCGCGCAGCTGTTGTCCTATGGTCGAAAGCTCAGCTATCGGGGCACCGAAGCTATGGTTGTAGGCGGGGTTGGCCATAACCAGCTTACCGCTCAGCTTGCGACCGGCCGCAGTGACTATCACGGCCTGTTGTCCGACAACCGCATCGGCGTTAAGAAAGCCTTTGACCCGCATTTCCAACGCTGTGTGCCGTGTATCCTCGGGGACTTGGGGTGCGCGTTCCCCGGCTTTAAGTACCACATTGTAAATTTCCACCCAAGTCCCTTGTTTGATCGTTTCGGACATTCCCATTCCTCCTTAATGCAAATGGTTGCGGACGTCGCCCAGCATGGCAGCCGGTACCGGCAGATCCGCCATCGAATACAGGCCCGGCGCTGCGTTCAACAGCCGCGGAATCATGTTCACGGCCAGCGCGGCAGTCCCCTGCCCGCCCGGAATCTCCGGACTGCCCGCGAGCCGGATGTTGGGCGTGCCGGCTATTTCAATCATATCGCCCGTCGCGATATTTTCAAGATGAGGATGGATCTGCTGCGGATGAATCAGCCTGATAACCGGCTTACCGTGGCGAAACGCGATTGCGGTATGCATACAGCCGGCCACCTGGCCGGCAGCGACCGTCACGAAGGGGGTTTGCCTCGGCACCCGGGAGATAATCGGTTCGCGGGACTGGGTGATCGAATCGATTTGCCATCCCAGGGCCGAAGCAATCATATGCAGTGACTGGTCAAATCCGAAGTGCCCCGCCACCGTGCCGCTTTTCAGCCCCACCTCAAATTCTTCGGGACTCAGTCCCACTCCCTGGCTGTTGAGCACCGACGGACCGTAAGGAGCAAGATCATTGACGCGTTTCGCGGTAATGGTCTGCACATCGGCGCAGACCCCGGTCAACATGATGACTAGCAGATCCAGCACAAAACCCGGATTGATACCGGTGCCCAGTACCGAAACCCCTTGTTTGACGGCCAAACGTTTCAATTGTTCCGCCAAAGCAGGATGTCTTGCGGCAGGAAACGCCATCTCTTCGGCAATGGAAATCACATTGACCCGGTGCTCCACCAGTGTGGTGATTTCCGGCAAAGCATCATCCAGCTTGGAACAGGTAGCCTGGATCGCCACATGGGGTTGCGTTCGCTCAATGGCAGCATTCAAATCGTTACTCACGGCAATCCTCAGATCACGATTCAGGCCGATTGCCCTCCCCAAATCCAAACCGCCGCGTACCGCCCTTCGCGCAAAAGCGCCGCTCAAATGCAGCCCTTGCTTGTTCAACAGCAAGCGGGCTATTCCGGCTCCCATATGACCGGTTCCAAGTACCAACACCCTGATCAAATCACGCATAAATGCGGTGCCTCTGCCGTTTGTTAAGGAGGGATTCCATTAGTCAAACAAATTTCATCTACTTCGCCATGCAACAACCTTTGCTCAACATTCATCCGGATCATTCATGAAAGTTTACCTGTCGCCGGTAGCATTTGTCGTCGTAAATTTTTTAGACTTGCGTATTTCAAAAGAAAAGGGTAAAAAAGTACAGCGATGTTTTTATAAAAGGAGAACCGCCATGCCACCGAAACTGACGGAATCACAAATAAATGAGCGAAAAAAACACCTGAAACAGCGGTTTTTCGAATTGCGTGAGGTGGTCCGGCAGGAATTGCTGAACTCGGACGATGAAAATTATCTGCAACTGGCCGGTCAGGTGCATGATATGGAGGAAGCATCAGTGGCGGATTTATTGGTCGACCTGAATTTAGCAGCAATCGACCAGCACATTGAACAGATCCGGGATGTGGATGCCGCATTACTGCGCATCAGTAAAGGCCAATACGGCACCTGTATCGATTGTAATGCCGATATCGACTATCAACGTTTGCAGGCACAACCGACGGCGAAACGCTGTGTGGAATGCCAGAACCGTTATGAAAAAATGTTCGCGCAAAAAAACCGGCCCACCTTATAGCCTCCTCACACTTGCCCGGCATACTCGCTTTTTAGCGGCACCGATCGATGCTGTTGCTGCTACTGTTGAGTTGGCAATAACTTAAATTGCCCGAGAACCGAATAAAAAATTTATAACAATTTAGGTGAGAACAATGCAACCACAGACCAGCCAAAACGAACACAGCCACGGAACCCATTATTTCGGATCACGCCAATATCCGCTGTTTAAATTGTCCGGTTTTGAAGTTAAAGTCGACCTTAGCTGGCTGCTGCTGGCGTTACTCGTTACCTGGACCCTTGCAGCAGGATTATTTCCCAATTATTTCCCGGACCTCGCACCGCAAACCTATTGGTGGATGGGGCTGGTCGGCGCACTGGGACTGTTTATCTCCATTATTATTCATGAATTCTCGCATTCCGTTGTTGCTCGCCGCTACGGCATGCCGATTCGCGGTATCACTTTGTTTATCTTCGGAGGTGTGGCCGAAATGGAAGACGAACCACCCAGCGCGGAATCGGAATTCCGCATGGCAATTGCCGGTCCGATTGCCAGTTTTCTACTGTCTTTCATTTTTTACCTGATGCAGTACAGCGCTCAAGCGCTCAACTTGCCCGTCGCGGTCACCGGCGTGACATATTATCTTTCGCAGATCAATTTTCTGCTCGCATTGTTCAATTTATTGCCCGCCTATCCGCTTGACGGTGGACGGATGCTGCGCGCAGCGTTATGGAAATGGAAAAACAATTTAATCGGCGCCACCCGCATCTCCAGCCGGATAGGCTCATGGTTCGGTTTGTTACTCATTGTATTGGGGATTTTCAGCTTCATTCAGGGTAATTTTATCGGCGGTATGTGGTGGCTGCTGATCGGCAGTTTTCTACGCGGTGCCGCGACCGCTTCCTACTCCTACCTGTTAATGCACGAAACCTTATCCGGCCAAGTCATATCCCGGTTGATGAAAGTTAACCCGGTGACCGTTCCGCCAACGATTTCTATACGGCAATTGGTGACTGATTATTTCTATAAACATCATTATTTCATGCTGCCCGTTATCGAAGGCTCTCGGCTTCGCGGTTGTATCACCACCATGGATGTGAAATCCCTGCCTTCCACGGAATGGACGCAACGCTCGGTGGGCGACTTGATGACACCCTGCTCGCCGGCCAATACCGTGTCCCCCGATGCCGATGCCGCAAAAATATTCATGGCGATGCTGAGGCCCGAAGCGGTTACCCAGATGATGGTTGTCGAAAACGACAAACTGGTCGGCGTTATTTCTTTGACCGACTTCAGGAATTACCTGGCGCTTAAAATGGATCTGGAACCGCCGGAGGTTTAATCAACAACGGACATCCAAACTATTTCCGGGACGCGCTTTTCACCGGGCATTATGATTCTATGGCGGCATCGATTTCTGTTGCCGCATTATCCTTCGGTATGGCCTTAACTTATGATCAATCGCGTGATTAAAACGCTTGCCGTCTGTTCCGCATTATTTCTAATTAGCTGCTCGCAGGTTGCAACAAACGGCCTGACACAAATCTCAACCGTTGATGCCTTATTGGCCGGCCTTTACGACGGCCAAATGTCACTGGAGCAACTTTTGGAATATGGGGATTTCGGGTTGGGCACGGTGAACGGCCTTGACGGAGAAATGGTCATTCTCAACGGCCGGATTTATCAGATTCCGTCTTCCGGTAACGCCGTTCAGCCCGAACCATCGACCACGACCACCCCCTTTGCGACAGTCACCTTCTTTGATGCGGACCGGCGCACCAATCTTTCTGACGGACTGGATTACGAAGCTGTAAAAAATAAAATCCACTCGCTGATTGCCAGCGACAATCTATTTTATGCAGTAAAAATTACCGGCCGTTTTGCGTCGTTAAAAACCCGAAGCGTTCCAAGGCAGCATAAACCGTACAAACCGCTTTCGGAAGTAATAAAAAATGAAGTCACCTTCGAGTTAAATGACGCTCAGGGAACAATCGTAGGTTTTCTTTCACCACCCTATATTAAAGGACTCAATGTGCCAGGCTTTCATTTTCACTTTATTAGCGCCGATAGAAAGTCGGGTGGACACGTTTTACAATTCGTCGTTGCCAATGCCCTATTGGAATTAGATGAAATATCCAAGTTTTCGCTGTTGTTACCTGATAACAAGGCGTTTTATAAACTCGATTTAAGTGGAGATAAACCTGCGGAACTTAACCGAGTGGAACAATAATCAGAGCATATTCGTCGGGCAGTTAACCGGAATTTACTGATTCGCCGTGATATCCTGTTCGCTGCGGTTCCTTTTTGATAAATTCGGCGCAAAAAAAATGCGGCCGGTTTGGGCCGCATTGAGAAGGAACATAACTCTTTATCCCTTTAGGAGTGGGAGCGCATTCAAGAGTTGGATATAGTGTAACCAAACACTAATCCATTGAAAATGTGGCATATTGCCGCGCGACAAATTGTCGCACATTTGGCATAATAATTGCTGCGTCCAATACAAATCATGCATCGGAAAGAACTGGCGGGCAGGTATAAACTTGATCATACCGCCAAACTCTGATATCGGTGGAGCCTACGACTGCTCAGGGAAACAGCAGTTCGACATACACCGATTTTGATGCGCCGCTTGTGGCGTTAAAACGAGAACCAGGACACGTTTTTGCCTTCCAAGACAACCACCGTTTTTGCCGGTAATTGATAATTGGATCGGTGTAACGCTTTCTGCTTTTTGGTCTCGACGATATCGTAGGGGGATTGTTGCGAGGTGTCAACGGCAACAAACCATTTTTTGCCTTTAATTTTAGGGATCTGCATCGTGACGGATCGGTCCGACATGTTCAGCATCACATATAAATCCGTCTCGCCGAGCGAAACCGGCGCTAAAGCAAACGCCAATACGCGGTTTTCCGGATCATCCCATTGCGGTATGTCGAGATCGCTGCCATACCAACTGATATCGGGGGGTAAATTTTCAGCTTGCGGCTTTCCGGTCAGAAACCGGCGGCGCATTAACGAAGGATGCGACCTGCGAAATGCAATCATCAGACTGACAAAACGCAACATCTCCTCATTTTTTTTTACCATCCGCCAATCAAACCAGGACAGCTCGTTATCCTGGCAATAACTGTTATTATTTCCTCGCTGGGTGCTTAATACCTCGTCACCCGACAGTATCATCGGTATCCCCTGACTTAACATCAGCACTGCAATGACGTTTTTTGCCTGTTGCCGCCGCAAAGCCAGTATTTGCCGAACATCGGTTTCACCTTCAACGCCGCAGTTATAACTCAGATTATCGTTGCTGCCGTCACAATTATTCTCGCCATTGGCCAGATTATGTTTATTGTTATAGCTGACCCAATCATATAAGGTAAAGCCGTCGTGACAAGTAACGAAATTGATGCTGTTTATCGGCAGTCGCCCCTGGTGTTTATACAGGTCGCTGCTACCGCATAAGCGGGTTGCAAATTCACTGAGCAACCCTTGATCGCCGCGGATAAAGCGCCGTATGATATCCCGGTATCTACCGTTCCATTCCGCCCAGCGGTACCCGGGAAAACTGCCCACCTGGT
This sequence comes from Methylococcaceae bacterium, assembly GCA_050303615.1. Classification (GTDB taxonomy): domain Bacteria; phylum Pseudomonadota; class Gammaproteobacteria; order Methylococcales; family Methylomonadaceae; genus CAZDXJ01. Next base: position 18,057 of record JBNLCC010000059.1, on the reverse strand, counting down.
ACAAGCCGGCTGCATCCCAGGCTTCGGCAATCAGTTTTGATTCAGCCAATTGCTCGGATAGCTCGATTCCCCACAGTACCGGTGAATCGTGCAACGGTTGTCCGTTTTCTCCACGGGCTAGCGCACTGGCCAAGTCGAAGCGGAAACCGTCGACATGCATCTCACGCACCCAATATTCCAGGCAGCCGATGATAAAATTGGCCACGAGCGGATGATTGGCGTTGACAGTGTTGCCGCAGCCGGTATAGTCCCGGAAGATGCGCCTATCAATGGGATCGATATGATAGAAGATGTTATTGCCCATTCCCTTAAAACTGATCGTCGGCCCAAACTCGCCGCCTTCGGCCGTATGGTTGAAAACCACATCCATAATCACGCCGATCCCCGCTTTATGCAGCGCTTTAACCAGATCCCGGAACTCTTGCTGATGGGTGCCTTGCTCCGGTGTGACGCAATACGCGGGGTGCGGGCTGTAAAAGCTGTGCGTACTGTAGCCCCAATAGTTTTTCAAGCCCAGCTCGGCTGTGCCTCCTGGTATATCCTGTTCGTCGAAGGCCATTATCGGCAATAATTCGACGTGTGTTATACCCAACTGCTGAAGATAGGGAATTTTCTCGATCAATCCGGCAAAGGTTCCGGGATGCTCGACATTAGACGATTCATGACGGGTGAAACCGCCGACATGCATTTCATAGATAACGCAGGTTTCATAGACCAAAGGTAACGGTCTGTCACCTTCCCAGTCATAGGAATTATCGACCACCATCGCCCGCATAGACGCATGGACGTTATCTCCCTCCAGGCAAGCGACCGATCTTTGCCAGATTTTATTGCTGACTGCCCGTGCCCAGGGATCCAACAACACTTTTTGGCGATCAAATCGCAGTCCGGATTCCTTCGTATCATTGGGACCATCCATGCGCCAGGCATACCAAGTTCCCACCGGTAAATCTTCCACATAAACATGCCAGGCAAAAAAGGTCCGGTTGATTTCTACCTCTAATGTAATAACCTGAAACGGTTCCGGACTCTCGGCATGTTGGAATAACAACAATTCCACATGAGTTGCATGACGGCTGAACACAGAGAAGTTAACGCCTTTTGCATCCGGATTGGCGCCGGCCGGATTACGGTGGCCTGGCTGTATTTTGTACTTCTTGGTCATTAAACTAAATTATCTCAGTAAAATGTATCGGTATTTTCTCCGATCCCATATTTAAAAAACTTCTATCTTAACGATAGTTAATTTTTTATTCCAGCATCAATCGGCGTAAACTAAAGCACCCTCAGATATCGCGTTATATTGAAATTTAAATACCAACGCCCTAGTCGCGTCAATGAAAAGCATGTACAACGTCCGTGTATAACGGTTTATCCCTGCAAAGTAACTATACAAAATTTGCAATCGGTGGGATTTGTACCATGATGAAAAGCTTCTCTGCGAGCTTCGTAAAAAAATAGGGTATAATTGTTTTTTTAAAAAAACCGGCATTGTTTTATTCATTCTGCAATATCCTTAATGAAGTCCGATCAAGCCCCTGTTTCTCTGCAAACTATTTTTGAGCAATACCGGAATTCAGTTTATTACCGTATTGATGGGAGTACTGTCACTAGTGCGGATCTGCTGAATCATGCATTACAAATCAGTACGCAATTACCCGACCAAACTTATGCTATTAATTTATGCAGGGACCGCTACCTGTTCACGGTCGCTTTTTTGGCGGCCATCATTAAAAACCAGATCAATCTACTGCCGCCTAACCAGGCCCCGCAAACCATTAACCAATTGATGTCCGACTACCGGCAAAGTTATTGTCTCGTCGATAGCCCCGATAATCGTCCCGGCGACCACTTTGTCGTTGACGGAAAGTTTGTGAGGAACGACCAACAGCCGTTGCCGGTTTTCAACCCTGAGCGGATTGTTTCCATCTCTTTCACCTCCGGAACCACCGGCGAACCGAAGGCCATAAACAAAACCTGGCGTGAATTCCAACAGTCGGCTGAACTAGCGATTCACCGCTTTGCAATAACCGATAAAAATTTAACCTTTATCGCAACCGTTCCTCCGCAACATATGTACGGCTTGGAAACATCAGTTTTCTGGCCGTTTTTTTCAGGCAATCGTATCAGCAGCGACCGGCCTTTTTACCCGGAAGATATCCGCAGGCTCATTCTCAATTGTGACACACCTTGCCTGCTGATTTCCACGCCGACACATTTAAAAGCCTGCGTTAATGCCGGCCTTCAGTGGCGAAATATTGACATGATTCTTTCGTCGACCGCTCCGTTGCCGGGCGACCTGGCGGAACAGATTGAACACGGCCTTAATGCGCCGTTATTTGAGATCTTCGGCAGCACGGAAACCTTATCCTATGCTTCCCGCCGTTTAACCAAAAGCCGCTCATGGCAACCTTATCGTGGTATTGCTTTAGCTTGTGAAAAAGGCCGTTTCAGCATTAACGGAGGGCATTTATCTAAGCCGGTATGGTCCGATGACTATTTTCAAATCAACCAGGACGGTACTTTCACTGTCCGCGGCCGTTCCTCCGATTTGATCAAAATCGCCGGAAAAAGAGCGTCGCTTACTGAGTTAAACCGTATCATCAATTCCATTAACGGCGTTGAAGAAGCAGTACTTTTTCCCGCCACCGGAGAGCGTTTGGGAGCGTTAGTGGTGAGCCGGTTAAGCAAAAAAGAAATTTTATATCAATTGAAACAATCGATTGACGAAGTTTTCCTGCCTCGGCCGATCACCATCGTCAAACACCTGCCGCGCAACGAAGTAGGCAAAATCATCAAGGCCGGCTTGGAACAAATGCTCGAGGAGCGGGACATTGCCTGAATCGATATCCCAATCGTATAGGGTTGCATCCGAACACCCCTGTTTTGCAGGACATTTCCCGGGCAACCCAATCGTTCCCGGCGTTGTTATACTGGATTACATTAATAATTTACTCGAACAATGGAAACCCGGACAGCGAATCACAACAATCGCACACACAAAATTTCATCAACCTTTGCGCCCGGACCAGGAATTCATGATTCAACTTGTTGAAAAAAATCACAATACCATCAAATTCGAATGTTTCCGCGAACATCTGAAACTGGCATCCGGTGTTTTCAGCATTGCGAGTTCAAGGTGAAATCATCCTGGCAATCCTATCAGGAACGCAGCAACCCGCTGGCGTTAAAAAGTATCCGCTGGATAGCGTTACATATGGGCAGGCCTGTAGCCAGAATACTGCTTTTCCCCATTACCTTTTATTTCCTGTTGTTCGCCCCAGCACAACGCAGGGCATCACTGCTTTATCTTGCCCGGGTATTGGATAGAAAACCCGGTGTGCTGGACGTTGCCCGGCACATCCATTGTTTTGCTTCGACGATCCTGGACCGCGTTTACCTGATGACCGGCCAATTCGACAAACTGAACATTAGCTTTCCCCACGAAAATATGCCGCTGAAGTACTCCCGTAAAGGAATCGGCTGCATATTACTGGGTAGCCATATCGGCAGCTTCGAGGTATTGCGCAGTTATGCTATCAGAAAATGTCCGCTGCCCATCAAAATATTAATGTACGAAGGACAGAATCCGATGATAGTGCAGATTCTTAATGCGTTAAACCCGAGTTTATCGGACATGATCATTCCGATCGGCGCACCGGACAGCTTGCTGCAGGTGCGCGATGCAATTGAGGCCGGTAGCGCCGTAGGCATGCTGGGTGACCGCATCATGGACGCGGACAACGAAAAAACCGTGCAGTGCACGTTATTAGGCGGACGGATAACCCTGCCCGCCGCCCCGATATTGGTCGCTGCCTCATTGAACGTACCGGTCATTGTATTTTTCGGTATTTACATGGGAGGAAATCGCTACCATCTGCATTTTGAATTGCTCGGTGAAAAAATCGAACTGTCGCGAAAAAACCGCCAGCAGGATATTCAAATGTGGATGCAAAAATATGCCGATTTACTGGAAAAGCATATCAGATCGGCACCTTACAACTGGTTTAATTTTTTTGACTACTGGCAGGAAGAAGACGTTGCGCCGCCGTCGCCACAAAGGTTAAACCGACAAGAACTTGAACAATTGATCCCCCACGCAGGAACGATGTGCCTGATTGACCGGGTTGAAGTGTGGGATAGAAATACCATCTGCTGCATATCCCGCACGCATCTGGCACAAAACAATCCGTTACGCTATGAGGGCAAGTTATCGGCGCATCATTTGCTGGAATACGGCGCCCAGGCGATGGCCATACATGGCGGATTGTTAAGAAAATCGGCAAGCCCCGGGTTTCTTGCGGCAATCCGAAACGTTAAAATATACGCAGATAACCTGGATGATGTCCGCAGCAAACTGGTCATTAATGCCAGCGCCAAAATTAAAACCGAAAACGGCGTCATTTATGAATTTAGCATTACCGATGCCCGACAAAAGCGGTTGCTCAGTGCCAGAGCGACAGTCATCAACAACCCCACATCGTTATGAAAAGAGCACTCATTACAGGCGGCAGCGGTGATATCGGTTCGGCTATCTGCCGCCGTCTGGCACACCAAAATACCCACGTTATAGTACACAGTAACCGCAACATTAAAACGGCCAATCTCATTGTAGAGCAAATTCTTGCAAGCCAGGGATCTGCCGAGAGCGTCAGTTTCGATGTGACCGATGCCGAATCAACCGCCCGCAACCTTAAAATTTTGCTTGAATCCGGCCCGATTCAGATTGTGGTCAACAATGCCGGGATCCATCGCGACGCCCCTTTAGCAGGCATGACAAGCCAAGACTGGTACAGCGTTATCGACGTGTCGCTGCATGGATTTTACAATGTCACCCAGCCTCTGCTCATGCCGATGATGCAAAGCCGGTGGGGACGGATTATCAATATTTCATCAATCGCCGGCGTATTGGGCAACCGAGGACAAACTAACTACGCCGCTGCCAAGGCAGGACTGCACGGAGCAACCAAATCGCTTGCCATGGAATTGGCATCCCGGAAGATTACCGTCAACACCATCGCACCGGGAATCATTGCCGGCGCCATGACCGATCAAAGCTTCACAGCACAGCAAATCAAAAACCTGGTCCCGATGAAGCGGGCAGGTACCGCTGACGAGGTGGCGGCGCTGGCCGCTTTTTTATGCTCCGACGATGCAGCTTACCTGTCCGGCCAGATCATCGGTGTCAATGGGGCGATGGCATAGGCTTTTCCGGCTCGATTTCGATATGATAAGTACCTAAAGGACGCCGGAAAGTGTACCGATAAGGTGACACGACAAAATCGTTAAAGGTCTGTTGTAACGCATCATGCGGTTCCGGAATAGTTGCTAATGCGATTACCGGTGAGGTAAACAAAAATAATCCGGTGCCAAAAGCCGTGCCCAGTACACCCATCGGCCTGATAACCAGTTCCGGCAGGATGTCGGTAACTTTGGTTTGCTCTGCCTGCTGTCCCGCCATCGCGGGCATAACGGCGCCGAACAATAAAATGACGGCAATAACTTTTGCATTGATGGTTCGCATAGCCACTCCCCTATTCACAACACTAATGCTTTGCATCAACATCCTTGATCGTGTTATAAAAAAACAAATATAAAAAAAGACTGCCTAAACCGACAGCACCCAAAATCATTCTAAAGGTTTCACTAATACTTTGCTCGAAAATGAATTCGACAAAACAGGAAATAATCGCTAATTCCGTGACGTAGCATATACTGATATGGCGGTGTTTGGAGTAAGAGGTCAAGACATTATAGGCTTTCACCATCACAATATAGAAAACAATCCAGTCCAACATTTCTTCATTGTGGCCTGACAACCAAAGCTGTCCGTCAGTGATGTCGTGCGCGACAACGAGCAGGTCGGTGGCCATATATATAACCAATCGAAAAGTGACCAGCAGAATTATAATGGAAACCAGCTTGTCCAAATAATCCGTTGTTTTAACAATAATCAAATTAAGCATATTTATCTTCCGAAAGTGCCGTCGTTAGATCGATAGCTGGTTTTCAACAAGTATTCAGCTATATTTTCCCGATCGATAATTGTTCCGAAATCCTGATGGGCCGCAGGCCGGTTCGGCGCACCGAACATGGTTGCTATCATCAAGTCGCCGGTCTCCTTACTGAAATGCGAAGCGTCCGCATGCCAGTGCATCCGGTCTATCGCCCCCCTTCTCGGGATCGCTTCGCCGGTAATTGAATTGTAACCGGAAAAATCCCATAACACCGACCGACCGTAGCCAGCAGTGCCGTACTGTTTTGATAATAGTTCAACTAAATCTCTTTTCTACTGAAAAAATCTTCATCCAAACCGCACCGATGGAAAACATCGATTAGCCGGGAGTGCAACGGCGATATGAATTACGTTAACTGCGGTCCGTATTCCCGACTGATAACCAAAATTTCACACAGCAAACTTCGGTCTCTTATTCTCTTTTTCCTCCGGAAGAAGATCAGATGAGGGAATATAAAAAAGCCGAAGTTTGTTGTGCGAACACTATAAATAATTATTTGATTACTTGTACAATAAAACTTTTTATCAATGACACCGGCATAACGAAAAGCATCTCCGTGCTTTTTGCTTTTTATGGTAAATACCTACAAACCATCTGCAAGACGTCCTGCAATGCAGGTTAAAATAATTCCCGACATTACACAAGTTAATGCCGCGCAATGGAACGGCATGGTTGGGGAAAATTACCCGTTTATCCGCCACGAATTTTTGGCGGCACTGGAACAAAGCGGTTGCGTTTGCCGAAATACCGGGTGGCAACCCCAGCATCTTGCCGTCTATTCGGCAAACGAATTGATCGCCTGCATGCCACTGTATGTTAAATTTCATTCCCGAGGAGAATACGTTTTCGATCATCAATGGTCTTCGGCTTATACCCAATACGGATTGGATTATTATCCAAAATGGGTCACTGCAATTCCTTTCACGCCTTGCCAGGGCAAACGAATTTACGTTCGAGACGGTTTTAATGAAAGTGAAATTGCCAAATTGCTATTCTCCTTTCTGCAAGCAGAGACCGCTCATTATCCTATTTCCTCTTGGCATTGTTTATTTGCAATTCCCCACCAGGCGGAAATTTTATGTTCCCTGGGTTTAAGCGGCCGTCACGACGTACAATTTCATTGGCATAATAAAAACTATCGCGATTTTGCCGACTTCCTTGACACCTTCAGCGCCAGACACCGAAAGAAAATCAAGCGTGAAAGGTCCAGAATAAAAGAACAGGGAATTGAACTGCGCAGGGTGCCAGGAAAGGATATTACCGACTCCCAGTTACAGGCATTTTTTCAGTTCTATAACATGACCTACCTCAAAAAAGGCATGCATGCCTATTTGAATGAGGATTTTTTCACCCGGATCATCACTACGATGGCTGACCGGTTGTTATTGGTACTGGCAATCAAAGACAATGTCTTTGTCGGAGCGGCGCTCAGTTTTGTCGGTGCGGAAACACTTTATGGCCGCTATTGGGGCTGCTTTGATGAATACCACAGTCTTCATTTCGAAACCTGTTATTACCAAGGTTTGGATTACTGTATTGAAAACAATTTGCATAGATTTGACTCGGGCGCGCAGGGCGAGCATAAAATCTCACGCGGTTTTGAGCCGACGATAACTTATTCGGCACACTGGTTCAGACACCCTGAATTTGCGCGGGCTATTGACCGTTACTTAACCCAGGAGAAATCAGCCGTTGAACGATATCGAATGCACGTGAATGATCTTTTGCCTTACAAAAATTGCAGCCAGAACAACAGCCGAAATGACTAAGGAGAGTAACAAACCGGCCTGGATTCCTATTTTAAAAGCGGATGATCACCGGGTAACTGGCGGGATATCCATAAAGCCAGTTTATGTTTCATATTAGGCCCGTTTTCCTGATCGCTGGCCAGCGGCTGGATTAAACCGTCGTTTACTAACAAGCGATAAATGCATTCCACTTTATTTTTGGCCGAATCGGCGTTGCCAAATTCCGCATAACCGCGGTTTTTCGCGTACTTTTCAGCCACTTCCAATGCCTTCTTCACCAACTGGGATTCATTTTTTAGCTTAGTCATTCGGATTTGAGGTTTGTTAATTTGCACCCGGTCGTTTTTTCAAAGTATCGGCGACCGGCGGAGGCATATAATTCTCGTCATGCTTGGCCAATACCTCGTCAGCCTGAAACACCCCGTCCGCATCCAGTTTTCCCTGAGCAATGATGCCTTGTCCTTCGCGAAATAAATCCGGCAGAATGCCGGTGTATTGCACTTCCACGGGTTCGCCATAATCAGTCAGCATAAAACTGACCATTAAAGAGTCGGTGCTGCGCTTAACACTGTTTTCAACGACCATGCCGCCGACCCGAATACGTGTCCCCTGCGGCGCTTCCCCCCGCGCCACCTGCGTGGTTGAATAAAACAGATTGATATTCTGATCTAATGCATATAAAACCAGCCCGACAGCCAAAGCGGCGCCAAAAACGATCATCAGTGTAACAATTAGCCGCTTTTTTCTCTTCGGATTCATAATGACCTTTTTTCCCGTCTTAAACGACGTTTTGCATCAATAAAAAACCGCCGTTTTTTTAAAGCGGCGGAAACAAGATTATAAATTATGACCAGCAACGCGATAGCATAACTTAACCAGACATATAAGCCGTGCCCGCCCATCTGCAGGAATTCGGAAAAATTGTTAAAACTGCCCATCACTTCAACGATGCTCCACTAATGCTTGAACCCAGGCGGTTTTTTTCTCGCGCTCCAAAACTTCAGTCCGGGCGCGGCTCAACAACACTGCCGCAAAAAAGCAGTAAAAGCCGATCACCATTATCAATAACGGAATCCACATTTCCGGAGGCATCGCCGGTTTTTCGGTAACCTTGAATGTTGCCGGCTGATGCAGCGTATTCCACCATTCGACGGAATATTTTATGATCGGAATATTGACCAAACCGACCAGCGCCAAAACCGCGGCGGCCTGGTCGCCGCTGGCTTCGTCATCAAAAGCGGAATACAATGCGATAATGCCGAGATAAAGGAAAAACAGAATCAACATTGATGTCAATCTGGCGTCCCAAACCCACCAGGCCCCCCAGGTGGGTTTACCCCAAATCGCTCCGGTGGCGAGTGCCAGCACCGCAATGGAAGCGCCAATCGGGGCACAGGATTTGGCAATCATATGCGCCACTTTCATTTTCCAAATCAAACCGATGCCTCCCGCAATCGCCATCAACATATAGCAGGATTGGGCCAGGATCGCGGAAGGCACATGAATATAGATAATGCGAAAACTGTTTCCCTGCTGATAATCCTGAGGGGCAAACGCCAGTCCCCAAACCGCACCTGTCGTCATCAATAAAAATGCGGCAATGCCTAACCAAGGCAGCAAACTACCGGAAATATCATAAAACCATTTCGGTGAGGCTAGTTGATAAAACCACTTGGGCATTTTAATTTTCATAATTTCTCGGGGCAAAGTTAGCCATTGACAATTTTTGCGGTTTGTTCTCACGAAACCGATATCGGTTTTGTTTAGAAAAACCCATTATTTTAAATGGGTTACACGGCAAATCCCGGTATTTTATATATCGCCTCAATGTATTCCTCTCCGGCAATGACATAAAATGCTGAAAAAAGTTGCACGATGAGACCGTCTTTCAGCTCCTTACACTTATTTTCAACGCTGCAGCAATTGCCAACGGCGCCAGCATGGTACTTAACACCAGCATGGCGCCCAGCAGCGCCAGATACCCGCCAATCGGCAGACCCATGGCTCCGGCTTGTACCGTGCCCGCACCAAAGATCAACACCGGCACGTATAACGGCAATACCAGCAATGAGATGAGAATACCGCCTTTACGCAGGCCGACCGTCAAACCGGCGCCTATGGCGCCGATGAGACTCAGCGCCGGTGTGCCAACCAACAGGCTTACCACCAACGCGAATATGCCTTGCACCGGCAGAAACAACATCATTCCCAACAACGGCGAAAGCAGCGCCAATAAAAAACCGCTGATCAACCAGTGGCTGACAACCTTCGCCGAAACCAGCAAAATCATGGATTGCGGACTCACCAGCATTTGTTCCAAGGAACCGTCATCGAAATCTGTTCTGAAAATGCTGTCAACTGATAATAAACAGGATAATAAAGCCGCAACCCAGATCACGCCGGGGGCTAATTTGGACAAAAAACCCGCTTCCGGACTAACGCCTAAGGGAAACAACACAGCAACCATCAGAAAAAAAGCTAAAGGGTTGAATATATCATTACGCCTGCGCAACGCTAATAATAAATCTCGCCGTATCGCCGCGAGAAAAAACTTCACCCGCAAATCTCCTCGTCCAGATTAATCTGCCGAACATTTTTGCCCGGAACGTGCAGGTCATGATGGGTCGTTAAAATTACGCCCCCGCCCCCTTGAACATGTCCGGCAATCAATGCCTCTTTTTCGGCAACACCTTTTTTATCCAGTGCGGTAAACGGTTCGTCAAGAATCCATAAAGGCGCCGTACTCATATATAATCGCGCCAATCCCACTCTGCGCTGCTGGCCTGCAGACAAACTATAGCAAGGCACGTCTTCGTAGCCGCGCAAGCCGACTTTTTGTAATGCATCGTATATTGAACGCTTATCCAGCGCCGGATGCAAGGTGCTCATCCAGGTCAAGTTCTCTTCCGGGGTTAACGCTGCCTTCACGCCGGCATGATGCCCTACATAAAGCAAAGACTGATAATACTCCTGTCGCACTTCGTATAGACTCCGTCCACGCCAGTACAACTCTCCCTGAAAGGCACTACATAAACCGCAAAGGATGCGCAGCAAGGTGGTTTTACCGGAACCGTTCTGGCCTTCGATCTGAATGACTTCACCTTCCGCCAGGGAAAAACTCAAACCCGAAAATAAAACGCGCTCATCCCTTTCGCAAAACAGGTTTTTAATTTCCAGCATCAATGTGCAATTTCCGGCAGTTTCAAAAGCGTTTTATTATAACAAACTATTTATCTGCCTGCCGTGTGCCCGCACACGTTGCAACAGAGCAATACAAGAACAGATTTATTGCAAAAAAAGAAATCTTTTCCCACTATTTTTATAACCGTTTTTATCCAGCAAAGCGCCTAATAATATTAAACTAAGCAAAAATAATACCGGTTTGTCGCCATATTCGGCATATGCCGTCATTCCCCCCATAGGCGTGATTTCCGAGGTTAACGCAGTTGTTGTAAACGGAGGCGCCTGACGGGTAATTTTGCCGTTCGGTGCCACGACTGCGGTCAGACCGGTATTGGTTGCCCGCAACAGATATCTGCCGGTTTCCAACGCCCGCATTCGGGCAATCTGCATATGCTGATAGGGCTCGGTCGAATCGCCAAACCAGCCATCATTGGTGACATTGACCAGATAAGCCGCTTCCGACAGTCGCCGAACGCCTTCCTCGCCAAATGCGTCTTCGTAGCAAATCGATACGATAAAAGGATATCCTGCCGCGTGCAGCAATGGCTGGTCTGAACTACCGGCAGTAAAAATTCCGACCGGCAAAATTGCCAACGAGTCCAGTATCCAGCCTGATAAAGGCTGGATCGGTAAATATTCGCCGAACGGCAATAAATGTATTTTACGGTAAACGCCTTGTTTTCTGCCCAAGGTCATGACCCCGTTGAACTTTTGACCCCGGTCATTTTTCAACGGCAAACTGACAATTAATTCCGTACCATTTTTTTTCGCCTCTTTTGCCAAAGGCAATAAATAATTCTCTTTGACTTGGTGATAATAAGCGGGAACCGCCGATTCCGGCCAGATTATGACTTGGGAATCCCAGTATCGGCGAGTCATCCGTTTATAACGCCGCATAATCTCCTCGCGGTAGGCAGGCTGCCATTTCTTATCCTGTGAGATATTCCCTTGTATCAACGTAACTTTGAACGGTTGCCCGATCGGTCGTGTCCAATTGATGTCTTGCATTAACCAACCGGTCAACCAAACACCGATAATCAAAAATACCAGTAAGTCAGGCTTCCCTTTCTCAATTAACATCGCCAACAACGAAGCAGTCAATGCAACCAGCCAGCTAACGCCATAGACACCGACTATTGGTATATACACTGCCAAGGGGCTATCCAACTGGCTATAGGCTAACTGAAACCATGGAAAACCGTTGAATATCCATTCTCCGCGCAGATATTCCATTAAAACCCAAATTACGGAAAAACAGATCAACCGCAATAAAGCAGAATGCTTATCCGTAAATTTGACCGAAATATAACCGGTTAAAGCGGAAAAGACAGACCAGAATCCGACAAACAAAAGCGTTAGCATTATCGAGGATACGATGCCCGCCCCACCGAAATCGTGCACACTGATAAACACCCAGTATACCCCGACCCCGTAGAGTCCCAAGCCAAACAAAAAGCCTCTTAATGCAGCGCGTGACGGAGATATCCCTTGCCATGACATAAACAACAACGCCACCGCTATAACGGCAAAATACTGGAAATCGTAAGGGGAGAACGATAAAGCGAGTAAGACGCCGCTTAAAAGGACAATTAAATCCCAATATTTACGGTTTTTGTTGATCATAATAAGGGAAAAATAGTGTGATGAACGGATTGCCAGAGTAAAATTTAATCCAAACACGACAGAATGGGCAACTCGAATAAGAAAATGTTGCAAAATTTTCGTAATTTTTCAATCCGTTTAAAACTCATTTTAATAATGAGTATCACCGCCGCAATAGCATTACTTTTAGCGATTTCAGCGATGTATTCTTTCGAGCATATAGGGCAGCGAAGCAACGCTGTTGAAGATCTCGCCTCGTTAGCAGCAACCTCTGCTTGGAATAGCGCGACAGCATTAGCATCTAAGGATCGACGGGCTGCAAAAAAAATTCTGGCGGCATTAAAAAACGAGCCCGGTATCATGAGGGCTTGTCTCTATGATGACGAGGGACGGATTTTTGCCGAATATTTTTATAATAGTCATTATGATTCTACACATGACCCGGATTTTATTAATGTCTTGAAAAGAGAATTACAACAGGGTTTCGACAGCGACCAGAGCGCTGACGCAGATAACCGGCTTTGGTTAATGAGGCTGTTTGATGCTTTTTATGTCAACAACCATCGATACCTGTCTTCCGAATTGAATCGTCAAATTTATCGATTCGATCGGCATGGTCATCTCCATATCATTCAGGACGTACAGAGGGATGGAAAGTCGATCGGCGCCGTATATATTATGGATAATATGGAAAGGTTTGCCAAAAATCAGCGCACCTTTTTATTCATCACTTTGAGTGTTTTACTTATTTCTTTAATTATAGTTGTGCTTTTATCCATTGGTTTACAACGTCTGATTTCGGTTCCGATCATTCAATTAATGACCGCGATGAAGTCTGTCGCTACAGAAAAAAACTTTTCCACCCGGATCAATACAAGCAGCAACGATGGGTTTGGTAATCACCTTGCGGAAGTTTTTAACGTCATGCTAAATGAGATCGAACAAAGGGATTTGAAATTAACTGGTCAACGGAAAATACTTGAGCAGCGTGTTATGGCAAGAACATTCGAGTTGTCTAAAAAAAATGAACAACTTGAACATGCAATGACAGAGATCATCGAGGCAAAAAAAGCTGTTGAACTGGCTAATCGTGCAAAAAGCGATTTTCTGGCGATGATTAGTCACGAAATTCGCACTCCCTTGAATGGCGTCCTAGGCATGGCTGAATTACTGCAGGGAACAACGCTGGATCACCAACAAAACCATTTCTTAACGATGATACGGCGGTCCGGTAATATATTGCTACATATCATAAACGACATTGTGAGTTATCCTAAAATCGAGTCTGATAAATTGGTTTTCGGAGAACGTCCTTTTTATTTGCGTGAACTGGTGGAAGAAACATTGGAATTGCTTGCCAGTTGCGCACATGCCAAAGGACTGGAACTCATTTCTGATTTTCCGGATGACCTGCAATTACAACTAGTCGGAGACGAGAACCGCTTAAGGCAAATTCTGATGAATTTGCTCAGCAACGCAATCAAATTTACCGAACACGGAGAAATAGTACTGAAGACCGTTCAGCAAATAGCCGATGAGCGGGCTCAACTTCAATTTTCTGTAATCGACACCGATACCGGTATCCCTAAAACAGTATTCGGTGCAATTTTTGATTCCTTTGTACAAGTTGATGGATCGATTACCAGAAAATACCAGGGTACCGGTTTAGAGTTATCCATCGCTGTTTACTTGATAGAAACAATGGGCGGTAAACTTCAAGTTAACAGTAAACCCGGTAAAGGTTCAAGCTTTCAGTTTTCAATTAATTTACCAAGAATCGTAACCGGTCAAAAGTCGATTTTAAAACAAACTGAATTAAACGGAACGCGTCTTTTAATCATCGATGGCAATGCTACCAATCGTGCTTTGCTCTGCCGTCAACTGTCGTCGTGGGGAGTTGTTCATGACTGTCTTGACAACTGCACTAAAACCATGGAATTTATCCGCATCAAAACCGCAAATAATATCAGGCACAAAGTTATTGTATTGAACCTTGCTATTCAACATGAAACTGAGCTGAAATTTTTATCCGAATCTCAATCCGATCCCTTGTTATCTGCTATTCCCTTTGTGATTTTGTGCCCAACCAATTTCAAGCAGGAAAGTGCTGCATACCACAATGCCGGCCAACATATTTTTTTAACCAAGCCATGCCGGCAGGTTGATCTGTATGGCGCTCTCAAATGCGCTCTACATTTAAACAATAGCGGCCCCATTCCCGCACAGCCCACTCCGCAGTTGAAAGTAAGTAAACGATTGGATGCTTATGTTTTGCTGGCGGAAGACAACCCGATAAATCAAGAAGTTACGTTAAGAATGCTGGAATTGATCGGCTGCAAGGTAGAAGTTGCCGCTAACGGATTTGAAGCCGTGAATGCAGTTGCCAAAACCCGCTTCGACCTAATTCTGATGGACTGCCATATGCCGGAAATGGATGGGTTCCAAGCAACCGTCAAAATCCGAAAAATGGAAGCCGAACGAGGTCTCACCGAGGTACCAATCATTGCCTTAACAGCCGACGTACAACAAGGTATCATTCAACACTGTGCCACTACCGGCATGAACGGTTATTTAAGCAAACCATTTAATGTCAATCAGATCCGGGATTTGATTTTCAATCAACTGGCACCAAAAAACTCGCCGATGCGTTCTTTAGAGGAAAATCAACCCGGCCCCGCTTATGAACGTGGCAAACAGCAAGCAATTTTGGACCAACAGGCTTTGGCTAACATCCGCTCGTTACAGCGTCCTGGAAAAGCCGATATAGTCACGCAAGTATTAACGCAATACCTGCAATATTCTCCTAATTTAGTAGAGGCCATCAATAAATATCATAAAGGTGATCCGGCATTATTGCGCGATGCGGCGCACAGTCTTAAATCAAGCAGTGCCAACATTGGCGCAATGCGACTAGCGGAATGTTGTCGATTATTGGAAAACCAATACACCAATGGTCAACCGAATGAAGCAACTGAACTGGTTGCCCAGATGAACTTGGCGTATAATTCCGTCATCGAAGAAGTAAAAAAAGAAATTGACAGATTGCATCAATGAAAATGGATTTTTGCTATATAAGTTATAGAGCTTTTCGTAGTACCGCTTACCCATTAGTTGGCGCATTGGAAATCACAACATGGCGCAAAATACTTCAACCACTCCAACATCTACCAAACGCGAATCCATATTAGTGGTTGACGACGATATCTCGATGCGTTTCCTGGTCCGGGAAGCGCTAGAAAGCCTTGATGTAACAGTCAAAGAGGTTGATAATGGTATTGATGCGATCGCTGAATTCAATAATCATCATCCTGATTTGATTCTGCTGGACATTAAAATGTCCGGAATGGATGGCTTTGAAGTTTGTAAGACAATTCGTCGATTACCGGAAGGAAAAAATCTTCCTATAGTTATGATGACCGGTTTACATGATGTTGCTTCAGTTGAACATGCATTCGATATCGGGGCAACGGATTTTATTACCAAACCCATCGAATGGGCGCTATTTAATCACAGAATCCGATACATTCTTAAAGCAAGCGAAGCTTTTAGAAACATCAAAGCCGAACAACGCAGCCTCGCTGAAGCTCAACGAATAGCCAAACTTGGTAACTGGAAATGGGATCTTACAAAAAGCCTTTTTTTCGGTTCCGAAGAATGCTGGAAAATTATTGGCGTAAACAAAAACAATTTCGATATCAATACTGCTGACACGTTACTTGCACTTTTGCATCCTGATGACAAGAATCGGGTCATTTCCATTATTGAAAATGCTTTAAGAAAACAAATTCCGTTCCTTATTGAACATCGTATAATACGGCCCGACAAAACTGAACGATATATCAGCTTGCAAGGGGAACTCGTATCCAATAAAAACAAAATTCCGATATGCCTGATCGGCACAGCACAGGACATTACCAGCAAAAAAAAAGCCGACGCAACAATCCATCAGCTTGCTTACTACGATGCGTTAACCGGTTTAAGCAACCGTGAACTTTATAAAGAAAATGCATTAAAGGCATTGCAAACAGCACGACACTTTGGAAAAAAAGTTGCCCTGCTGTATCTAGATCTGGACAACTTTAAAAGAATCAATGATACCTTGGGATACGCTGCCGGAGACAAACTGCTCCAGAAAATATCGACATCATTACAGGAATGTATCCGTGCGTCTGATATTATTCTAAACATTGACTCGAAGAAACAAGAACAAGTCGCTGCATCGATTTCAAGAATTGGCGGGGACGAATTTACCATTTTGTTGACAAGCTTGGAAAATACAAATGACGCCGGAAAAATTGCTTACCGTCTGTTAAGCCACTTAAATAAACCGATTAAAGTTGAAAATAATGAATTTTATGTAACAGGCAGTATCGGCATAGCAATTTATCCGGAGGATGCGGAAGATGTGGAAACTCTGTTAAAACATGCTGACACAGCGATGTTTCACGCCAAAAAAAAAGGTAAAAACAATGTACAATTTTATGCCGAACGCATGAATTTGATGACGATAGAGAGACTGGAGATTGAAGCGAAACTAAAAAAGGCATTTGACAACAATGAATTTGAAGTATTTTATCAGCCACAAATCGATATTCAGACAGAACAAATCGTCGGCGTGGAAGCTCTGGTAAGATGGGTGCAACCTGAATCCGGCATCATACAGCCGGAACAGTTCATTACCGCTGCCGAAGACACCGGCTTGATCGGACCAATTGGAGAGTGGGTGTTGAATAGAGCATGCCAGCAGGGAGCTTACTGGCAAAATAAAGGATTATCAAATCTGCAAATAGGCGTTAATGTCTCCGCTCATCAATTCAAACAGCAAAATTTAGTGTATCTGGTTCAAAAGGCGTTGAGCGATTCTAAATTTACTCCGAAAAATCTCAACCTGGAACTTACTGAAAGTTTGATCATGGATGATGTTGAAGAAAATATCTCGACGCTACAAAAACTCAAACAATTAGGCACCTCTATTTCCATTGACGATTTCGGAACCGGATATTCATCAATGAATTATCTAAAACGGTTTCCCTTAGATATTTTAAAAATAGACCGCAACTTCATAAGCGACATAAAATCCGATATGAATAGCAGGGAAATTACCACAGCAATTATCGTTTTAGCAAAAAGCTTAGGTTTAACAACCATTGCCGAGGGTGTCGAAACGAAAGATCAACTTAGTTTCCTCAGGGCACAAAATTGCAATCAGGCGCAAGGCTACTATTTCAGCCCCCCTCTATCTCCCGATAAAGTTATAAAATTTATTAAAAATTTTCGTTCACAGAACAACTAATCTGAACCGTACGAGTTATAAGTGATTGGTAATAAGGGATAAATTATCACAATAGCCGATAATGCAAACGCGGGGCATAAAAAAACCCAACCGGCTATTAACTAACCGATTGGGTTTGGTATAAAAAGCCTGGCGATTCCCTACTTTCGCATGGCAACCTGCCACACTATCATCGGCGCTAAGCGGTTTCACTTCCGAGTTCGGGATGGGATCG
>JBNLCC010000058.1:0-80956 GCA_050303615.1 Methylococcaceae bacterium | reverse complement strand
CCCTGGTTGATCAGGCGGTTTTTCCCTGCCCGCGCCCCGGCTGAACAAGCGGCGCTGATCGTACCGTTTCTGGAGGACTTCTCCGCTGTTTCGGCAACCGCCAAAGCCGGAAGCGGCGCGAAATGGCCGTTGCTGGCTGCCGCGATCGCCTGGTGCCTGCTGGTGCTTGCCGCGGCGAGACCGCAATGGCTCGGGGACCCTATCGAACAGGCAGTCAGCGGCAGGGATTTGATGCTCGCCGTGGATTTGTCCGGCAGTATGGAGGAGCAGGATTTTGAAATTCAAAACCACCGCGTCGATCGGCTGAAGGCGACCAAATGGGTCGCGCGGCAGTTCATCGAGCGGCGTGTCGGCGACCGCATCGGCTTAATACTGTTCGGCACCAATGCCTATTTACAGACGCCGTTAACCTTCGACCGTAAAACCGTCATGACTTTGCTGGACGAATCGGTAACCCGGCTTGCCGGCGATAATACCGCGATCGGCGATGCCATCGGCTTGGCGGTAAAACGCTTGCGCGACCAACAGGCGGACAGTAGGGTACTGATCCTGCTGACCGACGGCGCCAACACTGCCGGCGAGGTAACGCCGCTAAAGGCCGCCGAACTGGCAGCGGAACAGGGCTTGAAAATTTACACGATCGGCATCGGTGCCGATGAAATGATCGTGCGCAGTTTCTTCGGCAACCGGCGCGTCAATCCGTCCAGGGATTTGGATGAAAAAACATTGCGCGCCATCGCCCAGAAAACCGGAGGACGTTATTTCCGAGCCCGGGACACCCAGGAACTGATGCAAATATACCAATTGCTTGACCAATTGGAGCCGGTGGAAAAAGACAAACAATATTACCGCCCCACAAGCGAACTCTTTTACTGGCCGCTGGCGGCGGCACTGCTGCTGTCGTCATTGATTTGCCTGCACAGGTTAAGAAAATGACCGATTTCTCGCAATTTCACTTCATCAGACCCTACTGGCTGCTGGCGCTGCTGCCTTATCTGCTGATCACCGGGCTGATGCTGAAACACAAACTCAGCCAGGGCAACTGGAGTCAGGTCTGTGACGCCGAATTATTACCCTATATTCTGCAGCAAAAAGCCGCGAACCAAAGCCGCTGGCCTTTTACCGCTACGGCTCTGGCCGGATTGTTGACTATCATCGCGTTGGCCGGACCGACCTGGGAGCACTTGCCTTCTCCGGTGTTTCGCATCGAGTCGGCTTTGGTAATCGTACTCGACCTATCCCGCTCGATGGATGCCGCCGACGTCAAACCCAGCCGGCTGGTACGCGCCCGCTATAAAATCGCCGATATACTGCAGCGGCGCAAAGACGGTCAGACTGCGCTGCTGGTCTATGCCGGCGACGCGTTTACCGTTACTCCGCTGACCGATGACACCGAAACCATTGCCAGCCAGCTTGGCGCACTACAGCCTTCGATTATGCCGGAGCAAGGCAGTAATGCCGGTTTAGCCTTGCAAAATGCGGTGCAGTTGTTCAAACAGGCCGGCCTGCAGCGGGGAAATATTTTATTGGTCACTGACGGTGTCAATCAGTCCAAGGCATTTTCCGTAGCTGAAAGCCTGGGGCCCTATCAACTGTCGGTATTGGGCATCGGCACTGCCGACGGTGCACCGGTTAAAACCGATCGCGGCGGTTTTCTAAAGGACCGGCAGGGTAACATCGTCATCCCCAAACTGCAGGCAAGCGAACTGCGCAAACTGGCCCGGGCAGGAGGCGGGAACTACCAAACCATCACGGCCGACGACCGGGATATCGAGAATCTGTTGCAGGAGATAGACCGTCAATCAGCCGCCCGCCAAGCCCAACAGCAAAGCGACTTAATGTTGGAGCAATGGAAAGAGCAGGGGCCGTGGCTGTTATTGCTGGTTTTACCGTTGGCCGCATCGGCTTTCAGGCGGGGTATCTTATGAAATCGTTGGCACTGATCAGACGGCGCGCCGCAGAACGGCTTGCGATGCTTTGCTTGATTTTATTGCTACCGGTTAAGGCTCAAGCCCTGCAATGGCAGGACTTGTGGCAAACCGATGACCAGCAGGCACAAAGCGCTTTCCGGCAACAACAATTTACGCAGGCCGCGGAACAGTTCGAACGCCCCGATTGGAAGGCCGCCGCACAATACAAAGCCGGAAGCTATCAACAGGCGATAGAGACCTTAAGCGGCGCGAACACCAGCGATGCCTTTTATAATAAAGGCAATGCCCTAGCCAACCTGGGCCAATTCCAGGAAGCGTTGCAGGCGTATCAACAAGCCCTACAACTGAACCCGGATAATGCCGACGCCAAATACAACAAAGAGCTGATTGAACAGGAATTGCAAAAACAACAGCAACAGCAACAGCAACAGCAACAGCAAAATGATGACGCCAAGAATGACTCGAGTCAACAGGAGCAGAAACAAAACCAAAATCAGGATTCCCGAAATTATCAGGCTCAGCAACGGCAGGAGAACCAAACATCACAACAGGACGACCGGCAGAATCAGCAATCCCACTCCGAACAGCAAGAACAAGGCAGCCACGAGCAACAGCAGGCAGACCAACAGCAACAGGATTCTACCGAACAACAGCCGGAACAACCTCAGCAGGAGAATCCTGAACAACAGTCTGCCGAACCGGAGCAACAGGAACTAAGGCAAGAGGACCAACAGCCTGCCGAGCAAAAGGCCTTGCAAAACAGGCAGCAAAAGGAACCGCAGGATGAAACCCAGCAAGCCAATGAACAATGGCTGAAACGCATTCCGGACGACCCAGGAGGATTGCTAAAAAGAAAATTTGCCTACCAGTATCAAGGCCGGCAGCGTTCCGGAAACAGCGGCAGTGAGCCATGGTAAATCACAAGTTGCCGGCTGCTACGACGCGTTTAGGTATTGAGGGGGCGGGCATCACCGTACAAACTACATTGTAAATGCTGCGTGGCGGATTCCGGCTAATCACCTTCGGCTGCTTACGGGGGGTGTGAAAAAAGGGCAAATAGTTCATGCAAACACTTTTTTGCAAACAACAATAACAGGTCTTACAGAATATGATGAAGCTTATTGTCAACGCAAGTTTCGATAACTTTGACCGGCATGGCAAATGCCTGTTTTACACCGTGCTGTACCGCAAAATGCAGTCGGCATTGCTAATAATGCTGATGGCCTGCTGTCTCATCCTGCCATTACCGGCGATAGCTGCGGACATTACCGTCACCGTCGACCGCAATCCGGTCAATCTCAACGAATCGCTGCAAATGGTTTTTTCCGCCACGGAAGAGCCGGACCGGGACCCGGATTTCAGTCCGCTCGAAAAAGACTTCGATATTCTCAATCAAAGCCGCAGCAGCAATGTATCGATCATCAACGGCGCATTTAACAAGAGCTACACCTGGACGCTGAATGTCATGCCCAGACATAGCGGTACATTACCTATACCACCGATATCATTCGGTAAGGACAGCAGCCAGGCAAGCTCTGTTGTCGTTAACGAGAGTTCCACCGCCCAAACCAATACCCCTCAGGCGGGAGAGGATCTGTTTCTGGAGGTCACGGCAGTTCCTGAGAACCCCTATGTACAGGCCCAGGTGATTTACACACTGAAACTGTACCGCAAAGTAAGAATTGCCGAGGCAAGTTTGACCGAGCCGGAACCGGAAAATGCGGTTGTGGAAAAGCTGGGAGATGATAAAAATTACAACACCCATATCTACGGCCAGAACTATACGGTAACCGAACGCAAATATGCCGTTTTTCCGCAACAAAGCGGCCCGATGACCATTGCCCCGCTATCCTTGACCGCGCAAGTCATAACCGGCCAGCGCTCACGATTCGACGGATTTTTCGGCTCCCAATCCACCCGCACCCAACGCATCATGTCTAAAGCCGTTACGCTCGATGTCCGCCCGGTGCCGGAAGAATTCACCGGCAGTTATTGGCTGCCCGCGGAAAATTTATATCTGCAACAACAATGGTCGGGCGATACCCAAAACCTCAAAGTCGGTGAACCGTTGACCCGCACACTGACGCTGACCGCTATCGGCACTGCAGTCAGCGAATTGCCGGAACTCAATAACATCAGCGGCGTTATTCGTTCAGACCGGCAGGGTGAGCTGAAAAATTATCCCGACCAGCCGGTATTGAAAGAGCAGCAAAAGGCCGACGGCGTCATCGCCCTGCGCGAGGAAAAGATTGCCTTTATTCCGTCAAAAGCCGGTGTTTATCATCTGCCAGCCATTGAAATTCCGTGGTGGAACACCAAAACCGGAAAAATGGTACTTGCCCGCATTCCTGCGCAAACGGTAACTGCCATCGGGCCAGGCCCCGTGCAAACGCAGCAACCGGTTACCGGCGTTCCCCAGCAGCCGCAACAAACCGAACCGCTGCCCGCACGGCAATCCTCTCCACCGGTTCAGCAGACGGCTGGCGATATTTGGCCCTGGGTATCCGCCTTCCTGGCATGCGGCTGGCTAGCAACCATTATTCTGATTATGGTCAAACAACGTTCTATGAAACAGCCAAAGCAGCCCGCGCTGCAGCCGGACCAAAGCGTAACCGAACTAAAACAAGCATGCCGCGACAACGATGCAAAGGCCGCCAAAAATGCCTTGATCCAGTGGGGACGCAAACGATTCAACGTCTCCAACCTGGCAAAAATTGCCGAATGCTGCGATCCGCAACTCAAGGAACAAATATTATTGCTCAACCGCCGTCTCTACGATCCCCATGCCGACGGCTGGCAGCAGGGCGGATCTTTGTTGCGGGCCTTTAAAAAAGGGCAAAACACCACCACAATGCAAGCCACGGCCGAGCAAGTCTTGCAGCCGCTCTACAAATTATAATTCTAATGCAAATTAACTACGAAATTCAAAATCCCTTGCAAAAGTCCTCTGTGAAATAAGAAAGCCGGATAACTGAAAATGAATACGGTGCGCAGGCGGCAAGTTACAGGACGATTATAAGTAGTGAATCGGCATTATCTCCGCCTGTCGGCCAAATTGCCATTGACAGTTTGCAGTATCAGCTTTACATTATTCCAATGAAGGTATGGTTTTTAATTATGTTCACCGGGTGACAATGCGGCGCAAAACACGCTGAACTATGGCGTAGCCGCGTCATGTCTAATTCGTTACAAGAAAACGAAGCCAACGGGTTTTCTATCTAAAACAGGAAATCGCGATGCGTGGAAACTTTATTGCCCAAGCCAAAATCTCTCGGCCCCAACTGGCGGACATCTACGTGCGGCGTCGTCTAATCGACGAATTGAAACCGCTAAAAGGTTGCCGTACATATTTCGTATCTGCGCCTGCCGGGAGTGGCAAGACCACTCTCGTAGCAAGCTACTTGGATGAGACAAACCTTGCCGGTATTTGGTACAGTCTCAATAGCGGCGACACCACCGAGCCTGCGGCCTTTTTCCATAACCTATGAATGGCCGTGCACAACACGGGGTCAGGCCTAGTTTTTAGACTGTCTTTTTAATTTCGCCTCCCGGACAATCTTACCGACCGTCGTAAAATGCAGCCCAAAAAATTCTGCTATTTCTTCATAGCTATACGCTCCACTTGCGTATGCCGACACAATCGCCTCATTACGGCTGGTTTGAGCCTTTTGGTATCCGCTTAAAGGCAGTGCCGGTGCCCGCCTTTGGGCTTTTGAAAAATTAATGTCTTCTTTTTTCCTGAAATCTTAGCCTGCATTCGCGATACGAACGATTCGTCGCCAAGGTAAATTTGTCCTTTTAAATCATGCCAGATCGAGGCCTGATCGATACCCTGTCTAACAAATTCTCTATAGCGTTCTATTGCTGTTTTACGCTGCGTAGAAAATTGGGCTAATAACCCATCCACCTCAAGCCATAAAAAGGCTGGAGCTTCGCCGATCATTGCCCGATAACTACTCCATATCCAGTCGCCGGGATTTTGGACCATTCCTGCTCGAACGGGGTTCAGTACAACGTAACGCGTCAGCTCAAGGAGGTAGCTATCGGCATCAACCAAAATAGCCTTATACCGGCCTTGAAATAAATGCCCCGGACGACTATGCCGACGATTTGAGGTTTGTGTAAAAACACCATTCAATTGCCGCATCCCTTTCGACAAATTGGCATCCGGTGTTTCGATGACCAAGTGATAATGATTGGTCATTAGACAATAAGCATGGCAAACCCAGTCATAGTCTTCAATAACGCGAGCCAAAACATCAAGAAACTGAATTCTGTCCTCATCATCGTCATAAATATTTTCACGGCGATCACCGCGGGATGTCACGTGATAAAAAGCACCTGAAAATTCAATTCTGATTGGTCTTGCTATGGCTAAACAGTAACAAACCTCAGACTATAAATCTTGACCTGACCCTGTCCGTTTTCCTGTATCGCGTAGTAAATTTATTCCTCGAATCAATAAATTGTTATTATGTCGTTGAAGAAGGTTTACCGTAAAAAAAAATATGTTCCTCCGGGAATTAAAACTCGCATATAGTTTGACATGATTTTTTAACTCACTGTAAAGTGAGAATATTAGCATAATAAACATGCGTCCGATTACGCAGAGCTAATCGGACCTACCGTGCTTTCATAATTCAATTTGTTCGGCGAAATGCATTGAAAATTCCATCAACATAGCGTTAGGGTTCCTATTTATGACCGCACCGTTCGCTCCGAAATCCCGGCAATCCTGGCAACTTCCGCCTGTCGCAGCCCGGCCCTCAGGAGGACCTGGATCTCGTGACGCTTCATCATTCCGTACATCCCTCTCCTCCCCCGAACACGCCTCAGCGCAGAGGAAGACCCGGAGATCTACGATGAGAAGTAAAGTCGTCCTCTGGATTTTTGGATGCCACCTCCTGCTCGAGCCAACCGCAAGCTTCGCCAATCTCGCCGACATCGAGGTGACGCTGACGTGGACGACAGTGCAACCAAGAGGAGTTGTGGCGATGGGAACGGCTCGCGCGATTCGTGAACGACGCTGAGGGCGGCGTAGGTGGTGCCGGGGATCTGGCCGAAGTCGTGGTGACGATGTCGGACTGCGGTCGCTGGTCGGAAACAGGGGTGTTCTCGGAGTGAAATATGTCTCCTTGGGGCACCCTGAGCTGCCGCGGCGCGACGAATGGATCCACCATCTTGTATCGGCCAGATCCGATCGACCCGCAGCGCTATCACTACGTGCTCGTGCTCCGGAGGCGAGCGATTGCGCTACCCCTCTTGGAGCCCGTCCGAGTTCACTTCGAGCACGGGCTCTCCGGCGCGAGCGGCGCGGCGCAGACAGGGTCCTGTCGATCGGCGCAGGGAAGCCACGTGTGCCTCGGAGGTAGCGTGAGCCTGGCGCCCAACCTGCCCGCAAACGTGAGCTGCACGAGTGTTACCCCCACCGGCTACGCGACCTGCGACCTCACCACGGCCCTGGGCAAGAACCCGCAAGGCGGATAGTCGTCCGTTCCTCTCGACAAAATCTACCAGCACTACGGCCTTGACCCGTTCGCGCCAGCACGCGGCGCGAACGGAGGCAATAACGCAGGCGCAAACGGTGCTGGCGGCGCCGGTGGTTACGCCCGAACGATGACGTCTTTGGAGTTGCTAGACCCCAGTGTATTCTACGCCCTCGGCGCGCAGGCCCAAGCACTGTGGAACAATGCAAATCCCAGGTGGTCACCCCGCACCAGCTCTGCGAGCTTCATCGGCACCCAGGACGTCTAGTGCACGACCTCCGGTGGCCCCGCCTGCCCCGCTCTCGACCTCACCCAGGCGATCGTGGTGGCGGGCGCAGGGGGATCCGGCGCCTCCGCCGCACCCCCCAGCAAACCCGGAAATATCCCCGGCGCGCTGGGTGGCAACGGAGGTGTCGAGGACATGATCGCGTTCATCTCGACCCCCGCTCAGCAGGGCAACACTACCCCGGACCACCTGCATATCCAGGAGGGCGACTTCGGGGACCATAACGTAGGCGGTCAGGGAGGAATTGGGGGAAGTATTGATGGATGCCCGGACCATGGGAAGCCTGGTACACCGGGAAACTCGGGACTCGCGATCCAGGGCACAGCCGGCTTCTTGAACGAAGGCACGACCGACCGAGTGTCGCGGCGGGGGGCTGGGCGGCCCTTACAATGACGCGTCCCCCTACCACGACGCAACTGCAGGTGGTGGCGGTGGGGTGGGGCTGAGGTGCCGGCGGAGGCGGCGGCGGCGGAAGCTACGCTGAAGGTATAGGAATCGACTCCGACATGGTGGGTACCCCGGAGCTCGGTCCGCCGATTATGCCAGCGGGCGGCCATGGATCTGCGCGAGCCGTCTTTTTTCCGGACTATGTCGCCCTCGAGTTCACCGTCGATCCCGGCATCGAGCTGAGCGACGTGACCCAGCAGGTCTCGTGTGCCGGGGGTGAGGCCAACAAACACTGCTGGTCGGCGATCCACCAGGGATTCGGAAAGTTCACGGCCTCGGCGGTCGGCTCGCCTAACGTCCCAGGCGTCTGGTGGACCGGTTGCACCCCTGCGCAGGGGTAGGGCGCGATACTTCCCACGACGTGCACGGTCGACCTGACGGGCAAGGGGGACAGAGAATTCAGATCTCGGCGCACTCGCAAGCGCCGTGAGGCGTCCGGAGCTTCGGTCAGGGGACGCGTGATTCGCTCACCCGGCGGATCGAGAATTTGGTGATTTGGTTCTTGTGGGCTCGCGGGGAATGATGAACCAGATGGTGTATAACCTTGGCCCGCACGATCGCGAGCGGTTCGCACCGGCTTTAATTATGTTTTCGGCCATTGCTGAAACTCCAGCTCACCCCCGCAGCGGAATTTGACTATTCAGGCCAATTGCCTGGCAGCATGCTCGGCAAACTTTCCCTGCTGCGCCATTAACTCCGCATAACTGCCCCGTTCGATGATTCTGCCCCGATCCATAACATAAATGCGGTCAGCGTTGACGATAGTACTGAGCCGATGGGCAATCGTGATCCGGGTGCAATTCAACGATTCGATACTATGGCTGACAATTGCCTGGGTTTTGTTGTCCAACGCACTGGTGGCTTCGTTAAATATCAGCACCGACGGTTTGTTTGCCAACGCCCTGGCAATCAGCAAGCGTTGGCGTTGACCGCCGGAAAGCGTGGCGGCACCTTCGATCAGCACGTTATACATACCCATCGGCATCGCCTTGATATCTTCGTCCAAACCGGCCATTGCTGCGGCATGCCAGGCATCGTCCATCGACAATTGGCCGCCGCCGGCAATATTATCGTATATACTGCCGGAAATAATAATACTGTTTTGCAAAACCACCCCGAAATTACGGCGCAGTGTTTGTTTGTCTAAACGGGCCAAGTCCTTACCGTCATAAAAAATGGACCCGGCCTGCGGTTCATCAAAACAGAGCAGCAGTCTCACCAACGATGACTTACCTGCGCCGGACGGGCCGACAAAAGCAACGAATTCCCCTGGGGAGATATGCAAACTGATTTCGTCAAGGGCGAGAGGGTGATCGGGATGATAACGGAAACTAAGTCCGCCGATTTCAATTTCGCCACTTAGAATTCCGGCATAATAGCCTCTGCCGACATTTTCCTGCCGGGCTTGCAGTACCGGCAGCAGACGGGCATAGAGAGATTTAATGGAAGCCAGAACCATCGTTTGATTGCCGATTTCGCTGACAGCTGCCGCAAACTGTCCGAAAGCCGCATTGAACCCGATAAAACCGGTTCTCCTTGTTCCGATTCATTGGGATCGGTTTGATCAAAATCGGGCTCCAGCCAGTCCGGTGGGGCGCTCGAGCTGGCTTAATTCGTGGCGGTGTGGCCGGTTCACCGATATGGAATAGGATTCGTTGAATCGGATCCGCCTCGGTGAGGAAGGCAGCGCTCGCCGCTTGAACAGACGCAGCACCCGTTCCCTGACCTCGGTCTGCACCTTGGCGATGGCTTGAGGCGTTAAGAGCGCTTGGTCAAATCGAAGGGATTCATCTGCGGCACCGAACACACCATCGACCACGCAGCAGTGGAGGTGGATGTCGCTATTCAGCGCCGAACCAAACCGATGAACAAAGGTGACCGCTACCAGCCGGGCATTATCCGATGCATCCGGGCAGCACGATAGATGCGCCTTTTCCACGCTGTTCAGAAAAATCTACAAGACGCGATTAAGCAAATCGGCATCTCGGGCTAGAAAATACCGTAGCCGTTTGGGAAAAGCGAGCACCCAATGCCGTACCCGGACCTGCGGAAAAACCTCATCAACCAGGTGTGCCGCCGTTTCCACCATGCGCCGTGTATTACAGGAAGGGCAGGTCCCTCGCCCTTTACAAGAGAATGCGATCAGAAAATCGTAACCACAATCGGCGCAGGCAGCGCGCCCGGGCAAAGCCATGGGCCAGGATGCCGCACTGAAGATACTTGCGTAAATCCTGTTCAAGGTATCCAGCAGCCCGGAAGCCATCCTCATCTGTGTTCCGGCAGCCGGCCAGCCAGGTTTCGAGATGACCTTGCACGACCTGATAAACCGCGCTGCGTTCGGGGCGTCGGCGCCGATAAAACGCTCAAGACTGATAATCTTTTCAAACAACAACCCGGAAATGCGCAAACGGAAGCGGCAAAAGGGCAAGTCCAGGAAAAAGAAGGGCATGACTTTTACCAAGATGAAGACGAACGGGATGACCTCGTTTCTGAATTATCCGACAATCAACTGGATGCCATTGTAGGTGGTCTCAGGAGCCATATTAAATAAGCATCTTTAGTAAAAAGCCCCATTTGTAAAATCATTTAAAGGCGTTGTATCCTGTAAGCGATCACGTGTCGCAAGAAGTTTAGATTTTTGCTCTTTATTTGCGTTGAGCATGATCTACTTTACTGCATTTGGCCATTGATCTCAGCCACAATTTCCCGGCTGAATTTTGCCAACAACCGGCTTTGCGCCGCGACATATGCCTGATACCCCGGCCCAGTGGTGTTTTCCCGGAATACCAATTTTCCGCCACGTACGATATTCTTTTTACCGAAGCGGACTATTGTCCAGTCGGCATTCAGCATAACCGTTCCACCCAACTCGCCGTCAAATTCCCGAAAATGGACAATCACCTGATAATCGGCTGGTAACGGCGTCACATCTTGATTCAAAATAACCTGTTCCGTCGGCAACAGTAGCGAAATATTTTCGGCGAGGACGAGTTGAATCGTCAGCTGTAAATCACCGCCCCAGCGATGGAATTCGTCCACAATCAACCGGTTTTTCCCCGTTCGGGAAATAATCTGCGATTGATCCAAAGCATCGGGGATAGAAACAGGGCCGACTTTAACGGCAACATTTTGCAGAGCCGTTGTCAAACTCACGGGCGGTGCATACCTGTCGATTGCACTCAACGTATAAAATTTGGCATCTGGTGAACTGGCGCAGCCGGTCATCATCAAAGCCGCCATAGTAGCATAAGTTAATAGGGTTTGTTTGTTCACTGTCAATTGCCCTTTTTGCCTTCAATGAGTGATTCAGGATGCCGTTCCAGATAATCGGCCAGATTCCTCACCGATCTTGCGGTCCTTGCCATCTCCCGTAACGTGATCTGCAAATCTTGCTGCAGAGGCGAATCGTTTTTCAAGGTGTTTTCAATCACGCCGAGCGACTTTTCCGCCTGCTTCAAGGCAGCGGATATTTCCGGTTCTAAGGTATGATTAAGCTTATAACTCAATTCCTTAACCTGGGTCATCGTCTTATCCATTTTCTTCAGAATACTGGTAATGTCCTGTTTTACGGCTCCCAATACACCAGGCACAGCGGGGAACTCCGGAATGTCGGCATTCCAATCGACAACAGCTGGTGGCGCACTCGGAAAAAAATCGAGCTCGACATACAATTGTCCGGTAATCAAGTTACCGGTTTGTAATTGCGCTCTCAAACCATGCTTAACAAAATAATCGGTGCGCTCTTTGTAAGAAATAAAAAGCTGCTCGGCTGTATCGCGATTTCCCTTGAATGCAATCCTTTCATAGTCAATCCTCGCCGTCACCGGAACCCTGATTTGCTTACTCGCGGTATCGAAGACCAGTTCTATATCCGTGACCTCGCCCACTTGTATGCCCCTGAATTCCACCGGCGCACCTACTGTCAAACCGCGCACCGACTCGGAAAAATTGACGACATATTTAGGACCGATTTTGTAGTCCCTCTTTAGAGTCTCTTCCCGGTTTGCGTACAACTTGAATTCAGCACCATTGTCCGCCGGTTCGGTTTTCTTATCATGGTCGTGCGATTCAAACGCAATTCCTCCAACCAATATTGAGACCAGGGACTCAGTTTGCATGTTGATGCCGTTGGCGCTCATTGAAAAATCAATACCGCTAGCATTCCAGAATTTGGTGTTTTTCTTGACCCAACGGTCATAGGGTTCACGGATAAATATACGCACCGTGATCGACGAGCCATCCTCAGTGAGTTTAACGTCTTCGACCAGGCCGACGCTGAATTTCCGATAATAAACCGGTATATCCCTTTTCAGCGATCCCAAATCCTTCGTATGCAGAATAAAATGTTTACCGGGTATGTTTTGCGTAATTACCGGCGGAATATCCAAACCGATAAATCTGCGCGTCGATTTTCCCTTGGTATTGGGATCAATGCCGATATAGGCGCCTGCCAACAACGTTTCCAAGCCGGAAACGCCGCTGGCGTTGATGCGTGCGCTAACCACCCAAAAACGGGTCCGGTCGGTAAGAAACGGTTTGGAATTCTTATTCATTTCGGCGGTCACCTCTACGGCATCGGTTTCATGATTCAAGCTGATACTGGTAACCTGGCCGATTTCGACGTTTTTATATTTTATTTTGGTTTTTCCCGCTTCCAGGCCCTCCGCCGTTTTAAAAGTAATCATAATCGTCGGCCCCATTTCAGACCAAGCCTTGTATGCTATCCATGCACCGATCAATAGCGCCACCAGGGGCACCAGCCAGACAATGGAAAATTTCGATCGGGGCCGGATGTCGCTCTCCGGTAAATTATCCCATTGCTCATCCCGAAACGATTCACTCATTTACTTTCTCCAGATTGTCCCATATCAGTCGCGGATCGAACGCCATCGCGGCCAACATGGTCAACACTACTACCGAACCAAAAGCAACCGCCCCCGCGCCGACCTCGATAACCATCAGTCCCTGAATCTGGATCAGCGACGCCATCAACGTGTCCACAAAAATATCCACCATCGACCAACGCCCGATCACCTCGGTCAACCGGTATAGCCGAGTTCTTTCCTTCGGCATCCACCGGGCCTTGAAGCGTACGGTTAGCAGCAACATGGACAAAATCAGCAATTTAAGCGAAGGAACGACTATGCTGGCGATGAACACAACCAGTGCCAGTGGCCAGTCTCCCGAGGTTGCCAGACTGATCACGCCGCTCATAATCGTATCGCTCTCGGTTTTGCCCAGACTCGTAATCACCATTACCGGCAGGAGATTCGCAGGAATATACATAACGAATGCGGCAAGCAGCAATGCCGTACATCGCGCGGGGCTCTCCGGTTTCCTTACATGCAAAACTGCGCTGCAACGCGGGCACCGAGTTTGATGCCGCTGCTGTTGTTGCACTACCGGAGTCAGCAAATGGCAAGCATGGCAATTTATCAACTGCACGTTTTGATTGAACGACTGTTGCTTCAGGGATCGGATTTTCGGACTGATTTGCTTCCAGAGCGTTTCCGTATCCAACTCCACAAGTATGGCAGCAACGATGAAAATCAATAGCCCGAATGTCCATAATGCAATCCCCGGAATCACCGTCGCCATAGCAGATAATTTGACCACTGAAACCAAAATCCCCAGCATCAGGACTTCCGGCATGCTCCACAAGGAAACAAACCGCACCAAGTGGTAAACTCGCGGCGCATAGACAGAAATGCGATTGAAATACAACGGCAGCAGGATATACAACAAACCGCACAATTGCACCAATGGGGCTCCGAAACCGGTCACAAAAACCAAACCTGCCAGAATCAACATGTCGTGCGTCGACAAATAGCGAACACTGGCAAATAGCGTGGTGGCCATTTCATTCTCGCCGACTCGCAAACTGACAATCGGAAACGCATTGGCTATAACGAAAAGCACAATACCGGTAACAACCAGCGCCAGCATGTGTTCAATACTTTTAGCGGGCTTCATGCGCCGGCGTTTGCGTAGTACCGCCTCACAACGGCAGCACAGCGCCGCACCGTCTTCCGGCATATGGCTGATCCGCTGCAACAATCCGCAGTCGTGGCAAGCAACGATAGAAGCGTTTCGACTCATATAAACCCATTTGGTTTACGGTAGGCATAAGTGCCGTGTATTCTACCGAAAATTCTCAGCGCCGTGAAAAAACTGCCGAATCGCTGAGGCCGACAACCAATCGCGCAACTATCGCAAATATTCATCAGGCGCTTGGCACATGGCCGATAAGTGCTCGTAAAATTCGCCGACGTGAAGACCATCGACTACACCATGATGAACTTGTATTCCGATTGGAACGACGAGTTTCCCGCTCTGCTCAAGATACTTGCCTATCGAAATAACCGGGATACAGCCGTATTTTTTGTCATAAGGGTGGGTAATCGAAGTAAAGCTAAACCACGGTAGATTGGTAATAAAGAACATGTGATGTTTTTCTCCGGTGCTGCAATCCGGAGATTCTCTGGCCTGCCTTATTCTGGTATTGGCATAGCTTCTAAACGTTTCGAAGTCTTCATAATATAACGAATCGCAGAATGAAAACGTTCTATCATTAAGTAACACGGTGTAGCCGGGATCTACCTGCTCGAATTCAAACAATTCTCCGTCGATTATTCTATGCCGCAATTCCGGAACCAAATTGACGGCCTTGGAAATTAGAAAGCCTAGGGACACGAAAAAACCGCAATGGTGGTCATCGACAAACCTCTTGAAATGCGTGATGTCGATAGGAGCAGTCACGGAAAAAAAGGGTACGTCCCGATCCTTGAAGGCCTCAAATAAAGCCCTGCGCGGATAATTTTCAAAGTCGATTTTTCTCATGCGTCTATTTGCCTTCAGAGGTAAGATTCCTTGTCGGGCCTTGTTCACGCCCCCATTGAGCCGCTTTTACCAGATTAACCAGGTTTGATCTTTATCCCTAACTCAACCCGTGTTCGTAGCCGAAATGGATAAAGATATTGCCATGTCCCCGCTTTCAGATTATACAAGACAGTTTCAGGTATCTGTCCAGTTCAAATCTGTCTTTTATCGGTTCGTATAGAAACTCTCTTCTACAAACGGCGGCATACCATTGCATTTTAAAATGCCACCGCTTTTAATTTACTCACAATACTGTAACTGGCGGTTCCCAGGCAGAAAACGTGGTAGCCGGTTATGCGTTGTCCCCATTATGATCCCTACTCCAATCGCGTTAATGGCGGGCCAACAGAAAATTAGAGTTGTGCGACAGTCGAGCTAAAATACTTTCCCTTGCTGTTAAGCTTTTCTCTTTTCCAAACATATACATCATAAGCGCGCGTCAAAACTCTCGAACAAGCGGAACGAGTTTTAAAGCGCTAACGGCTGTGCGTTTTGCTCCCATTTAACAACAAACCCGAGGAGGGACTTAATGATCAAGAAGACCAATCCAAACCGCCGCCGGTTTCTGCAAATGTCCGCGGGCAGTGGTGCCTTGCTGGGACTCAGTCCGTTACTCGGCAAGCTGCCAAAGGCGGCAGGAACCGTCGATCGTCCCAATATTGTGCTGATCGTCAGCGACGAAGAACGCCACTGGCGCCGTACCGAAACGTTGATCCCGCCCGAACTCCTGGCAAGCTACCACGACTTGCTGCCGGGACGCATGCAGTTGCGCAACCATGGCGTGCGCTTCGGCAATTACTTCACCCCTACCGCGCCCTGCAGCCCGGCACGCGGCATTCTTTATTCGGGTCATCACGCGGTCGATAACGGCATCGTCGACAACCTGGATTTCGACGAGCAAAAATCGCTCAACCCTAACGTGCCGACGATGGCCGATGTACTCGGCGCAACGGGATACTACTGCGCCTATAAAGGCAAGGTTCATTTAGCCAAGGACGATGTGTTAGAGGAACCGAACGGAACCAGACGCATGTTGACCTGGTACGGCTTTCATGATTGGCAGGGACCGACCCGGATGGGTGACAGCGAAGGTCCGCTGGCCGGCGCGTTGCGCGACTTCGATATTGCCGGCTATGCCGAGGACTGGCTGTCCACGACCGCCATCGAAAAGAATGCCGCCCAGATCCCGTTTTTGCTGGCCGTCAATTTCATTAATCCCCACGACATCATGCTGGTCGATACGGACGGCGAGGACGGGGATTTCCAAATCGAGCAAGGTGATACCTTTCCGTTGTCGCCCATTCCACAGACCAAATCTTACCTGTATTGGTGGAATCCCCATAAACCCGATAACGCCGATGGCGTGGACGGCTACAGCGTCGACACGTCCGGCCCCCGGCCGGCCAACCTGGACGAATGGGCCAGCATATTGTCGGCTTGGTTCGGTAACGTCACCTTGGATGACGACGTGCAAACCACGATCACGGTATACAACGACAACAACCACCCCGAGCTGGGCACCCAAGAAATCACGGTACCGCTTTGGCAGGTGTACTTGAATTACTACCTGAACTGCATCATCGACAACGACCGGGCGGTTTTGCGAGTCATCAACGCCGTCAAGGACAATGGCTTAACGGATGATACGCTGTTCATCCTGACCGCCGACCACGGCGAACTGGCCCTGTCTCACATGGGTAGCAGCCGCTATTTCCAGGCGGCATCGACCCCCGAAGGCGAATCGTCCGAAGAGGCGTTAGCGGAGTCGCCCGTAGTTATGCCGTTGCGGCAAAAAGCCGCGTTTGTTTACCACGAAAACAACCAATTACCGTTTGTCGTCGCACGCTTGTCAGACAGTAACGGCGCTCTGGCCAAACAATATCTGCCGACCATCGATATCGATGTCCCGGCCTTGGCGTCGTCGGTCGATTTAACACCGACCTTGATGTATTGGGCTGGTAGGAATCATGCCTGGTACAAAGCCAAATTCGGTGCCGTCTTGACTCGTTTACGCATGCTTGACCATTTGCCCGGTGTGAGCTTGACCAGCGTCCTGCAAGCCCCGCAGGTTTACCAAAGCCCGAAATGGTCGGACGGGAAACAGGGCCGGAACTGGGTGCTGTTTGCCAACGACACGATCGAATCGTCGCTGGATGCCGACTATATTTACAAAACGGTTTGGGACGAAGACACCGGCTGCGGCATAGACTTGACCAAACGCGGCATCTTGCGCGGCGTGTTCGACGGCACCCACAAATATGCCCGTTATTTCAGTCCCTTGGATTATAAACTGAACGGCGCAGCTTACGCCGCTTACGACTATACCGAACTGACCCAGCTCAAGCACGGCCAAGACATCCAATTATTCGTCCATGATAGCGCTGAAGGTGCATTGGAAACCTATAACAGCGCGGCAGACAGCGACGCGCCTATCCGAGAATTAAACATACTGCTGTACCAGGCGATGACCAAGGAAATGGCGCGGGTCGCCATACCGCCGAGGACGGTAGCCGCGGTAATGAAGGATGAAAAATCCTGCGCCAGTGACTATAGGATATATCCATCGCACGACAGATTCCAGCGACCTAATCTCTTCTCCCGCCGGGAAAAATCGGGATAAGCCGATATAAAAAACCGAAATTTGATGTCTTATCCTAAATATACTTCGTAATGGCTTGTTTATTAATGTGGTGATACTCAAGGTCAGACACGATATTTTGGAAAATCCAGGCTCAACAACAGCAGCCGGTATCATCTCAACCCGAAAATAACGGCGAAAACCACAGCATTGAATTTACAGGTGTTCCCTGATCCATTTGCTGCCGGTTTGAATAATGTCATTCCATACTTCAGCTTCGGACCGGTTCAGCCGCTTCAAAACCCGGAAAGAATGATCCCCGCCGACAATGACATGCAGTGTTGCGGCGGGATGCAGCGGCGCTAGTACGTCGTGCAGTTTTTCCAGATTGCATAATGAATCACGTGAGCCTTGAATAAACAGCATCGGGCAGCGAATTGCCGCGAAATGTTCGGCACGTACTTTATCCGTTTTGCCGGGAGAGTGCAGCGGATAACCGAAAAAAATTAGCCCGCCCAATTCAATCTGCCGGCTTGCGATGACAGACGCATATCTGCCCCCCATGCTCTTGCCTGATAAAAATAATTGTTCCGGATGACAGCGGGTTTTTTCCAGTACTGTGGTAATAACGGCCTGCCAAGTTGCTTCCAGTACCGGCGCGCGGTCGGGAGCCTTGCCTCCCCGTTCCATATAAGGAAAATTAAATTTAACCGTTAAAAAGCCCTGTTCGGCAAAACTCTGATGCAGAAAGCTGATGAAATCGGAATTCATACCATTGCCGGCACCATGAGCAATGACCAAAACCGCCTGATAATCATCGGGTATCAGCCAGACAGAAGAAACTTCCGTTTGTTGGTTAACGGTGATGTTATGTTTTTCTGTTTTCATGATAGAAAGGAAGCGAAAAATGTAATTTTAGCAAAAAACGTTTTCCACCATTGGGAAGTGGTTCGGTTTATACGGGATTATCGCTGCCGATATAAAAGCAGTCGATATCAAATTGCAGTTGCGTTCTTTCCATCAACGTCTGGATACCGAATTGTTCTGTCGCGTAATGGCCGCCGGCAAACATATGGATGCCGCTTTCCTGACTTTCATGCCAGTCATGTTCCGAAATCTCGCCGGTTATATAACCGTCCAGGCCATATTTTTCCGCCAACTGCCATTCGCTGTTGGCACCGCCGGTAATAATGCCCAGTGAACTGATGAACTGATGCTGATCGGGGGAGGCTAGAATAACCGGATGATTTAATACCTGTTCAAGTTTACGTTGCAGGTCTATTGCAGAGGTCGGCGCAGCTAACAGCCCTTTGACGCCGGTGGGCGAGCCCTTGTAATCGCCGAAAGGCTTTTGCTGCAGACAATCAATCTTATTGCCCAATACGGCAGCATTGCCCACCTCGGCATGGGCATCCAACGGCAAGTGGTAGGCAAAAAGAGAGAGGTTGTTGGTGACCAAGGGAAAGACACGCCGGGCAAATGCCCCGGTTAATGTGCGAACGCCGTGGAATTTCCAGAAGAGGCCGTGATGCACCACCATGGCATCTGCTTTTTTGGCAATGGCCTGGGCTATTGAATCTCTGGTTGCAGAAACGGCAAAAGCGATCATACTGATATTTTCGCTGCCCTCGATCTGCATGCCGTTGGGGCAGTAGTCGCTAAACACATCCGGGTTAAGTAATGCGCGATAAAACTCATTCAATTCCTGCCGGGTGACAGTCATGATTTCTCCGGTAAATTCCTCGACCTTGATTGGTAAATCCGCCACAGCGTTTTAAAGGTTTCCGTCAATAAGGCATCGTCGCCCGACACTCTTTCATTGATTTCCCGGAGTGAACTCCATTCGCCCCGCTCTATTTCCTCAGATGCCAGATTAAAAGGGCCGTTATGAGGCCAGCAGTAAACTTGAACAAATTCCATGCCGGTTGCTTGACAGGCCGGTAATTTGAACAGCAATTCAGGCGGCGTATCAACCGGTATACCCAATTCCTCTGTTATTTCCCGGACAGCACAATGATCGTAACTTTCCCCGGCATCGACATGACCGGCGGCGGAGCTGTCCCAAAGGCCGGGGTTGATGTCTTTTGACATGGTGCGTTTTTGCAGGAACAGCTGTTGTTGATCATTAAAAATCAAGATATGCACGGCACGATGGCGTAAACCGCGGTTATGTATTTCCGTGCGGGGGGAAGTACCGATAATCCGATCGTGATCGTCAACCACACTAAGCATTTCTTGTCGATTCATAAACCCTCGGTTTTGTCTGCAACTCGCCCGTCAGCTGAGCACATGCTCCTTAGCATAATAACTGCATTTAATATTCAGCACGATACTATCGTGCCTGATAGGCTGACATCCGCGCCAGATAATTTTCGGTAAATTCCTGGATAACATCATGGTTGTATTCACGAAT
The DNA here is from genome assembly GCA_050303615.1 of Methylococcaceae bacterium. Lineage (GTDB taxonomy): Bacteria > Pseudomonadota > Gammaproteobacteria > Methylococcales > Methylomonadaceae > CAZDXJ01. The sequence continues at coordinate 60,936 of JBNLCC010000058.1, read as the reverse complement.
CCCGCTGATTACCAGTTTTTTAAAGCCGGTTCCTACGGTAATATTTCCCGCATTGATACGAAAATATAAACGAGCATCGCCGCGTTTACCGTTGATATCCAATGTCGTTTCCGAAGCTTCCAGCTCAGGCGAAGCGAAATCCATGTGTTCCAGTTCGAAGGACATGCTTTCGTATACAACGAAAGGGCGTTCGGTATTGATCATGACGTTATGCCGAGCCATTAGCGGGACCAATACATGGGGAAAATTTGGGCCGGAAAAGGCGACGTAGTTACGTATGAACGATTCAATTAGTGCTTGATCATGAATTATCGGACCCTTTCGCTCGACTTGCAGGTAGGTTTTTCCCTTGTCGTCAGAAATTACAAAATTTTCGGCATCGGTATCAGGAAAGTTTAGCTGTACACTATGACCGACCATGCCGGAAAATGTGAAGGTCATTTTGCGGCTCAAACCGTATTTATCCAGCACGATTGAAAACAGCAGATCGCCGGGCACGCAAAAACGTTTGGCATCGGCATCGTGGAGCGGGTTGAAGTCTCCGGCAATTTCTTTGGCAAATAAGCTCGCTTGCTGCGCATCGATCAAAATTTTATCGTTGCTGACGCAGTAGAATTGTTTCAAGAACATGGTTATTTGTTATCGTTTTTTTTGGAAGTAAAGGTTCTACACTAAAAGCGGATTGTATCATTAGCCACGGCAATTTTATTAATGATATTGCGGTTGTACCGACATTACAACGGGACTTCAAATTTTTATGTAATGCCATTTACCTTTGGCAACAGCATGCCATTTCCCTAATGCCTTAATAATAGTAGAAATATTGATCACCCACCATACTGCCGCCGAGCCGTAACCTAAATGTATGGCAAACAGCCAACAGAACGGTATGCGCAATACATTCAGCGGCGCAGACCAGCGCAGAATGGTCTTGGTGTCTCCCGCCCCGCTTAACACGCCCTCTGATAGCGCTTCGTAGGCGATGAACAGCTGAGAGAATGCAAGGATCCGTGCATATAATACCGCCTCCTGCAATACTTGCTGATTTTCGGTAAACAGACCGCATAACGGATATGCGCCAAACCAAAAAATAAATGCAGCCGCGAGTCCCGCCACGGTGAGCAGTTTAAAAGCTAATCCAATCGCCTGCTGTGCGCCGCTTATATTGCCGGCTCCCAAAAACCGCCCCACCAGACTGGCTATAGCCATCGAAAACCCCCAAAACACCGGCCAGGTGAATCCCTCCAGCACCGAAAAACCAATGCCTAAGGCGGCATTGACCGGAGCGCCTAACGGGGAAATCACAAAATGCAGCAACGCCCAGTAAACGCCGGCAAACAATAACGTTCCCCAACACATCGGTAGACCGACAGCGGCAATACGCAGCAAGCAGGAGGTTAATTTATAGTCGCTCAAACCGGGTTTGACGATGCGCGGCATCAACAACAGGCCCGCAGTCAAGGCCAATCCCTGACTGATGCCTGTGGCCATGGCCGCGCCGCCGATACCGAAGCCCAAAAAATAAATAAACACCGGGTTCAATATTAAATTAAATCCCGAGGCGGTCATCTGGAGCAACAGTACGATGCGGGTCCTGCCATAGGCGATAAAAATCGCATCCAATGTCGGCATGACAGCTTGAGGCAAACAGGTCAGTGCGTGCCAGCGCAAGTAGCTCACCGCCTTTTCAGCCAGACCATTGTGTAATCCGAGTAACCCGACTGTTACTGTTGCAAAAATGCCGCTTAGCGATAAAATGACGATACCGACGATGACCGCTGCCGACAAAGCATTGCCGGCCAGCCGCTTTTGCAGGGTTACATCGTTCCCCCCTTTTGCTCTGGCGACGAGTGCTAAGCTGCCGGTCGAGATAATGGAATAGCCGGCAAAGAAGGCGATCAGCACAAACGTGCAGGAAGCAATGGCGCCTTGCGCGTCGATTCCCAGCCATTGTACGGCATGCTGGTCGATGATCCGGTAAGCGTTATTCAACATCGCCGACAATGCGACCGGTATAACCAAAAATATCAGTTGTTTTGTGGTGATGGCGCTATTCATGATTGTTGCCGGCAGTTCCAAATTTTTTAGTTATCGGGATTGATTTTTTTTGATCACACATCATCTAAAGTCGTTTACAATCTTTTGCTATGCCGAAAACCATGACACTTCCCAGCGATTTCTGTTCGGGATTTTCCGAACCAGACTGCGAAATGATAAACAAAGCGCTGGATATTATCGCACCGTTTAGAGACCAAAAGACCGTCCGGCCCAAGGGCTATGACGTTGCTTCGATTTTATTGAAATTCAATGTAGATCTACAAACAATTCTAGCCGCCCTGCTCAGCGAGCCGTTATATCGCGATCAACTCGACTACGACGTTACGGCGCAACAATTCGGGGCGGTGGTGGCTAATCTGGTTAAGGATGTCAATTGGCTGAATACGCTGAACGTCTATACGCCGGAGATGACCAACCAACCGAATCAGGCTGAGACTTTACGCCGCATGTTGTTATCAATGACCCATGACGTGCGGGCAGTGTTGATTAAATTGGCCTTCCGTCTGCAGCGGTTGAAATTATTGGCCAAGGAGGACTACGATATTCGCCGCTTTGTTGCGCGCGAGACTCTGGATATCTATTCACCCATTGCCAACCGTTTAGGCATCGGGCAGTTGAAATGGGAACTTGAGGACATGGCATTCCGCTATTTGGATCCTCAGACCTATCGGCATATTGCCAAATCGTTGGCCGAAAACCGCTTGCAACGGGAGGAGTGTATCGACAGCTTTATTTCGTTGCTTCATAGTACGCTTAGCAAAGAGCAAATTGCGGCTGAAATATACGGAAGGCCGAAACATATTTACAGTATATGGAAAAAAATGCAGCGGAAGCGGCTGGGGGTTGATGAACTCTATGACTTATTGGCGGTGCGGGTGGTGGTAAACAAAATCGCTTCCTGCTATGCGGTATTAGGTATCGTTCATGGACAATGGCAATATATTCCGAAAGAATTCGATGATTACATTGCCAATCCCAAGGAAAACGGCTATCAATCGCTGCATACCGTAGTTCTCGACCCACAGGGACGGCGCATCGAAGTACAGATCCGGACCCGGGAAATGCACGAATTTGCCGAATTGGGCGTTGCCGCCCATTGGCGCTATAAGGAGGGTGGCAAACAGGACGGCGCCGCCGACAGAAGCATTGCTTCGCTACGGCAATTGCTGGAAGACAAAGAGTCTAACGACACGCTGCTCGATGATTTTCGCAGCGAATTGTTTACCGACCGGGTTTACACATTAACCCCCGGCGGCAAATTGATTGACCTGATCAAAGGCGCAACGCCACTTGATTTTGCTTACGCGGTGCACAGCGAAGTCGGCCACCGTTGCCGCGGCGCCAAAGTGAACGGACGCATCGTACCGTTGACTTATGCCTTGAAATCCGGGGAACAGGTCGAAATTTTAACCGCCAAAGACAGTAAACCGAATCGCAACTGGATTGACCCCAATCTCGGTTACCTGAAAACATCCCGCGCGATCAGCAAAGTTAAAGCTTGGTTCCGGCAACAAAAACAGGAACAAAACGAGGCTGCCGGCAAGCAAATTCTGGCGAGGGAAATTCAACGCCTGGGATCTGAAAGCCCGGATTTGGACGAATTGGCCAAACATTTCAATTATGCCTCTCCGGAGAAATTGCTGGCTGCGATCGGGCGCGGCGATATTACCACCCAGCAGTTGGCAGGTTTCCTGAAAATACCGGATACCTCGGAGATTAGCGAACCGTTAAAAGTTATTACCCTAAGCAAGCCGCAGCAACAAAAATCAACGATTTCGGTACAGGGAATCGACAATGTCTTAACCAGTATTGCGCAGTGCTGCAACCCGGTCCCGGGTGATGAAATTATCGGTTTTATTTCCCATAGCAAGGGGGTGACCATACACCGCCGCGATTGCCGTAATATTGAACAACTTAAGCCACAGCAGCAAATGCGTCTGGTTGAGGTGAATTGGGGCAGACAGGAATCCAAGATGGCGGTGCCGATTGTGGTGCATGCCTATGACCGGCAGGGACTGTTGAGCGATGTGACCCGTATTTTGGACCACGCCAAAATTAATATCCTAGATGCCCGGTTCCACAGCAACGATGACCTATCCGCAACGCTGGAACTGGTTATTCAGGTCATTAATACCGCGCAGTTAAGTCAAATTCTGGGTGCGATCAGCCAATTACCCAACATTTACGATGTCAGGCGCAAATCATAAAACCGGAATGTTAGACGCTAGAAATCGGCTTTTCTGCAAGTCGAACGGCTGTTTTTATTGAGTACATGGCCCGGGTCTGACATGTCGCCATTTTCTTACAGTTGCCCGGAACGGCATATGCCGGACTGTTTGCCGTTAATTGTTTACCGGGCTTGCCGTCAGGTTTATATTATTGGATTTTGAAATTTACCACGCTTAGAGTTGATCATGACCCAGCAAATCACTAAACGCCTGATCCTGGTGGACGGATCTTCATTTTTATTCCGCGCCTATCATGCGATCGACAACAAATTAACCGGACCGCAAGGGCAGCCGACTAACGCGATTCTTGGCGTGAGCAACATGTTGCGCAAACTGCTGGCAGATCATCAATCCGATTATTTTACCGTTGTGTTCGATGCGCCGGGGAAGACCTTCAGGCATGATTTATACGAGGAGTACAAATCACATCGTCCGCCGATGCCGGACGACCTGAGAGTACAAATTGAGCCACTGCATCAATTGATCCGGGCGATGGGTTTGCCGTTAATTATAGAAACCGGCGTGGAGGCCGACGACGTGATCGGATCGCTTGCCAAACTGGCGGAAAAAAAGGGTTTTCAGGTGATTATTTCCACCGGCGATAAAGATATGGCGCAATTGGTGAACGAGCATATCATCCTGGAAAACACGATGTCCGACACACAAACCGACGCTCAAGGGGTGATGCGAAAGTTCGGGGTAAGGCCCGATCAAATGATTGATTATTTGGCGTTGATGGGCGATGCAGTGGACAATATTCCCGGCGTTCCCAAGGTCGGGCCGAAAACCGCCGCTAAATGGTTGGCAGAGTATGGTTCATTGGAGCAAATTATTGCCTGTGCCGATCAGTTCAAGGGCAAAATAGGTGAAAACCTGCGTGCCTCCTTAGAACAGCTGCCTTTGTCTAAACAACTGACGACGATAAAATGTGAACTGGCTTTGCCTCTCGGAATTGAGGATTTGAAAAGGCGGCCACCGAACAACAGTGAGCTGAAATCGTTATTGACCGAGTTGGGTTTCGCCTCCTGGCTGAAAATGTTGGACAACAATGACGCGCTGCCGACCTTAAATCAGTCGGCAGCGACAACCCAACAGGTTCCATACGAAACAGTGCTCACCGAGCAGCAGTTTACCCGCTGGCATAAAAAATTGCAGCAAGCCGAACTGTTCGCGTTTGATACCGAAACCACCAGCCTTGATTATGCATCTGCAGAAATTGTAGGAATTTCTTTTGCCGTGCAGCCCGGCGAAGCGGCATACCTGCCTTTGGCCCATGATTATCCGGATGTTCCTACACAACTGGATCGTGCCGTTATCCTGGAACAAATGCGGCTGCTACTGGAAGATCCACACAAGGCCAAACTTGGCCAGAACCTGAAATACGATGCCAACGTGTTGGCCAATCATCATATCGAACTGCGCGGCATCACCCATGACACGATGCTGCAGTCCTATGTTCTCAATAGTACCGCGACCAAGCATAATATGGACGATCTGGCAAAAACGTATTTAGGCGTTGAAACTATCCATTATGAGGATGTGGCAGGCAAGGGAGCGAAACAAATTCCTTTTCAGGAAGTACCGTTGGAACAGGCGGCTCCATACGCGGCGGAAGATGCTGATATCACCCTAAAATTACACCGCTGTCTATGGCCGAAACTGCAACAGCACGCCCGGTTACAGTCCGTTTATACAGACATCGAAATGCCGCTGGTCAGTATTCTATCCCGAATTGAAAGAAACGGGGTACTGTTGGATACCGTTATGCTGACCCGTCAAAGCCGGGAGCTTGCGGCACAAATCAATAGCATCGAACAAAAAGCCCATGATGTTGCCGGACAAAGGTTTAATTTGGGGTCGCCAAAGCAAATTCAGTCGATCCTTTACGATCAGCTTGATTTACCGGTCATTAAAAAAACACCCAAAGGTCAACCGTCAACTTCCGAATCGGTATTACAGGAACTGGCCCGGGATTACCCTTTGCCGAAATTAATTCTGGATTACCGGGGGTTGAGCAAACTGAAGTCTACGTATACCGATAAATTACCGCTGCAGGTCAATAAAAAAACCGGCAGAGTGCATACTTCTTATCATCAGGCAGTTGCGGCAACCGGCCGGCTATCTTCCTCAGACCCGAATTTACAGAATATTCCGATACGTAGCGAACAGGGTCGTAAAATCAGGCAAGCCTTTATAGCCGCTTCAGGACACAAACTGGTAGCAGCCGATTATTCACAAATCGAACTACGCATCATGGCTCATTTGTCCGCAGATCAGGGCTTGTTGAGAGCCTTTTCCGAAGGCCGGGACATTCATCGCGCCACCGCTGCCGAAGTATTCGAAGTGGATCCGGAGCACGTTACCAACGATTTGCGCCGCTCGGCCAAAGCGATCAACTTCGGATTAATATATGGTATGTCAGCTTTCGGTCTGGCACAACAGTTAGGACTGGCGCGCAATCAGGCGCAAGCCTATATCGACTTATATTTTACGCGTTATCCCGGTGTGCAAGCATATATGGAAAATATTAAGGAAACAGCTAGAAAACAGGGTTATGTCGAAACGTTGTTCGGACGAAGATTATATTTACCTGAAATCAATTCCCGCAATGCCGCCCGCCGCCAGTACGCCGAGCGGACGGCAATCAACGCGCCGATGCAGGGTACTGCCGCGGATATCATCAAGAAAGCGATGATATCCGCTGATGCCTGGATACAAAAACAACAAACGGATATCAAAATGATTATGCAGGTCCATGATGAACTGGTGTTTGAAATTTCCGAACCGGAAGTGGCGCATTGTGTCGAACCCTTGTGTGAAATCATGTGTTCCGCCGCCAGTCTTAACGTGCCGTTGCTGGTCGACATCGGCGTTGGGGATAACTGGGATCAGGCGCATTAAATTTTTTTTACAAATGTTGAACTTCTTTATTAGCGTCCTGTCATAATGTTACGCGTCTGGAACGACGCTGGACCTCATCATTTCCCCCTTAACATGAGGAGGTTCTTTCCTAAGACCCATCTACGGGTTGGCCCCCAAAGTACCACTCCTTTGCTTTGGGGGTTTTTTATTTGTCAATCAATTTAACTAATTCAATGTTTCTCTGAACAAACGGTACTCCAAATATAGCGGAAAATTACAATTTTTGCATGGTTGGTTGTCATTGGCAATAGCAGCTGTGCTATTATCCGGTAGAATGTGCTTTTACCCTTGAAGTTCAAAATTGGGAATCTTGAATGACTTCTATTTTCGGTTATCCGCATTCAGGCACAATAAGGATTAGCATACTAAAATATCAGTTTAACCATTACTGTTCTATTTGGGTGAGGCTTGTCTATTGCTTACACTAATAATTCATATACCCCTCCTTACCATGAGCCCTATGCTGCTGCGCTAATCTAAAAAAGTGATTAATTTTCGGGCCATGCAAAAAAATGTACTTTTTTTAATCCTTGCCGCCGCCGTACGTTGCGGCTCAATACCGGTTTATGCCGATTCCGTACCGGCATTAGATAAACAGGAAGCGGTGCAATCGCTGCGAGATGAGCTCAGCTGGCTGCAGGCGGAAACCATGATCTTTTCCGCTTCGCGTAGAGAACAAAAGGTGCTCGATACCCCGGCGGCAGTTTATGTCATTACCAATGAAGATATACACCGTTCCGGGGCCACGTCTATTCCGGAGGCACTGCGCATGGTTCCCGGTCTACAGGTTGCGCGGATTAACGCCAATGTTTGGGCTATTTCCTCCCGCGGTTTTATCGACGGCAGAGAGGCTAACAAATTATTGGTGATGATAGACGGCAGGACCGTATATAATCCGATTTTTTCGGGAACGATCTGGCGCACCAGGGACGTTTTGCTGGAAGACGTTGCTAAAATCGAAGTCATTAGGGGACCTGGGGCCGCCATGTGGGGTTCCAATGCCGTCAACGGGGTGATTAACGTTATCACCAAAAGCGCTATTGAATCCCAGGGACTCTATGCTACGGCGGGAGCCGGCAATAAGGAAAGGGGATTTACGGCATTACGTTACGGGGGAAAAATCGGCGAGAAAACGCATTACCGGGGCTATATAAAATATTTCAACCGCGGTGATTTCCAATTGTCGTCCGGCGACAGTGCCAAAGACAGCTGGGAAAGTCTGCAAGGCGGATTTCGGGCTGACTCGCAGGTAACAGCGCAAGATTTGCTGACCTTGCAAGGCGATATCTATAACGGCAACGGCGGTGCTTTACAGAATACCACCGCGCCATTGCCGCCTTTCACGTTTCTAGGTGAAACCGGCGAAGATTTTTCCGGAGGCAATATACTCGGTAGATGGCAGCACATGTTTTCTGATACGTCGAATATGAGGCTGCAACTCTATTACGATCAGACCGACGATAAAACCTCTTATACGACCATCGATCAATCGCTGCAAAGTACCGTCAGGACATTCGATCTTGATTTCCAGCATGATTTCCGTTTCGGTGATCGGCAGCAATTCACCTGGGGTCTCGGTTATCGATATATCTCTGATGAAATAAAAAATGCGATTAATTTTTCATTCGACCCGGAAAAACGTAATTATCAAAAGTACAGTGCTTTTATCCAGGATGAAATCACTGTTATTCCCGATACGTTGAAGTTTATTGCCGGTTCAAAGTTTGAACATAATGACTTCAGCGGGTTTGAAATACAGCCGAACGGGCGCCTCATTTATACGCCGGATAACCGGCAGGCTGTTTGGGCCGCAATTTCACGCGCGGTACGTATTCCGAATCGTTTGGAACATAATCTCCAAGCGGCATATATCAGTCAGCTTTCCCCCGATACATTTTTGGTCGGGCAAGGCAACAGCGGTTTTGAAAGCGAGGAGCTGGTCGCCTACGAACTGGGCTACCGTATTCAGCCTGTGGATACGATATCCGTTGATATCGCGACTTTTTATAACGACTATGACCGGCTGCGCAGCGGCGACTTGGGCTCTGCTTTTATCGAAACCGACGCAGGACCTCCGCATGTTGTGGTTCCAATATTCGCCGGCAATAGTCTGTATGGCGAAACCTATGGCGTCGAAATGATGACGCAATGGCAGGCAATGGCATGGTGGCGTCTGCAGGGCAGTTATAGTTTTTTACAAATCCAGGTTCACAGCAGTGATCCCGCTTCCGAGTCCATTGCCGAGAAGATCGAAGGAGAATCACCGCATCACCAATTTACGCTTAAATCATCAATGGATCTGCCGCACAATTTGCAACTGGATGCCTTTTTGCGATATGTGGATAAATTGCCCTCCGTGGATACTAGCGGCTATGCCGAACTAGATGTACGGTTAGGCTGGAAACCGGTAAAAATCCTGGAACTCGCCTTGGTCGGACAGAATTTACTGCATAACAGCCACGCCGAACTCAAGGAAAACGGTTTAACTATCGAAGTACCGCGGGGTTTTTACGGCCAGGTCAGTTTGCGCTACTAGCGCCGATAATCTGAGTACTTTAAGCGGGCGGTGGTAAAATTTTTTTGCCGGGCGGATTCCCCTTGCATCAGCCGAATAAGCGGTATGCGATGGTCGTTGCAATTACCATCCACAGCGCTTCCAATACCGCCCAACCGGCGATGGTGATCATACGGCACTTTTGTACCTGGTGCAGAATGACCGGAAGACTCAATGTGATTAACACTTCTCCGGCAATAACATAAACCGGTGTCGAATCGAAAAACACCATAGGACAATTTTGGTAATACCAAAAATCGGCCTGTTTGGCGATAAATTCATAGGTCGGCAAATTGATACCGCCGAGAATCCCGGTTAAGACGGTTGCCGTTGTTAACCCCCAGTGCCGTATCATCCATAAGGCGATGTAGCCGATTTGCACCATGACAACAGCCCATGAAAAAGGCATATAAAAGGGCGATTTCCATATAAATGGTTCATCGGGGGCATAAACCAGGGTTTGTTGCACTGCGACGGCAAGGTAATCGGACGGCAATTCGCCAAAACCAACCAAAATTCCAAAAAAGAACAATCTAGCTAAGAGCTTATCCTTTGTGCTGATGATGTAACCTATTATCAGCGCATTGAGCACGCTGGTGATGATGGCTGCCCCAATCCAGCCGGTATGCAGCCACCACGCTATTAAATCGCTTACCAAGCTGAGCACTATGGTAAGTATGACGAATTTTAACCGGCTATCTATTGTTATCATCATTACTGTTCACTTTGGTATTATTTGCCGAAAAATGCTTGCTTGATGTTTTTTTCCGAATACAACCAGATTTTGATTACTTCGTAAATAATCACCGTGGTGAATGTTACCGCCATCCACACCAAAACCGCTTCTATCGGCAATTCAGACCAAGCGCTGATAGTTATGCCGAGCATCTGGTTATATTGGTAACCCCACCATTGATAAGGTGTTGCGAGCGTTGCCTCCCAGAGCAGGCTGATCAACAGCACGAAAAAAAAAGTGCAACTGAAGGCACGCCAGTTGATAAACAGGCGGGTAACTTTAAAAAATGCGGCGGAAGGAATGAAGCTGGCTATCACCAGAAAAGTGAAGTAGCCGGGGAATCCTCCCTGATAGGGATGGGGGACGAGGTTTTTATAGAGCACCGCGATGCTAATTAACAGCAGTCCGATCAACACCGATAAAGGATGAAAAATGACGATTTTATTGAGTATTTTGCTTTCCTGTGTGTAATCGGGAACGTTATAGGCGGCAAGCCAGTATTCATCACACCAGATATAAATTAACAGCACGGCGACAAAACCGGAGAGATAAAACAAAAATTCCTCGATCGGCAATTCCGGCAGCCAACGCTGCTGTTCGATATCGAAACCCGGAACATAAATTTGCAGCGTTGCACCGGAATTCACAAAAGTGAAAAAAGTCAGGCCGAAAAACAGGTCCAGAATAAAGCCCAACGGAATGAGTACCAGCAATGCGACCCAAAAGCTTTTACGAATAATTTTCTGGCGGTGATAGAAATTTAGCCAGGTCAGAATTGCCAGAAGAGGTATGATGAATAGCGAAAGGCTCCAGGTATAACCCAATGGCGATGAACCGCTGACCGGTTTAACGAATCCTCTCGGTGTCTCGATCTGCAATAATGTCAATATAGAAGGAATGACGAGTATGCAAATCAGAATAAAAAAAGTATTGCAATCTTTGATCGGTGTCAGTTTCATTGTTCCCCCCATGATGTCGTTATTATTAAAAGCCGAACAAGCTATTGCGGTCGAACCGCTGCCGGAAACCGCTGTTTGTTTTGGCCTCACGCAGTACAAACAGCGCGATTCCAATCAATAAAAACACTGATAAAACCGGTTCAAATAGCGAAAACCAATTGAATTACAGCAACAATAAGCGGATACTAAATTTTAACGTTAAGGGTATAGTGCATTTAATAGCGCTAGGTATTGCAACTACACTGGATTAAAATAAGGGAAAAAGTTCCACAATAAATTTTGAGTCATATATTTTGTTGATGGATGTAGTTCCCCCCAAAACCCTAAAAGCCAATTTTTTTATTATCATGGCGGTTTTGAACGACTCTCTAAAGCATATAAGAGATGGTCAAAAAAACAAGTCGTTTTTTGTTCTGCAACTTAAAATTCGACGGAAGTTTTATCTCGATAATTAGGCGCGTTTAGAATCGAAATGGGCAATTTAATTGATACAATCCGGTTTGCACTGCTTTTTCCGGTGTTGTTTTTTTGCCTGCAAACCCCAGCCGTTGCGGAAGCACCGCAAAATTCGATTTTTTTTTACAATCCCGAAACCAACATCAACAATTTAGTTTCGTTGAAGTTTGTATTCGATAATTATCTTGCCAAATCAGGCAAATACCAATTTCAGCCCTTTGATAACAAGGAAGTGTTCGAAAGCACAATCCGTAACGGCCATGAGGGGGTATATCTACTCTCCAGTTGGCATTTTCAGGCCTTGCATAAACAATTCGCCATCAAACCGGTTTTGATCGGCGTTGCCGATGGTAAAGTCACCCAAAAAAAAATTCTCTCGGTAAACACCCGGATTAAAGACTTTTCAATGCTGCGGGGGAGGGTCGTCGCAGTCGCCGGAAACATTCAATACAGCAAAAATATACTCCGCCATATTCTGGGCAGTAAAAACCGGAAAATTCTGGACAGCTTTAAAATTTTATTAGTTCCGAAAGATATCGATGCATTAATGTCCGTCGGTTTCGGCATGGCTGACGCCGCTTTGACCAGTGAAAAAAGTCTTGAAAAACTAAAAAAAATCAATTTTAAACTATACCGTATGTTAAATCGGCTCGGCACCAGCCAGGAAAAATTCCTGACTATTGCGGCGATTTCCCGACAAGCCACCCAGCAGAGTTATAAACTGCTCGACATTTTGGAAAAAATGGCGAAGGGCGGCAAAACAGGTGACGAGCTTAAAATGTTGGGACTTGACGGCTGGAGAAAACTGACCGATTCGGAAATTGATGTTTTGCAGTCACTTAAGGAAGAGGAGTTCTGATGAATAATCATGTAATCGCCAATCGATTGATAGCCGCAGCAATTCGTGCGATATCCGACAAATTCAGAATTTTCGTTTTGTTGTTGCTTCTGGTTTCAGCAAATCAATGGGTGTTTGCAGCCGGCCACGGCGATGTCATCATACTCAATTCCGATCTGTCGGTCTTGAAATACCGGTTGGCGCAAAGCACTTTTGAATCCAGTTATCCGGGCAAAACAGTAAGCTTCGACCTGGGCGACGGAAATTTTTCGATGACAGCGGAATTTGAAAAGTCATTGCGCGACACAAAATCCGATATCATCTACGCAATCGGTTCTAAAGCCTATAATGTGGCACAAAATATATTTGCTAACCGTAAAATTATTTTTTCGTCGATAATCAACTGGCAACGGTTTGAGGTGACGCCGTCCAGTTACGGTATAGCCAATGAACTGCCAGCCGGCATGCAGTTGACGATATATCGTTATTTTTTTCCGCAAATCAAAAAAATAGGCATTATATATAGCGAACTCTATAATAAGGAATGGTTGGAAAGTGCGGTTGAAGCAGGCAGGGAGTTAAATATCGATATAATCGGTGAAACGATCAGCAAAACGGACGGATTGTTGCCCGCGCTGAATAAAATTCTTCCCCAGGTCGATGCATTATGGTTGATTTCGGAGCCGTTGGCGCTGTCTTCGCCGAAGTCGGTGAGCGAAATTTTAGAACTAAGCAATGCGTTTAAAAAGCCGGTTTTTGCTTACCGTGAAGTTTTCGCAGATTTAGGGGCAACACTGGCTATTTCTGCGGATATTCCCACCATGGCAAGACAGGCCGCGGAAATAGCCATCAAGTTGGCGACGGGCAGTGCGATTGAGAACCGTGTTTTACACCCGGCAGGTTCGCAAATTATCCTGAATAAGCAAAAAATAGGCGCATATGGTATTGAGCTAAATGCCGAGGCGATGGATTCAGTTAACCGCATAATCGAATAGGACGAAAAATGCAGGAACAAACCGTTAAAAGCGGCATCCGTAAAAAGCTCCTGGTGACCATGATTGGTTTAATCGGCGGTTTACTGTTGCTTTTAACTTTTGTGCAGATAGCGGCCCAGCAGGAAATTCTCGAAAAAGAGCTGGAAAAAAGGGTTGCCTTGATGAGAACTATATTAACAGCCCGGGGTAAAACGCTATCAGCCAATTTGATCAACCAGGTTCGCCACGGAATTGCCACGGTAAATCTTTCCATGGTTTCCGAATTGCTACATAGGGCCGTCGAGGACGATCCGGATCTGCAGTACGCGATTTTAATGGGCGCGGCCGGGACTGCTTATATTCATACGCTGCATCCTGAATTGCAGCAGGAAACGTTGCAAGACAATGAAGACTTGTTTGCGGTTGGGCATCAACGTGAAGTGACCCAGGAATATCAAAAAAACGGCCATTCCTTCATTGAATTTATCGCGCCTGTGCAAGTTAGCATGGAACCCTGGGGCGTGTTAAGACTGGGATTCTCACTGGACCGATTAAACCGGGAAATTACCAGTTCACGCAAGGAGATCATACTCCAAAGCCATGAAATGGCCATCAGATCGTTAATAACGTCGGCTATTTTTGTGGTATTCGGTACCGTTATCATTATCGTATTAGCCAATAAATTTTCCAATCCGCTTAGAAACTTAACCAGCCAGGTCAATGAACTGGCTAAAGGTAACTTTGCAGCCGCTGAAAAAATCGACGTCACCTCAGCAGACGAAATCGGTGTATTGAGCAACGCTTTTATCGATATGTCAAAGGATTTGAAAACCTCGTACGACATTCTTGAAGATTATAATCGAACCCTGGAACAAAAGGTCAGGCAGCGAACCAAGGAATTGGCTGAAGCCAGGGATCAGGCCGTAGCAGCTTATAAAAGTAAATCGGAATTTCTTTCTATGGTAAGCCATGAAATTCGCACACCGATGAATGCAATTCTCGGCATGACGCAGCTTACCTTGAAAACTGAATTAACTGACAAACAATATGATTATTTAAGCAAAGTGCAGTCTTCAGCCTATGTATTGCTGGGCGTGATCAACGACATTCTGGATGTTTCCAAAATTGAAGCGGGTAAGCTAGAAATCGAGCAGGTGGATTTCAATCTGGAGGATGTACTGAAAAACCTATCATCAATTGTCGGCATGAGCGCCGAAGAGAAAGGTTTGAAAGTACATATTCGCTGCGCCAACGATGTTCCGTTTGCGCTGATTGGCGACCCTCTCCGACTGGGACAAGTACTGCTCAATTTGGCCGGCAACGCCGTAAAATTCACCGAATCCGGCGAAGTTGAAATCAATGTCAATACAGAGCAAATTGATTTTAACAGTAATCGGCTAATGCTACGCTTTTCGGTGCGGGATACCGGTATCGGACTTACCCCCGAGCAGCTTTCAGGATTATTTCAGTCGTTCAGCCAGGCGGACAGTTCGACTACCCGAAAATACGGTGGTACCGGTTTAGGACTGGTGATCTGTAAACGTCTGGTTGAAAAAATGGGCGGAACGATCGAAGTCGCCAGCGAACCCGGCAAAGGCAGTGTCTTCACGTTTACTCTTGCCGTAAAAAAACAAAAGATGATACGCAATCATCTAACCGTACCCGAATATCTCAGAAACATGAAGGTCCTGGTCGTCGATGACAGTGCAACTTCGAGGGAAATCCTGCAGACCTATCTGGAATCGTTTTCATTAGCTGTGACGACGGCCAAATCAGGCTACGAAGCAATTGAATTACTGGAAAACAGCGCTGTTGCCGACCCCTTTCAGCTGATACTGATGGACTGGAAGATGCCGCAAATGGACGGCATTGCGACAATTCGGCAAATGCTAAAAAACCCCCGTATCGCCCGGATGCCCACTCTGGTCATGGTTTCCGCATACGGACGTGAAGAAGTGATGAGCCGATGTGAAGATATTTCAATCGGCGGTTTCCTGATGAAACCCGTTGGGCAATTTATGCTGTGGGAAACCATAATGCAGCTGCTCGACAAATCCCAAGCTTCAATTGGCCCCCGCCCCATTGAAACGATAAACACGCAATACTGCTTATCGGATAAAGTGAAGGGAGCTAAGATTCTTCTGGCTGAGGATCAATTGATTAATCAGCAAATTGCCGAAGCTTTCCTGCAAAACGCCGGATTTGCCGTAACCATCGCAAATAACGGGAAAGAAGCGGTGGAGTTGATTAAACGGCAGCAGTTTGAAGCAGTGCTGATGGATCTAAAAATGCCGGATATGGATGGTTACCAGGCGACTCAAATGATTCGCGCTGACTCCCGATTTAACGATTTACCCATTATTGCGATGACCGCTCATGTGTTGACGGATGAAAAAGAAAAATGCCTGCAGTTTGGTATGAACGATTTTGTAACCAAGCCGATTGATGAAAATAAACTCAATTCGACACTGATCAAATGGATCAGCCGCAAAGAGGGTCTGTCGATCAACCCGAACGTCCCGGTTGAAGGAAAGTTACTATCCGGAACAAAGACCGGCTTGTCCGCTAGCCGCTCTGAAATTATCAGTAAAAATCCTTTGCCGCATAACCTACCCGGCATCAACGTACAAGCCGGCATTGTGAATGTCTGCGGCAACAGCGATTTATATTGTAGGTTGCTTCTGGATTTTAAAACAAGTTTTGCCGATGCGAACATTCGTATAACTGATTTTTTGCAAAACGGGGAGAGACAGTCCGCTCAGGAGCTGGCTCATGCGCTTAAAGGAGTGGCCGGCAATCTTGCATTACAGGATATTCAGGCGAATGCATTGGCGCTGGAATCGGCTATCCGCGAACATCGGGAAAATATCCAGGCGTTATTAACAGACTGCGGCCGGATATTGGCGCGGACGGTCGAATCGATAGATTATATCCAGGGGATAAAACCGGTTTTATGATAATGATTCATTGGCTTCGGTAAAATGAAACCACTGATCCAGCAATTGATGGACTTGATCAATCCCGTTTTTTTTCAGTGCGGAAAAAAGTTGAACCGTTATCGGCACATTGATTTGCCGTAGTTCTTTTTGTACGCGCAGCATGGTATTTTTGGCCGCGCCGAATTTTATTTTATCCGTCTTGGTCAACAAAATATGCAGCGGCTTGCCGGTGAATTCACTCCAATTAATCATTTGCAGATCAAATTCGGTTAATGGATGCCGGATATCCATGACCAGCACAATGCCGCAAAGTGAGCGGCGATTCCGTAAATAGTTCTCCATCATCAGGTGCCATTTGTGCTTGATTTCCGGGGGTACTTTTGCGTATCCGTAACCGGGCAGATCGACAAACCGTTTCTGATCTGCAACGGAAAAAAAATTCAGCAGTTGTGTCCGCCCCGGCGTCTTGCTGATTCTAGCCAGGCTCTTTTGCTGCGTCAAAGTATTGATCGCACTTGATTTCCCGGCATTGGACCGGCCGGCAAAGGCAATTTCGAGCCCTTGGTCAGGCGGCGAACTAGCCAGATCGGGGGCGCTTTTGATAAATTTAACTTGATGATAGACTGGATTCATCGTGATCTCGCTTAGTAAGGCTATTTAGAGTAAAATTCCCCACACTGTATCATTTCGAAGGATAATCAGATGAAAAAAAAATTTCTGGCACTTTCTATTTCACTGGCCCTCACTGCCGTTTCAGGTATTTTACATGCTGAGGGCAGTGTATCGGCAGGAAAACAAAAAACTGCATCTTGTGCCGGTTGTCATGGAGAAAATGGTAATAGTATGATGCCGATGTTTCCGAAACTTGCAGGACAACATCCGGGTTATTTGATCAAACAACTGATAGCATTTAAAGACGGTTCCAGAAAAGATGCCACAATGCAGTCTATGGTCCTGGCGTTCGATGAAACAGATTTTGCCGATATCGCCGCTTATTATGCCGAACAAAAAATTTCGGCAAACTCTATGCCGGTATTGGACTCCGATGATGAGGAAGAAGACGAGGATGAGGAGGACGCGGTTTCCGACTCAAAACCGGATATAAAACAGCTATTGGCAATGGGAAGCGATCTGTACCGGAACGGTGATTTGGAGCGGGAGGTCTCGGCCTGTATTGCTTGCCACGGGCCTTACGGTGAAGGGAATAAACCGGCGTCGTTCCCGGCGTTAAGATCACAACATGCCGATTATCTGATCAAATCACTCAATGACTTTAAATCCGGAGCTCGCAGCAATAACCCGGACCATATGATGCATATGATTGCCAAAAAAATGACGGAAACGGAAATCCGAGCGGTTGCCTATCATATCTCGATAATGAAATAACAGAGCAGTTGCAGGAAAAGCACTGGCGCTTGTCCTGTGAATGTTGATTATATTGAAACGATCAATCCGGAGAGCCAACTAACATGACGAAAAAAATCATTCTGCGCAGTTTTCTATTGCTGTTTATTTCATTTGCCGCAATGCTGCATGCAGAAACCGAAAGCGGGCCGGGCTATGAGTCTGTCGTTCCGGCACAACCGACGCAGGATCCTTCCAAAATTGAGGTCATCGAGTTTTTCTGGTACGGCTGTCCCCATTGCTACCGATTTGAACCGATCCTGCAGGAATGGCTAAAGACCTTGCCCGACAATGTACAATTTATCCGCCAGCCGGCCGTGTTCAGCAGCCTTTGGGCAAAACACGCCCAGGCTTATTTCACCGCTGAAGCATTGGGTGTAGTCGACAAGGTCCATGCCGATTTTTTCGATGCGATACAGAATAAAAAACAAAAATTGGTCACCGAAGATCAGTTGGCTGAATTTTTTGTCGCTCATGGCGTCGATGAAACCGCATTCCGCGATACGTACAACTCATTTCTGGTGGATTCCAAAATGAGACAGGCGAAAAGTATGGCGCCTCGTTATGGTGTAACCGGTGTACCGACAATCATTATCAACGGCAAATATAAAACCAACGGTTCGCTGGCTAAATCTCATGAGAATATGATCAGAGTGATGAATCAGTTAATTCAACAAGAGGCAGGACAACTGAAAACCGAAAAATCCGAAACGGAGTAAGTGGCATTCGGCGAATTTCTCCGCCGGCCGGTGCGCTGATGGAAAGTTTGGGAACGTAGCCGCACGCAACGCATATTCTATATTTCCAAGCTATCCATCAAATCGGTATTGTTTAACTGCTAGGTTTCCTCTCCAACAAGTAGCCGTTGAATATTAGTTTTATGCCGCCATATCAACAATGCCGAAATGACGATCGCGGTGGCGGTATAGCCGCCGTTCTCCATTATCAGCCATGCATAGATGGGGGTCAGCACCGCAGCTACCAAGGCGGATAACGAGGAAATCCCGCGGATTTTATAGACCATAAGCCAGGTTGCGAATACCGTCAAGCCGAGCAGCCAGGAAAAGCCCAGAAATACCCCAAAAGCGGTAGCAACCCCTTTACCCCCTTGAAAAGCGAAAAAAACAGGAAAAAGATGGCCTAAAAATGCAGCCAAACCGACAATAACCAGCAGCAAAACCGGTACGCCTGACCATTTAGCGATCAAAACCGGAACCAATCCTTTCAGCATATCGCCTGCCAGCGTCAATGCCGCCGCTTTTTTTCCGCCAATGCGCATCACGTTGGTGGCACCGGGATTTCCGGAGCCCTCCTGCCTTGGGTCAGGCAACCCCATCAATCGGCAGACCAAAACCGCACTTGAAATTGATCCTAGCAAATAGGCAAAGGGAACCAACAACCATTCAATCATTTTTTTACCTTCTATGTCACTGAAAACTTGTATAGCAAAGACTTTTCATTGATACTTGGTCTTTAAAAAATAACTACATAATAACCGGAAAATACCATGGACATCATCTTTTTAGGCGGACTTGAGATTAAAACCATTATCGGTATTTATGATTGGGAGAGAGAAACCAAACAAACTGTCATACTTGATATTGAAATGGCGCACGATATCGCCAAGGCCGCGCTTAGCGACGATATAAACGATACCTTGGATTATAAAACGGTTTCCAAGCGAATCATCTCTTTTGTTGAAGAAAGCGAATTTTTTTTAGTGGAAAAATTAATCGAGGAAATCGCCTTGATTTTACGCAATGAATTCAACGTGCCGTGGGTCAGGATCACCCTCAATAAAAAAGGCGCGATAAGTGGCGCCAGTGACGTCGGTATTATCATTGAACGAGGAGACAAATAATTTATGCCCAGGGGTTACATCAGTATAGGAAGCAATATTGATAAAGAATCCAATATCGCCTCGTCGTTGCGCGCCCTGGCAAAACAGTTCGGTAAATTGATTGTTTCCAGCACCTATGAAACTGAACCGGTCGGATTTTGCGGTGAAAATTTCTACAATCTAGTGGTGGGATTCGACTCAAATCTGGACGCAAAGTCGGTAGGAAAAATTCTGAAACAAATTGAAAGCGATCACGGCCGTACCCATAACAGCAAAAAATTTTCCGCCAGGACGTTGGATCTTGATCTGCTTTTATATGGTGACCAAGTAATCAATGAGGGACGGCTGCGGATACCTCGCGACGAAATTATCAAATATGCTTTTGTTCTGGAACCATTAGCGGAAATTGCACCCGATCTTAAGCATCCCGTTACCCATCAAACCTATGCCGAACTTTGGAAAAATTATGACAAAACCGAACTTAAGCGAAAACGGTTGCCATCAGGATAATTCAACAAAACAGTGTTCTCCCACCGTCGACGGATAAGATCTGGCCGGTCACATAATCAGCGTCGTGCACCAAGTAGCGAACGGCTTTGGCAATATCTTCAGGAATTCCCTTGCGGCGTAATGCGATACGGGAAACAATTTCCAGTTTATCCGTCTCCGATAAATCACGTTCCGGCCAGATTATGGCACCCGGCGATACGCCGTTGACCCTTATCCGAGGAGCCAACTCCCTGGCCAATATGCGCGTCATTGCCGCCAGCCCCGCTTTGGAAATGCTGTAAACCGGATATGCCTTCAATCCCCTTTCGGCATGGATATCTATAATATTGACGATGCAGCCGTTGCTCGCCGCCAATCCCGGCTGTAATGCTTTGGTGAGAAAAAAAGGCGCTTTTAAGTTACTGCCTAGTAAGTCATCCCATTGCTGTTCGCTAACGTCCAAAAAATTCGTCACATAAAACACCGAGGCATTATTGATCAGCGCATCTATTCCGGACCAAGCCGATTGCGCCGCTTCCGCCATCATTGTCAATTCCGCCAAATTCAACAAATCAGCCTGCCAAATTTTAGCCGAACCGGCTCGCTTGCCGTTTAATTCCGCACACAGCGCCTCCGCCTCCGCCGCGGAAGAACGATAATGCAAAAAAATATTGTTGCCTTCGGCATGCAGCAAACGGGCACAAGCGGCTCCGACTCGTTTTGCCGCTCCGGTAATCAAAATATTCATAATGACGTTATAAGAGAAAAGTGAGTTTGTATGGAATGGGCGTCTGCTCGAAATTAAATTTCCGCCAGCAATGCATTGATCATGTGTTCCGCTTGGCTTAAATAACCGCCGCCAAACAGGTTTAGATGATTCAATATATGGTAAAGATTGTACAGCGTTTTTCTGCTCGCATAGCCGGCATCTATCCGCTGGACTTCCTGATAGGCCGCATAGAAACTTGCACTGAAACCGCCGAACAATTCAGTCATTGCCAAGTCAGCTTCATGGTCGCCGTAATAACAGGCCGGGTCGAAGATAACCGGCTGTCCCTGTTGATCGCTTGCGGCGTTTCCACCCCACAGGTCACCGTGTAATAATGCAGGCTGCGGTTGGTAGTCGCTGAAAAAGTGGTGCAATTCATCACAGAGCCGTTCACCGTTGCGCTGCAGCCGGCCGGAATAGCCGTTTTGCGCTGCCAGTTGCAATTGAAAACCGAGGCGCTGTTGCCGCCAAAATTCAACCCAATTTTGATTGCTGTTATTTAACTGGGTCGTGCTGCCGATGGTATTGTCACGCTCCCAGCCGAAATAAGACTTGGTTTGCCGGTGCATTTGAGCTAACTGCCTACCCAATAATTGATCGGAATGCTGACTACTGCGCCCGAATTCGACCATTTCCAAAACCAAAAAACACTCTTCTCCACTGATGCCATGGACAATGGGACACGGGACTCTGACAGTTGCGCTATGTGCCATCTCCTGCAAACCGGCAAATTCCGCCTCAAACATCGATAACAATGATTTTCGATTCAGTTTCAGAAAATAGCTACAATCAGTACCAATCAACCGGCAGGTCCGGTTAATACAACCGCCGCCGGTTTGCTTGACATCGACAATTGTGAACGGTTTACCTGTTGCCTCCTTGATGTGGCCGCTTATTTCTTCTGGATTCATACCATAACTCCCGGTAGTCAGTAGTTAGCTGATAATAAAGTTGCCGCTTTTCGATTTGTGCAAAACTAGTGACGGTTTATATAATTGCATAATCTACCATGATTGAAAGTATATAGGTGAAACAAGCCGATTTAAACGCGTTGAAACGGGCCGCACAGCAGTTGGAGTCAACCAGCCTGACCGCTAAAATCAGCCAGCTGGTCGGGATCCCCATCGAAAAAACCATGGCCGCTTTGCCCGGGCATTGGTCGACAGTGGTTACCAGGATTACCAAAGCGGCGCTTGAAAAAGCGCTCGACGGTGCTTTGTTGACGCTGACCAATGAACAGCGTACAGCTTCAGTTAAAACGCATCAATTTTTAGCCGGCTTGAGTGGCGCAGTCGGAGGTGCTTTCGGCATTGCCGCATTGGCCGCCGAACTGCCGCTTTCGGCAACCATCATGTTGCGTTCGATAGCCGATATCGCCCGTAGCGAAGGTGAACAGCTGGAAAACCTGGAAACCAAAATGGCGTGTCTGGAGGTGTTTGCATTGACCGGCGACAAATCGACTTCCGAATCGGCTGATGCCGGCTATTATGCGATTCGCTCTTTGTTAACCAAGTCGCTGGGAGATACCGCTAAACATATTTCTGCAAAAGGTTTGGCAAAAGAAGGCGCGCCGGCCTTGGTAAAACTGGTTAATGCGGTTGCCGCGCGATTCAGTATCCCGGTTTCCGAAAAAATAGCGGCGCAGTCTATACCTGCTATCGGCGCGCTGGGCGGCGCCTCGATCAATTTAATGTTCATCAACCATTTTCAGGATATGGCTCGGGCTCATTTTACTGTACGACGTCTGGAAAGAATTTATGGCGCCGAGGCAATCAAACAGACTTATATGGAAATCGCTCCATTTCCAGGTAAGGGATAACGGCCATGTTGCCCATTCCCCCTTGGTTTTCCTGTTTTTTATTTAATTGTGTGGCGTGGAAACTTGTAGGGTCTCGTGTTTCTTCCGTCAGCCGCCGATGTAGAGTCCTCCGCCGAAGCGGTATTGCCGGGCGATACCCGCGGCATTGAAATTCGTGCCGCGAATTGGCCGGTTTATCGTTACTTTCCAGGCCATCCACAATGGTCGTGCACACTCGCGCCCATAGCGGTGAGGGCGAGCAACATGGCAATGAGTTGATCAATCCGTACACCTTTGATCCGCAGCATAGAGCGCCTATGTCGGAAGCAATCGATCTTTCAGGCACGATGAAAAATACTGCCGCAAGAGCGCCATGCTCCAAGACGCTTTCAAAACGGCAGTAGAAAAGGCTGTGACCAGTCAACGGTCATTCTCCATTCATTCCGGGTTTCGCCAATTTCGGTCCATGTCACGATGCGACAGGTAATATAACGGAATGCTTAAAAATAGGAGGGCACTGAGATGGATGCTCAAGAACGAGACAGCTACGGCTATGACACTGAGTAGGATAGGACTTATTAACATGCGCCACGCCACCTTGCGCCGGACTGCCTCTTCGACCGCGCAGTATAGCAGATGGGGGTGGGAAACCGCATATTTCCATAGCAGCTGCAGCGCTAATCCGATGAAGATTTGCACTGCACCGAAAATCACAGTTGTCAACGCCTCGTGGCGATAAACACCTCTGAGCTCGGTGATGAACGGCAATAGCGTGACAGGGAACAGGAAAAGCAGATTAAGCCAAATGAGTGTTCGGTTACCCACCCTGAAATAATGCATGATTGCGGCATGCTGGATCCAATACGTGGCCGCGAGCCAGAAGCTGATGGCATAGAAAAGAACATGGTAGCCGATGCGCTGCAGAAATACCAACAGCCCCTGTTCGGAAAAATTGTGATTTTCAGGAATGTCGATTCCAAGAACCAGCAACGTGACAACGATGGCAAAGATACCATCAGCAAGTGCGTTAATACGGTCAAGTTTGAATATTTCAGTTGGGTTCAAGGTTAAGTTTTCTTTTGGCATTTTTTTTCCGCTGGTTTATTAAATCCACCCCTGCTCTTCGAACTTCACCCGCAGTATGTCGGCTATTTCTTTGGCAGCACGTTTGGCCATGCCCGCAATGGTTTCAGAACCGGTTTGTTCGCCTTCCAGTTTTGATGCGCCACCGATAATAAGGCCAACTGGGTTGCCGGTTGCTGCCAGACTTGCTACGCCGACCAACATGCCGGGGGTTTCGCTACCGCCGGCTTGCAGTTCGCCGGACCCGAGCAAGCGCAATCCGCTCCTGGTCATCTGGTAACCCTCAACCACTGTTCTTAATTCGGCATCACCCGAGCCAAAACCGATCAGCATACGATCTTCGGTACTGCCTTGATCGATGGCTACAAAATAACCCCTGATCACCAGGTCGCCCGGCACAGGTGCTGTATATCGCCCGGCGCGTTCCGCCGGCAAGCCCATTTCACGAATCTGGGAAGTTAATTCGCTCGCGACCTGAGCGCCCAACCGGCGGCCGGTGCTGATTTGTTCCGCTGTTTGCGGAGTAGGGCGCCTAACATAACTGCCGGCAATCGCTGATCCGGAGGGGACGTCGCCGGGCGTCGCGGCAAAGTCATAGATAATGATGTGCGCGGGCCGGGCAAGCTTTCCTCCTGTATACTCCTGACGCGAAATAATGTCGGTTGAAGCGCAGCCGCTGAGTACGGCTATAGCGAATAAAAAAAATAGGGTAAGGTTAAATGATTTCATGGCCATCTCCGATGTTAATTTAAGTGTTTATTGTTTTCTCCGGCGGCACCAAACCAGCCCGTTGCCGACGCCGGAAGCGAGTAGCGCCGGACTCCGATGGAATCCGTAAAACCGTGGACGAGTATTATATTCGGACCTCTGCCCATAATAGTGCCGTTCATAGCATTTCCGTTGACATCATATTTCTTGATTGCCGTTGTTTTTTTCGGCTTATTCATTTATTTCTCCCCGGCAAAGTTGTTCCGGTATAGCAATTTAGGAATCAAGCCGGGGCATTTACACCAACCTGGCTGTATATAGCTTGAAGTTTTTGTGTGTATTAGGCATCCCCATGATATGATTGAGCTGTTTGTTGCCGGCTTTGTTGCGCCTGTTGCCCGTATTGTTGACGACTTTGCTGTGCCTGCTGTCCGTGTTCCTCTCTCATCCCTCATCCAAATCCGGAGTTTGGTTCTGCGGATTCGGGCGCATGATGACCAGCCGACGAAGCGTTCCCTCGCCGAGACGACGGTCAAGCCCCGCATAAAGGTGGTAGACAAAAAACGTCAAACCGATGCAGATCAATTTGGCGAGCATAAGGTTGAGGTTCCTATGTGCCCACACATCCAAAACCGCCTGGGTGAATACACCGCTCTCCCGGTAGGCATGAAACAGTTTCTCCAGGAACAGCACTATGAAGGTTGCCAGCATATAAACCAATGTTTTATAGAAAGCCGCCAATCCCAGCGGCAGTCTGGCATCAAAACGGTTGCCGGCGTGTGTCTGATCGAGAACAACCACTATTTTTGCGGCGATCAGCGCGCTGATCGCCGCTGTCGAAACGGCATCCACTTCAATCCTATAATCAGCCAGCAATAGCTTCTTTAAGGTCAGCAGCACACCGAAACAAAAGAAAAAATAAAGTGCAACCATGCCGATTTCTTCGGTTTCATGTTTCAAAGTCGATAACAGTTTCATAGCTACTTCTCATCATTGAAAATGGCGATTTTATTCTTCTTATAACCCTGGCGGTGCTTTATCCCATGGATAGCCTTTAACAGCCAGGTTGTAGCCGGTCTGAAACAACCGGCGCATGTAACTGGTGTCAAAGTCTTGCTCGTGGGGAGCGTTGAAACTTTTCGGGATGTAGGCAAGATGGTAGTCGATACCGTCCCGCTGGGTTTCCGTATAGATCTCATATAAATCACCGACTCCCTGACTGTGGATCAACGAGGAAATGGCGCGGCCGACAATGCTCAGCGTGCGTCGCTCCGTATCCGCCCAGTCGGGATCCAGACGCGCGTTGCGGATGACGTAAAGCCGGCGTTCGCGGCTGACGTGGTGCTGCTTGCTGATGTCCGCCACTTTAAGCGACGGTGGATAGAGGAATACCTGGGCCATCGCGCCGCCGTCCACGTGCATTTCTTGGTAGCTCTGGCCGTTGACCTCTACATCGATCATCACCGGGGGAAAGGCGCCCGGAATCGCCGCTGAAGCGATCATGATGTCGTGGAACAGTGACAAGGCTTCGGGTTGGCCGCTGGCGGCGATTTTCCCCATGTTCCAGATCACCGCCTGACGGGCATCCAGGTTGGTGGTGGCGATCAGCAACAGGCGCCCCCGCTGGTATTCCCGCGCTATTTCCCGCAGCATTTCTTCGGTGACGTATTTCTTCACCAGGCGCCGGAGCGGGGCGTTATCAGCCAGCGCATCTTCAAATACCGCAGCGAGGAGATTGCGTGGTTCCAGAATATCTTTCGGCGAGGACTGGGTATAGACCTCCCTTAAAACTGAATCGTATTTCGGCCCCAGGAACGCAAACGGTGCGATTAGCGCGCCGGTGCTGATGCCGGTAACGGCTTTAAATTGCGGCCGGTTTCCGGAATCGCTCCATCCGCATAACAGGCCGGCGCCGAAGGCACCATCATCGCCGCCCCCCGAAAGCGCCAAGAAATTTACCGGGGGCAGCGTATCGCCTTGTCCCGTTTCGGCAAGGTAGGCTTGCTCCCGGTAAAAACTTTCGATGGCGTCGCGGGCAAACTCCGGCATTTCGGAGCGGACCAAATAGCGCACCCCCGGTAATCCGGCCACCTGGGCTTTTTCGGTCAAAGCCTGTGGCACAGCCTGCTGGCGTACCGGCAACGAACAGCCTGAAATAGCAAGGGTTACTCCGATAAGGAGTGTTAGCCATGGGAAAATTGAAAATAGTCTGTTTATCATGTTAATGCTTCCTGTTGTCAACGTTTCCGTTGATTATAAGATTTTATTATTGAACATGAGCCTATTTTGAAAGTTATTTGGTTTGGCTGGAACAATACTTACTGGCATTCCTTTCTATTGTGCAGGCTGTGGCGTTTCAATGTCCTTTGAGGTGCCGACGGTCTCAGGAATACTCGGATATCCCTTGACCTGCCCGGCAAATTCGAGCCCTTTATTTTCCCCGACGAACCGGAATTGGCACTCGGGCGGTTCGGCTGCCAGTTTCATAAGTGTGGCGAGCCGACTGAAATACCATGAGGCGATAATCGGGCGGAATGCCGTATAATGCTTGGTCTCTATCGGTCGCCCAAATCGTGTCGCGGTTGATATCCCAGGCCCATAGGCCGATATTAGCCGCCTCGGCCGCTAATCGCATATGTTCCTCGCTTTCCCTCAGCGACTGTTCGAAGCGTTTACGTGCCAACACACGTTGGCGAATGCATCACAATGATCGCTTGTTTAAGATCGCCGTGTTGTTGTAGCAAGTACGAATTTAATTCAAGACATCAGGATAAAATAATTGTTGTCCGGCAACTTTATAATTTTTGATAAGCTGCTGACCCTGCGCTCCGGTAATATAATCGATGTATTTTGTGGCCAGATCGTAGCGCACATGCTCAAACCGTTTCGGATTGACGGCGATGATGTGGTAAGGATTAAACAGACTGTCATCCCCTTCGAACAATATTTCCAAATCAATTTTATCCTCGTATGAAATAAAAGTGCCGCGGTCGGAAAGGGTATAAGCCTGCTTGTCATCGGCGATACGCAGCACCGCGCCCATGCCCTGGCCGACGGAAAAATACCAACTGCCCGAAGGCTGACTTCCGGTGTTTTGCCAAAGCTGCATTTCTTTTTTATGGGTTCCCGAATTATCCCCCCTGGACACAAATGGGGCTTGTTTTTCGGCAATTAACCGTAAAGCCTGGGTTGCATTGGTCGCCGACAGTATGCCTGCAGGATCATTCTTGGGTCCGGCAATAATGAAGTCATTGTGCATTACGGCGCGGCGGTCGATGCCGTAACCGGCGTCAACGAATGCTTTTTCCGCCTGCGGCGCATGGACGAAAACCACATCGACATCACCGTTTTCAGCTAAGCGCAATGCTTTCCCGGTACCCACCGCAACGACATCCAAACGTATCTGGAACTGTTTCTCGAAAGGAGGATTCAATACAGCCAGCAACCCGGAATTGTCGGTACTGGTGGTTGTCGCCATGCGTAAAATTTCTTCGGCATGCGCTAAAGAAGAAAGCAGCAATACCAAGCCAAAGAGCAATATAGATTTGTTGTTCATCCTGTTTCCCAAAATGCCTTTACAAGACGTATTAATTTTGCACTTTAACGGTTTCACCCGCAACAGTTATCTGCAGTCCGGAAACACGGCGACTCGAATTATTCGGTTCGGGAAATACTATTTGCCGTATTTGGCGTATAATTCAGCGAAACGCAATTATTTACATCTAATAGTTCTCAGGTTTGCAGCACATGGATTTTTCCTTTTGGTGAAAGGGGAGTTGGCAATGATAAATTCGACATTCAGGTTTTCGTTTTTAGGGGTTTTACTTGTTTTGAGCGTTATGCTGAGCGCAACGGCTGCTGCGGATCCCACGCCCGAATGGGATGACGGCGGCAGCGTCAGTTTCGATGAAGCCGGCGATAGTGCCCAGATGTTAATTTTTCCTTATTTTAATGTTGCTGATCAATTGATCACTTCGTTCAGTATTAGAAATATAAAAAATGAGAGCAAAATTTTAAGGTTCCGTTTTTTGGAGTCTGAAACGTCCCTGGATGTTTTAGATTTTAATGTCTATATGAGTCCTTTCGACGTTTTTTCCGTGACGCTGTCAAAAGGGGGGAATGGTAGAACCATCATTTCTACAAAAGATACCACCTGCACCTTTCCGCTAAATATTAACGGAGCGCAGTTTAAAGACCTGCTTGGCAGCACCGATCAAAGCGCTTTTACCAATGAAGGCTATTTGACCGTTATTGAAATGGGAGTACTAAGCAATGCCGGCACACCGGGAGTCATCATTAACGGTGGTTTAAATACGCTTCCTGCACTCGTTAAGCACGTCGATCATGACAACGATATCAATACCCCGGCGCAACCGCCCGGCTGTCCGGCAATAGCACAATATTGGGGGGACGGGACCTTTACCCAAGGAGGCGCCGTTAGCAATGTCAGTTACAATGGCGGCATGACCAGTCAAGGGAATAGAAGCGGTTATTTCGCTTGTTCTCATCGTTGTTTATAAACAGTATTAGTCATTGCGCAACTCACTGGGAATTTCAAGCGGATTTCGAGTTTCGCTGCGAAGACAAACGATGCGGAAAACGACCTGAGCCATGAAATATGTCTACCGGTTGCAAAATATCCGCTGCTGCTATGTTGATAAAACAGCGCTTAGCTTACCTTCGCTGAATATTCCGGCGCAACGGACAACCGCCGTTATCGGCCCTAACGGTTCGGGCAAAAGCACCTTGTTGAATCTTTTGGCCTTTTTAACAGTCCCCGATGTCGGAGAGATATGCTACAAGGGAATGTTGGTTCAAAAAGCACGACGACGGAAATTGCGCAAACAAGTCGGATTTCTTCCCCAGAAACCTTATATGTTGCGCGGAACAGTCGCGGATAATGTAAAAATCGCTTTAAAAATGCATGGCCGAGCGAAAGCAACCTGGAACGATAAAACTGAAGCGGTTCTACAGCAGTTACAAATCAGCCACTGTGCATTGCAGCAGGCCGGTAGCCTGTCCGGCGGTGAATTGCAGAAAGCCGCTTTGGCGAGGGTACTGGTGCTTGAGCCGGAAATTTTGATTTTGGATGAACCTTTCAGTTATCTGGACCAGACAAGTAAACTGTTTTTGGAATCATTCATGCAATCCTATGTGCAGGGAACCGGCAGAACGTTGTTGTTCAGTACCCATAACCGTTTACAGGGTATGGCACTGGCCGATGAAGTCATTTCGCTGATCAACGGCAAATGCGTTAAAACACCGCTGATCAATCTTTTTAACGGCAGTATCAGCCATAACCTTTTCGATACCGGTAACCTGCAAATCCTGTTACCGGGAAATATTGGCGAAGGCAGTCATATATCAATTGATCCGTCGGAAATCGTTATATCCAAACAAACATTAAGTTCCAGCATTCGTAATAGTTTCCCCGGACGCATTGCCGCCATTGCGGAGGAAAGGGGCAATGTACGCGTCGAAATCCAAGCCGGTGAAACATTTCAGTCGCTGATTACCGAACAATCATTCAAAACCCTGGACTTGCGCTTTGGTGATCGGGTTTGGGTCAATTTCAAATCTAACTCGGTTGTGGTTTTTTAAACTTCGGTGAAAATTTCAGGTAAAATTCACGATTTCATGCAAATTAGCGTTGTTAATGTCCACCTTTGCCACATTTACCGGAACCTGCATTGCGTTAATCAATACCCTTAACGAATGGATAGGCCGAATTGTTTCGTGGCTGACTTTGCTGATGGTGCTGGTCACGGTCGCCGTCGTCATGTTGAGATATGTTTTCGATATCGGCTGGATAGCCATGCAGGAATCGGTGACGTATATGCACGCCACGCTGTTTATGCTGGGAGCCGCTTATACGTTAAGCCATGACGGCCACGTACGGGTGGATATCTTTTATCAGCATTGCAGTACTAAAATCAAAGCCTGGATCGATCTGCTCGGCAGTTTATTGCTTTTGCTGCCGCTTACCGGCTTAATCTCGTGGACTGGTTGGGAGTATGTCATCGATTCCTGGGAAATTCGTGAGAGTTCCAGGAATTCTGGCGGTTTGCCGGGTATTTATCTGCTCAAATCAAACATTTTACTAATGGCCGCATTGCTCGCTTTGCAGGGCATGGCGATCATTTTGTCCAGTTTGCTGACTATCGTCAATGCTGGTTCGCCGCGGGAGGCGGAGCATGGATAACGGCATGGCTTTATGGATGGTCTTGGCAGTGTTTGCCGTGCTGCTCAGCGGCTATCCGGTGGCATTTGCCTTGAGCGGAACCGCTTTGGCATTTGCGGTAGTCGGCATACAACTGGCGCAATTCGATGCCGATTTTTTAGCCGCGTTGCCCAGCCGCATCTTCGGTATTATGAGTAACCAAACACTGATTGCCGTGCCGTTATTTATCTTTATGGGCGTAATGTTGGAACGTGCGCGTATTGCTGAAACACTGTTGCAATCGATGGCGGAATTGTTCGCCCCGGTACGGGGCGGATTGGGTATCGCTGTTACCATGGTCGGCATGCTGATGGCGGCCAGTACCGGTATCGTGGGTGCGACCGTGGTGACCATGGGATTGTTGTCATTGCCGACCATGTTGAAAAACCACTATGACCCGGCACTGTCCTGCGGTACGATTTGCGCATCGGGAACGCTGGGCCAAATAATTCCGCCCTCCATTGTGCTGGTCTTGTTGGGTGACGTTATGTCCACCGCCTACCAGCAGGCGCAACTGGAAATGGGCATTTTTAATCCTGAAACCGTTTCGGTCGGCGATTTATTCGCCGGCGCGATATTTCCCGGACTTGGCCTGGTGCTGCTTTATCTATGCTATATCCGGTTGATATCCGTATTGCGCCCGCAGACTATGCCCACCACCGGCCGGTCCGAAGAACGGACAACCCCCGGTTTTTATCGGCAGGTATTGCTTAGTTTGTTGCCGCCTCTGCTGCTGATTGTTGCGGTACTCGGGTCTATCATAGGCGGGCTTGCGACACCGACCGAAGCGGCATCGGTCGGTGCCGCCGGTGCAATCTTATTGGCCTTTAACAGCGGTAATTTTAATCTGCAGATTCTGCGGGAAGTAATGCAAAATACCACGCGGATAACCAGCATGGTGTTTATGTTATTAATCGGTGCGGCGGTCTTTTCTTTAGTGTTTCGCGGATTTGGGGGTGATGAATGGGTCGTTGCGCTATTGTCGGATCTACCGGGTGGAAGGCACAGCGCGGTTTTCGTCGTCATGCTGGTCATGTTTTTACTCGGCTTTGTCCTGGATTTTATCGAAATCGTCTTTGTTATTGTGCCCCTGGTCGGTCCTGTTTTGTTGACGATGGGCATCAACCCGGTATGGTTGGGTATTATGATTGCCGTTAATTTACAAACTTCATTTTTAACACCGCCGTTTGGTTTTGCCCTATTTTATCTGCGCGGCGTTGCTCCCGCTGAAGTCACTACAATGCAAATCTACCGCGGCGTCATTCCTTTTATTTGCTTGCAACTGCTGATGCTCGGTCTGTTGGCCTATTTTCCACAGCTAGCAACATGGTTGCCTTCGAAACTCTATGCGTAACTTATGATCATCAATAAATACGTTTACTGCGGCACATTGTTTGTTGCCATTGTTTCCGGATGCGGCCAAACCGGCCCGCTCTATTTACCGGACGCTCCTCCCCCGATTCATGTGGAACCCGAGCCGGATCCGGAGCCGGATGAAGGCAGTGAAGACAACTATTTTGACGAAATGGAGCAGTAATGGATTACTTTAACTATAAAAATAACGAACTTTTTGCCGAAGACGTTAGCGTTAAAAGTATTGTGCAGCAATTCGGTACACCTTGCTATATCTATTCCAGGGCAACGCTGGAGCGGCACTGGCATAGTTTTGACCGTGCATTCGGCGATCATCCGCATCTGATTTGTTATGCGGTAAAGGCCAATTCCAATATCGCCATATTGAATTTGCTGGCCCGTTTGGGGTCCGGATTTGACATTGTTTCACTCGGTGAGTTGGAGCGGGTTCTTGCTGCCGGAGGCGATCCGCAAAAAATCGTTTTCTCGGGTGTCGGAAAGCGTGAGGATGAAATCGCGGCAGCGCTGAAAACCGGTATCAGCTGTTTCAACATCGAAGTCAGCGGGGAACTGGATAGAATTAATAGGATAGCCGGGCAAATGAATTGTGTGGCTTCTGTCTCTTTTCGCGTGAATCCCGATGTCGATGCACAAACACACCCCTATATTTCTACCGGCTTGAAAGAAAATAAATTCGGTATCGATATTCAGCAAGCACTGGACGAGTATCGCCGCGCCGCAGCCATGTCCAATATTAACATTGTCGGTATTGATTGCCATATCGGTTCACAATTGACGGATACCGGGCCGTTTCTGGATGCGCTGGACAGGGTGTTGCATTTGGTCGAGTTATTATCAACTGAAGGCATTGATTTAAAGCATCTCGATTTAGGCGGCGGTTTGGGAATACGTTATCGGGATGAGCTCCCACCGTTACCGTCCGATTATGTTCAGGCAATTCTCAAGCGACTCGGCAGTAATAATGTTGAGATTTTATTGGAACCCGGTCGTGCGATTGCCGGGAACGCCGGGATTTTGGTTACCCGTGTCGAATACCTTAAATCGACAGCCGAGAAAAACTTTGCAATTGTCGACGCCGCGATGAATGATCTGCTCAGGCCGTCTTTATATAGTGCGTGGCAGGAAATCATTCCAATTATGCGACATGGCGGCACTCCGCCAAAAACATGGGATATCGTAGGTCCCGTATGTGAAACCGGAGATTTTCTGGGAAAACAGCGGCTGTTGGCATTATCCCAGTATGATTTGCTGGCTGTGCGTTCTTCGGGAGCATACGGCTTCACCATGAGTTCCAATTACAACTCTCGCCCGCGTGCTGCGGAAATTCTGGTGGACGACGATCAAGTTTATGTTATCAGAAGCCGGGAAAGTATCCCGCAACTCTGGCATGGCGAAAGCCTGCTTCCCTAATAACATACTAATTAACATTAGCTTACAAATAACTTCTCATATTATCCTTCAATTAAAGAAAATATAAGCTATAGTTATTTATCAGTGCTTTCACCGGCACAGATGAAAATAATAATAAGCATCGGGACGGCATAAAAATACCGCATAAAAAGCATCCGATATGCCATAGACCGAGTTACTTTTCGCAGAGAGCGGCTTAAGCAAATGATCATGCGTTTCACCAAAATGCAAGGTCTGGGTAATGACTTTATTGTCATAAACGCCATCGACCAACAAATCGTGTTAACAGCGGAGCAGATTCGCTTTCTTGCCGATCGCCATTTCGGTATCGGTTGCGATCAACTATTATTAGTGGAAAAAGCGCGTAACAGCAATGCGGATTTTCTCTATCGGATTTTTAATGCAGACGGCGGAGAGGTTGCACAATGCGGTAACGGCGCCCGATGTTTTGCCCGGTTTGTCCGTGATAAAAAACTAACTGAAAAAAACGAACTTTTGGTCGATACTAATTCCGGACAACTGCAGTTAAGTTTTGCCGAGAATGATTTAATCACCGTCAACATGGGCGTTCCGCGTCACGCCCCTGCCGAGATACCGATACTGGCGGAACAGCAGTCACGGTTCTATACGGTCAGTGTCAACGGTATTGAAAACGCTTTTGGCGCGGTATCCATGGGTAATCCTCATGCCGTACTGCAGGTTAACGATATCGGTACGGCACCGGTAGTCGAATTGGGCGCAGCACTGGAAAGTCACCCATTTTTTCCCGAGCGGGTCAATGTTGGTTTTATGCAAGTCATCGATCGCAATACGATTCGTTTACGGGTTTATGAACGAGGAGCAGCGGAGACCCTGGCTTGCGGCAGTGGTGCCTGTGCGGCAGCGGTTATCGGTATCGAACAAAACCTGCTGGATCAAAGTGTCGATGTTGAACTCCCCGGCGGCATACTGGCTATTAACTGGAAAGGACGGGGCGAACCGGTCTATATGACCGGCCCTGCCGTTTCCGTTTTTGAAGGAAGTATAGAACTATGATTGAAAACTTAGAATTACAGCAATCGCTGATATCTTCCGCACAGGTCGAGGATTATCTATGGCAGCACGCCGATTTCTTTAACGATCATCTGGAATTACTGGAGCATTTAACCATTCCGCATCCCTGTGGCAGTGCTGTATCACTGGTAACCAAACAGCTGGAAATCTACCGAAACCGGCATCGCGAAATGGAAAGCCAACTGGCCGCATTGATTGAAATCGCGCGGGAAAATGATATTTTGTTCAACAGGATGCATGAATTAACCTTGGCTATGCTTGACTCGGCAACTATGGAGGAGGCTCTGGCTAATTTGGAGCAGGTACTCTTTGAGTGTTTTATGGCGGATTTCGTAGCGGTAAGAATATTTCACGAAAATACCGATTCACCGATAACCAACCTTTATGTTCCGCGTGACGATAAGGCATTGCAAGGTTTTCATCAAATTCTGGCTAATAATAATCCCAAATGCAGAAGGCCGACGTTGGCTCAGGCCCGGTTTCTGTTTGGTGATGCGGCAAACGAAGTTCAATCCTGCGCCTTTATTCCGCTGACCTTTACCAAGTTGGAAGGGCTGTTGGTTATCGGCAGCCGCCAGCGGGGGCGTTATCATCATAGCCTGGGCAATCTATTTCTCACACAAATCAGCGAAATTGTCGGTACCCGCCTAATTTCCTTACTGCAAGATCGAACTATCTGAACCTATGCACGCCGATGCCGCGCAAATACTCAATGCATTTATTAACCGGCTGACTGTCGAAAAAAGGGCGTCTCAGTATACGGTTACAAGTTACCGGCACGATCTGGACCATTTTTATGCGTTTTGCGAAGAGCGGCACATAGCAAACTGGGCCGATCTTCGGCAGGCTGATATTCGTAATCATATTGCGGCGCGGCATCGTCAAGGTCTGGGCAGCAAAAGCCTGCAACGGGAACTGTCAGCGATCCGTGGATTTTGTCATTACCTTCTAAAAAATCAATACATTACTGATAACCCTTGCGCTTCAGTGAGGGCTCCCAAACAAGCCCGTAAATTACCTAAAACACTGGATGTTGACAAAATTAACGGACTGCTTGAAGCCGCAACGGCCTCCACACTGGAAATACGCGATCTTGCAATTTTCGAATTATTTTATTCTTCGGGTCTCAGACTCAGCGAAATGGCGGCTCTTGATCTGCGGGATATCGATTTGGATGATCGAATAGTGAAAATACGCAAAGGTAAAGGAGATAAATCCAGAGTGTTGCCTATGGGCAGCAAGGCTGTAAACGCAATAGCAAATTGGCTAGATCAGCGTCGGCAATTTGTCAGCGATACCGAACCGGCATTATTTATCAGTCAGCGGGGGGGACGCCTGTGTAATCGCAGTATTCAACTCCGGCTGGAAAGGTGGTGCAAAAGCAAAGGGCTCAGCGAGCATATACACCCGCATATGCTGAGACATTCATTTGCCAGCCATTTACTGGAGTCGAGTCGGGACTTAAGGGCTGTACAGGAATTGCTCGGTCACAGCAATATCAGCACCACACAAATTTATACACACTTGGACTTTCAGCATCTGACCGAAATTTATGATCAAACACATCCGAGAGCGCTCAAAAAAACAAAATAATTTTCATCCTTTCTGCGCAATAATAAAAAACCTGATAATATGAGCCTTATTTTTTTATTAAGAAAACTAACCCGTATTCTGATAAATACAGCCTCTACGAAATAGGAAATTGGTCATGTCAGCAAGTGAACCGGCTTATCCCGAATCATCCAAAGGTTTACTTTGGGGACTCGGCGTTTTTACACTTATTGTTACTGTTGGCTTATTTGCCTTAGGTTCATATTGGAGTATCGAACCGGATTCTTTCGATGTAAAAAAAGAAGCTTTGAAACGCGTTAATGAAAAAGACGTGGACGAATTGCCGACCGGATTTGTTTACTCTAACGCGCTGGCCCATATCGCTGAAGTGTTACTATATAAACCAGGCGGCTACCTCACCAACGATGTCGCACCGCCCGGAGTGTTGCTGGATAATATACCTTCCTGGGAATACGGGGCATTGGTCATGCTGCGCGACGCCACTTCGGCATTAAGAAATCATCTGGCGCGGGCACAATCACAATCAGCCGAAGACCCGGATCTGGCAAAGGCGGAACCGTATTTTTATTATGAAAGAAATTCCTGGGCCTTGCCCTCCACAGAAGTGGAATATGAAAAGGGGATAGCGGCACTGCATCAGTACATGGTACGTTTAAAGGACCCAAAAAGTTCCAAACCGGCCCACTTTTATTCCCGGGCTGATAATTTGTGGCAGTATACTGAAATTGTCATCAAAAGATTAGGCGGCCTTTCTACGCGCTTAGGCGCGAGTACCGACCGGTCCGTTGCCCAGTTTGTGTCAGTTGACCAAAAATCCACTTCGCTTAAACCAACCTCGTGGTTGGAAATCGATAATGTGTTCTGGGAGGCCCGTGGGGCAAGTTGGGCGCTATTGCATATACTAAAAGCGGTCAAATATGACTTTCGGGACATTTTGCTGGACAAGCGCGCAATGAACACGGTCGACATTATGATTCATGAAATGGAAAGTGCATTATCGCCGATTCTGAGCCCGGTCATTCTGGATGGTGACGGCTACGGGCTTTTTGCCAACTATTCCTTAACGATGGCCAACTATATTGCCAGAGCCAATGCTGCGGCGTTGGATTTACGCGATGTTATGAACCGTGGTTAAACCGGCAAACTGATTGCCATTCCGGCAATGAATAATTTACGACATCATCCAGTGCAAATTGTATGTATTTCTCAAATTGACTTTATTCGATGCAAGAACAAATTAACGAAAACCTGAAAAAACTGAGTACCTGGAAACGCATTTTCTTTATGCTGATATTTGCCGTTATTGTTGGTCTGGTACGTATGCTGATTTGGGCGGTTGTGTTGCTGCAAGTGGCTTCCACGTTACTGACGGGTACTACCAACCGAAATATCCTGAAGTTCGGCCGCCATCTGTCGGCCTATGTTTATCACATTCTGGTTTTTTTAACCTTCAACTCCGATCAGTTGCCGTTTCCTTTTTCCGACTGGTCGCTTACCGAACAGGCGGAAAACACCCTGCAGGGGCCTGCGGATAGCGAAAAATAGCGGTGTGATGAGCAGTTGCCGCCAAATCACTCTATCCGAAAGCCACCGGAGTATTGCTTCGCCATTGGCAAAGCATTATTGAAAAAAATGTCGATGATGAAGCGCCCATCAGAACTGAATATGGAGAAAAGTTTTATATTGTCGCGAATATTCGTTATGAACTTCTGAAAAAAGGCTAAACCTGCCGCTGGAGGCTTATTTGGCGTAATACAAGTTATAACAGGCTTGTTTGATCCAGGCCAAACCGGCTTGCTTATGATCTTCACCGTATTCGCGAAGGCATTCGCCAGATGTTTGTATACCGAAAAGAGACCGTTGTTTTTCTATCCGCTCCGCAGCGGGATATTCTGTTCTACAATTGCGATAGATTCTGTTTGCGTCAGAGAATTTTTTTTCGCCTGGCATTTTATCCAAAATACATTCATAAAAATTATCATTGCCGAACAAACCAAGAAATTCCGCTTGGCTGCTATGGCTTACGGCAAACAATGCCAGCACAAAAAAACCTTTGTTCAATTTATGGTTCCGTTAGTTATTCGAATACAAATGGGGTTAAAAACGTGTAAATGCGGTCATACAGGATTATACGCGATTATATGAAATAAGGAAGACTGATAGTGATACCTTGTTTTTTATCTATTAAAGCCGAGGTAGCTTAATAAAGACCGCACAAAACACCTTCTTTTTTGTAGCCTGTCTGGAAGAAGCAATACAGACTCAAGGGCTATGTCC
The DNA here is from genome assembly GCA_050303615.1 of Methylococcaceae bacterium. Lineage (GTDB taxonomy): Bacteria > Pseudomonadota > Gammaproteobacteria > Methylococcales > Methylomonadaceae > CAZDXJ01. Next base: position 22,275 of record JBNLCC010000058.1, on the reverse strand, counting down.
TATGTAATGTATAGATTTGCAAATCCGCTCACATTACCGGCTGTTTTCATTATGAATCAAAATATCTGCGTACTACCTAAAACCCTCACAGCCTTGAAACCTGTCACAAAATCCCCCATCTCTGTAGCAACTTGATTATTTTTTCGGAGAACAGAACTATGCGTATGGATAAACTCACCAGCAAGTTCCAGATGGCGTTGGCCGATGCGCAAAGCATGGCGCTTGGCAGGGACCATCAGTTTATTGAGCCAGTCCATCTGATGCTTGCCTTGCTGGAACAGGAAGGCGGCAGCGTCAAGCCGTTATTGGCGCAGACCGGCTGCAATATCAACCAATTACGTTCGGAATTAGCCGGCGAATTGGACCGCATGCCTTCGGTAACGGGTACCGGCGGCGATGTGATGATATCCAATAGCTTGTCCCGGCTGCTGAACATGACCGATAAATTGGCGCAAAAGCGCAAGGATAATTTCATTTCCAGTGAAATGTTTGTGCTGGCGGCGATCGAGGAACGAGGGCAATTACAACAGATATTAAAAAATTGCGGTGCCACCAAAGTGGCACTGGAACAGACCATTGACCGAATTCGCGGCGGACAGAAAGTCGACGATCAAGACGCCGAGGATCAACGCCAGGCATTGCAAAAATACACGATCGACCTGACCGAACGAGCCGAACAGGGCAAGCTCGATCCGGTTATCGGCCGGGACGATGAAATCCGCCGGACCATCCAAGTGTTGCAGCGGCGCACCAAAAACAATCCGGTATTGATCGGTGAGCCGGGTGTCGGCAAAACCGCCATTGTCGAAGGGCTGGCGCAACGTATTATCAATGGCGAAGTTCCGGAAGGGATCAAAGGCAAACGGCTGTTGGCGCTGGATATGGCGGCGTTGATTGCCGGGGCCAAATTTCGCGGTGAATTTGAAGAGCGGCTAAAGGCGGTGTTGAACGATATCGCCAAGTATGAAGGCAATATCATTTTGTTTATCGATGAGTTGCACACCATGGTCGGCGCCGGCAAAGCGGAAGGAGCGATGGATGCCGGCAATATGTTGAAACCGGCGCTGGCGCGCGGCGAATTGCACTGCGTCGGCGCAACGACACTGGATGAATATAGGAAGTATATCGAAAAAGATGCCGCGTTGGAGCGCCGCTTTCAAAAAGTACTGGTCGAAGAGCCGAACGTCGAGGATACCATTGCCATACTACGCGGTCTGAAGGAACGCTATGAGGTTCACCATAGCGTCGATATTACCGATCCCGCTATCGTCGCGGCTTCGGTGCTGTCGAATCGTTATATCACTGACCGGCAACTGCCGGATAAGGCGATTGATTTGGTCGACGAGGCCGCCAGCCGTATTCGTATGGAAATGGATTCCAAGCCGGAAGCGATGGACAAGCTGGAGCGGCGTCTGATTCAGCTGAAAATTGAACGGGAAGCTCTGAAACAGGAAACCGATGAAGCATCTAAAAAAAGGCTGAAAATATTGGAAGATGAAATCGCCGAACTGGAAAAGGAATTTTCCGACCTGGAGGAAATCTGGAAAGCGGAAAAAGCTTCATTACAGGGTGCGGCAGCGATTAAGGAACAGCTGGAAAAAGCCAAACTGGATTTGGAGGCGGCCAGCAGGGCAGGCGATCTGAGCAGAATGTCGGAATTGCAGTACGGTGTCATCCCCGACCTGGAAAAACAGCTGGAGCAAGCTTCCCTTGCCGAAACCCAGCAAATGACCTTGTTACGCAACAAAGTGACCGACGAGGAAATTGCCGAAGTGGTTTCCAAATGGACCGGCATTCCTGTGGCCAAGATGTTGGAAGGGGAACGCGAGAAACTGTTGCGCATGGAACGGGAACTGAGTCACCGCGTGGTCGGCCAGGAAGAGGCGCTGAGAGCGGTCAGTGATGCCATCCGCCGTTCCAGAGCCGGATTATCCGACCCGAACCGGCCGATCGGCTCGTTTTTGTTTTTAGGACCGACCGGTGTCGGTAAAACCGAATTAAGCAAAGCGCTGGCGGAATTTCTGTTCGATACCGAAGAGGCCATGGTGCGTATCGATATGTCCGAATTCATGGAGAAACATTCGGTGGCCCGGTTGATCGGCGCCCCGCCGGGATATGTCGGCTACGAAGAAGGCGGTTATTTAACCGAAGCGGTGCGGCGCAAGCCTTATTCGGTGATTTTGCTGGATGAAGTGGAAAAAGCCCATGCTGATGTATTTAACGTCTTGCTGCAGGTACTCGACGACGGCCGGTTAACCGACGGTCACGGACGCACCGTTGACTTCCGCAACACGGTAGTGATTATGACCTCCAATTTGGGTTCGCATATCATTCAGGAACTGGCCGGGGAGGAAAACTATCAAGCGATGAAGGCGGCGGTCATGGAAGTTGTCGCTCAGCAATTCCGCCCGGAATTCATTAACCGTATCGATGAAGCGGTGGTATTCCATCCGCTCGGTCAAGGCCAAATACGCGCCATTTCGAAAATTCAGCTCAACTACCTGCGCGCGCGTTTGCAGGACAAAGATTTTGAATTAACGGTCAGCGACTCGGCTTTGGATAAATTGGGCGAAGCCGGTTTCGATCCGGTGTTCGGTGCAAGACCGTTGAAAAGGGCGATTCAGACGCAACTGGAAAACCCGCTGGCCCAGGAAATTCTTGCCGGCAAATTCGCTGCCGGGGACACCATTCATGTGGACGTCGGCGACGGCAAGCTGGTATTCAGCAAATAATCTTTGCTAACTCCCGGGCATTGCAAGGGGTGGCATCCCGCCGCCCCTGATCGAAGCCAACCTTCAGGGATAATATCAAGCGAACCTTTTATCGGCAGGCTTTATTACTTTTCCAACGCTTCCAGCCGTTTGGTTAGCTGCTTGACTTGCTCGAACAGGCGCGGCAGCTTGGTAATACAGGCAAATTCCTTCATCACTTGCTTTATCGGCCGATTAGGAGCCCCCCAAACTACCTGTCCCGGCTGAATATCTTTGGATACGCCGGTCCTGGCCGCCGCCGTGGCACCATCACCGATGCGGATATGATCCGCAACGCCCACCTGGCCGGCCAGCGTGACGCGCTTGCCTAAGGTAACACTGCCGGAAAGGCCGACATGCGAAACAATAATGCTGTGTTCGCCGATGTCATTGTTGTGCGCAATCTGCACCAGGTTGTCGATTTTGACGCCGCGCCGGATGCGCGTGACGCCGAAGGTTGCCCGGTCGATACAAGTATTGCAGCCGATTTCCACATCATCATCAATTTGCACGCTACCCAATTGCGGCACTTTCTGCTGCTGCTGCCCCGTCCAGAAATAGCCGAACCCATCGCCGGCGATCACCGTCCCGGCATGAATGATCACGTTGTTGCCGATGGTAACACCCTGCATAATGCTGACGTTGGGACCGATTTGACAATGCGCGCCGATGCTGACCCCGCTTCCGATATAGGTTCCGGCGTCGATGCGTGTCGCTTCGCCAAGCGTGACATTATCGCGAACGACAACGGTCTCCGCGATGGCGACATTACGACCCAAGGTGACGTTGCACTCCGAAATTACCGCGGAAGCATGAATTCCGGAAAATCCCGCCTTTTTCTGATCGAACAGCATCATAATACCGATAAAAGTCTCCCTGGGATTATTCACCTGCAAGCAGTTGCGTTGCTGCAAAACCGGGAAATCCTCCGGTATCACAATCGCGGAAGCGGCGCTCTGGCGCGCTTGTTCCTGATAGCGCTTATTTTCGGCAAAGGAAATGTCACCCTTTTGTGCCAATTCAAGAGAGTTGACGCCGGAAATCAGCGCATCTCCCGAACCGAGCAGAATGCCGCCTACCTGCTGCTGTATTTGTTGTAAACTAAGGTTCATCGCATTATCATCCTTATCGGCACAGTAATGTTTTGCATTGTAATCGACAGTCAGGATTAAGGAAACAGTGATGCATTAAATTGCTCGCGACCGGTAATTGTTGAACCAATCAGAAGTATGTTACATTAATTCGATAAATTTTCTCCCCTATCCTGCTTTAATAAAACCGTAATATTGGTTCTGTTAGAATAAAAATTTTATCACCCGTTATTTGCCTGATGAATCAATTTACTATCCTGGTCGTTGAAGATGAAGACGCTATCAGAGAAATGCTGGCGTTGGTCTTGGAACAAGCCGAATTTAACGTGCTGCTCACGGCGGATACCCGGGAAGCGCAGCTTGCTTTGGACGAACAGCAGCCGGACCTGATATTGTTGGACTGGATGCTGCCCGGTATTTCCGGGGTGGAGTGGGCCAGGCGGCTCAAGAATGACCAATCCTTAAGAGAGTTACCTATCATCCTGCTAACAGCGCGGGGCGAGGAGGAGGATAAAGTCCGCGGTCTGGAAATCGGTGCCGACGACTATGTCACCAAACCCTTTTCTCCCAAGGAATTGGTCGCCCGGGTTAAGGCGGTCTTACGCCGTAGCGGTAAAATTCAGGACATGTCGCAAATTGCGCTTGGCGATTTGTTGCTGGATACCGAGCAACACCGTTTGACATTAGGCGACAAGCAGCTTGAAGTCAGCCCCACGGAATTCCGGCTGATGAAGTTTTTTATGACTCATCCCGATAAAGTTTACAACAGAACACAGCTGCTGGATCAGGTATGGGGACGTAGCGTATACATCGAAGAACGTACTGTTGACGTACACATCCGCCGCCTGAGAAAGATCCTCGCTGCTTATGGCCGGGAGGATTTAGTGCAAACCGTGCGCGGCTTCGGCTACCGATTTTCACTAACATAATAATAATGTATTCCTGGCGATATGAAATTATTAGTGCAACATTGCTAATACTATCGGCATTAATATTCAGTTTTTTTTTCGGCTTTTTCTTTCATACCCTATTCCTAATATTGATAACGGTACTCATCTTCCAGTTTTACCAGATCAATCGTCTGGAAACCTGGCTGAGAGCGGGAGGAGTCGGTAAGTATCCTAAATGCAAAGGCATCTGGGAAGGCATTTATTACCATATTTACCGGATCAAAAAAAGCGATAAGCGGCGCAAAAAACGCCTGGGCGAAATGGTCAAGCGATTTCGCACATCTACTGCCGCATTACCCGATGCCGCAGTTGTTTTGGGTGATCATGACCAGATAGAGTGGTTAAACAAAGCCGCCCGGCAAATTCTGGGCTTAAAAAAATCCGACAAGGGACAACGCCTCCCCAACCTGATACGCCATCCCGAATTCATTCAATATCTCAAAAACCATAACGACAGAACCTCCGTCACCATGCCTTCGCCCATGGATGAAAGCATCATACTGGAATTCAGGGTAGTCCAATACGGAGCCGGTTTGCGGTTGTTACTGGCGCATGATGTCACCAAACTCAAAAAAATGGAGCGGATGAGAAAAGATTTCGTTGCCAACGTTTCTCATGAATTGAGAACCCCGTTGACCGTATTGAAAGGCTATCTCGAAACTTTACAGGATTACGATGACGGCAACAGTCCATTGATAAGCCGTTCATTTGAGCAAATGAAAAGCCAGACCGAGCGCATGGAACACCTGGTGGATGATTTGCTGTTACTGACCCGACTGGAAACCCAGAAAAAAAAATCGCATTGCGTTGATATCACGCTGCTGTTGACCGGAATTTGCCAGGAGGCGGACAGGCTGAATAACGCAGCGGGGCGCATCAAGTTATTCCTGGAAACCGACGTCAAACTCTATGGCGATGAGCAGGAACTGCGTAGCGCTTTCACCAATTTGATTGTCAATGCGCTAAAATATTCTACTGAAGATTCGGCTGTTGAAGTGCGTTGGTATCGAAGCGGGGATACCGTTAAGTTGGACGTGATTGATTTTGGCGAAGGCATTGCCGCCAGCGATATCCCCCGAGTAACGGAACGCTTTTACCGCGTCGACGTCAACCGCAGCCGCAAAATGAGCGGCACCGGCCTGGGGCTGGCGATTGTCAAACATGTATTGGTCCGGCACGATGCGCTATTGAATATCGACAGTACTGTGGGTAAGGGAAGTTGCTTCAGCTGTATTTTCCCGCTTAAACGATTCTGCTGAGTCCTCCTCCCAGCACATTTTGAAAAGTAAGCCGTCAAGGCAGAGGCACCAAGCGGCTAGCAGGCAATCCCCGGAGCAACGGTGATAATGTCAAAATTATGTACGTGCGCGTTGCCTCATTTGGCTTATAATGCCCTTCATCGATCAAAATAATAACAACGGGAACACAGATGCCACTCGATATTTTATTTACGGTTGTCGTTACTTCCGTCATACAATCCCTATTTGGTGTCGGGGTATTATTGTTTGGTACGCCGTTATTGCTTTTACTCGGTTATGATTTCATTAATGCACTGATTGTGTTATTGCCGATCTCCATAGCGATCAATTCATTTCAGATTCTCAAACACTATCGGCATATCGATACACTGTTTTATAAAAACGTCTTATTCTATACGATCCCGCTAGTCGTGCTGTTCTTATTTTTTGTTACCACATCAAAAATAAACATAGGTATTCTGGTTGGTGCATTTCTGATCCTCGTAGCGCTGAAAAGTTATTCTACCGCCGTTGAACGGGCGATTCATTCATTGGTTAAATTTGAAAAAACCTATCTTGCGGCAATGGGTATCATCCACGGGATGACCAACTTGGGAGGTTCTTTATTAACCGCTATCGTGCATGGCAAGAATTACCCGAAAGACGTTACCAGAGTGACAATAGCGGCGTGCTACGCCACGTTCGCGGTGTTTCAGATAGCCACCCTGGTATTTCTGTCCAACAATTTTGCCGTTTCCTATGCTGATAATATGGCATTTTTACAGGTTGGGGTAATCATGTATTTGCTCACCGAAGAAATGGTTTATACCCATATCGAAAACGAAAAATACAGTAGGATATTTGCTTTTTTCCTTTTGGCGTCCGGCATTCTTCTGATGATAAAGTCGTTATAACAATTGATTGATTTTTTAAATTTTGAGGTGGATATGAATCAAATAATTAAAAGGCTGGCCAATTATTTCCTGATCGGCGTACTGGCCTTTTTACCTATTATGGTCATTTTGCAAATCGTGCTGTTTGTTAAAGGCTTTATCCACGGAATTGTGCAGATGGTCTACGGTTATGCATACAGTTATCTGTATACCGGTTTGGTATTTGCGTTAAGCTTTGCACTATTTACTTATATCGGTTACCGGATCAGCATGGGGCGGTCATCCATCGTAGCGGTGATCGACAATATTATAGAAAGAATCCCTTTACTGAACACCGTCTACCGGGTCACCAAAAAAATCGTCAACCTGGTTACCGGCCATGAGCAGAAGGAGGAGCGTGAGGTCGTCTATATTGAATATCCCAAAGAAGGGTTGTGGGTACCGGCATACGTCACCAATAAAAAAGATAACATGTATGTTTTATTTGTTCCGACATCACCCAATCCGACCTCGGGATTCACTATCATTGTCAATGAATCCAAAGTGGTCAAATCGAAAATGAATATCGAGCAGGCAACCAGCTTTATCGTTAGTGTCGGCGTTGATTTCGAAAAAACGGATGAAATGAGCAAGCTCTCATGAAAACGCTGGAATATATCCTAAACCAGGCGAGCAACTTCGTCTGGGGGCCGGTTATGCTGGTTTTCCTACTGGGCGTCGGCATTTTTTTAACCCTGGGTTTAAAAGCCTTGCCTTGGCGTAAAACACCCAGCGCCATGCTAACGCTTTGGCGCAGCCGTCAATCGCAACAAGAAGGAGACATAACCCCTTTCCAGGCTTTAATGACCGCGCTATCGGCGACCATCGGTACCGGAAATATTGCCGGGGTTGCAACGGCAATTGTACTTGGCGGTCCGGGAGCGGTTTTTTGGATGTGGATGACCGCCTTATTCGGCATGGCGACTAAATATGCAGAAGCCGTGCTGGCAGTAAAATATCGGGAAATCGACGATTTGGGCAATCATGTCGGCGGACCGATGTATTACATCAAAAACGGCCTGGGCAATAACTGGCGCTGGCTGGCTTTCATGTTTGCGCTGTTCGGTACTTTGGCTTCTTTCGGTATCGGGAATATGGTGCAGGCTAATTCGGTTGCCGACGCGCTGGGAATTCTATTTGCCGTACCTACTTGGTTGATCGGTCTCATACTTGCCATATTAACCGCCGTCGTCATTCTGGGTGGAATAACCCGCATCGCTGAAGTGGCAGCCCATTTGGTCCCGATTATGGGCTTCGCCTATATAGCAGGATCGCTAGTAGTGATCGCCGTGAATTTCCAGCAGATTCCCGACGTGCTCATGCTGATCGTTAATCACGCATTTACCGGTACCGCCGCTGCCGGCGGCTTTGCCGGCGCCACACTATGGGCGGCGATCCGATTCGGAGTTGCCCGAGGCGTGTTTTCCAACGAAGCCGGGCTCGGCAGCGCACCGATAGCCCATGCCGCCGCAAAAACCAATAATCCGGTACAACAGGGCACGATAGCAATGTTGGGAACGTTTATCGATACACTGTTGATTTGCACTTTGACCGCGCTGGTAATTTTGCTGACCGGCGTTTGGAGCAATGGTGACAATGGTGCCAGCCTCTCAACTACGGCCTTCAATACCGGTTTACCGGGCTGGGGCGGTTATATTGTCGCCTTCGGTTTGGCCGTATTTGCCTTTTCTACAATCTTGGGATGGAGTTATTACGGCGAACGCTGTGCGGAATATTTATTCGGCGTCAGGGTTATTCTGCCGTACCGGCTTCTATGGATTTCTGCGATACCCGTCGGCGCGATGGGAAAACTGACTATTATCTGGCTCATGGCCGACGTTATGAACGGCCTAATGGCCATTCCGAATCTGATTGCCATCATATTACTCAGCCCGGTGGTATTTAAACTGACACGGGACTATCTGCAGAAAAAACAGAATTAAATCCGCAAATGATAATGATCTATTGGAATCACCCGCTGATCAGTTCTTTTTGGATGATGCCATATTTATAATACTTCGCGGCATCGATCCCGTAGCTTTCGGGCCGAATGATTGTTTTAATTGAATGAAAATTACGCTCTGCATCAAACTGCTTATCCGACAGATTAATAACCCGCTTGGCGCACTGTTTTTTGTTTTTATCTGAAATAATTAAAATTTTCGGCCGCAGTTTTTTCATTTCATTGACTTCCAAGACAATGGCAATCTCTCCGCTATTCATTTCCACTATGCAGCCCGGCGGATAAATACCGATACACTGGATAAATCTATTGACCAAAGTTTGGTCGATTTGCGTTTCGCTCATATCAATCAAAACATTAAGCGCATCAAGATGAGTTCTGCTTTGCTGGTTAACCCGGTCAGTCGTCATTGCGTCATAAATATCGATGATCGATATCATTTTGGCATACGGGGAAATCTGTTTTCCCCTCAAACCGCGAGGAAACCCCTTACCATCCAACCGCTCGTGATGACTATGCGCTACGTCTGCAATAATTTTTGCCATTCCGGGGGTGGCTGATAAAACCTCCATGCCCAAAGTGGTATGTGATTGCATAATTTTTTGTTCGTGTTCGTCCAACTTACCGGCTTTATTGAGGATATCGGCAGGAATCTTCATTTTCCCCATATCGTGCAGCATACCGCAAAGGCCTAGCGTTATTAACTCTTCATAGCGCAAATTTAAATGCCGGGCAAAACTGATTGCCAGAATGCAAACATTCATGCTGTGACTCCAAGTATACTTGTCCTTATATCTCAGTTGAGTCATCAACATCATGGCGTCGGGGTTCCGTAAAATACTACGCATGCACTCGTAAACCGCTTGTTTTGCTAAAGCGATCTCTATTTTTCTTCCGTTGCTTATCTGCTGTAGAAAATTTTTTACTACGCGGCTCGTTTTGCTGTGAACTTGTTGGGCGTGGTTAATCTCCTGTTCAAATATAACTTGTTTAGGAGGTGGGTTTATTTTATTTATGGATTGTTTATCATCCAATATATCTTTTAATCTGAATAAACCGGGCCGCTTTTTTTGCAGGTTTTTTTCAAAGCCATTTTCTTTAGCTATTAATGGCTTCGCTTTTTTTAACGGTTTTTTATTTTTATTGACCAGCGCCCTGGTAACCATTATCGGTAGTGCATTGTTTTGTTTGATTATATCGATAAAAACGTATTCGCACTGGTCCTTGACTAGTTGAAGCATATTTTGATCTTCAATCAGGAACCCTTGAAAAATAAAAGAGGTTTCTTCCCACGGCCTGTCCAGCTCACAAACATACATACCGATCATTAGTTCCCGGACGGAAATTAAAGCTTTGTTTTGCTCACCGGTCAAAAATCCTGTTTTTATTGAATTCATCGGCGCAGAACTTTAATCAACGGGAACATTTTGAAACTCTGTTCACTAAAAAAATTATGAGGGCGCTAGACATAATCGGCAACTGATTCATATGTATAGACAAGATAGCTGGTTCACAAATCAGTTTAAGTTATAGCTGAAATCCAATCTAATGCCAAGACATTTTACCAATTTCTTCGATATTTATCTTGTAATAAACAAAGCGATTCGATTGATTAAGAACATCGATTTTACATCGCTCGTCAATTCCTCGGCTGGAAAGACTCGCAATAAATTGCGGGTCAACAAATGGGCAAAGCAGAAAAAAAATATCGTTATTTGAAAGAAAAAATTCTGCTGTTTAACGAGGTCAAGGTGACAATTTAAGAAAGGAGCGGGCTCACCGTTCCGTAGCGAAATTAATTACGCAGCAATCCCTTTCTGAATTGCACCGTAATTGAAATATTTACTGACATCAATAGAATATTTGTCGGGCCGGATAATGGTTTTTATCGTATACGGATTTTGAGGTTGATCATATTTCGGTTCGGCGAGATCGATTACACGCTTGCTTTGCAGTTTTTTTTCCGTATTCAAAATCAAGACAATTTTCGGTCTGAGCTTCTTATTCGGATTAACTTCAATGACAATCCCAATCTCGCCATTGTGGGTTTCAACAATACTTCCTGCGGGGTACACTCCGATACATTGAATGAAACTATTAACCAACGTTTCGTCAATTTCCGTTCCACCGGCATCTATCAACATGTTGATCGCTTCCAGATGGGTTTTACCTTTGCAGTGAGGGCGATCGGTAGTAATCGAATCATATTTGTCCAAGATGGAAATCATCCGTACAAAAGGGGAAATGCGGTCTCCGGTCAGACATTGAGGGTAACCTTTGCCGTCAAGCCGTTCATGGTGACTGTAAGCCACATCCGCAACAATTTTAGCAATACCCGGCGTTGTCGACAGAATTTTATGTCCCCATATGGTATGGGCGCGCACCAGTTTTTGTTCGGTGGGATCGGTAATTTCCGGTTTGTTCAACAAATCCGAAGGAACGCGCATTACACCTATGTCATGCAACATTCCGCATAAGCCCAGTGTAATCAGCTCGTCGTATCTCAAATTAAGATGGCGGCCCAAACTTATGGCCAATATGCATACGTTCATACTATGGTGCCAAGTGTATTCGTCCTTGCGTCGCAGATGTGTCATCAACATCATTGCATCCGGAGACCGAAGTATGCTGCGCATACATTCGTAGACAGCATTGGTCGCCACACCACTGTTGATCGTGTTGCCGTTACTGGCATCCTGCAAGAATTTTTTAATGACATAGCACGTTTTAACGTGAACCTGCTGTGCGGTGCTGATTTCCTGTTCGAAGGATTTCAGTTTTTCCGGTGGTTTTATATCTTGGATATTTATTTTTTTATCAACAATATCCCTTAACCGGTTAAACTCCCTTTCTTTATCATTGACAGCCCGGTTATTTTTCCCGATTATCTGCCTGGGTATACCGACACGTTTTTTTTGGATCGGTTTTTTATTGGTATTATAGACTTCCTTTGTATATCCGACGGGATATACGCTTCTTTGCTTTACAATATCAACATAAACATATTCACACTCCCGTTGCACCTGCTGCAGTACTTGCTGGTTCTGTACCAAAAAACCTTGAAACAGAAACGGGGATTCGCTCCAGGGTTTATCCAATTCACAAACATACATACCAATCATCAGGTTCTCTACAGATACCATAGTCTTATTACGAGTTTCTGCTAAAAATCCGGTGTTTAGTGTGTTCATTGTCTGAATGATAGATTTAACGCGCAAATACCGCTTTCTTCTACGGGGAACTTAACTATAATACAAAAACAAATTCGAATGTATTTTTTTCGTTTTTTTTTGTGAATCATTTCCTATTTTTTGCCTTTTATTTATTGTAGCTCAATTGTTATAGCTTATCTATACAATTGAATAATATATACAAAATCAATTTCATCGGGGACGGATAAATTTTGCTTTATTTATTGAGAGCCGATTCATTAGCGATGCCGATAAGCAATTATTCGGAATACAAACATTGAACATAAATCCTGTAAAATTATCAAATTCATCGGAATACAATCCCGTGCGTCGCTAATGCTGACATTCAATCCGTATTTTGCGTTTGCATCGTTTAGTTTTTAGCTCCGAGTTAGCGGTTTTGAAGAGACCCTGCAATTGTCACTGCACGGTATTTTGTCATCATCAGGCCTTAACCATATGATTAAATAGCAATATTTAATACCAAAACTCCAATTTTAATGGTAAATGAGAAGACTTAAAATTTTCGCAAATCTATTCTTGCTGACCGGCGCACTTTTTTTTACCGCTATTTTTTTTACTTTTAAATATCGACCGGGTTTACCCGCTCAAACGGCAGCTTTTTTTTGCATTAGCGCAATCGCTGCTCGCAGCAAATCGCTATAACGATTTGCTGTTCTGGGCGGAAAAATGGCATGCTGCGGATGACCGTGATATCGATGCAATTGCCTATCGGGCGGAAGCGATTCACAATACAACAGGGCGCCGCGAGCAAGGTTTACAGATTTTGGCTCAACAATGGCGCCTTTTTCCAAAAAATATTCTATTAACGGAATTTTATCGAAACGCCGTCGGTGAACCCGAATTTCAGGCTGCTCTCGCTGAAGTCAACGCGCCTTAGCATGCGGAAATTTATCAATAAACTGTTTTTCCGATCCTGGATAGTGACTCTGCCTATCACGATATTAGGTTGTTTTTGGAGTTACCAGACTGCTGAACGTTTTTATACCTTTATCGTTCGATATGAACCCGCGCCATTTGTCGTAGACTTAAACTATATGGGGCAGTATGAATTCGGCGCTTTTACGCAGCGCATACGTTCCGGTATACTGCGCAATTTTGTTGAGAAATCCTCACTCGGTTCCATACATCTGTTTGTACCCGAAGCGAATTTATCCAGGCTACACTCACACATGCCGCAATCCGGTTTCCATTATGTCAAAGGTCGCATTTTACAGGACGGAAAATTACATAAAGTAAAGATCAAATACCGCGGTGATTACATTTATCATTGGGGCGCCTACAAAAAATCCCTGCGCATCAAGACAGCCAAAAATTCCCTGTTTGACGGTATGCGGGTTTTTTAACCTGCAGGCACCGAAATTCGATGAACAATTAAATAATTTTTTGGCTTATCGCCTGGCGGAGCAAATGGGACTGCCGGTTCCGCGTACCGATCTGGTACGTCTTTATATTAACGGAGAGGATCGGGGCATCCATATTCTGGTTGAACAGCTGGAAGAATTGACACTCAGGCGTGCCGGATTGATGCCCGCCGATATTTACCGTGGTGAAATCGTCGGAAAAGATGCCTTTACCGGCAGCGGAATCGTTTCGCTTTTTGATTCCGCATCGGTTTAGGATAAAATATCGTTCAACAATCATTATGATGCGGACGCCAAAGCTGCTTTGCAGCGGCTGTTGCAGCTAATTCACAGCCGGGATGAGCTTCACTCCCAGCCGGAACTCGGTCAATAGCTTGATTTACAAGCATGGGGGCGTTTCAGCGCGTTTGAATCCTTCACCCAAAGTAAACACTTTGTCAGGAACCACAACTGGCGATTGTATTATGATCCCTGGCGGCAAAAAATAATGCCTATCGTATGGGACCCTGTGGGTTGGGCGAAAGGCTGGCGCCCCAAACCCGGAACCGGGGCTCAAACCGAAATTATCGAAACGGTTCTGCATCGAATGCTGTTTCGCAATGGCGATTTCATCAGAGCCCGAAACCTGGCATTGGAAGATTTTTTTGCCACCCGGCAAAATGAGTTTTTTCTCAGCTTCGTCCGTCGCCGGGACTGTGTCGTTGATGGAGCGGGAAATACGCATCGATCCACAATTAAGGCCGGCTGAACCGGAAATTGTGACACAAGCTATGCGTGATCTGGAAAGCGTGATCAGACGAATTTTTGTTTCGCTCGACAAAGAATTTTCGGCTGCCTCAACAACGGTAAACTATGCGCTTAATGGCGAAACACTAACGTTTTTAGTCGGCGGCCGTCGAATTGTCCGCCGCCTGCGGCTGAATTTCGACAACGTGCCGGCTTCTCTGCCGCAACTTGGGATGAGCTATAAAACAGCAGAAGGCAATCAACAAGTCGATATATCGGGAGGAGTTAGCCTGTCGGGAAATTCCATCATTATCGATGCCGGCTTAGTTGCCGACATGCAGCTTACCCGGCCCGTATCCACAGTACCAAATACAAATGAGCCCAGGCTACTATGCTATTGCGTTGCCGGATTCCGATTTAAAATCCCACTTTATCGATATGCAAGTAGATCTGGGCGACGGTTGGCAACCCGCCGATGCCGTCAACGACATCGAGCCAACGCTTTTTGATTCTTTTTTTGCCCCGGCTACCGAACGTCCGTTGCGGCTTCCTTTGATCTGGTCGGGCGACGTCACTATCAAAGGTGTTCAAATCATCGAACGTCCGTTGGTGATCACAGCGGGAAGGCGCATCAAAATGGGCGAAGGGGCGACATTAATTATCAAAAACCGATTGCAGGTGGAAGGCACGGCACAACTGCCGGTCCGTTTTATGCCGCTTGCTGCAGGGCAACAACCCTGGGGCTCGGTAGTTGTAATCGGCACGGCAGCAGACGGCTCCTTTCTGAGTCACTGCGAAATGTCGTCGGGAAGCGGACTAAAAACCGACCTGTTCGAATATACGGGCATGCTCTCGATCCATGATGTGCTGCATGTCGCAGTCAACGACTGCCTGTTCCGGGACAGCAATCTGGTCGACGACATGGTGCATGTCGTCTACGCCGATATCCGCTTCGATCGATGCACCTTCAGCAGTGCATCTTCCGATGCCCTGGACTTGGATATTTCCCAGGCGTACATAACAAACAGCCGGTTCGCCACCAGCGGAAACGATGCGATCGACCTGATGAGTACCCAAGCCACGGTTACCGGCAGCGAATTCATCAATAACGGCGATAAAGGGATTTCCGTCGGTGAGAACAGCCGGTTGCTTGCAATCGATAACCGGTTAAGCGGCAACCAAATCGGCATCCAAGCCAAAGACGGATCGCTGGCACTGTTATTTAACCAATCACTCGATAAAAACCGGCAAGCGCTGCATGCCTACAAAAAAAATTGGCGTTATGGTTCGGGAGGCAACATTTATATCGCCAAGTCCCACCTCTCCGACAATAACGAGCCGCCGGCCGCCGATAAACATTCAACCATACGGTTATTTGATTCCTTTACCGATCAGGCCGTTACGGACAAGAACATCACTGCTTTTTTTGTGGACAACCAACAACCGGAACTTGCGACGCTCAGCGAGACGTTTCTACCCGATCCGGCAGCACAGTTTGCCGACGTTATCGAAGCACTGCAAATTTTTGACGCCGGAGTATTTTCGCAACGTACTGCATCCCGGCGCGGAGCCCAGTAATATGGCCAAAAACAAACCAACATCCCCCTTGCCCCGATCACTGCTGCATTTTGCCCGTTATGAATTTAAATACGTGTTATCGGCACCAAAACGCCACGAAGTGGAACAGGATATGCGGTATTTTCTGGAGTACGATCCGTTTGTTGCAGACCGGCCGCAACACAAATATTTTGTGCGCAGCTTATATTATGATGATCCGGTCTATTCAGCGTTTCACGGAAAAATAGACGGCCTGCACTCCCGCTCCAAATTCCGCATCCGCACCTATACCGAAAGGCAAAGCGAATCGGCACCGCTGTTTCTCGAACTTAAAGGCCGACACAATAACCTGGTGTTCAAACATCGGGCACCGATCAATATGCAGGGATTGGATTGGGCTACCTTGAAAAAATATCGACTGTCCGATACCTTGCTGGAACGTACCGATCCCAGTGCAGTGCGGGATCAATTTGAATATGAATTGCTGCGTAAGCGGTTGGTTCCGATAGCGCTGATCGATTATCTGCGGCGCCCCTATATCAGTAAATATGATCCCAGCTTTCGCGTGACCTTCGATGAAGGACTCATGGTCACCCGCTGTGAATGTTTATTCCCCGGCAGCAAATACGCCGCAAAAAATATTATGGCGGGCCATACGGTATTAGAGGTAAAATTTCGCCATCACCTGCCGTCGTGGTTTCACCGGGTTATTCAGACACATGAACTGAACCGGGTTTCAATCTCGAAGATTTGTTCGGGGATGGAAACCTTGGGGCTGGCTTTTGATGAAAGTTAATACCGGGTAAATAATGGAAACAATGCTGCTGAACCCTGAGGGCAATCTCTTAAACTACTCCAATCCTGAAATGGTCGCCAATCTATTGCTCGCGGTGGCGATCGGTTTTCTGGTGTCAATGGTTTACCGCGCAACCCACAAAGGCCTGTCTTACTCCCAGTCCTTCAGCCAAACCATTGTCTTTGTCACGCTGATCGTTGCCATCGTGATGATGGTCATCGGCGGCAGCCTGGCCCGCGCATTCGCTCTGGTCGACGCCTTGTCGATAATCCGTTTCCGTACCGTGCTCAAGGATACCAAGGACATGTCCTATGTATTCGGGGCATTGGCGCTGGGCATGGCGGCCGGCACCAGCAACTATTTTTTGGCGGGGGTCGGCGCGGTGTTTGTCCTCTGCCTGGCGGTCATTCTCTATCTGACCAATTTCGGCGCCGTGTACAAAAGCGAATTTATCCTGCGTTTCCGCTTTTTGCAATGCGGTGACAGCCGTGCCTATCTGGAAGTCATCAATGAAACCTGCAAGCGCTCAAATCAGCTGCACATGGAGCCGTCCGGTGACAATAAAAGCCTGGGTCTGAATTACGCTTACGATATCGCCTTGAAAGACGATGAAACGTCGGCCAAAGACCTTATCCAACGCATCGGTGAATTGGAAGACGTTTCGGAAGTGGTCCTGATTGCCTCCAAAAACGATGTCGACTATAAGTCCGATACGCAAGTAATATCAGACAATCGCTACGTTGCCCATGAATTACACGGCATTACCTAATAAATACGCTACAACACAGCATGCAGTTGCTTCTTGAAACCTACTGGTCGGTTGCTGCGGCAGCCGGACTGCTACTAAGTATTTTACTAGTCGCCTTGATTAAACGCGGCCATAGCATCAAATCCGGCAATGCAACCATCACCCGGCTAAATAGCGAAATAAGCACATTGCAAAATCAACTGTCGGAAAAATCCGCGCTTACCCTGGAATTGGCAACCCAACTGGCCGCCGCTGAAGAAAAAGTCAAACATCTTCAGAGTATGGAACCCCAACTGCAACAACTGCGGCAACAACTGCTCGAAGAACGCACGGCAAATGTCGAACTGCAAACCCGGGCCAAAGAACAAGCCAAGCACACCGAGGAAAAACTGCGGTTATTGCAGGATGCGGATCACCGCCTGACCGTCCAATTTGAGAATCTGGCCAACAACATTCTGGAAAGCAAGGGCAAGCAATGGACCGAACGGCAGCAAACCAGCCTTAATCATATAGTCAATCCGTTAAAAGAGCAGCTAGGCGAATTCAAGCAACGTATTGAAACGGTTTACGATAACGAAACCAAAGACCGCATTTCTTTACGCGAGGAAATCGCGCTGCTAAAACAGCAAACCCTGCAGGTTACCAAAGAAGCCAACAATTTGGTGCACGCCTTGAAAGGCGACAAAAAAACCCAAGGCAATTGGGGCGAAATGATCCTAGAAAAAGTGCTCGAGCAATCCGGATTGCGCAAAGGCTTCGAATACCAGACCCAGGGCGGCTACCGGGATGCCGATAATCAACTGTTCAAACCGGACGTTATCGTCCGGCTGCCGGAAAATAAAGATGTGGTCATCGACTCCAAAGTCTCGCTGCTCGCTTACGAGCAATATTGTTCGGAACAGGATGAAACACAGAAAAGCATCGCGTTGCAGCGGCATATCCACGCCGTGCGCGCGCATATCAAATCCTTGAGCAATAAGGACTATTCCAGTCTGAAAGGTCTGCGCTCGCTGGATTTCGTGCTGCTGTTCATGCCGATTGAAGCCGCGTTCATGACCGCCTTCGAAAACGATGAAAAGCTGTTCACCGACGCTTTCGAGCACAAAATCGTTGTCGTTACGCCGACCACCTTATTAGCCACGCTGCGCACTATCGAAAACATTTGGCGTTATGAGCGGCAAAATGAAAACGCCCGCCTGATCGCCGATAAAGCCGGCATCCTCTACGACAAAATCAGGGGTTTTGTTGAAGACCTGGACAAATTAGGCAACCAGTTGCATACCGTCAACAAAACCTATGACGGGGTAATGAACAAACTGACCCATGGAAACGGTAACCTGATTCGCCAAAGCGAAAGTTTCGTCGAATTGGGCGTTAAAGTGAAAAAAAGTTTTCCGAAAAATATCGCTGATCAAGCGGGATTGACGATCGGCAAAACACAAAAATGAGTTATACTCCTACTGGCTTGGTTCGGCGTAATCGTTCACTGCCGTGTAGGATGCCGGTGAGGAACGAACCCGCTTCGTTCGCGATTGATGAGCTTTACTGCGTAAAGCAAATCTTACGTGGCTTAATATCAATGACTGATGAGTTTATTCCATGAACGCTTACGGTTCGATAACTCCCGATCTACTACGGGTAACTTTCAATTTGGATTTTTTGGGGGGAAAACAACAAACCAAATTGACAAATCAGGTGCGCCGAGAGGGGTCTCCCGCTTTCCTGAAACGTAATTAATAAATTTCCCAGGAAGGGTTCCTTCTAGAGCGAATCCTGCTTATGCAAAAAAATGGTTTCTTAAATATCGACAACGGCAAAACCGTTGGCTTATTTATACTACTATTTATTGTTTTTTATGGTGTTTTAGCCCCTTTCATTCCGGTCTTGCCTTCAACGGGTCTGGATCCCTCCTGGACTCAGGTAATTAAATCCGGATATATCAATCAATGGCAATGGGGCAAGGATCTGATTTTTACGTTCGGCCCTTATGGCTTTTTATATACCCGCCTTTTCGATCCCGGGCTAATTGCTGAGACTTTTTTTTGGTGGGGCATAATCTGTTTTTTTCTTACTTCGGCATTTATCAGCCGGCCGGAATATAAATTATTTGTTTGATTATTGGCAGGGGACAATTGAAATTGACGCAGGTTATACCGATGCAATGTCTACATTGCCGTTTCCTGACCGAAACATAGTTGAGCTCTCCGTTTACATTACTTTTGCTACGTTATTTATATTTTTATCCGGCATCCATCTATTGACTCATTGGAAATCAAAACCCTCAGAGCTACTGACTTTTCTTTCGCTATTATCTTATCTTTTCATCGTTTTTAAGCAGGGGTTTGTCAGGCACGACTTGCAGAGCTTAAATGAATGGCAGGGAATATTCTGGGGCATGTTTATTTTCGCTCAACTGGTAGACAAGCATAAATCGCTTAAGAAGCAGACTTTTTATACATTATTATTAATCTGTTTTTAGTTGATCCAGTTATCCCTGCGATTGGGTATGAATTTTCCGAAGCCGTATTTTTCACCAGGAAGATACCAGTATTATTTCAAAATGTTACCTGATGGTTACACTTCAAAAGTTGACAATATGGCTTTAGCCACGTTTAATTTTAATGATTGGTATAATAAATGGAACGGCATTTATATATATCCGCCGCTAAAAAATTAAAAGGGAATTTTCTTATCGATTTACCCGCCGATTCATCAATTGATATGATCGGATGGGAACAATCAAGTATTATTTTTGATAATTTCAATTACAGACCGCGTCCTGTTTTTCAGGAATATTCAGATTATACCTATTATCTTATTAATAAAAATAAAGCTTTTTATAAAGCCTCTCCACCGGAAAATATACTTTTCTCGCCCAGAGCTATCGACGGCCGACCTCCAACGATGAGTGAAGGCGCTTTATGGCCCAATATCTTTGAAAATTATCATATTGCAGAGTATGCGGATAATGAGTTTATTCTTTTCAAAAGGAATCAGATCGAAAACCCTGCCAAAACAAAATCCATTTTTCAAAAAGATGCAGAGTTTAATAATACGATCCCTCTTCCCGAAGAACCCGGGCTAATCTATTTAAAGATTAAAATAGACAAAACGCTATTAGGAAAACTGTTTTCTTTACTTTATCGACCGCCGTTGGTTTACATCTATTGCTACAAAAATGGAAATTTACTATCAAGAAATCGGCTGGTAACCGCGATTGCTCAAGAAGGTTTTTTTGTTTCGCCGCTAATCAGAAACAATGAAGTATTAATCGGAACGTTCTCCGGAAAAAATATTACCCGGCCGGACGCTATTAAAATAAGTTACGAATTACCTGATTTTGGTTGGATTTATGCCGATAAATTTCATATTGAGGCAACCCGTTATATTTTTGATAAGAAACAAATCCTGCCTAAGCCACTCAATTCACAAACCCTGTTAATGTAAAAAATGCTACATTCTTCCGACTTCAGTGATCAACAGGTTCGCCTTATCAACAAATCCACACTGTTTGCTCATGCGCCTACAACGATAAAAATTCCGGTCAATAATATTTCCTCCATTATCGCCGGATATGGCGTTTTTAAAGAAGCGGCAGATAACCTTAACGGTGTATGTTTTGAAATCTCCTTAGCAAAGGGTGGCAACAATAAGGTACTGGACAGCGACTGCATCGGCCGCTCCGATTCAGGTCAAGAGATTAGAAAATTCTATAACATCCAATTAACGGAAAAACAATCAGGCGACCTGATTTTTAAAAATACTTGTAAAGATTCCGATTGTTCATGGGCCTGAGCTTTTTGGTCCGATATCGAAGTAAAATGACTACGACTCTTGAAGACTACGAAATGCTCGAAGAAACCGCTAACCTTCTCCGAAGCCCCAAAAACTTGAATAGGCTCATGGAGTCCGTTCCCAGCTTCAGAATGACGAGGGCTCTCCGAGAGAATTGATTGAATGAGCCTGCTTTTTTCCGACCATGCTTGGAACGACCACCTTTTATATACACAGTGTAAAGTCGAATAAGGCTAATCAATCACACGCTCTTCCACGCCGTGTTTGAGGGAGTCAAGACGGTTGGATTTGATGTTTTTTGTATCTCGGCTCCTCGAAGCATGTGGAATTTCTAATTAATTCCAGGCACTGAAACCACCGCGTCCACATACATCATGTGCAAGACCGTTAATTCTTTCCCATTAATGATTTTCTTTTCATGACGATTGATCTGCAACCGCGCTCCCGGTGAAAACGTGTATTCATTTTTTGTTTGCGGATCATCAGATAACGGTGTGATGTTGGTGATGCCTTCACCCCAAACATGGGTACCGGCTTTGGGGCTAAGCGCTAACAATAGCCCGTTGCTATACTGCTCAGCTTCCTGTTCATAAGCGGTAAAACTAATAAATGATTTGAGCGTAAGCGTATTGCCCGGCGCCATAAAACCGGCCAGCGCCTCGTCAATGGGCATGGCGATCGATGTTCCCCGTGGGCCTTTATTTAGCGGACACTCAAGGAAATAGGCAGCCACAGCATCGTTGGGTCACTATGGATAGCTATCCATAACGACCCAAAGCGGCCTATTAGAATTATTTCTGAATGGCAGCAAATGGACGTACAGAAGTCCATGATAGGGGCCATCGAAAAATTTAAACGTTGTAGAGTAATAAGGGATACCGATCTGGCTCGATTACTTAGCAAATCAGCAGTGGTATTCCTTGTGTCTTGCGCCCTAAGCTTAATCCCTTTAGTAATTCCTAGACGTAGCTAGCCGGTTTCGAGAATTTCTTTTAAATGCTTGTCAACTTGCTCAATATAGTGGTCATCAGTTCCAAACAGGGCCAGATGACCATCAATAGAGTGAATTGTGCGATGTTCGCTGCCGGAAATACATTTTTGTTCCGCTTCACAATCCCGTGGAGGAAACATCATATCTTCATCAATAGATAAA
>JBNLCC010000057.1:0-2667 GCA_050303615.1 Methylococcaceae bacterium | reverse complement strand
GTATCGCCGACGACATTGAAGGCATTCATTGCCGTCGAGCAATAATTGCCCCGGAATCGTTTAAGCGGCGTCATCGCTGCGCGCGCCAGATTGGACTGCATGGACGCGTAGGAATCCCATTTCTGGAATCGCGATCCACCGCTGTTAAAGCCCGGCACCAACCAGTAACAGGTGCCGCAGGCGCCGGCCCCGACCGCCATGTTATAGGCAAAATCGTTGTAGCCGTTCATGATCCAAAAGATCGTGGGATGCATGTAATCGGAATGGTAAGGCACCTGTTCACTGGTGCGGAAATCAGGCTGCCCTTTTTTATCGGGCACCAATTCCGGCGATGCCAGAATCCCCGGTACTTGGCGAGGATTTTGGTCATTTTTGACCGCCGCGCGGGCGAAAATGCCGATATTGGAATAGAGACGATTATTTATCTCGGTGCCGTCTTCCAGGTAATAGCCGTGGCCGATCGACTTATAACCGACGTTACGCGCCAGCTCCACATTATGGGTAGCGTGTATCACATACCAGCGGGTCATCGATTCGTTCACCGAGCTGTCCTTGATAAAGGTGTTCGGCGGTACTTTGCGTGCCATATGAAAATGTGCAGGGTAATGCGCGATGCGCCCCCCTTGACCCATTAACTTGAATTCGACACCCTGAACCTGAAATTTCTTAAAGCCCTGGCGGACAATCGTGTGGGCGCCGAAATAGTTTCCGGGCTCCTCCTTATCCAGCAAATCGCCAAACTTGTCACCGGCGGAAACAATGCTGATACTGCGGCTCAACAACGCCACCGCGGCGCGGGTTTCCGCCTTATCGAACCCCAGTTTGAGCCGGTCGATGCCTTTACCCGGACTAGCAGGTGTGGGGAATTCGAAAGCGTCGCCGTTGTGCCTATAGGCAACCGGCGTTTCCACAAAGATAGTGGAGGTATCGCCACTAGGGTTATTAGATTTAATTTTTAATTGTTCCGAATGTCCCGGTAAATAATCGGTGGTCGTCACGACGATTTCATCGCCAGCTTCCCAGTCGACCTCCCTGTCGAGTGCCAACCTCTTGTTTTTGCCATCTTGGTCGTCGGGATCGATTGTTTCGTTTAACCGCGCCCAACTGGTGCAGGAATTGGAAATATCGGTTTCTTCGCAAATCACATTGTTTTCGTAAGTTGCGCCCTTTGCGCCGAACAGCTGCAAGGTTCCGCCGTAGGAAACCGCCAAGACCTTGTAGCCGAAATAACCTTTCGTCGTACCGCCGTCATCGTACGTCAACGGCTCGTAGGCATAAAAATAATCTTTTGGTGCTCCGCCGGGTAAATTACCATTGGGCTGTTTATCGCCATCATTCCAAAGATTATCCGGAATGCCGCAATGCGCATCGGATCGGCAGATGATTCCCTGCCCGCCGTCACCGTTGCCGGTACCGGCAGTTTGCTGCGCGCCGTAAAGAAAAATCGTGACCTTTCCACCAGCGGAGCCAATAGGTTCCTTCTCGTTACACTCGCTATCTTTACAACCGGCGATTAATCTGCCTTCATTTTCCACCAGAATAGACTTTGCCCAAAACTCAATGTCATGACCATTCTTGAAGATTAATTTGCCGCCGTTATAGATGTTGACATTGCCGAAATGATATTTTCCTGATCCATCGACTGCACATTCCCCACCGGTAATACGCAAGTCCTCACCGTGGTAAAATTCAGATTCCAGAGCACCTGTTTTGTTACCGGGGGCAGGACAGATGACAGGCTCGGCCTGAGCAGTGGCAACGTAAAACCACAATGTCAACAGAATTAAAAAGCAGGAACAATTTAGTGCCGTGCCGCCAATTTTTTTTGTGATTTTCATGATATCCACCTTAAGAACCCAGGGTCCTACTATGTGTTTTTCTGTCATGCATGGCGTAACATGAGTATCGATATGCACTGCAGATTAGGATTAGGTTATTATCTGCTATATTTGTCTTTTTTTTTCTACCATTTTTGTGATACTGCGCACAATTATTACTATTGTATTTTTGGGGTCAGTGCGCACGCCGTTATCGGCAATCAATCTAGCGGGTTAAAGTCCCGTCCGGGGAATTGCTCATTCACCCCGGTAGTACTGCGGAGCAGTCCATGAGTAATTATGTGCTGTAAGTTCCGTAAAGGCAAAGCTACAGGCTGTAACGTAAGTGAATCTGGGTTAGCCTCGTTAACCAATTGAGGATGTTGACCTTCTGCTCTGAAAGGGAAAACTGACATTACCTGCTTAACAATGAGTGGTTTAGGTAAATCCTCCGGGGTTTTAGGAATGGCATGTAGCGGAAGATTGATTGTGCAGGACGGGAGATCCAATACGGCGGCGTTTGCAGCGCCAACGAATTCATATAAGCGAAGAGTGAAATTGAGTTTGGCTGTATTGGAAGTCTGAGGGGTTCATAATACCGCTTGAGGATGGGCGACAACATAACGACATCCGAGGAAAGGAACCCTACTTTGTTCACGCTATCCGAAGGGTAAAGGGCGGAGATGATTGCATTATGCTAGAAACATTGGAATTCTCAACCGAGACCGTCAGGGCGCTCCAGAGGAAGCTATACCTTAAAGCCAAGCAGCAATCCACCTATCGATTCTACAGTCTCTATGACAAAGTCTACCGAAGCGATGTCCTGCAATACGCTTACGACCTTGTCAGA
>JBNLCC010000056.1:0-49322 GCA_050303615.1 Methylococcaceae bacterium | reverse complement strand
TGCAGAATAAATAATCAAAACGGTCGTACCTGCCGTGAAGCGGGTATTGCCGTTAAAAGTTCCTTTTCCCTGGGGCTATTCTATACACACAAATTTCTTGTTCCAGAATATAGTTGTTATATTCGCCCAGACTTTTAAACTGAAAAGCGCTTTTATAAGGATGTCTGAATCTAACGAAATAAGTAATGAAACGCGAGTTATAAAGTTTGTCCTGTAACAAGCGCTGGAGTTGTTCGTCGACGAAACGCGCGCGTAGATGATCGTCTTCAGCCAGCGGATTAATTGCCGGCACTATACCTTCGACTTGTGAGATGATGTGTTTGCCGAGGCTATGGAAGGTTTTTACCGTTAGCGTATCGATGCCTAATTTGGCTTTGATTCGGCCATCCATTTCTTCAGCTGCTTTCCGAGCGAATGCCAACATTAAAATCTGTTGCGGCTGAGCCAATCCCGACTCTATCAGATAACCCGCCCGGCCGATCATTGTACTGGTTTTGCCGGTACCGGCGCCGGCGAGTATCAGATTATGCTGTTCATCGATGACACAGGCTCGCCGTTGATTGGCGGTTAACGGCTTACTATCCACACTATCGAAAAACCTCTGGAATTTTCGCAGTTGCCTATCGATATAAGCGTTGTTGATGGATTCAATGGCTTTATACCCTTCGTTCAACAAAGGGTCTATTGTTTGGAGCTGTTGGCGTAATTCAGCCGATAAAAATTGATGAATGTCTTTACGCTTTACCGCATAAGCCAATCCTTCATGCGTCCGGAGCCATTGTTTAGCAGCACCCTGCCTAACATACCGATCACTCGACAACAGCAATTCGGTTTGTTTGACAGCATCTTGTATTTGAGGAACCAGACTCTGATAGAAGTCCCTGAGATAGGCCCGAAAAGCTCTATTCAGTTCCTTCTGTAATTGACTTGATTGCTTCTTGCCAATACCGCCGATGCGGATAATGTCGCCATTTTCCAGATGAATCGCCAATCTATCCCAGAAAAAGCCTTTCTCTCTAGCGATACCCAAACCGACAGCAAGATGAGAGACTTTATGCTGTTTATCACCGCCATCCCATAAAACGATGCCGCCATCGGCTAGCACAAAGGAGACGTAGTCGGCGTCGGATGCAAACATGGCAGCCAGCCAGCCAGCCGAGTCGATAACTTGTTGGTTTAGTGTTTAAGTTTTCCAAGGACAGTCCTTTGTGAAATTACGCTACAGTGACTCCAATTAATTCAGAATTACATACCGGTGAACCCTGGTGAATTCGTTCAAACGATTTAATTTCCTTACAACGAGCCAGATTTCAAAGCAAATGACAATAAACCTAAATCCCCATTCACCGCAAGAATTTCTTCCACCGACCTGAATTTATCCAATGCTGCTTGCAAATACTCAAAGATTTCCTGAGCGATGACACCGGGGGCGGTTTTTGCTGTCTTCCAACGACTCGTTTTTCAGCCCAAAATAATCCAGATTGGTTTTATCGCGGGCAATCAGCTCATCATAACCAAACGAACACCAGCGGCTTCCTCCCTCATCCGAAACCTTAGGACAAGGACTTTTGAGCAGCTTCCCCCTCTCCCTCTGGGAGAGGGCCGGGGTGAGGGTTATGGACATCTTCCCTCTTATTCCTCTCTTCGGCACAAAACAACCTGATGAACTCGCCACAATCATTTTCGGTTAATCGATTTTTGCTTCAAGATCTTACGCATATTGGTGCGGTAATCGTAAACCTATAGCCTTTGCGACTAGGGTTCCTTAGAAGCCGGCTTAGCATCAAAGAAAATCACGCTTGCTTTCACCCCCTGAGCATAGAAAATCCCGGTCGGCAGACACAGCAAGGTACGCTGATCATAATACTTCAGCAAGTTTTTGCGCACCGTTTCCCCGGCACTGCCTTCGAACAACACCATATGCGGCACGACCACCGCACAAAATTCCCAATTGTAGTGTCTTCTATGTCGAGCTTTTTCTCACAGAGCCATTCAAACAAAAACCAGATTTTCCGGCTGTAGGTACCCGTGAGTTCTGCATGAACAATATCGGCAACGATTTTCGGCCTCGATTTTAAGAAACATAGATTTGAGGATCGCAAGCAGGCCCATTTCTTTTTGCAGTTTTTGCGTGCAGCGGATCAATTGCGTGCATAGTCGGGAAAGTAATCATTGAGCAAATCGGAAATATCGTCGTAATATCCCCAACCGATATGCCGTGCGGAATACACAATATCGCCCAATTCCTCGGCATACTTAGCTTGAGTGACATCATCCGCTTTGGCGAGTAATTTAACAACCGACTGAAACATCGAAATCAGACTAGTATAGAATTCCTCGTACATATCACCGTAATCCAAGGTAACCTGATTTCCTGTTTTAACATAGAACACCATTAATTCAATGGTGCCGTTCGGATCTTGATCTTTAGTTGCCTTGTTGTAATCACTGACCGCTTTACTCGCCTCCGAAAGGCGGATTAGATTATTAGACAATACGTCAGGGTAAAGCGCATCCTCGATTATTTTTTTATATATCCCCAGCGAGTCCCCGGCCGTTTGATAACGGGCCTCTATAAAGGTTTTGTTGTTTAGATTTAATGTGTATAGGTCTTTAATCAGCGTTAAAAGCTCGGATTTTTCCCGTGTGTCCAACACACTTTTAACGTTTATCCAAGTCGATTTTTTATTTTTGGTTGGCATTGTGAATCTGTTTTAGAGTGGCCAACTTTTGGCTACCATTATGGGGTCGCCTGACCAAAATGAGAAAAAAGAAGCGGAAGAACGAGCCCACCTGAACAATCTGGCAGGCAATCAATCGCTGGGGTCCTATATCCGCGCCCGGCTGCTCGGGAAGGATGCCGATAAACGCCGTCCTGTACGGCGGGTTGGTCAGGACCATCAAAAGCTCGCCCAAGTCTTAGCGGAACTGCGGCGCTCGCGGCTGGCCTCTAATATGAACCAACTGGCAAAATCCGCAAATATGGGCACGCTGGATATCGCGGACGATGTAACCGCTGATCTTGACGAAGCATGCAAAGCCATCGCCCATATGCGGGAGATGCTGATTGCTGCGCTCGGTCTTAAGACAGCAAGAGCTTGTCGCCCGGTAAAGCGGCGAACGGAAAGCTTTGGATCACAAACTCGCTCAACGTCAGGAATCTGAACGCCAGAAGCGGCAACAGCGCTTTAGCAGAGGCGCTAAAGGACTTTGGGATCGCCTCACCGGCAAACACGCTCGGGTCAAAGCGCAAAACGAACGGGAAAGCTATGAAGCCCTGATCCGCGATCAGGCGGAAAAAGAGAATTTAATCTTCCGGCACCTGGAACAGAGAAGAAACCTCAATGCTCTTCGGGTTCAGGAACGGAATACATATCAAGGCCAGAAACAGGAACTCCGAGAGGATATCCAGAAATACAAAACCATGCTCTCGGAACAACGCGAAAAGCGGTTTGAGGAATACAGCCGAGAACGGAAATCACAGCCTGTTTCAAGCAAGCGAAAAAAACGCAGCCCGGACCGGTCTTTGGAATGGTGATGCTGAGTAAGTCGGACATATAGAATGATTTTTTCCTTCCTTTATAGGTATTTATGGGTAATTTTTCGGGTAAAAGCCTCCAATTTTGCAAATATGGGTATTTACGGGTATATTTATGGGTATGAGCTTAAATCTGACGACTCTGAAGATCACGCCTGAAATTCTGTCCCTGATCGCCGAGTTGGACGAATTTAAGGGCGCTTGGCGGGCGCTCGGGACCTTGGCCCCGGAGCGGCTCTCGGCTTTGCGCCGCGTAGCGACCATCGAAAGTATCGGCTCCTCAACCCGGATTGAAGGCAGCAAGCTTTCCGACCGGGAAGTCGAACATCTCCTGTCCAATCTCGAAATTCAGAAATTCGAGACCCGCGATGAACAGGAAGTCGCGGGCTATGCGGTGGTCATGGAAACCGTCTTCGCGCATGCCGACGCGATTACCGTTACCGAAAATCATATCAAGCAATTGCATCGGGATCTTCTTCAGTACAGCGCCAAAGACGAACGGCACCGGGGGGATTATAAAACCAGTCCCAATCATGTCGTCGCCTTTGACGCGTCGGGAAAAGAAATCGGCATTGTCTTCCAAACGGCAACCCCCTTCGAAACGCCGCGTCGGATGAACGAGTTGGTCGAGTGGGCACAGAGGGCATTGGTAGAACACTCCTTACACCCGCTTCTTGTTATCGCGGTCTTCGTAGTCGTATTTCTTGAAATTCATCCGTTTCAAGACGGAAACGGCAGGCTTTCCCGTGTGCTGACAACCTTGTTGCTGATCCGTAGCGGCTATGCCTATGTGCCCTATAGTTCACTGGAAAGCATGATCGAGCAAAGCAAGGAAAGCTATTACATCGCCTTGCGCAAAACGCAAAGCACCATCCGCAGTACTTCCCCGGAATGGGAACCGTGGGTCATTTATTTCCTGCGCGCGCTCCAACAGCAGAAAAAGCGGCTGGAGAAAAAAATCGAGCGCGAACGCCTGATGCTGGAGACTTTACCGGCGCTGTCACTGCAAATACTGGAGCTTGCCAGGGAACAGGGACAAATAACAATCAGCCAGATTGTCAAACTCACCGGGGCTAACCGCAACACGCTGAAAAAACATCTGCAATCCTTAGTCTCAGCCAATCATTTGGTTCAGCACGGCACCGGAAAGAATACCTGGTATAGTCAGTCTTGAGGTTTTTCCCAGCGTCTATCGGGTACTGAAAACGCCAATTAATCTCCGTATAAAATGCGGCGAATGAGAGTCTTAATTACCGCAAAACCTTTGGTGAGCGCTTTTCCGTAGCGAAACCCCTGCATCAAAAGCCGGTTCACGCCGACCGCGTGAAACGGAACCGACAGGTTATGCCGGACAATAAACGCGGCATAACCGGCGGGCAACATCCTCTCTTCCAAAGTAAAAAAAGCGTGAAAAGCGGTTGCAGTTTGTGATTTACGGTTATATTCCGACATTTTCATGAATTTTGATTTACGCTTAACATAGACCATCATCCCATGAAAAACAATTATCAAAACAAGAAATCGCGAATAATATTTGTATTATTGTAGCCCTCGCCCTATCCGAAAGCCGCCGAAATCAGTATCCGGGATTTGGAAGCGCAAAAGATTGCCTTGCGGGATCATGCCTCCCAATGCATCAAACCAAAATGGGGTTTTGAGGAAAGTTTTCGAACACCCACGGCGTTCCTTTCAAGCCCTTGTAAACTTTGGCGTTCCAGCCGACTGGAAGACAGGCGGGTGGTGCTGAAATTGACCTTTTCCGACCGTTTGGCACACGTCCGGAACGAGGGTTTTCGAACCCCAAAAACCACTTTACCCTCCAATGTGTTAGGTAATTTTTCAGGGGGGAAAATCAAGATGGCGCGCCCGAGAGGATTCGAACCTCTGGCCTCAGCCTCCGGAGGGCTGCGCTCTATCCAGCTGAGCTACGGGCGCGGTGTGAATTGATACGATAGTATAAATGGAGTAATGTTAATTGTCATCTCCACATTATATTAATTGCTATACTTTCGGAACATATATACAGCAATCCCGTAAAAATCAACACACACTGAGCAGGGTACGATATGCACAATAATCGCAGGAGTTAAAGGCTTAACAATTAGGTGAAAGCAGCCCATTGCCGGAGACGGTTACTTGCGGAAGTTGACAGTGGGAGGCATTAAAACTCCTTTTTCGTCGCACGAGATTCTTTCCGTACCAAAAAATAGGATGGGGAAGAATTGCCAATTATTGCCAAGTTTTAGGCTGCTACGGTACACATCATCGATGTAAACAGTTATCATGGTATATCCTTTAATTAGTCATATCAGGTGCTCCTATGCAAGTAGCAGATAACAAGGTAATTTCAATTCACTATACGCTCACTAACGATAACGGAGCGGTAATAGATCAATCCGGTACCGGACAGCCTCTGATTTATCTGCATGGCGCGGGCAATATTATTCCCGGTCTGGAAAATGCGCTGACGGGAAAAAGCGCCGGAGACAAACTGCAGGTTACCGTTGAACCGGCCGAAGCTTATGGAGAGCGTAGTGAACAGATGGTACAGACTGTGCCGCGCAGTATGTTCGATGGCATTAACAAAATTGAACCGGGCATGCAATTTCATGCGGAAGGCAATACCGGCCCGGTCGTGGTTACCGTCACCCAGATCGACGGCGATGACATCACCATAGACGGCAACCACCCGTTGGCAGGAGAAACCTTAACCTTCGATGTCGAAATTGCCGACATCCGCGATGCCACTGCCGATGAATTGGCGCACGGACATATTCACGGTGCGGATTGTCAACACGACTGATTGCTCATTACCGGGGCAAACCCAAACGGTCATGCGGCAAAAACAAGGAGGGACGGGTATCGTCGACTGGAACGTCTATCATAGCGAAAGGCCTTACATTGTATTGACAGCTGCCCCCGTTTACCTCTCCGTTTTTTGAAAATGATGGACCCATACCAAATGGCTCTCATCCCATTGCATGCCGGGGTGCATCTTAAGAATCAGCTCCCGGTATGCCCGCAAGTCGGGGTAGCCCTCCGCCTTGGCATCGTCATCGGTCATCTCTCCCAGGCTTTGCCTTTGCAACGCGGTAACGGTAAAACTGATGCCTTCCAGCTCAAAAGTTTCACCGGGATAAGCATAGACGCCATCCCTACGCTGCTGGGTTTTCTGCCCGGCTATGGCAGCCGTAACCAGTTTGGGATGTCTGATCAGACGATCGATTGCGCAGGTTTTTTCAGGGTAGTCGTTCAACGTGTTTGCTCCGATAGAATAAAACCCGGCAAGCATAACATTCCTCGGGAAAAATATAAAAATAACCTTTAGTCAAATTGATATGCCGCAACAATCATTGATTCCCCGAATCGCCCTGACTCCGGGTGAACCGGCCGGCATCGGCCCGGATCTGGCTGTTTTAATCGCGCAACAAAGCCGGCCATGCGAAATTGTCGTGATTGCCGACCCTGAAATGCTTGCAAGCAGGGCGCAGCAGTTAGCCCTGCCTTTAACAATCATCCCCTTTAATTCCGACCAGCCGGCTGAGCCGCAAGCGGCCGGCGAACTAACCGTTATGCCGGTTGAAACTGCGTCTCCCGTACAATGCGGCATTCTTGACCGAAACAATGTCCGCTATGTGCTAAAAACCCTAACCCGCGCGACCCGCGGCTGCCTGGAAGGTTTGTTCGACGCGATGGTGACAGGTCCCGTGCACAAAGGCGTCATCAATGACGCGGGCATCCCGTTCAGAGGCCATACCGAATATATCGCCAATATGACCGGCGGGCAGCCGGTCATGATGCTGGCCACGCCGGGTTTGCGGGTGGCCTTGGCAACCACCCATCTGCCGCTGGCGGAAGTCAGCCGGGCCATTACCCACAATCGTTTAAGATCCGTTATCCGGTTGCTGGATAGGGATTTGCGGGGGCGTTTCGGCATCGCTCAGCCCGAAATTCTGGTTTGCGGATTAAATCCGCATGCCGGTGAAAATGGATATCTGGGCAGGGAGGAAATCGAAATTATAGAACCGGTTTTGAAGGGCTTGCGTAAACGGGGTTTAATTTTGCACGGTCCGCTGCCGGCCGACACCGTGTTTACACCGAAATACCTGGATCATGCCGATGCCGTTTTGGCCATGTATCATGACCAGGGCCTGCCGGTGTTAAAGTACAAAGGTTTCGGCAATGCCGTCAACATTACCCTGGGCCTGCCCATTATTCGCACTTCGGTGGATCACGGCACCGCCCTGGAGCTTGCCGGCACCGGCAACATTGAAACCGGCAGCCTGGAGTTTGCCATTAGCAGCGCTTTGCAAATGGCCGGCGAGCTTACCTGAAACCGCCGGGTCATATATAATCACACACTGTGACATTCGACACCGGACAGCAAAATCCATCCGGTTATTGGATAAACTTCAAACCTCATAGCCGGAAGGCAAGCATGGCTCACATTCCCCGCAAGCGCTTTGGTCAGAACTTTCTGCACGATTACGGCATCATCAATCGCATTATCGGATCGGCCCAACCGCGTGCCGGACAACATTGGGTGGAAATCGGGCCCGGTCGGGGCGCATTGACCGATTCTTTGCTGCAAACCGGTGTTAAGCTTGATCTGATTGAACTCGACAGGGATCTGGTGGCTTTTTTAAGACAACGATTCGGCCATTTTCCGAATTTTGCGATCCACAGTTGCGATGCGTTGAATTTTGATTTTTCCGGACTTGTAGATGCAAACGGACCGCTGCATGTGATCGGTAACCTACCCTACAATATTTCCACACCCTTGCTTTTCCATTTACTTGAATCGGCAGATTGCATCACGGAAATGCTGTTCATGCTGCAAAAAGAAGTCGTGGACAGAATCTGTGCCGCTCCCGGCAGCAAAAAGTACGGCCGCTTGAGCGTCATGATCCAGTATCATTGCGCCGCCGAGTTGCAGTTTTATGTGCCGCCGGAAAGTTTTGAACCGGCGCCGAAGGTCACGTCCGCTGTCGTTAAACTGATTCCGCACCGTGAGCTTCCCTACCAAGCGCACAATATTTCACACCTGAATGAAATCGTTGTCCAGGCATTCTCCCAGCGCCGAAAAACCTTACGCAATTCGCTAAAAAATTTATTTTCCGAACAGGAACTGTCCGGCCTGGGCATCGACCCGGCTATGAGAGTGGAAACCGTTACCATTGAGGAATTTACCCGTTTGAGTAATTTTTTTTCCGAAAAACATAATCGCTAAGCGTACCAATAAAAAAACAGTCGCCTTGCCCTGCTTTTTACGAATTAATGCTACCCCCCCTACCGGTCTTTTGCAGTAGAATATTCCCGTTCAGTCCATACGCCAGGCAGTCCATAAAGAACGACATACACTACCTTTTTTAATTGTTAAACAACGCTATACTAGGCAAGACAGGCGGAACAACTGAATAAAACAACGAGTAGTTGGATTATGTTGATTTGATGGATAAATTGGAAATGTGGGGTAGATGCTACGCACCCTTTTACGGCTATCCGCTATTTCTAATGCATATCCTACGGATTGTTCATCAGTCATTCACTGTCACGCCACTCGCGCTTAACGGCGATCGGTATTGACTGATCTCAATGCCGAAGACTGTTACCCGCCCGTAACGGGCTTGATAAACAGACAACACTGGTAAAAACGATGGCAACGATAACAGACCCTGTGATCGGCAACTGGTATAAAGATGTTGAAAACAACCTGATATTTAAAGTTGTAGCGATTGATGAAAGCGCGGACTCCATAGAAGTGCAGTATTTCAATGGCGATATCGACGAATATGATACCGAAAGCTGGTACAACTCAACCTTTGATTACATAGAAGAGCCGGAAGACTGGAGCGCGCCTTTTGATGACCTGGAAAAGGATGACTTGGGCTACTCCGACCCCGATCTTCACAGCCCGGATCAGGAAGACATTGATTTGGACGATTGGCTGAAAAAATAGGAACGCTACTGCATGAAATTGAGCCCGCAACAGTTTTTGGACTGGGAGTCCAAAAGCATCACATTATTGGCAATGTCCGGTGCAGGAAAGACCACGTTAGCCAACAAACTACCGAAAGACAAATGGTTCCATTATTCCGGCGATTACCGCATCGGCACCAAGTATCTGGACGAGCCTATCCTGGACAATATCAAGCGCCAGGCCATGGAGGTTCCATTTTTGCGCGAACTGCTGCTGTCCGATTCGATATACATTCAAAATAATGTCACAGTCAACAATCTCTCACCGGTTTCCAGCTTTTTAGGCAAGATTGGCGACCCGGCAAAAGGCGGGCTCTCATTATCGGAATTCAAACGCAGACAGGCATTGCATCATCAGGCTGAAATCTCTGCCATGCGGGATGTTCCCGAATTTATCCATAAAGCGGAAGATATTTACGGCTACAAACATTTTATCAACGATGCGGGAGGCAGCGTCTGCGAGCTCGACGATCCCGGAGTGTTGGAGTTATTGGCGGAACACAGCCTGATTCTTTACATAAAAATACCGCCGGAGATGGAACATACCATCATGCAACGGGCACAAAGCGACCCTAAACCGCTGTACTATCGCGAGCAATTTTTAGATCAAAAGCTGGCTGAATTTATGGGACTGTACCATTATTCCAACACCGACCAGATTCCGCCGGATGATTTTGTGCGCTGGGTTTTCCCCAAACTATATCAATCCCGCCTGCCGCGTTACCAGGCGATAGCCGACCGGTACGGTTATACTCTGAACGCACTGGATACCGCTAAAGTTAAGGGTGAAGAGGATTTTATCCACCTGATCGCCGAAGCATTGCACACACAACATACCTGAATAGCAAGAGAACCCGTCATGCCGCTGGTCGCACACACTGATTTACCAACATTTCAACGCCTGCGCGAAGAAGGCGAGGAAATTCTGACGCCTGAACGCGCAGCCAGCCAGGATATTCGCGAAATGCACATCGGCCTGCTAAACATGATGCCCGATGCGGCATTAGAGGCGACCGAAAGACAATTCCTGCGTCTATTGGGGGCCTGCAACCAGATTGTACAATTTCATGTGCACCTTTTTACAATCAGCGGCTTACCGCGCAGCCCCGAAACGCAAAAACATATCGATCGCTATTACGAGTCATTTGACAAAATCAAACAGGACGGGCTGGATGCGTTGATCATCAGCGGCGCCAACGTCACTCACCCGAAATTGCCGGAGGAGGACTTCTGGCTGCCGCTAACGGATGTTTTTACCTGGGCCAAGAAGCACGTCACCTCGGTGCTCTGCTCCTGTCTGGCGACCCATGCGCTGATACAGCATTGCTACGGCATTGAACGCACCCGGTTACCCGCCAAACGCTGGGGTGTCTTTGCCCATCGGGTGCTGGATCGCAAACATCCGCTGGTCGCTGAAATCAATACCCGTTTTGACGTACCGCATTCCCGGTTCAACGAAATATTTCAACAGGATATGGAACGGCGGGGACTACGAGTCCTGGCCGCCAGCGATCAGGCCGGAGTCCATTTGGCGGTCAGTCCGGACGGTTTTCGGATCGTCTTTTTTCAAGGTCACCCGGAATATGATGCCATCAGCTTATTGAAGGAATACAAACGCGAGGTATTTCGTTTCCTGAACGGAGAAATTGACGAATACCCGGCCTTCCCGGAAAATTATTTTAACGCCGAAGCCGCGACTCTGTTGCATAACTACGCCGCACATGCCAAACGCGCCAAAGCTGCCGGCACGACAGTCCCCGTTGAATTCCCCGAAGCCTTAATAGCGCCCTATCTGGACAATACTTGGCGGGACACCGCCAAAGCGGTGTTTAACAACTGGTTGGGAAAAATATATCAAATCACCAATCAGGATCGCCGGCTGCCGTTTATGCAAGGTATCGATCCGGACAACCCGTTGGAATTGTAAATCGACGATACCGAATATCCTATGGACACGTTTTTTTTAGACCGGGCCATCGAGCTGGCCATAACCAATGTTAATTGTAACAGTGGAGGTCCTTTCGGAGCGGTTATCGTATTAGATAACGAGATTATTGCCAGCGGTTTCAACCAAGTCACCCTGAACAATGACCCGACAGCCCATGCGGAAATTACGGCAATCCGCGCTGCCTGCGGGAAACTGCAAAATTTCCAGTTATCCGACTGTGTCTTATACTCAAGCTGTGAGCCCTGCCCGATGTGTCTCGGCGCGATTTATTGGGCCAGGCTGGCAAAAGTATTTTATGCAGGCAGCCGACAACAGGCTGCCGATGCAGGTTTTGACGACAGTTTTATCTATGAACAGGTGGCAACGATACCGGGCAAACGCACTATTCCCATGCTGCAAATTGACCGGCCCGAGGCCGAAAAACCATTTTCAATCTGGAAAAGTCTGGAAGATAAAATCGACTATTGAAAAAAATTTCCCGCCTCAATAATGCCGATAAGCAGCAGCAAAGCAACTCATTCCTGCGTTACCGAATCGTTACCGGTTGCTTCCGAAACCTCGCGCTCGCTTGTCTCATCTGACACTTCCGTTGCAGCTTCAGGAGCATCGGAAATTTTCAACAACCAACCGTCTTTCGATTTGCAACCCTGCTCGGCTTCAGCCTCGAGCGATATGCGGGCATAGGTTCCCTTTAGCGATTCGGGTAAAACAGCTTTGACGATTAAAAATAAACTGCGGTCCTCAATCGTAATTTCCATCGGTATTTTTTTGGCCGCCGCTGAAATTTTTGTTTGGTCCGCATATTTAACATGAAACGAAATTTCGGAACCCGGCGCCACTTCGGAATGGTTCGGAGGATTAAACTGAGTAAATTTCGGCTTGATGCAGTTTTCTTTTTCCTCTTCTCTGGCATAGACGGTTGTTTGAATTAACAAAGCTGCAACAAAAACCGCTAATACCCTCAGCAATAACCTGTTAGTCTTCATATGCTACCTCTCAATAGATTTTATTTTTCGTTATTTTTTGTTTTACTATTCGGTATAGTTTGATATTCAAATACACCTACTTGCTCTGCCCTGATGCGTGCAAGACCCCGTCTTGCTAAATCAGCTAATCCCGCTGCTGCCAATCGCCCGCATAATTTTATTGTATATGAATAATAACCGGACTCAACTCTTGACCGGCTAATTTCATTTAATTTTACGATATAATTACCGCTAAAGCCGACACAGAATTCCAATTCCGGGTCGCCCTGTATTAAACCTTAGATCCGTGAGAGCAGCAAATTGAGCGATCAAAATCGACAAAACCTAAATTACAAAAGTGCCGGAGTAGACATCGAGGCGGGAAATACCTTGGTTGAACGTATCAAACCGATTGCCGCCAAAACCCGTACTGCCGGCGTGTTAGCCGGTCTGGGCGGCTTTGGCTCCCTTTTCGAATTACCGCTTGACCGTTACCGGCAACCGGTACTGGTTTCCGGTACCGATGGCGTCGGCACCAAGCTGAAGCTGGCCTTTGACCTTGACCGGCATGATACTGTCGGCATAGACTTGGTTGCGATGTGTGTTAATGACATTATCGTGCAAGGTGCCGAGCCGCTGTTTTTCCTCGATTATTTTGCCACTGGAAAATTGGATGTGGACACCGCCGCGTCAGTCGTTGCAGGCATCGGTAAGGGCTGCGAATTGGCAGGCGCCGCGCTGGTCGGCGGCGAAACTGCGGAAATGCCGGGTATGTATCCGGCCGGCGAATATGATTTGGCCGGATTTTGCGTCGGCATTGCCGAAAAAGACAACATCATTGACGGCAGTAAAGTACGGGCCGGCGACAAACTGCTCGGACTTGCCTCATCCGGCCCGCACTCCAACGGCTACTCATTGATACGTAAAACTTTGGAATTACACAATGTCACGCTCACTGAACAGCTGTCCGGAAAACCGTTGAGTGACTGGCTACTGCAACCCACACGTATTTATGTTAAGCCACTGTTGGACCTATTGCATAAAATCCCGGTGCATGCCATGGCGCATATAACAGGTGGCGGCATCACCGAAAACCTGCCACGGGTATTACCCGAACATCTCGCCGCGCTAATTAATCCGGACAGTTGGCATAAACCTGAAATATTCCATTGGCTGCAAGAACAAGGCAATATTTCCGACAGCGACATGCTAACCACGTTCAACTGCGGCATCGGCATGATTGTTTGCGTCGCGGAACAGGACGAAGCTGCTGCGCTTAATATGCTGTCGCAACAGGGGGAAACAGTTTTTTCTATCGGTGAAATTGTGCCTGCCACGGCACAGCGGGAGAAGGTCCTTTATCGATAACAACACCGTCAAGTTTCGGTGTTTTTATATCGCCCCCCATCCTATCCAATGCCGTTCAGTTAATAAAGTTCCGTCTCCCTTCGGGAGAAGGTCAGGATGAGGGGGGATAAAAAGTTTTTTATGCCACTTTTCCGGTTTGTTCCGCCTCATCGGTGGCGGCCTCGGTGGCCTTATCCGGGCTATCATTCCAGATCGGGTTATTCAGATCGTCTTCATGTAATTTTTTGATTTCTTCCGGATAAATATGCCAGAAAGATTTATCGATCGATGCATCTCGGTAATTTTCCTTAGTGCCGTGCGCAAACGGGCACCACCAGTTTTCAACCAGTTTCACCAGATAGGCGTGCCATTCAAATAAAGCCACGCTGCTCGGACAATACCAGGTGCAATTAAAAATCCAAAATAATTTGGTCTGCGTGGGACTGCCTGGATAACTCGGCTTCATGGTAATTTGATTTTTCAGGGTATAACGATGGCTTTTGCGGTCCGGAAAAAAGTCGGACAGCTTTTTAACGTTTTCCGCACCCATCAGTTTTAAATGCAAATAAGAGACATAGGCGCTGAAAAAAACAAACGGCAAGGTGATAATCGGAACGTATATCAGCACCACACCGAAAAATTGCTGAAAAAAAGATATTTTCCGGTGGTTTTTACCGATACAGACTCTTGCCGTATCCGCATCCAAAGGCCCGCAATTCTCGCATGCTTTCATTTTAACTTTCCTAATTTTATTTTATGAGTTATTCTGGATTTGAAGCTTAAATATTTTTCAGGTACGCAACAGACATGTAACCGACATTACGCCACCTAGTGAATAATTTCCTGTTGTAATCACCTGCCGATAGACTCCCTGCAACACCAATCGACACCGATCAGAACGGACGCCGCTCCGGTCAGTTCAACATAATGTTCCGCAGATTTATTCGAAAGCGGATTAATATACCATAGCAGGAAGACTTTTCATGAAATATCTATAGAAATAAATAACTCTTTTATTTCGATAATTTTTTTGATCAGCCGCCAATGAAAATCATCGACCAGCAATTTTCCGTTACCGGCATGCAATGTGCCGACTGCGAAAATATTATCGAGGAAACGATAAACGCCTTACCCGGCATAGAATCAGTCAAAGCCGATTTTACAACCGATTCTTTACAAATCGAATACGACGCGGACATCATTACCTTAAATACGATTTGCGCCGCCATAAAAAAAGCCGGCTATACCTGCGGAAAATTTACTGCCAAAAAAACCGGCGGATTGGTTAAACGCATAGCGGTGATTATTTTTGGCGCAGCGGGGATAATGTTGTTGTTTCAATTAGACAGCCTGTTCGAGCTGGGCCTGTCGCCGACCGACCTGAACCAAAACCTGAATTACGGCCTGCTATTTCTGGTCGGTGTTTTTACCAGCTTCCATTGTATCGGCATGTGCGGCGGCTTTGTTGTCGGTTATACCGCAGATGCGGCCCGTTCCGGCCGCCCCGTCTGGTTTAACCACCTAGCCTACGGACTGGGCAAGACGGTATCCTACACGACATTCGGTGCCATTTTCGGCCTGCTCGGCAGTGCCGTTACTTTTACCCTGGGCATGCGCAGTCTGGCGGCAGGTCTGGCAGGCGGCTTTTTGATTATATACGGCTTAAGCATGACAGATACCTTTGCCGGTTTGCGGCGTTTTCATATCCGCATGCCGAAGGTCTTGGCACATTTTTTATTGGTGCGGCGAAAAAGAATGTCCAATCCGCTACTAATCGGCCTGCTGAACGGCTTAATGATCGCTTGCGGCCCGTTACAAGCCATGTACATTCTTGCAGCGGGCAGCGGTGATCCCTGGCAGGGGGCGAAACTGTTGTTCGTGTTTGCCTTGGGTACCCTGCCGGTCATGTTCGCCTTCGGTTACTTGACCAGCCTGATCACCGTTAACGCCACCAAGCAGTTACTAAAAATCTCCGGCTTTATCATCATCATGCTGGGCACGATTATGTTGAACCGCAGCATGCTGCTTGCCGGAAACGGCTGGGACTTTAATTCCCTGATATCCAGGGCATCCCAGGCTATCCACCACCGGTTTATGACATGGCAGCATCATGCCGACGTCGGCGCGCATATCCAGCAAGGTTACCAAGTCATTTATATGGAAGTGGATGCCGATGGCTGGCTGCCGAACCATTTTACGTTACGCAAGGGCATTCCAGTCAAATGGATCATTGATGTCAAGCAACTGACCGCCTGCAACAGGCGGATCATTATCCCTTCCTTGAACATGTCGGTCGACCTGCAGCCGGGCTTACAAATCGTAGAATTGACGCCGACTGTCAGCGGTGCGATCAGTTGGAGTTGCCATATGGGCATGATGCCGGGTACTTTTATCATCGAAGATTAGGCCGCCCGGCGGACTACCTTTACTAGCGGAGCACACCACCATGTTATCTGAAATTCTGTCAGCAATATTGCTGGAACTCAACACGTTATCTCCCGATATAGAGGCTTCCGCAATCATATCGGTAGACGGCTTAA
Source organism: Methylococcaceae bacterium (assembly GCA_050303615.1). Classification (GTDB taxonomy): domain Bacteria; phylum Pseudomonadota; class Gammaproteobacteria; order Methylococcales; family Methylomonadaceae; genus CAZDXJ01. The sequence goes on along the minus strand of JBNLCC010000056.1, from coordinate 33,005 downwards.
TGATGGCTGCCGCCTTACCTGAACGGCTAGACAAGGACCAGGTAGCCGCAATGAGCACCGCCATGCTGGCTTTAGGCGATCGAACCGTAAGTGAATTGGGCAGAGGCACCCTGCAACAGGTATTAGTCAAAGGTATCAACGGCTATGTGGTCATGACCCACGCCGGCAAACAGGCGGTGTTAACGGTCATGGTAAACAACAATGCCCGGTTGGGGTTTATTTTTCTGGGCATAAAAAAAGCCGCAGGAAAAATCAAATCGAGCGGCATCGCCAAACCTAACCCCCGAATGGGGCTGGTTTATTTGGGGGAAAAATAAGGTTCAAGGTTCAAGGTTCAAGGTTCAAGGTTCAAGGTTCAAGGTTCAAGGTTCAAGGTTCAAGGTTCAAGGTTCAAAAATTATTGTTGAAGCTTGGCAAAACAGCAATGGTTCTTTTCATTTAAAATTCCACGCCCTGTTCCGCCTTGATGCCGCGTTCAAAGGCATGCTTAACCGCTCTCATTTCAGTCACGGTGTCGGCAACCTCGATAACTTCCGGTGCCGCATTGCGGCCGGTAAGCACCAAATGCATCCACGCCGGTTTATGCTCACGAATAAACCGGGCAATTTCCTCACCGGAAATCCAGCCATAGCCGGAACAATAATTAATCTCGTCCAGTACGACCAAGTCAAATATCCCGGACCTGATTTTCTGCTGACTGAACCGCCATATTTCCCGGCTGGTCTGCCGGTCCTGCTGCGGATTTTTGGTATCCCAGGTAAAACCGTCACCCAGCGCATGCCATTCAATATTGTCAAACCGTTGCGCCGCTTTTTGTTCACCGGTCTGCCATTGCCCCTTAATGAACTGTACGACGCATACTTGCATGCCCCACCCTGCAGCGCGAAACACCATGCCTATCGCACTGGACGACTTTCCCTTGCCGTCACCGGTGTGCACTAAAACCAAACCGTGCCGTCTCTCTCTGTTTTTCATATACCGTTACTTCATTGACCGGTGCCGTCTCCGGAAACGCATCGCCCATTGCTGCGTAGCTACTATCTACCCAAAGCGGGGAAAGGAAAATTAATCTAAAAGTTTGCACATTAGGTTAAAAACCCGCATTCTAGCATTCCTTTACTGTTACAATGCGCGATTTTAACCAATCCGTATTGCAGAAATGGACGTTATTCAACGTATCGCAGAAGAATTATCAGTCAAGATCAACCAAGTATCGGCCGCAATTAAATTATTGGATGAAGGGGCCACGGTTCCCTTTATCGCCCGTTACCGCAAAGAGGCGACCGGCGGACTGGACGATGCCCAGCTAAGAACCCTGGAAGAACGCTTAACCTATTTGCGTGAACTGAATGAGCGCCGCAATACGATTCTGGAAAGCATCCGCAGCCAAGGCAAACTGACGCCGGAATTGGAGCGTTCCATTAGAGATGCGGACAGTAAGACGCTGCTGGAAGATTTATATTTGCCTTATAAACCCAAACGCCGCACAAAAGCGCAAATCGCCAGAGAAGCGGGGTTGGAACCGCTGGCCGATTTTATTCTGGCTAACCGGGATTGCGATCCTGTCGCTTTAGCACAGACCTACCTAAATCAAGAACATACAGTCAACGATGCCGGCACAGCATTGGATGGCGCGCGACAAATCATTATGGAACGCATTGCCGAAAACGCTGAATTGCTGGCCGATCTCAGGGAACGGATCTGGCAAAACGGTATCTTGCAGGCTGCAGTGATCAAGGATAAGGAACAACAAGGCGCTAAATTCAGCGATTATTTCGATTATCGGGAAGCGATTAAAAACATACCGTCCCACAGGGCTCTGGCGCTATTCCGGGGCCGTAACGAGAACATTCTCAACTTGACTTTAACCCCCGGAACGGATGCGGAAACGGCCCATCAGCAATGTGAACATACAGTCGCCTTACAACTCAATATTCGAAATCCGGCATTGCCCGCCGAAGCATGGCTCAACGAAACCGCTCGTTTTGCCTGGAAAATCAAATTATTTACCCGCATTGATCTGGATTTAAAACAAAGGCTGCGCGAGGCTGCCGAGACCGAAGCGATTCGGGTATTCAGCAGCAATTTACGGGACTTGCTGCTGGCGGCGCCTGCCGGCCCGCGGGCGACGATGGGTTTGGACCCCGGTTTAAGGACCGGCGTTAAAGTCGCCGTCGTTGACCCGACCGGCAAGCTACTGGAAACCGCAACCGTTTATCCCCATGTTCCGCAACGGCAATGGGATCAAGCTATCAGCACCCTGGCCGGAATTATTCAGCGGCACAAAGTGGACTTGGTCAGTATCGGTAACGGCACCGGTTCACGGGAAACCGACCAACTGGTAGCGGATTTGATGAAACGCCATGCCGAATTGAAAATTACAAAATTGATCGTGTCGGAAGCAGGGGCTTCGGTTTATTCAGCATCGGAATTGGCCACAAAAGAATTCCCGGATATTGACGTTGCTTTACGCGGCGCAGTTTCCATTGCCCGCCGACTGCAGGATCCGCTGGCGGAATTGGTTAAAATAGAACCTAAATCAATCGGCGTTGGCCAATACCAGCATGACGTCAACCAGGCCCATTTGGCGCGCAGTCTGGATGCGGTTATCGAAGACTGTGTCAACGCCGTCGGCGTCGATGTGAACACCGCGTCGGTTTCATTATTGCGGCAGGTGTCCGGATTATCCGCCGGCGTCAGTCAAAATATTGTTGACTACCGCAACACACACGGCCCATTCAGTAATCGTACCCAGCTGAAACAGGTTCCCCGGCTGGGCGAGAAGGCGTTTGAGCAGGCGGCGGGTTTTTTGCGCATCATGAACGGCGATAATCCTCTCGACGCGTCCGCGGTGCATCCCGAAGCCTATCCGGTGGTGCGGCGCATGCTGGACGATACCGGCAAACCCATTGCGGACTTGATCGGACAACGCGATTTTCTGCGCAAACTCGATGCAGCAAATTATACCGATCAACATTTCGGGTTGCCGACCGTCACCGATATTCTGCAGGAACTGGAAAAGCCGGGCCGCGACCCGCGTCCCGAATTCAAAACAGCCACATTTAAGGAAGGCATCGAAAAAATTACCGACCTCAAGCCCGGCATGCGCCTGGAGGGTGTAGTCACCAATGTCGCCAACTTCGGCGCCTTCGTCGATATCGGCGTGCATCAGGATGGCTTGGTACACATCTCCCAGTTAGCCGACAGTTTTGTCAAAGATCCCCGAGACGTAGTGACCGCCGGTTCCACGGTCAAAGTGACCGTGCTGGACGTGGATATCAACAGAAACCGCATCAGCCTGGGCATGAAAAAACAACAGAATGACATTGCTGCATCACCGAAACCGCAAAAACAACAGCGCCGAGCGGCAAAAGAGATTCCTAAAATACAAAATTCAATGGCTCATGCTTTTGCCAACGCCTTAAAAACAAAAAGTTAAATAACCTTTGTCCATTAGCTGCTATTCACTAACCCTATTTACGGAAACTTCGAGTAAGCTTCCATCGCGTCCAAGTATTGACAACAATAAGCTATTAAATATGCTCCATAACCACGTTATTCTAATGGTTATTAACTGCTATTATTTCATCTAGTGAAAAATCAATTCCGCAATAAACCCCTTCAGCTAATCCAAGTATTCCAAATTCTTTCGCCGGGTTCCTTTCTGATTAGCTATGTCGCCGTTAAGTATTGAAAATTTCCAAGAGCGATGTTGAAGAGCAGTTCAGGGGTGATTTACCGATGTTGTTCAACAGTACAACGCCAACCCAAATAGTTAGGCAAATACTTAGTTGCAACGCCGTGAAATCGCTTTAACCACTGTTTAAATCGGCCATGGGAAACATTGACATTTTGCACATGAAAGGCACCGTTGGCCTTGACTGAGATTGACTAACTTGTGAATTAAACTTTCGGTATGACAGAAAGCGGCGTAAATCGGGTTTACATCACTGACCAAAAGCCATGAAGCGAGCAGACAAATCCGTAATTTACCCGCTGATCAAAGTAAACCACCTATCTTGGCGTTGAAGGCCGATTTGCCCCGCTAACTAAACTGCAGCAGATATCGACCGGACTAACTGCTTAAACCGTTTACATGGGAAGGTTTAATCAGCAAATCAAAAAAATTATTAGGCCCAACATAAAATAATCATTAATCAATTCACATTCACTTTCATCAACTATTTGTGTCTTGCGCGGCCCGCAAATTATCGTCCCAAGAACTATCCCGTATATTACAAAACCGCTGCTTCTAACAACCATTCGGCTAAGCCCAAACCCCTTCGTATAATTCAGGGAACATTGGGTCTCGACCATAGATTCTGTCATTTTTATCGCCGCGCCTTAAAACTTACCCACCTCTGCTATACTTGTGCTAATCAATAACCATTAACCTGCTAAAAACACATCAATGATAAGAACTAATAACAAATTGCTCCCAATCCTTTTTGCCTCTTTTTTATTTGTTTTTTCTTCCATTAGCCTCGCTGACGAGGAAAAATCTTACGGCGAAAAAATCGGCATGAAGGCGGCCAGCGCCTTCGCAAACATTGCGACCGGCTGGCTGGAAATACCGAAGAATATCATTAACGTCAGCAATGCAAAAGACAGCAATATCTTTTACGGATTTGTCGGGGGGACATTTAAAGGCGCGATCAATACTGTCGGACGTGCTGCTGTCGGCATTACCGATTTACTCACTTTCCCACTACCGACCGAACCGATTGCTTATCCGGTTTTCGTCTGGGATGATTTCGACGCCGACACCAGTTACGGGCCGTTGTTTAGAGTGGACCTTGAAGATTAACGGATGCGTTTCCGCAGTAACAGCCGCGCCGGCGAGGCTCGATAGTACACCCTCCGGCTGTGCTGCCGGCAACACTGGCCTATGGTCAGGCGATCGGTATTTTTCCTGCCGTGAGTTCGAGCACGCAACTCATGATTCGCGGGCGTTGCTGTTCCTGTCTATCGATACGCAATATTGTTGAAGCTTTACTAGTCTAACGGCGATCTCCCCGCCCACCCTGATGCAAGCCATCGTGCGCACTCGCTCCCCAGCTCGGAGACCGCCAGTTTTTCATAATGCGTTGACTCGTCGGCGGTCAGCATTGTCGCCCATCTTCGATTTTCACCTTTATTGATGAACACTTCCGCACCGGCATCCCAAAAAGCACCTCCCAAAGGAACACTTTTAGTTGCGTTCTTCTTCATCCATTCAAACGAACAATGTTCCAGCATGGCCGGCCAGTTGGATTTGTTGATTGGTATATTCAGAAAATCCGCGATGCGTTGAATTTCAGCCGGCATTTCCCGCTTCAGATCGGTAAAGTGAACAAGCAAGACGTTCGGCAGATTTCGAATTTGCCACCAGCTGCGGACATTCTCCCAAAACGGCCAGAAGGGATATCCGTCGCGGTCAAGCCAATCGAACCAGTACTGCCGAATATCGGCCGGTGGAGACTCAATCGGCGGCCCGACTCGCCCCGGGGTTTCATTCAGCATCTCGTACCACAGTTGATTAGCGCTCGCATGGTGGTTATACATGCTCCAAACCACGTCGCGACCATCTCGGGCGATGTAGATGTACTTGGCCTTTGGTGAAAATTGCAATGCGTCAACCGGAAGGTGCGTCTTGAGAAAACGTCGGTGAGTTTGCGCCTCGACCACGGCGAGTTTGACTTCCTTCTGCGGCACGCGAAGGTCCATCCACGGAGACATCTCCGCGACCTCAAGATTGGCGGCACCATCGAACAGCAGTTGTGCAATGATCTGCTGCATCCATGTGGTGCCGGCCTTGGCATACGTCGCAATGATGATGTCGTCGTCCCGGAACTGAAAATCATTCCAAATTGTTGAATCGAAATGGTGGTTGTAAAGCTCTCGCGTCTTCTTTGGCCAGGTTAAGGTATGTGACATGGTTTGTTCCTTGGTCGGATATTGCAAGTCGTCGATAAATGCTTTACATAATCGGATTCGTAAAACGGCATTGCCGTAACGAGAGGTATGATGCCATAAACCGTCCGAGTTAATACGTTCCTAATAACGCTTTTTTCATTAAGTCCGATAATTGTTCAGCTCCGTTTCTCTGAAAAGCCTCCGCTACGTTTTTGCGATCTATTTCAGACCGATTTTGGCTCAGTTTATATTTGCATTGCAACTCAGTAATTTGTATTTCAATACCAATGATCAGATTAAGCAAGGATTCCTTATATTCCGCGTTCCAAGCTTCATCAAAACCGGACTCGTATTTTTCCGTAAGATCTTCAACTATATTTTTTAATTTCTCCGTATCAGTCACTAACCTTGGCTTTCCGTAGATGTGGGCAACTTGATAATTCCATGTCGGTACACCAGTTGTCTCGTACCAAGAAGGAGAAACATAATTATGCTCACCTTGAAATGTAACCAAAACTTCTTGGTCTTCAATGGCTTTCCATTGAGGGTTACGTCTAGCCACATGGCAAATTAGCGTTTGCCCGTCATTCCCTATAGCAAATGGAATGTGCGACGAAAATAACCGACCTTCGACCAGGGAAATTAACTGGCCAAAAGCATTGGCTTCAATAAACGCTAAAATTTCTTTTTTATCAGTGATTTCAAAATCTTGAGGTATATACATAATTTCCTTGAGCTATAAAAAACCGGCAATTTATCCGCCGCGCGCCGGCATAACAGATAAACGTATACCGGCCTAAGCATTTCCGGGTATTTTGTATAGATCGGATTCTTTAATTAACAGGGATTGTTATGTTCGTTTCTGTCCCATTCTGACACCTTTATAGAATTGATAAATATTATCTCTTATAAAGTGTCCGGTGCTATTAGACCACTACAACCATTCCCTTTCAGGTTAAAGGATTCACAAACTGGCCCCATCATTTTTTGCGGAAAATGGGATCTATATCATAGTCATCATAGTCACATTCAATTAGCGGCATATTTTCTCTAAACATAATAAGCTCCCAGCATTTGTTTGGATTGGACATAAACTCTGCTGCAGTGAGCGATTTGTTCATGAACTGGTTGAAACCAGGGATAGATTGGATTTCTTTATCGTTAAGGTTACGGAATCCCATCGACCAATCACTGAATCGCCTCTCGGCGAGATTGCCTTTATCAAGCAGTGTTAACTTGTGATGGCGTGGATCCCTACGGATTGTGGCATAGAGTTGCCGCACAGCAGATTCTTCCCCCTCGAGCACCTGCATGAAATTGCCGTCCTTATACAGCAGCATACCGGTAATTCCCAGTTTACTGTTTTTTACGCGGGCTTTGGCGAGCAAATCAATCAATTCGGTCTCAGTAAAAGGGGTAACAGCTGAACTAACATAAAGTAGGTAAAACAATTTAGTTCCCCATCAATTGATACTAAAACTTTGACACTCTGTAATCTCCTTATATTGAAGAAAACACCAAAGCCATCCTTTCTTGAAAGAAATCTACCTCCATACCGGCGTGTAACACGATTAATGATATTTTTAATTAAAAAGTTATTGCGTTAACTTTAATTGCGCCTCACGGTATTTTTCACCGGTTTTCTTCACGATATCTTTCGGCAGGGAAGGCCCTGGTTCGGTTTTATCCCAATCCAGTGTTTCCAGGTAGTCGCGGACAAATTGTTTATCAAAACTGGGGGGGCTGATGCCTACCCGGTATTGATCCGCCGGCCAAAAGCGTGATGAATCGGGAGTCAGGGCCTCATCGATCAAGAACAGGGTACCTTTATCGTCAACGCCGAATTCAAATTTAGTGTCGGCAATAATAATGCCTCTCTGCCTGGCATAAGCCGCAGCATCGTTATACAGCTTTAAACTGACATCGCGAACTTGCTGCGCAAGATCCTGTCCCAGCAGCTCCACGGTCCGCTCAAAGGAAATATTTTCATCATGGTTACCGAGAGCGGCTTTGGTCGAAGGCGTATAAATCGCTTCCGGCAACTGCTCGGCCTGCCGCAGACCGGATGCCAGCGGTATGCCGCACACCGAACCGGTGTTTTGGTAATCTTTCCAGCCGGAGCCGATCAGATAACCGCGCACGATAGCTTCGACCGGCAGCGGCTTTAATTTTTTTACCACGATGGCCCGGCCTTCAACTTGTGCCCGTTCCTGTTCATCGGGAAGCACCTGCTGCAAGGGAATATCTGCCAAATGATTGGGGATCAGTTCGCGGGTTTTGGCAAACCAAAAATTTGATACGCTGGTCAAAACCCGGCCCTTTCCGGGTATCGGATCCGGCAGCACAACATCGAAAGCGGATAACCGGTCAGTGGTGACAATGAGCATATGATGTTCGTCAATATCGTAGATATCCCGCACTTTACCGCGGGCAATCAATTTTAAGCTGGTGAGGGACGACTCAAAAAGTGCTGCAGGAGGGTTCATAATAGCTATCCAAACTTCCGTTATACGGCTAAATAGAGTAAGTTTAACACTTTTTAGACAACATTAGATCGATTCAAATATGAGCTGGTTAGGCAAATTTATCGGCGGAGCCTTTGGCTTTTTAATGGGTGGGCCGTTAGGCGCAATCCTTGGTGCCGCTGTCGGACATCATTTTGACACCGGCATGGAAGGCATTGACAGGCTGAGCGGCGGGCATGTTAACGACGCTGATCAACAACGGGTGCAAATGGCTTTTTTCACCGCGACTTTTTCGGTCATGGGGCATATCGCCAAAGCGGACGGACGGGTATCCAAAGCTGAGATCGATTTAGCCAAGCGGGTAATGGACCAAATGGCCTTGACCGGCGAAATGCGCGAAACTGCAATCAATCTGTTTCAGCAGGGTAAAGCAGCTGACTTTCCGCTGGATGCGGCATTGGAGCAATTCCGCAGAGAATGTTTCCTGCGCGGCAACTTGCTGCGTATGTTTATTGAAATTCAGGTACAAGCCGCATTGGCCGACGGCACCCTGGACGCAATAGAGGAAGGGCTGCTGCTGCATATTTGCTCCCGGTTGCGCGTATCCCGCTTTGAGTACGAACGCATCAAAATCCAGATATTGGCGCAACAGCGTTTCTACGGCCACAGTTATCAACAGGCGAAATCCAGGCAACAGCCCAGCCTTGACGATGCCTACGCGGTATTGGGGTTGACCGCTGAGGCAAACGACGAGGAAATCAAAAAAACCTATCGCCGCTTGATGAGCCAGCATCATCCGGACAAATTGGTGGCAAAAGGTCTGCCGGAGGAAATGATGACTCTTGCCAAGGAAAAGACTCAAAAAATCAGAAAAGCCTACGAGTTGATAAGGGAAAGCCGCAAATAATGACTGCCCTATTGAGACCGGGCTGATGAGGAATAACGCATCCCAACGAAATATGGTAAAAAACAAATGAAACTTTAAACGGCCTTTGCTGATCAGAGATTGGCAGAAGTCCTAATAAACTCTATCGTGTGCGGTCAAATGGAAAATACAGATTCCCGATATGGCCCCCCTTTTTCCATATCGCCAATATCATATGTCGCATTTAATCGGTACATGGGCTTCTTTAGGAACAGGGCGGCGAAGCGGGAATACGACATGACAGGCAATTATCAAATATCTATAAACACCCAATCGAGTAATTTACTTAGCATTTTGTTGACTTAATGAAGAGGAAAAAATCATGAAACACAATACAAAAATAATTTTGCCTATTTTGTTTTCACTGGCATGCAGTTCAATGAGTTTTGCGGCTGACGAGACAACGGCAGAACAAAAACAACCCCCAATGAAAGGAATGGGCTGTGGAATGGGAATGGGCATGGGAATGATGGGTAACATGACCAAAGAGCAAAAAGAGCAACATATGCGTTCGATGCAGGCGCACATGTTGGCTATCCATGACCTATCCAACCAAATATTGGCTGAAAAAAACCCGACACTGAAGGAAAAATTAATGAATCAACAGCTTAAACTAATCGAACTTCATCATCAAAAAATGATGGGTATGATGACGGCCCCAAGTAAACCCGAAAAATAAGCTTTTTCCAGTAATACCGTTTCAACGAGGAAGTCCGGCATGTTGGTAATTTATGCTGCATGGGTTAGCCGGCCCCTAATTCCAGGACATAGATATTTTGTCCGGTTACGGTCCGTTAACCCGGCTTGCCGTTGAAACTCACGGCAACCGGATTTCCCCGGCTATAATTGCCGCGAGCGTCTCCACATAAAGCTCACCTTCGACGTTTTTCACCTTTTCACGCAAACTCTCCAATGTTTCGCTTGCTTCCAACTGCACGATACGTTGTTTCAAAACCGGCCCTTGGTCATATTCGGCGGTAACAATATGCACTGAGGCACCGCTCTGCCGTTCCCGATTAGCCAAAACAGCCTGATGCACACGGTCACCGTACATGCCTTTTCCACCGTATTTAGGTAGTAATGAAGGATGAATATTCAATATTCTGTTCCTGAACGCGGCCAGCGTTATCGGCCCAAGCTTTTTCATATAGCCGGATAACAGCAACAGATCGACATGATGATCCCGGAGCGTAGCACTGATGATTTGGTCCAATTGTTCCGGGTCGGCATGCGTATTCGAACTCAGGTAATAGGCGGCCAAATTGTGTTGTTTGGCTAAATCAAATGCCCGGGCATTTTTATTGTTACAGATTAATACCTTCGGTGCGACGTCCAGTTTTTTGCCGACAGCTTCAAGTACCGCTTTCATTCCGGAACCGCCGTGAGAAGCCATAAACCCAATGTTTAACATAATTAACCCTGATCAGACGCCATATCCGTCGCACATCGAATTCCGGCACGTTATCCTCCCCCCTTCAGCCGGAGATCAAGCGTTTATGCGGATAAAAAAAGAATCTGACGTGCGCGTAAATAATAAAGAGGAAACCGTTGCGTAATACAATAAGAACGGCTATTTCGGTTGTTATTTTACAGCAATCTTTAGCAAAAAGCCTATGCCGAGACCAATGACCGCCGAAAAGTTGGCTGTATCGGCCGGATATATTCAACAGGCCGGATTGGATTGGCTTTGCGAGCAACAACAGCCAGTCCTCCGCTAAGAAAACTCAAGAAACAACTTTTAACGGCAAAAGTACAATAACGCTTAGTTAATAATGCCTATCCCTAAAGGCAGTAATATAGTCATAGCAGATTCGCGCATCTTCCGCCAGTTCCTGGAAGGTAATAATACGCTGCTGCCACTTTTTAAAGTCCGGTGCGTCTTGAATTTGCGTTAAATCGTGCAGGAACATACCCCATTCCTTGAACACACGTTGCTTCGCAGGCCCTTCGATTACAATACGCACATTGGCGTGACGCTTATCCGCCTTGATTTTTTCCATCAGTGAATACAGGATATCCCGCTCACCTTCCAGCATCTGCATAAAGTAACCATGTTGATAAACCAGACAACCGGAAACGCCGTTTGCAATATTATTGGCCAGGGCCTGTTCTGACAAGTCGTGAAGTGCCTCCCCGGACATCGGACCAACGCTCTGACTGACATAAATCAGAAAGTGGAGAGAAGCAAGGCCGGATGAATCACCTTCCAGTTCGCTATCAAATGTCTCGATGAATGCCTTTTCATCGAGCGGATGATGAAAGTAATATCCTTGAAAATAATGACAACCGTAAACACATAGTTCATGGCGTTGAGTGCTGTTTTCAACACCTTCCGCCAATAATTTGATGCCTAATTCGCGACCAAGGCCGATGATCGCGCGAATAACAGTGCGGTTCTCCGGATTTTTATCGATGCCTTCTACAAAGGCGCGATCAATTTTGATAACGTGGATCGGCAACCTGGTTAATTGGGCCAATGATGAATAACCAGTGCCGAAATCATCGACCGCTATGCGCAATCCAAGCTTTTCAAGGCTACGCAATATGCGTAAATTGGTATCGACTTCCGCCATCAACGAAGTCTCAGTAATTTCCAACAACAGCCGTGTAGGATCGGCGCCCGTCTTGCTTAAAATAGCGGAAAATTCATCGGCAAGTGCTTTATCATTGAGCTGCCGTGCCGAAACATTCACGGAAATATAAGGTGCCTGGCTTCCCCAGCGCTCACGCCAGCGCCTTTCAGCAAGGCAAGCCTCACAGAACGCCCAAGCGCCGATTTTGACAATGGTACCGGTCATTTCGGCAACCGGTACGAAAACTTCCGGAGAAATTTCACCTGAAGGCGGTTTCCAGCGGAGTAGCATTTCCGCACCGACAATACGGCCACTGTCGGCGGAAACAATCGGTTGAAACCGGGAAGTCAGTTCGTTGCGCTCAATAGCTAACCGCAGGCCATTGGTAATGTTCAATCGCAGCTCAGCCTGCTGCTGCAGATTTTCATTGAAAAATTGCCAGCCGTCACGTCCTTTTTCCTTTACCGCATACATGGCTGTATCGCCGTGACGCAGCATGTCATCGGCGGAATGGGTGCTGCCGAGGCCGATGGCAATCCCGATACTGGCAGTCACAAATAGCGGCAGATCGTTAAAATAAAAAGGATCACGCAGCGTTTCGTTAATGCGTTCAGCAAGCACGGACATAGCTGCGGGTTGTTCGACCTGTTCACATACAATAACAAATTCATCACCGGCTAAACGTCCGACGGTATCGCCAGGCCGTACCTGATCAAGCAAGCGCCCGGCGACAGCTTTTAAAACCCTATCCCCCACCCCATGGCCATGCGTATCGTTAATTAATTTGAAGCCATCGAGGTCAATAAACAATAATGCTATGGCCATTCTATTGCGCCGGGAACGATGCAAAACCGAGGTTAGTCGTTCGCGGATCGTCGCGCGGTTGGGCAAGCCGGTAAGAAAATCGTGCGTTGCCCGCCTCACCAGTTCTTCCTCCGCTTTCTTGCGTTTGGTGACATCCCTCATAATTGCCGCAAGGAACCATCTATCACCGTTACGAAACTTGGCAATAGACGCTTCTACAGGGAAAAAACTGCCATCTTTGCGATAGCCTATTAATTCACTGCGTTGTGACATGCTGCGCTGCAATTCTTCACCATTGATAAACTGCGCCAGCAACTCAGCGTGACGTTGCCGGAAATGAGGAGGCAGCAAGAGGTGTACCGACATACCGATCAGTTCATCTTGTTGGTAACCAAACATCGAACCGGCACACTGATTAACCTCGTTAATGATGCCTTGATCATCCGCAACTATAATGGCCACATCGGCAATGGAGAGGATGTGTTGCACTGAACTGATTTTCCGGTTTGCGGTCCCGATTTCCGCGGCCAGCCGGGCCGTCACTTCAGGTGATACCGGTGATTCATGCAAATGTGAAGTCTGCAATTGTGCGATATATCGTTCCGGAATCCGGGGGGGAATGCAACCGAATTTCCTGATAATTTTGAATGTTCCATTCGCTTGGCAACGCGCCAGATAAGTATTGACGCTGGCATGATGCGTTTCGGCATCCATTGCAACGGCACCCTGCGGACCGGAAACACAGATTTTCTCCAGTGCGTCAATCAATGCCTCTGCATCGGTGGTACCCGCGGCTTTCACTGCCTCAGCGAAAGCAAGTACGCAAAGATAGGCTCCTTCGCCAAAATTTGTCAGCACGCCATTACCATGCGGCCAGATGCCGTTAACTTCGGGCTGACCAACCAAGCGTTGCAGATACCTGCGGTTTTCCCGGGTATCCAGCGACATGAAATAGGTGCTACTGGAATAGAAACCGTCCCGTACCGAAGCCGGTAAGCGGCTAACCATCATTTCGTCGTAATGCCCCATGACCACGGCCATGTGCTTCTTCAATCCCATCTCGGCAAAACGGTTCAGCAAATTGATCTGATCGTTTCCGGCAAAATATGGCACAAACACGTCAGCTCCTGAACAGGCTATTTGCTTGAGCAGACCGTCAATCTGCTCGATATTGGCGCCGATGGGCAAGTATTCCTCGCCGACAATATCTCCACCCAATTTGCGAAGAATGCGCTTGCCGGCATCGATTGATCCCCTCGGCCACTCATAATTATTGCCTGAAAAAAACATCTTGAGGCCGTAGCGTTTCGCCATATAAGGAATCATTTTGTCAATCTGCTGATTGGGCAATGCCGCAAAATGAAAAAAATAGCGGCTGCTGATACTGCCTTCGTAGAACGAAAAGTTGAGTAAAGGAATTCTTTTCGGTTCGGCAACCTGATCGATCACGGCGATACGCGAGTTGGACAGCAAGTTGCCGATCAGAGCTATGCAACGATGTGAATCAACCAGCCGCTCGGCAGCCGGAACCGCCGTCGCAGGCAAGCTTCCGTCATCTTCGATAATCAGTTCTAGCGGCAGCCCGAGAATACCGCCCCGTTCATTGATCTTTTCGCAGGCAATACGGGCGGCCCAGCTGATTTCGGAACCGTAGATTCCAACCAAACCGGTCAAGGGAGGCATCAGGCCGAGACGGATCGAGTCAATCATAATTCATTACGTTACCGGACACAGAGTATTAGATATACGATGAAACTACTACAAACGGTCATATTTCGGAATTTGCGTCAATTTACCCTCTCTGTACCAGTTGTGTTGGCGCAATAGGTCATCTTCAAAGTTAAGCGGGTTGCCACTCCCTAATACAGCTTATACTAAAATTTCGTAGTCCAGGTGCTCACAGTTTAGTGGTCAGTTCCGCTCAAGTTTTATGATCGCCAAAACTTCAATAACGCGACTCAATCAATGCCACATCGGCATCGGTCCAAACTTTTTAGCGCGAACTCTGTTGCAATCCGAATCGATCCGATAAGCTTCCCGAAAAGAACGCGCGGTTTCGGCATGTTTGAATCCGAAAGCCAGAATCAAGCCCTGGTCAAAATAGCGTTGGGCGGCTGGCTTAAAAGTCGCCACCAGATAATGATGCTTCCCCAATCCATCGAATAACGGAATTGCATCGTTGCCGTTGTTGGCATAGGACGCTATGCAGCGGCACAACAACAATGCAACAAACATTCGTTCGACTGACGTAAAACAAAATTTCCGGCTTTTTCCGGTTGAAACATCATCTGTCCTCAAATAGTATCTATTAGAGATGCCAGATTAACGAGCCCACCCTCAAACAAAATATATCGTCTTCACGCGTGTAACAGCGGTGAGACTAACAAATTTTCTCATGGTTCGTAAACTCAATTTACACGTTACCTTAACGCTCCGAATAATCAACGCCGGGAAAGAAATAGCGAGATTATCCCGAACCGGCTAACACATGCACCAGCCTCCAATCAGCTGTTATCCGGAACCCTGGGGTTTCGTTCGATAAGCGAGCAACCCGAGTATTGCCATAAGGGCGAAACCCCCTCCGGTTAAAAATGCGGCGGGAGCGCCGATGGCATTCCAAAGCGCACCGGCGACAACACTGGCCAGCAACAACGCGCCGCCGCCGACAAGATTGAAAATGCCGAAGGCGGTACCGCGAAGTTCAGGCGGCGCACTGTCAGCGACAAGTTTGGCGAACAAGCCTTGGGTGAGCCCCATATGCAGCCCCCAAAATGCAGCACCAATGAATACCGGTAACGGTGAAGCCGCTGCTGCCAGTATGACGTCGGCGACGACCAACATCAACAGCCCGGCGATAAGCAATATTCGTTGGCTAAACCGGTCGGCTGCGGCACCTGCCGGGTAGGCGGTAGCGGTAAAAACGACATTCATAACCATCAGTACCAGCGGGACATAGCCGAGTGCTAGCCCCACATCCTGGGCACGCAGCACCAAAAACGCCTCGCTGAAGCGGGCCAAAGTACAAAGCGCTCCGAGCAGGACAATCAGCCAATAGCGAAGCGGCAGCAGTGTTGCACCGCCGAAGGTCAGACGCATCCGTCCACTTGCATTGATCTTTTCCCGTTCGGGCTCATCCACGCCAAAAACCAGCAATGCTACGGAAATAAACGCCGGAATGACGGCAATCCACAGCACGGCTCTGATGTCGTTCGCGAACCACGCCATAAACATCAGGGCGAACAGCGGACCGAGAAACGCCCCGACCGAATCCAACGCCTGCCGTAACCCGTATGCCGCGCCGCGCATTCCTTGCGGTGCAATGTCCGCTACCAACGCATCACGCGGTGCCCCGCGGATTCCTTTGCCGACACGGTCGATAAACCGCGCGGCAAACACCCAGCCGAGCGTGGATGCCAATGGAAAGATTGGCTTGGTTAGCGCTGCAATGCCGTAACCGAGCACGGCGAGCAGCTTGCGCTTCCCTAGATAATCGCTGATCGCGCCGGAGAACACTTTGGTGATCGCGGCAGCGGCTTCCGCCACACCTTCTATGAAACCAAGGGTAGTCATCGAAGCACCGAGCACGGAAACCATAAATACAGGCAGCAGACTGTGAATCAGTTCCGAGGAGATATCCATAAACAGCGAAACAAAACCCAACGCCCAGATACTGCTCGGCAAAGCCCGTAAAGTTCCGGATGCAGCGGGGTTGGGTTGGCGGCTATTCAAGGAAGGGGTGTTCATTTTGAAAAATCTCATTTAATAGTTGACTATACCGGAATATTCGTCCTCCCCTCAACAGCTTACCTCAACCGGGACATATAATTTTTCATTTGACCTGCTGATAAGAATTGCTCATACTTACCGGCATGATTACGAATCATTTAAACCACAGATCTATTTTCCGACGCTGGCTGCGACGTGCAGTGCGGTGGATGAATCCGTGCGTTTTGATAGCGATTAAATGATCTAACTGTTTTTTCGATTTTCATAAAAAAGCCGCCGATTCATCCGAATCCGCGGCTTTTTTTTCGCCTGGAGAAAATAATGGGCTTCAATTTAACAACTGTCATCCCGTGGGGACGGTCTTTTGACGAGTATTGTGCGATGTTTTTAATAAGCGGCGAGGATTTGCACAAATCGATCCTGGGAGCCGGTGACGGTCCGGCCTCGTTTAATGCCGTATTGTCGCAACAAGGTGGCCGGATTATCTCGGCTGACCCGGTATACGCGTTCAGCGCCGAGCAAATAAGCGGTCGCATCGGTGCCGTGTTTGATGATATGGTCGATCAGGTCGCAGCCAACGCCGGGCATTTGCGCTTGGAAAAATTCGGCTCGGCAGCGGCACTGGGGCGAGTGCGCAGACAAGCCATGGAACTGTTCCTGCGGGATTTCGAACAAGGCAAAACCCAAGGCCGTTACTTGGCGGCCGGATTACCGGTTTTACCCTTTGCCGATCAACAGTTCGATCTGGCATTGTGCTCGCACCTGCTGTTTTTGTACAGTGAACAATTGGGGCAGGAG
The DNA here is from genome assembly GCA_050303615.1 of Methylococcaceae bacterium. Taxonomy (GTDB): domain Bacteria; phylum Pseudomonadota; class Gammaproteobacteria; order Methylococcales; family Methylomonadaceae; genus CAZDXJ01. Next base: position 15,819 of record JBNLCC010000056.1, on the reverse strand, counting down.
TTTCATCGGCAGGCGGTGCTGGAATTATGCCGGGTCGCCCGGGAAGTACGCATCTTTCCGCTGTTGGATTTGTCGCATCAGCCCTCGGCGCATGTTGAGCCGGTAATACAAATGCTGAACCAGTCCGGCTATCGAACGGACATCGAAAGCGTCGCCTATGAATTCCAAATCGGCGCCGACCGGATGCTGCGCATACAAATCGCAGTCTGATCAATTTAGTTCCAAGGAAACCACTATGTACAACGCAATTGATGCCGTTATGCCGATTGCCGAACGGCCTGAGACCGTTTTCGTTTCGGGATGCGGGTCGCAGTTAACCGATCAGCAAGGTCATTGCTATCTGGATTTCGTGCAGGGCTGGGCGGTCAATACGCTGGGCCACGGCCACCCGACGCTGGTAGAAGCGATCCACAACCAGGCGCAAATCCTGATTAACCCCAGTCCCGCCTTTTACAATGCTCCGATGCTGCAATTAGCCGGTTTACTGACCGCGCATAGCGCTTTTGACCATGTGTTTTTTGCCAACAGCGGCGCGGAAGCCAACGAAGGCGCAATCAAATTGGCACGAAAATGGGGCGGCCTGCATAAAAACGGTGCTTACAAGATTATTAGCTTCAACAACGCTTTCCACGGCCGCACGTTGGCTACCATGGCTGCTTCCGGCAAAAGCGGCTGGGATGATTTGTTCGAGCCGAAGGTTCCCGGCTTTGTCAAAGTGCCTTACAACTGCCTGGATGCCGTCGCCGATGCGATCGATGCACAGACTGTGGCGGTAATGTTGGAGCCAATTCAAGGCGAAGCGGGGGTGATACCGGCCGACCGGTCTTTTATTGAAGGCCTGCGCCAGCTGACCCGGCAGCATGATATTTTGTTAATTTTTGATGAGATACAGACCGGTATCGGCCGCACCGGCAAACTGTTCTGCTATCAGCATTTCGGCGTCGAACCGGATATCATGACACTGGGCAAAGGCCTGGGCGGCGGCGTACCGCTGGCGGCGCTGCTTGCCAAACGGCAGAGCAGCTGCTTCGCGCCGGGCGACCAGGGCGGCACATTCAACGGCAATCCGTTGGCCACCGCCGCCGGTTGCGCGGTTGTCAAACACGTACTGCAGTCCAGTTTTCTGCCTCAGGTGCGGGAGAAAAGTCGCATCATGCGGCAATGTTTAGCCGACCTTGCCGAAAAACACGGGCTGGGAGAGATTCGCGGGCGCGGACTGTTACTCGCATTGGATACCCGGGAGATCAATGCCGCGGCGATTGTCAAACGCGCTTTCGACAGCGGTCTGTTGCTCAACGCACCCCGTCATAATGCCTTGCGCTTTATGCCGGCATTGACGGTAACCATGGCGGAAATCCGGCAGATGTCCAACCTGCTTGATATGGTCATTTCCGACATCAGGGCAGGCAATGGGCATCCGAAGCCGGCTGCAAATCAACAACCGCTTGGTTAATAATCAGCAGGTTCGCACTGATAGATGGGAGGAATCGCATCACCGGCATTAAAGGTAATCAGCGATTGCAACAAGCCGTCGGTAAGATTGTAAACCCAGCCATGCAATACCGGTCTCCGTTTTTTACTCCAGGCTTCCTGAATAATCGAGGTATGCGACAAAGCATGGACCTGTTCGACGATATTCAGTTCGGCCAGCTTGTTGACACGTTGTTCTTCAGTCGGTAATGCATCTATTACAGGCTGATGTAAACGATACACGTTTTTAATATGCATCAGCCATTTATTGGTTATCGCCAAATTTAGATTCTGCTTAGCCAGCGCGGCCTTGACGCCACCGCAATTATAATGCCCGCAGACCACGATATGTTCAACCTGCAACACCGTTACTGCGTACTGCAATACGCTTAAACAGTTAAAATCAGTAGCAATAACCTGATTGGCAATATTTCGATGAATAAACATTTCCCCCGGTTTGGCGCCGACCACGATTTCTGCCGGGACCCGACTATCAGAACACCCGATCCACAGCAATTCAGGCTTTTGCGCCTCGGCCATCTGCTTAAAAAAAACCGGATTTTCGGTCTTCATTTTATTAGCCCAGGCTTTGTTATTGTTTAACAAATTATCAATCTTTTGCATACTGTAATCCTTAGCGTTGAAATATTGCTGAGTTTCCCGTTCATTTCCGATTAACTTTTCGGCATGATGACTGTCTACTCTATAACGACGACCTCAACCCAAACTACGGATAGCAGGCTGGCTTGATCGCAGCTGTTATTGGAATTATATGATTCAAAGCTTTCAATAACCTTTCAACTCAAATGAATATTTTATTAATAGAAGACGACGAGGTGCTCGCCGATGGTCTTATACATACGCTTTCCAATAGCGGTTACCGTGTCACCGGCGCCGCATCGGGCAGCTACGCCGAGCACCTGCTGCAGGCCCAGGACTTCGACTTGATCGTTTTGGACCTGGGATTACCCGACATGGACGGCCTGGAATTATTGCGCAGACTGCGCAGCCGGAAGCTGCCGCTGCCGATTATGATCCTCACTGCGCGTGACGATATCAACGATCGTATCGAAGGGATCCGCGAGGGCGCCGATGATTATATGACCAAGCCGTTTGAGCTCAGGGAGCTGGAAGCGCGTCTGCACGCCTTGGTCAGGCGTTGTTACGGCGGTTTCAATACCACGATCGAAGTCGGGAAGCTGTTGCTGGATACCAGCAACCATCAAATTCAGGCGAACGGCCGATTACTGTCATTGTCCGCCCGGGAATCGGCGGTTCTGGAAATTTTGCTGATGCAGGCCGACAAAGTAGTCTGCAAGGACCGGATTGCGCAACGTTTATCCTCTGACGGCGACGCATTGGCCGATAATGCGATTGAAGTTTATATCCATCGCCTGCGCAAACGCATCAAGCCTTACGATGTCATGATACGGACCATCCGCGGTCTGGGATACCTGCTGGAAGACAAATCCCATGGATAAAGTTCCCAGTCTGAAAATCGCGATTGTACTGCGGTTGATTATTCCGGTCATGGTGTTTATCGTCATCGAAACCGCGCTGTCTTATTTTGTCACCCTGCATTACGTAAACTCCGCTTACGACCGCTGGCTGCTGGACTCCGCCCACTCGTTGAGCCAGGAAGTCAAAGTCGTCGACAATACTGTCACCATCAACCTGCCGACCACGGCGCTGGAAATTTTCAAGTGGGACGATGTCGATACCACTTTTTTTAAAATCATTGCTGAAAATCAAAGGATACTGGCCGGTGACCGGTTTGTGCCCGAACCGTCGGCGCCGCCCAACGGGCAACAGCCGGTTTTTTTCAATGCCACCCTGCATGATGAAGCAATCAGAGTGGTTTCCATGCAGGTACCCGGAAATATGCCGGAGAACGTATTTATTCATGTCGCTGAAACGTTAAATAAACGGCGAGATATGATGATCGATATCTTACTGGCGGATTTAATACCGCAATTGCTGTTAACGTTGCTGATCAGTGTCTACATTTTCAGAGGCGTCAATCGCGGTCTGGCTCCGCTGCACAAGCTGACCGGTGAAATAGCGCAACGCTCCTCCCGGGATTTAAGCCCTATCCCCGAAACCCATGTTTTTGCCGAAGTCCGTACCCTGACCGACACCATCAATCAACTGCTGGCAAGATTATCTGCCGCCATCGCAGCCCAACAGCGTTTTATCGCCAATGCCGCGCATCAGTTGCGTACCCCGCTGGCGGGATTGAAACTGCAGGCTGATCGCGCGCAGCGTGAAGATAATATACAAAACATGCGTCCCGCTTTATCGCAAATCCAAAACAGCGCCGACCGCGTTTCGCATATGGTCACCCAGTTGCTTGTGCTTGCCCGTTCCAGCCCGATTGAAGGCAGCCATCCCTTCGAACCGGTCGATTTGCGCAGCCTGACCAGGGACTCGTGCATCGAATGGGTACCCAAAGCACTGCATAAAGATATCGAGTTAAGTTTTGAGGCTCCGCCACAGGCACTATTTATCGAGGGCAATAAAGTACTGCTGACCGAATTACTGAATAACCTGTTAGATAATGCAATAACTTACGGCATCAAACACGGCACTATTTTAGTGCAGCTGAGCGCTGGGCCGATTCCCTGTCTGTCAGTCGAGGACGACGGACCCGGCATCAGCGAAACGGAATACGATAAAATCTTTGAACGTTTCTACCGCATTCCCGGCAGCCCCGGAAACGGCTGTGGCCTGGGGTTGGCAATTGTCCGTGAAATTGCGGAGCTGCATCAAGCAAAGCTGATTTTCGGCCACTCAGCACTTGGCGGCATGCGGATCACGTTGCAATTTTCCGAAAACGCGACACAAAACGCCACCATTAGGTGATTTGCCATACAAGACTGTGTGAAATAACGCATCCGTGCAACACAGGCGATGCTAATTATATCGCACGCACCTACCAACTAAGACCGTTGTGCAGGCAGGGGCAGAACCTTATTCGGCGCTAGACCGGAGGCCTGCGCAGTTTTAAATTCAGCTGCCCCCAAAATATACATACTACGGTTAGAGATCACTTCCGCCTGCACTTTCCGTCAGCCAAATTAAGTATATTAAGCAATTATCATACCAAATACAGCGGCATATTGCCGCGCGGCAATATGCCACATTTTCAAAGTGATTATCGGCAACTAAACTACAAGCAACTCTGATATGCGCCCTCTCCTAAAGGGATTAGAGTTTATCAATCCTTCCTCTCATTGCGGCCGCCTTGGCCGCATCTTTTTTTGCTCGAGGAAACTATGAAACGGAACTACATTACTATAGAGCGTCGCCCGGTTGCCGATAAGGAGTTAACCAGACAAACCGCTGTCCATGAAGCCGGACACGCAGCCGCTATTTACCTGCGCAACAAACAGTTACAGCTTCCCCCGGTTTTTTTTCGTATCATTCTTAATACTGCGGGCAGATCAAACAAGATCCCGCTCGCCGCCTGCCACTCAATGACACGTGATTTTGCCGCCAGGATAGAAGGAGGCTGTTTGATTCACAGCCTGCCGATTTCTTTAATTGAAAGCAATAATTATTTTTCGACCATCGAAAAACATGCTTGCCAGACAGCGTACGAGGCCGATATCGTCAATTTATTGGTTGGGCCATTGGCAGAGGCAAAATATGCCGCTCTCCGCGACAATGAATACATAGAGGGCTTGCCGATACAGCTTGAGCTCCTCAGCCACTATGGCGGAACATCGGATATTAAGAAAATCTATGAATACCTGGAATCTTTTATCAGCAGTAGCTTGATTCGCGAACAAAAGATCGCCGAATTCATTGCCGACGCGACCGCATTTATCAATAACGCTTTATACTGGGACGCCATAACAACGCTGGCCGATTTTATCGTTGCACATCCTGCGAACGTTATCGATTGCGAACAAGTGATTTCGGTATTGGATACCGCCATGGAAAATTAATTTAGCCCCGGCACCCCGTTAGCTCCGTTCCGCTTCAAGCAAGGCGATAACCGGCGCAGTTTCAGGCCGGACACCGCGCCAAATATAAAATGCCTCCGCAGCTTGCTCCACCAGCATGCCCAGGCCATCCAGACTTTTTGCCGCGTTGTTTTCCCTGCCCCACAGCACGAAAGCGGTGGGTAAATTAGCGTACGCCAAGTCGTAGCAACAGCCGTCCGCTTTAAGCAAATCTGCAGGCAGGGGCGGTAATTGGTTACTAAGACTGGCAGACGTGGCATTAACAATCAAATCAAATTGCAAGCCATGCAATTGCTCAAAGCCGCCGCCACTGATCGACCCTAAATGCGCAAATTCTTCAGCAAGCTGCAGCGCTTTTTCAATCGTGCGATTGGCGATTACTATGTGTCCGGGATTTTGTTCCAGCAGCGGTGCAATTATCCCTCGGGCGGCACCGCCACCCCCCAATATCAAAATATCGCGGTGCGTGAGCGTTATATCGTGATTGGCAGTAAGATCAGTAACCAAACCGATACCGTCGGTATTGTCACCTAAAATCGTTCCGTCCTGCTGTAAAGCCAACGTATTAACAGCCTTACCCAATTCAGCCCTAGCGGTTTTTTTATCGGCAAAATCCCAGGCCAGTTCTTTTAACGGTACGGTGCAGTTCAGACCTTTACCGCCGGCTTTGAAAAAATTCCCGGCGCAGGTGTCAAACGCTTCCGGCGGAACATCCTGAGCGTTATATACCATCGACTGCCGGGTCTGCTCGGCGAAAAGTTTATGTATCCGGGGTGATTTGCTGTGCTTTATCGGATGACCGAAGACCGCGTAACTGTCCGTCGAGGTCATGAACTAATGTCTGATTTTTTTACCAGCCGGCGATTCCACCAGGCTTCCCACAATATCGTTACGGCAACAAGGAAAATGGCTAGCAGTATTTCTATCCACATAAATTGTGCAAAATGACTGGCAATGATTGCTGATACGCCGAGAAACAGACCGACCACGCTGAAACGCCAACCGACCCGTTGACCGTCCAAAAAAGTTGCCAATGACAACAGCAGTAAAATAATTAGCCCGGCATTATCTGAACTGAGGTGCTGGGAATGCAATAAAGTAAACATCGCCCCGACAACCAGCATACAGCTTCCCCAGTGAAAAAATTGCTCCAGCAGTAATTTCTTGAAACTTCTCTCCTTTTGTTTGGACTGGAACCAACCGATAATTATCGCCGACACGGCAAAAACCAAGATCATCGCAATCCAGTACCAATAGCCGTCCGAGGGAGAAAAATTGGTAATACCGATGCCCACCAGAGACAGAATCAGCAGAAAAATGAGTATCCCTTCTTCAAGCTGGAACTTTCTCTTTTCCGAAATTAACTGGTTTTCTGAATTTGCATCATTCATAGGAACTCCGATTTACAGCCGATACGGGCGTGACTTAAAAACAGAGCATTAAACCGTTAAGCAAAAAACGAGTCAATAAAAAAATGGCTCATTGTTGTTCACTCAACCATTGAGCGACAGGTTTTGCATAATAAGTTAAAACCGCATCACTGCCGGCTCTTTTAAAAGCCAACAGCGCTTCCAGCACCGCTTGCCGTTCATCCAGCCAGCCGTTCATTGCTGCGGCTTTCAGCATCGCATATTCACCACTGACCTGGTAAGCGAATGTCGGAACGCCAAAGGTCTGTTTAACCCGGCGGACGATATCCAAATACGGCATGCCGGGTTTTACCATAACCATATCGGCGCCTTCCTGCAAATCCAGACCGACTTCGCGTAAAGCCTCATCGGAATTGGCCGGGTCCATTTGATAGCTGTATTTATTGCCTGCGCCTAAATTACCGGCAGAGCCGACAGCATCCCTAAACGGTCCATAAAAACCGGATGCGTATTTGGCTGAATAGGCAAGAATGCGGGTATTGATATAGCCGTGATTTTCAAGCGCTTCCCTGACAGCACCTATACGCCCGTCCATCATGTCAGACGGAGCGACAATATCCGCGCCGGCCTGGGCATGGGATAATGCCTGTTTGACCAACACCTGCACCGTTTCATCATTGACCACGTAGCCTTCCGCATTAAGCAGGCCGTCTTGTCCATGCGAGGTAAACGGGTCAAGCGCAACGTCGGTGATGATACCCAGATCAGGCAGCGCCTGTTTTAACGCGCGTACCGTACGCTGTAACAGCGCCTCCGGATTGTATGCTTCGCAGGCATCGGCGGATTTTTTATCGGCGCCGGGAACCGGAAACAGCGCAATTGCCGGTATCCCGGAACGGTAAATCCGCTCCGCTTCAGCCAACAGCAAATCCTGCGACAATCTCTCGATTCCCGGCATCGAAGCAATAGCCTGACGCTGATTTTTCCCTTCAATCACAAACATCGGATAGATTAAATCATCCACCGACAATCGCGTTTCGCGCATTAATCGCCGGGAAAAATCATCAAAACGCATTCTTCTCATGCGTACATTGGGGAATTTGATGTTATTATTAGCGTAATTTTCCATATAAATACATACATGTGGAATTGACAATTTGCTATTGTAGCAGGGATATCATGAAAATCCCGGCTATTTACTCAACATAGATGGTATTGCCCGCTTTTGGAGTCAGTATGAATACAATACACAAATCGATTCGAATATCGCTCGTTAGTTTTGTTTTGGGGTTTGGATTGTTGTCCGCTTACGAAGCGGCAGCGGAAGAGTTACTCGCCCCACAGTCAGCGATCAAGACTGCTTCAACGCAAATGAAGAGCAAACTGCAAGACAAAAATTTTACAAAAGATTTTGAGCAGGTCAGCCAGTTTGTTGAAGAAATCATCTATCCACATGTCGACTTCAATCGTATTTCGGCATTAGTACTAGGCAAACACTGGAAAAAAGCGGATAAAAGCCAGCGTGAGGAATTCAAAAAAGAATTCCAGAAATTGTTGATCAGAACGTATTCCAGAGCTTTTCTTGCCTTCGATGAATGGTCCGTTCGTTTTTTACCGCTAAAATTGGAACCCAATGCCAAAAAAGCGTTGGTAAAAACGGAAGTTCTGCAGCCGGGTAAACAGCCGATTGCCGTCAATTACCGAATGGTCCTGGTCAAAGGCGATTGGAAAGTCTACGACATCATTATTGAAGGGATCAGTCTGGTAACCAATTATCGCACCAGTTTCAAAAATGAAGTCAAGCGCACGGGTTCTTTGGATGCCGTCATCACCAACATGTCTGAGCGCAATATCGAGGCCTTCGAGCCGAAGGGAAAAAATTCTTAGTTGCCGCAAAACCCGAGCTAAACTCCGCAATCTTGCGGATGTATTATCGTTTTTTTAATGATGAGTCCCCGCAAAGATTCAATTTACGCTAATCCCATAGCCGGCATCAAGGATTTCACCTTTGACCGGGATGTAGTCCAAGTTTTCCCGGACATGATCCAACGTTCCGTTCCCGGCTACAGTACCATTATTTCCGCCATCGGCCTGCTGGCACGCCGCTTTGCCCGCAACGGCAGCATCTGTTATGACTTGGGCTGTTCACTGGGAGCCGCCGCCATTGCAATGCGGCACCAGATTCCCGCGAATTGCCGGATAATCGCCGTAGATAATTCCGAAGCGATGGCCGAACAATGCCGGAAAAATATGTTGCAGGATAATGCCGAAGTCAATGTCGACGTTATTTGCGCGGACATTCGGGACGTGGCGATAGAAAACGCCTCCGTTGTGGTATTGAATTTCACATTGCAATTTATACCGATCGAGAGCCGGCCGGGCTTTCTGAGCGCAATTTATCAAGGCTTGTTGCCGGGAGGCATTCTGATTCTTTCCGAAAAGCTTGCCTTTACCGACCCAAGACAACAGGAATTGCAAACGGAAATGCACCATGCCTTTAAAAGAGCGCAAGGCTATAGCGAATTGGAAATCAGCCAAAAACGCAACGCTTTGGAAAATGTGCTGATTCCGGAAACGCTGCAGCAACACCGGACCAGACTGGCTGAAGCCGGCTTCAGCAGCGCGGAGGTGTGGTTCCGGTATTTCAATTTCGCATCGATGATCGCCCTTAAATGAATCCCGCCATGAAAACGCTGCTCAAGGGTTTATTTCAGCCATCGTTTAATCCTGATTCCAGCCGGATTAAAATCAACAAAAGCCCGCTTCAGGAACACTACCGGCAACTGATTAATCAAAACCGAATTCGTCATGATGACGCTCAGTTTGAAACCTTAAAGCAGTTACAATCCCTAATGCACGATCTCGCCGATTATGCCGGCGGTCGTCGCAAAGCACCTCGTCAAAAAAGGCAAAGCCCGGCATCGCAAGCAACAAACTGCCGCAGCCTCTATATTTACGGCCCGGTCGGGTGCGGTAAATCCATGCTGATGGATATGTTTTTCGAGGTTTGCCCCATCAAACAAAAGCGGCGGGTTCATTTTCATGTGTTCATGCAGGAAGTGCATCAATATATCCACCAGTGGCAAAAAACCAATAGCGGCAACCCGATTCCCGCATTAGCCAAACATATCCGAGCCTCCACGCTCCTGTTTTGTTTTGATGAATTTCACGTCACCGATATTGCCGATGCAATGATTTTAGGCCGATTACTCAGCGAACTGTTCGCTCTCGGCACCGTGTTGGTAGCCACTTCCAACCGGCACCCCGATGAGTTGTACCAGGGCGGGCAGCAAAGAGAACTTTTTTTGCCTTTTATCGAACTACTTAAGCAAACAGCGGAAATTGCGTATTTAGCTGCCGACAGCGATTACCGGATCAGTAACAGTGTTTCTGTCGATACCACTTATTATTATCCGCTGAATGATGAATCGGAATTTTTCCTGCAGTTATATTTCGCCGAAGTGACCGATAATGCGCCGATGAAACCCGGCGCAATCACTGTCTCGGGGCGGCAACTGTGTTTCTCCGCGATACATGACGACGTTGCATTGATGACCTTTGAAGAAATCTGCATGCAGCCGGTGGCCGCCGCCGATTATCTGGCCGTTGCCGGCCGCTTTAACACGATACTGCTATCCGGCATCCCCCGATTCCTTCCTGAAAACCGCAATGAAGCAAAACGCTTTGTTACATTAATCGATATTTTGTATGAACATAAAGTGAAGCTGATTTGTACCGCGGCGGTAAAAGCTTCGCAACTCTATACCGAGGGGGACGGTTCCTTCGAATTTGCGCGTACCGTGTCCCGGCTGATGGAAATGCGCTCTGAATATTATCTGCAAGACCCTGAATAAATGCCGGTGATAGATTACAAACCGCTTTTTGAGCGGCTTTCCGAACATCGGGCGCAGCGTTGGGTATCATTACTTCCCGACCAATTGCGCCAGGCATTTGCTGAGAATACGCATGGCGACCTGGCTAAATGGGAAACCATTATCCGGCAGATACCTGTCCCGGAATCCTCGCTACGCATAACCGACAGTAGGGCAATAACCATCGGCAGCGACAATGATATTGATTCGATAACACAACAAACACTGCATAACCGCTTGATGCGCTTGCATCCATGGCGGAAAGGCCCCTATCGGGTTTACGGGATCGACATTGACACTGAATGGCGCTCGGACTGGAAATGGCAACGCCTGCAGGAGCATATTACCCCCTTGTATAACAGACTGGTGCTGGACGTGGGTTGCGGCAACGGTTATCACTGCTGGCGAATGTTGGGCGCAGGCGCTGCAATGGTATTAGGGATCGATCCGACCTTATTGAGCGTGATGCAGTTCCAGGCAATTCGTAAGTTATACGGCCCGGCGCCGGTTTACGTGTTACCGCTAAGTATTGAACAGATGCCTTACGGCCTGCACGCCTTCGACACGGTGTTTTCGATGGGCGTGTTTTACCACCGCCGTTCACCGTTGGACCATTTACTGGAACTGCGCGATAGTCTGCGCCCAGGCGGCGAACTGGTTTTGGAAACTCTGGTGATCGAAGGCGGTGTTGGTGAAACTTTGGTCCCGGAACACCGCTACGCAAAAATGCGCAATGTCTGGTTTATTCCCAGTTGCGCAACGTTAATGTCGTGGATGAGGCGTTGCCGGTTTAACAACATTCGGCTGATCGATGTCAGCAAAACATCCACCGAAGAACAGCGCAGTACGCCTTGGATGCACTTTCAATCGTTAAGCGATTTTTTGGACCCTAACAATCCGGATTTAACTGTCGAAAATTTGCCCGCCCCGCTGCGCGCCGTTTTTATCGCGGAGTCCCCCTGACCCATCCCGGCAATCCGGCATGGGAATAACTATTTGAAATTTATCGTAACCTCGCAATAACTCCAAGCTGCCGTCAATAACCAACAATGGCGATCAGCAGGTGATTTTTATACTCATCTTAGCTCGAAATACAATCGGATCAGGAAATATTATGCATACACCCACCATTGGCTTTATCAGTCTAGGCTGTCCTAAAGCGCTGGTAGACAGCGAACGAATTCTCACCAAATTACGTTCGGAAGGCTATCAAGTCTCACCGACCTATCAGCACGCCGACCTGGTGGTAGTCAACACCTGCGGTTTTATCGATGCCGCCGTTGAAGAATCATTGGACAGCATCGGCGAAGCGCTGGCGGAAAACGGTAAAGTTATTGTCACCGGCTGTTTGGGCAGCAGAGCCGAGGAAATTCGAGCGCGACATCCCCAGGTACTGAAAATTACCGGCGCCCATGCCCTGGAGGAAGTGGTTGGCGCGGTGCATGAATACTTGCCGCCGTTGCACGATCCCTATACCAGTTTAATTCCGCCGCAAGGCATCAAACTGACGCCGCGCCATTATGCGTATCTAAAAATTTCAGAGGGCTGCAACCACCGCTGCACCTTCTGTATCATTCCATCGATGCGCGGCGACCTGGTCAGCAGACCGATCGGCGAAGTGCTGACCGAAGCAAAAAGACTGGCGGACGCCGGTGTCAAGGAATTGCTGGTCGTCGCCCAGGACACCAGCGCCTACGGGCTGGACCTGCGCTATCAAACCGACTTATGGAACGGCAGACAGCTTAAAACCCGTTTTTATGAACTGGCTGAGGCCTTGGGAGAATTGGGTATCTGGATCCGGATGCACTATGTCTACCCCTACCCTCACGTCGATGAAATCATCCCTTTAATGGCGCAAGGAAAAATTCTGCCTTATCTGGATGTTCCCTTGCAGCACGCCAGCCCGCGCATTTTAAAACTGATGAAACGTCCGGCGGCAGCGGAAAACAATCTCGACCGCATTCGTGCCTGGCGCAGCCTATGTCCCGATATCACGCTGCGCAGCACTTTCATTGTCGGTTTCCCCGGTGAAACCGAACAGGAATTTGAAGAGCTTCTGACGTTTCTCAGCGAAGCGCAACTGGACCGGGTCGGCTGTTTTGCCTACTCACCGGTTAAAGGTGCGGCAGCCAATGAACTGCCCGGACAAATTCCGGAACCGGTCAAACAGCAACGCCTGCAGCGATTCATGGCCCACCAGGCAAAAATCAGCGCAACACGGCTGCAACGACGTATCGGTCAAACCGGCATGGCACTGGTCGACGAAGTCGTAGCGGAAGGCGCGGTCGCCAGAAGCACCGGCGACGCTCCCGAAATCGACGGCCAGGTGTTTATCGACGGCGCCACCCACCTGCAGGTCGGCGACTTGGTGCCGGTAGTATTTGAAGAGAGCGACGAACATGATTTGTGGGCGCGCTTGATGTAAGTTTCCTACCTACTGCCTGACAACCAGTCAAGAAACAAGCTACAGAATCCGCCACTATTTACTTAAAACCGGCTATCATTAGCTTGTTGGCTTGTTGAAATTTATGTTTTTACTAACTAACAATATTACAAACGGAAAGAACATGAGAAAAGGGACTCAACTTTCCTTATCTTTCAAATATGAAGGAGTTACATGTCATGAAAATTAATAACCAAAGCATAAAAAGCCTGATGTTTACTACAGTTGTCTTCAGTGCGGTTTTATTTGCCCATCAAGTACAAGCCGAAGCCAAATGGTTTCTATTAGGGAACACGGTCTGGGTATCGGGCGACGCTAGATTAGATCTGGAAATGCCTTCGGTTTTCCATCCCGATTTAATAGTAACGTCGGATACGGCAGCGGATCTGCAGTGGATCGAAACGACAATTCCTTTCACCTTCGGAGCCACGATCAAACAGATCGGCCTGTGTTACCAAACACCGGACCAAGGCACTTTTATCAGTCAAATACGGCTTTCCGAATATCTGCTGCCGAACAGTGCCGTCGTCAAACACGATGACGGTACCGATTTGATTAGCGCTGACGGTGCCTGTTATTTTTCGGTAGTCAACGACTATAAGCCAAACGGTTCTGTCAATATGAGTTTACGGTTGAATTTCGCCAACCCCGGCGACGAAATCCACTTGGGTGCACTGGGGGTTCTAATTGACCAATAAACCGGTCATATACGCACAACCGGCTTTCAGCGGGACAATTGAAAAAACATGCCGGGAAATATCAGTTCCCGGCATGTGATTGCAAACGCATAGAGAGATAAAATTCGCCCATTGATACCGTTTGTTATATGACTGGTTTGTCCCGCTTGCCGGCAGCCGGGCAATCAAATGTCGTTTTCGGCGAGCAACACTTAGTAATGTTCCCTCTTCATACTGTATCCGCTTCGTTAGTCACCATTTGCTGCGAAAACCCGTTGGGCAACGAATTGGTCGGTAAATACGGCCAATGGTTCAGCATCCCCCGGATTTTGCGGATCTACCCCCGGTTCGTAAATCCTGCCATCAACTTCGCCTGTAACGTTACTGAAATTGTCATTGAATTGCAGGTAATAGTCAGCAACCGCGATTCCACTGAATTGCCCCTCCAAAAAGTTTAAATTGAGCACGGTGGCTTTTACGTTTCTGTAGCCGATTCTCTTCCATACCCCCTGTTGATCGGAAAATGCCAAGCCGCCTGCACCGCCGGCAAACTGTGTCGACTGTATGCTGCTCAAATTGCCGTCAGCAAAAATGGTCAGAATACGTGACTCACCCGCTTGTGGATCTCTCGAAACAATATAAGTCCCCGCTACCAATCGATTAAAATTCGTGTAGCCGGCTTTTTTTTCAATCCCGAAAAAATTGGAACCGGCATTGCCGGACACGGCAAACCCGCCGCATAGAATGAATATCCACAATCCAATGCCTTGTATAACCCTAGGTAAACATGGTTTTATCATGATGGACCTCCTTTATGTGCTTAATAATTGAAACCGGATTTAATGGGCGCATGCAGAGCCCACTGCCGGAGCCGAAGTTTACAATCCGAAATAGCGAGGATTTCAGCGCAATTTATTTAGCAATTAACATAACGGCTATCAGGCCAGGTTGGCTATAATATTATTTTTAGCATAATATTAATATTTTTAATTACTTGAACAGGCCATCGTGAGGAGAGTGGGATAATGCAAATCAATCTGTTAAAAGCGACGCAATTAGTGGAAAAGACGATGCCCTGTACATTAAACAAACTCGGTATATGGCTTGTTGTGTGTTCTGCTTTTCTCGCAGCGACACTGGCGGGTGCCGGAACCGGCTTGATTGTGTACGCCTTCGGTTTGCGCTCGGCTTTTTTGGCTGAAATTCTGGCTGCAACCGGGTTTTTGACCTGCGCATACCTTCTAATGAAATTACGGGGTTCGATTTTCGTGCCGTTGCGCAGCGGGCACGTAAGAGTGCTTCTCGAGCAAACAGCTTCCGAAGAAACGCTGGAGCGCAAAGTACAAATTCAGCATGCTAACGATACCGTCAAGGATTATTTTAATTCTGTTGCCGAGTTAGCGTCCTTGGAACGCAACGTCAGGAAAGTATTGCAGAAAATTTACGTGAGCAGATTGAATATCGATCGCTATTCGTTTGATAACGCCTATGTAAAAAAAGTCCTGCAAACCATAACCGGCATATTGGCAGCTTTTATCGCAGAGGCGATCCTGGCTTATGCCATCGCCGCGAACGGTGAAAACGCCACTGCAGCATGCAAAACAGCACTGGCGCTTTTTGTCCGGGAGATCGATCGTTTTTCAAAATCCATTTGCTATTTGAATGCGTTTATGTATGCGGGATGGATCTTTTTCATCTTCGTTATGTTGTTCCCGATTAATTGGTTGACAGGCATGCTGCCCTTTTCCTTTGGCCTGTGGAATTTGGTCTTTGCGATGGTGTTTGCCTGGGGAATCAAAGCAGCTATTCTTGAATCGATCGCGGTTGCCGCCTTTATTCCTCTGTTCTTTGAAACCATTAAAGACCAGCAGAGCGATGCTGAAACCGCCAAACAAATTTCCGTGTTATCCGACGATTTCTTCTAAGGAATGACTTTTTTTCACAACCGGTTTTTCAGGCAACTGTTTATCAGCTTCCTCGACCTGCTGCCGATTCTGTCCGTGGTTTTAATCTTTCAGG
>JBNLCC010000055.1:0-19650 GCA_050303615.1 Methylococcaceae bacterium | reverse complement strand
GCCAACCAAATTAGTTTCATGCGAACCGCTTGTCAGGGGTAAATGCAGGCATACCATAAATCCCGCTCATGTTCGCCGCCTTTAACAATATTTCATCCGCCACTCACTTTTTTGCGTTACCCGTGCATCTCTACTCTTAAGATTAAACTTCAACTTGCAAAACCTTTTGTTGGTTGCCGATAACGGGATGCTTTTAAAGCTAGTAATAATATTTGAATTGGGGTACATTTTCAGTTGGATAATGTTCCAATGAAGCACCCTGAGATGCTATTTTACTTTATTGCTTATTGTAAAAAAATGAAATTACCCGATTTTACATAATTATTTGTGCTACCGAGGATTGATTATGTCTAAATTATCAGATATCGAAGGTATCAGCGATGCTGACATCTTGAAATTAGAAGAAGCCGGGATAAATACTTTAGAAAAGCTTTTGCAGACTGCTAGCGAAAAAAAAGGACGCGAGGATCTCGCGGAAAAAACAGGTATCAGTGAGGCGTTTGTTTTAGAATGGGTTAAGCGTGCCGATCTGGCCAGAATTAAGGGTATCAATACCCAATATGCGGACTTGCTGGAGTTCTGTGGCGTAGACACGGTTCCTGAATTAGCCCAGCGCCGAGCCGATCATCTGCATGCAAAAATAGTCGAGGTGAACGATGCAAAAAATCTCGTCAAACGCGTGCCTGCTTTATCCCACGTGGATGATTGGATCGCTCACGCAAAAGAGTTGCCGAGAATAATCAATTATTAGCGTTGTTTATTTATCAACAATAGAGATTAGCCTTACCGCTATACACATTATTGTGTTTAAACGCGCCATTTCTGCAGGGAATACCGAAATCCGGACTAGATGGATGAGTTCAGCTTGCCTCCCCTGGCATTGGATACCCGCGCTTGTGACCGGTGAGTGTCCCAGCGGGTATGGTGGTACTTTAGTTTACAGGAACTGGGGGTAAACACAGAAAACGGTTCACACCTCTTTATGAGGCTGTTCAAAACATGAGATTAACCGTAGCAATATCTCCAAACGACAATCTTATCAACTAACTAAGGAGACAATCCGATGGGACTTTTTAATTTTGTTAGAAATATCGGTCAAAAAATCTTTAGCAAAGAGGAAGAGGCATCGACCGCCTTGGAACAACACATTAACGCCGACAATCCAGGTTTGGAAAGCTTGAAAGTTGAGGTCCACGAAGGCATTGCGACGCTGACTGGCGAGGCTTCCTCAGCTGCGGCACTGGAAAAAGCCGTACTGATGGTGGGTAATGCGCTGGGTATCGAAGAAGTCAAAGCAGACGGGGTCACGATCAAGGACGGAAGCTCAGTAGGACAAGATGACGAGTTTTATGTAATCGAAAAGGGCGATACGCTGTGGAAAATCGCCGAACGAGTCTATGGCAACGGTGCTCAATATAGCAAGATTGTAAACGCCAACAGCGAAGTGATTAAAAATGCCGACCTGATTTTTCCGGGCCAGAAAATTCGCATCCCTAAAAAGCTCCAGTAGAGGCATCGGCTATGGATATGAATAAATTAATGCAACTCGGTGCCCGGTTATTTAACGAGCAACTGGATAGTAATCAAGACGGTAAACTGGACATTTCTGAAATTAGTTCCGCTTTGACCACACTTTTTTCTTCGACTCAAAGCCAAAGCGGCAATGCTGCCGGTGGTTTAGCCTCTTTGATTTCAGGGATTCAACAAAGCGGTAATTCAGACCTCCTATCATTGGCTACCTCCTGGCTCAGCAACGGTCCAAACGCTCCTGTTTCCGACAATCAACTGATGCAAATCTTTGGTCAGGATAAAATTGCTGAGTTCGCACAGCAACTTGGTGTGAGTCAAGACCGGGCGCTTAAAGGGCTACAAACTGCGGTTCCCGATATTATAGACAAGGCGTCTCCAAACGGCCAATTGGATCTCGAGAACATGCTGGATTCCGTGGGGGGCGTTTCCGGCGCGATCAAAATGGTCAATAAGTTGTTCGGTAACGAGTAGGCCATACCGGTTAAAGTGCGGACTGAAGTATCGGTCAAAGCAGGCTCGACTACCTTCGCATAGTGATAGCGGGGTTAATCTCTTGATTTCAGTTGTTACTGGAATGATGATTTTTACTTGTCGGCGGCCGTTGCTGCGTTTTTTGATGCGGGCCATAGACCACGCAGGTGGCAAGATACGTTTCTACTGTCTCCCGGTTGTCTGGCCGTTTTACAGTCGGACCGCTATTATGAATCAGGGATGTTGACGGCAAATACCCCGATTCCTTTGATATAAGTGATCGATATGTCCGCCGCATGGGAATAGACCATTCTTTGCGAAGCTAAAATGCAAGGCTGGGTGAAGTTATTTTTGTGCTGAGAGCGTAACGATACGCGATTTTTGAGATAAACGATGACAGATCAAACCAATACCCACAACAATGAGGGAGATGAAGAACGTTTTATTCCAATCACTCTAAACGACATAGTCGCGAATTTGCTTGTCAATCTTGATTTATCCTCTGAAGATAGAGCGCTTTTTAAACGGTTTTGCAAGATTTTTATAGCTCTTTATCACGCCAGATTTTTTACCTCGTTACAAAACTTAAAAGAAAATTATTTACCATTTAGTCCGGATCGCACGACGTTACCGCTTCAGCGTTATTCAGATAGCGAATTAAAGGATCGCCAAACAAGGTTGATTGAAGGCATTCAGGAAATCATCAACAAAGCCAATTATAGCCGGATAAGTGAAGAAGAGTTGAATCGCGCGTTAGACGAGACTTCTCCCTATGGTCTGGACGTTTTCGTCGATTTCGACGATTTCGATGAAATCTATCTTTATTACAGGGGGCTGTCGAGCAAAACCGAGTATAAACGCACCTGGCGGACGCTTTATTTACGGTGTGAGGCGACCGATATTCCAATCTATCGAAGATTGTTCATCGTGCTCAAGTTAAAACCGATGACAGAATCGATCACCACTTCATTCTTTGTCGATCCAAAACGCTATCTGCTGGAAAAATGGCGCCATCTTTTTCAATATAAGATGACCCACGGGGGCGACAATTCTTTTATTTATTTGAAAATGTTTAAAGATATTCCAAGGTCCGATTTGGAGATGTTGTTTCCCAACACACGGGTGGAAATGCAGAGATTCGATAAAGTGACGATGGGAGTCAGCGGTAGCGGTGGAATTATCGGCGGTATCATGGCGGTGGTATCAAAAATTGCCCGGGCGGCCCATCCAGCGGCGATCTTGCTGGCGCTAGCCGGTTTCCTTGGCATTATCTGGCGAGAGGTCGGCAAAGTGCTTTCTAACCGTAATCGATATTTTGCGACGCTTGCCAGTAGCTTGTATTTTCATAACCTCGACAACAACTTGGGTGTCCTCTCCAATCTGATTGGAATGGCGGAAGAAGAGGAATGTAAAGAAGCGATCTTGGCTTACGGTTTTCTTTTGGAGCACTCCGAGCCCTGTTCTCAAGCCCGGTTGGATCAAACAATCGAACGCTATTTACGCGATTCCTTTGGCGCTCAAGTTAATTTCGAAATGAGCGACGGTGTTCGCAAACTCAAGGAAAGGGGCTTGATAGACATGACCGCGGATAAAGACATAAGTCCCCGACCTCTTCGGGATGCTCTAGCGCAGCTAGATCGGGAATGGGACGATATTTTCTCGGTTGAAGATTTGTCGGTTCATGGAGAGTAAACTCGTGCTGTTCGTTTCAAATCAACCGGTCTATTCCGGATGCACTGAAAAGCAATGCTTCAGTGGGGTAAGTGTCGGACTGCCTTTGCCGTAAGGAATGAAAAAGCTACTCATGGTCGGTATTAATTCGATAGGGCTCCATCCGGATGGATTGAATACGTCGACCCAACATAATGATCCTGCCGTTATATCGCTCCATTCCTGTTGATGAAAATTCAAAAAGATAGGAACGCCAGGGCAATAACTTACCGTTGCCGTCTTTTTTTAGCCATAAGGCATTTAAAGCGACATA
This sequence comes from Methylococcaceae bacterium, assembly GCA_050303615.1. Lineage (GTDB taxonomy): Bacteria > Pseudomonadota > Gammaproteobacteria > Methylococcales > Methylomonadaceae > CAZDXJ01. The sequence continues at coordinate 15,665 of JBNLCC010000055.1, read as the reverse complement.
GTCATCCAGCATTTGAACCTGCATTTTTTGACAGTGCGCCCGGGTTGCACGCAGTGCAATTTCCCGGGTTTGTTGGGCATCGGACCAGTAAAGGTAAAGCAGCAGCAATAGCACGATCAAAATTAATTCAGTAAACATAATGTATAGCTTATTTAAAACATCATTCTGATGTGCGATAGAGAGAACGGGGTATCTCTCATTGGCGGCAATTTGTTAAGATATAACGAACAATCGAACATGGCAAGTTTTATGCTGCTTATTGCGCAAGTGATCGATGTTGGGCAGTGACATAATTGAATAAAAAATTTAAGAGCGTTATTGGATACTAATTCAGTGAATATCAAACAATATATGACCGGGCTTGGCGAGCGGGCGAGGCAAGCCGGGCGGGCTGTAAGCCGGGCCGATACCCGCAGCAAAAATCGGGCATTGCTGGCCATTGCCGGGGAAATTGACCGCAACCGGGAACTACTGGCCGAAGAGAACCGGAAGGATTTACAAGCGGGTCAACAGAACGGTCTGGAAGCGGCCTTGCTGGATCGTCTGGAATTGACTCCGGCTCGCATTCAGGCGATGGTCGACGGTTTGCAGCAGGTGGCGGCATTACCCGATCCGATCGGTGCGATAGCGGATTTGAAATACATGCCCAGCGGCATTCAGGTCGGCAGGATGCGTGTGCCGTTGGGTGTGATCGGCATTATTTATGAATCCCGTCCTAATGTGACGGTCGATGCCGCGGCATTGTGTTTGAAATCCGGCAATGCCTGTATTTTACGCGGCGGTTCGGAAGCGATTCATTCCAACCGGGCGATCGGCGCTTGCGTGGTCAACGGCCTTGAAGCGGCCGGTTTGCCAGCCGAGGCGGTACAGGTGGTAGAAACTACCGATCGCGCTGCGGTGGGTGAATTGATCAGCATGGACCGCTATGTCGATGTCATCGTGCCGCGCGGCGGCAAGGGACTGATCGAACGCATTGCCGACAATGCGACCATTCCGGTGATAAAGCATTTAGACGGTATTTGCCACGTTTTTATCGATGACCGGGCAGATTTGGATAAAGCGGTCAATATCGCAGTTAACGCCAAGACCCAACGCTATGGGGTGTGTAATGCGATGGAAACCCTGTTGGTGGCGGAAGGTATCGCGGGCAAGGCGTTGCCGGTGCTGGCCGAAAAATATCGCCTGCAAGGCGTTGAATTGCGTGGCTGTCTTAAAACCTGCAGCCTGTTGCCCGGCTGCGTTCGGGCGGACGATGATGACTGGCATGCGGAATATCTGGCACCGATCCTTGCGATTAAAATCGTTGCCGATATAGATGAAGCAGTCAACCATATCAATCGTTACGGTTCGGCGCATACCGATGCGATCGTGACCGAGGATTACAACCGTGCCCGGCGTTTTTTACGGGAAGTGGATTCCAGTTCGGTGATGGTCAATGCTTCGACTCGCTTTGCCGATGGCTTCGAATACGGTTTAGGGGCTGAAATCGGCATCAGCACCGATAAATTGCACGCGCGGGGGCCGGTCGGTTTGGAAGGGCTGACGTCGTTGAAATACATTGTGCTGGGCGATGGCCATATCAGGCAATAGCGTTTGATGGTGCCGTTCTGCATGGCATATCGGCTTCGCTGCCAAAACCGTGGCGGTATCGGCTAATGATCGGTATTTACGGCGGCACTTTCGATCCGGTGCATTACGGCCATTTACGCACTGCGTTGGAAGTGCAGGAATTATTCGGGTTACGGCAGGTGCGTTTAATACCTTGCCTGCAACCGCCGCACCGCGAACAGCCTTCGGTTTCCGCGGAAAGGCGTTTACGGATGTTGCAAATGGCGGTAGCGGACGAGCCGGCTTTAGTTATCGACGAACGTGAGTTGCAGCGGGGCGGGCCTTCCTATATGGTTGATACTCTGTGTTCACTGCGCGCTGATTTCGATGCAATTCCGCTGCTGCTGTTTATCGGCAGCGATGCATTTCAATTTATCAGCTCCTGGCACCGATGGCGGCATTTGTTCGATTATGCGCACATTGTGGTGATCAACCGGCCCGGCAGTGATGCAGCGGCAAGTATTGGCGAGCCTTTTCTGCAAAGCCGGGTCTGTGTTGCAAAGCAGGATTTGGAAAAACAGCCGGGGGGATGTTTATTTTTCCAAAATGTCACACAATTGGATATTTCCGCGACCCAAATCAGGCGGGCCATCATTGAGAAACGTAATCCCAGGTTCCTGTTGCCTGATTCGGTTTTGGCATATATCAGGCGGAACAAGCTTTATTTACCGTAGCATAGGCTGCAAAATTGTTTACTATTGAGGATATCAATGCAAATAGATGAATTACTGACTACCGTACAAGAAACGCTGGATGAAAAAAAAGCAACCAATATCAAGGTGATCGACGTCCAGGGTAAAACGACCGTTACCGATTATATGGTGATTGCTACCGGCACGTCCGACCGCCATGTCAAATCGCTTTGCGATTATGTGTTGGAACGGGTCAAGGAAAAGGGTTTGACGCCGCTGGGTGTGGAAGGCGGGCCGGGTTCGGAATGGGTTCTATTGGACTTGGGCGATGTGATTCTGCATGTGATGACCGGGCAAACCCGCGAGTTTTATCAGTTGGAAAAACTTTGGGAGGCCGATTTTGCCGAGCAGATGGAAAAGGCCGGATAGCCGGCAGCCGCAACGAAAATTTGTCCGCCCGCTATGGATGGCTGATCATTCCGGCGTTAAGCTACCCGGGATGTTGCTGTTGTTGACATATCAACAGGGGGTTGTCCCTTGATGGGTTTTTATCAAAACTACTGCTTGCCCTATTTGATCAATGCGGCGTGCGGATTGAAAATCGTGCAATCCCAGCGGCGCAAAATCATCCCGCTGGCCGAAGGACGGGTGCTGGAGGTGGGGATGGGTTCCGGATTGAATATCCCCTTTTATCGGCCCGATAAGGTGGAAATGCTTTGGGGGCTGGAGCCGTCCGCAGCGATGCGCAAATTGGCGCATGCCAACGTCGAATGCGCCGAATTCGAATTAAGTTGTTTGGATTTCCCCGGAGAGCAAATTCCGCTAGACAATGACAGCGTCGATACCGTGGTGTTGACCTATACTTTGTGCACAATTGCCGATTGGTCCGCGGCCCTGCAGGAAATGCGCCGGGTGTTGAGGCCGGGCGGCAGATTGCTGTTCTGCGAGCATGGCTTGGCGCCAGACACACAGGTTCGGTTGTGGCAGGAGCGGCTCAGTCCGTATTGGCAGAAATTGGCCGGTGGTTGTCATCTTGACCGGCCGATTCCGGACTATTTGATGCAAGCAGGGTTTGACGTTGATTTGATCGAACGCGGCTATCTGCCGGCGGCGCCTAAAATTGTCGGTTTCCAATTCCTGGGGATTGCAAAATAGTCTGCCAAACGCGGGAGCAGAGCGGGTTCTATCATAATAAGCAGACACATCAATGAAATTGCTTGGTTTTTTCGCATTATTTTTGAGTTTCGGTTTTGCCGTTGCAGCCGAAACGGGAACTCCGGTGAGTGCCACCCTAGTCAAGCGGCAGATCATCCGGCAGCAACTGCCGTTAACCGGCAATATCAGCACGCAACGATTTTCCAATCTATCGCCTCAAGTCGATGCCCGGGTTAAGCAAGTACTGGTTGAAGCCGGGGATTTTGTCGAAAAAGGCGATATTCTGATTAGGCTGGATGATGTGATGGCCCGCTATGAGGTGCAGCGCTCTGAGGCCGCATTGGAAGAAGCGAAGGCGCAGTTGCAGGAAAGCGTACGCAAACGCGATGAATTGGGCAGGCTGATTAAAAACCAATACCTGGCCAAATCGTCCTACGATACCGCGGTATCGGAAGTGCATGTCAAAAATGCCGTTGTCAAACGCCTGCAAACCGTTTATGAGAGTAACAAGGAATTGGCCGAACGGCATGTACTCAAAGCCCCCTATGCCGGCGTGATCGGAAAAAAACGGGTTGAAGCGGGGCAATGGGTCAAAGTCGGTGATACGGTATTGGAGTTGGTCGATATCGAGCATTTGCGTTTGGAGGTTCAGGTGCCGCAACGTTATTTTTTGCAGTTGCAAATGAATTCACCGGTGACGATTTATCCTGACGTGCTGCTCGAACAACCGATCAAAGCGGTCGTCAGCCGGAAAATACCGGTTGCCGATCCGGCGGCACATACCTTTCCGGTGTTTATTGCCATGCACAATCGCGATCGCCGCTATACACCGGGTATGTCGGCAAAGGCGGTGTTCGAACTGGACGGCCGGCAGGCGCAACAGCCGGTACTATTGGTGCCGCGCGATGCGGTCATTAAACAAATAAATCAACCCGACAGCGTTTGGGTACTCAAAACCGAGGAAGGACAATTGCGCGCCTATCCGGTCAATATCGAAACCGGACGCGCCGATGATGATAATGTCGAGGTGCTCAGCGGTGATTTGCGACAGGGTGATCAAGTGGTTACCCGCGGCAACGAAACGTTGAAACCGCGGCAGTTGGTGCGGGTTATTCCGTAACCGTATAAAAGCAATGTTTGAATTCATTATCAAAAACGGCGTAATCGTCACGGTGGCTATCCTGATCGTTTGCCTGTTCGGCAGTCTGGCTATTTTTCGGGTGCCGGTGCAAATGATTCCCGATCTGGATGTGCGTGCCGTCACGGTAAAAACCGACTGGCCGGGAGCTACGCCGCAGGATATCGAAAAGGAAATCATCATCGAGCAGGAAGAATTTTTAACCGCGATTCCCGGTTTGGAACGTATCATTGCCACGGCAAATACCGGATCAGCGGAAATTGAACTGGAATTTTCCCATGGTGCCGATATCAACGAAGTGTTGATCCGGGTCAACAATGCCTTGTCGCAAGTGCCCGCCTATCCGGAAAATGTCGATCAGCCGCGCATTTTGACCAGCTCGATTTCCAGCACCGCGTTTATGTATTTTCGGGTACAACCGCTGTCCGGCAATCCCAAGAATGTCGATATGGAGCTGATGCTGGATTTTATTGAGGACAATGTCAAGCCGCGTTTTGAACGCGTGCCGGGGGTTGCGCAGGCTGATGTCTGGGGCGGAACTGAACGCCAGGTACGCATATATGTCGATCCGGCAAAGCTGGCTGAGCGGCACATCAGTCTGGCCGAATTGAAACAGGCAATCCGGCAGCGCAACCAGGATGTTTCGGGAGGGGATCTGGACAGCGGCAAGCGCCGTTATCTGATCCGCACCGTAGGCCGTTTTAAAACCATTGACCAGATTGACGATATGGTTATCGCGCAGCGGGATAATGCGCTGGTGCATCTACACGATGTCGGCTATGCGGAACTGGACCGTTTTGAGGCGAGAGTCAAGGCGTTTGCCAACGGCAGGCCCAATATCACGATCGGCATTCGCAAGGAAACCGGCGCCAATGTCATCGAGATTATGGATGCGGTGATGCTCAAAGTGGCTCAATTGAACAACACTCTGTTGAAAGCTCAGGGACTACAGATCGAATTGACCAGTGAGGATGTGCAATACATTAAAAGCGCGGTGGCGGTGGTGCGGCAGAATCTGATTATCGGCGCGCTATTGGCGTCCGTGGTGCTGTTTTTATTTTTACGCTCGCTGTCGGCCACATTATTAGGCGCCGTCGGCATTCCGGTGTGCACCATTGCCTCATTTCTCGGACTGTTGATTATGGGGCGCACCATCAATGTCATTTCGCTGGCCGGGGTGGCGTTTTCGATCGGCATGACGCTGGATAACAGCATTGTGGTGCTGGAAAATATTTATCGCCATCTGGCTATGGGTAAAAACCGTACGCAGGCCGCCCTGGATGGTGTGCGTGAGGTATGGACCGCGGTGCTGGCATCGACCCTGACCACGGTGATGGTGTTTGTGCCGGTTATCTTTGTTACCGAGGAGGCGGGGCAGCTCTATTCCGACATTGCCATCGCGATTTCCGCCTCGATTATCGTATCGATGTTGGTCGCCATTACTGTGGTACCCACCGCGTGCAGCCGTTTTTTAACAATGAGCCCCCCGGCTGTTTCCGAGCGACCCGGACAGCCGTTGCTAGTCCGTTGGGGCAGCGCGTGCAGCAGTAACACTATCGGCTTCGTAGCCTGGCTGTTGCAAGGGGTGAAGCGCCGCGTCGCCGCGATAGCGGTCATTCTGTTGTTGGCCGCCGGCATTACTTTCGCGTTAACGCCGAAAGCGGAATATCTGCCCGAGAATGAAGAGTCGAAAACCTTTTCTTTTATGTTTGCACCGCCCGGTTACAACCTGCCCGAAGTGATGTCCGTGGTTGAGCAAATGCATGCTTTTCTGCTGCCGCATTTGGATGGTGATCCTTCCCGCTTTGCCAGCGGCGAAACCGTCGTGCCCGCATTAAAGTTTATCGTTACTTATGCGCGTTCGCAGTCGATACTGTTCATTATTGAAACCAAGGCCCGCGATCAAATTGATGATTTAATCAAAGTTCTTTCAAAAAAGTTTTCCGAAATTCCCGGCATGCTTGCTTTTTCCTCGCGGGGCTCGATTTTTGCCAGCAACCTGGGCGGAACCCGCAGCATCAACCTGGATATCAGCGGCACCGAATTGGCTCCGTTGTTTGAAGCCGGGTTCAAGGTATTCAATAAGACCAAGCAGGTGTTTGATCATCCTCAGATCAGGCCGCAACCGTCAAACTTAACGATGGGCCAACCCTTATTGGAAGTCAGGCCGGATTGGGAACGGGCCGCCGAATTGGGATTCAATACGGAACAGCTGGGCTACTTGATCTGGGCTTTTTCCGACGGCGCCTACGTGGATGAATTTTACCTGGGCGATAAAAAGATCGATATGTATCTATTCGGCGCCAAACAATCAATACGGTCGCCTGAACAAATCGATCATTTGACGGTTTATTCGCCGAAAGGCGCGGTGGTTCCGCTCAGCAGTGTCGCCAACGTAGTGGAAACCGCCAATACCGAAACGATTCGCCGGGTCAACGGCGAACGGACCGTTACCCTGTCCATTGTGCCGCCACGGGAAATTCCATTGGAGGTCGCGGTGAAAACGGTAAAACGGGATATTATCGACGCAATGCAACAGTCCGGCGAATTGCCGGATGGCGTCACGATTCAGATCAGCGGTGCCAGTGACCGGTTAATGTCCACCCGCGAGGCATTGGCCGGCAATTTCATCGTTGCCGTCGTGATCTCTTATTTACTGATGGTGGCGATATTCAAGCATTGGGGTTATCCGTTGATTATCATGACCACGGTACCTATCGGTATCAGTGGCGGGATAGCCGGTTTATGGTTATTCAATGCCGTCGGTGCGCATGGTGAGTTATTCGGCTTGCCGAATATTCATCAACCTTTCGATATGCTGACCATGCTCGGTTTTTTGATTCTGATCGGTACCGTAGTGAATAATCCGATCCTGATCGTCGAACAGGCTTTGCATAATAGCAGGGAAAATGCCATGCCGCCGGTGCAGGCGGTTATCGAAAGTGTCCGCAGCAGGCTGCGCCCGATCATTATGTCCAGTGTCACCACCATACTAGGTCTTTCGCCGCTGGTATTTCTGCCTGGTGAAGGAACGGAGCTATATCGGGGTATCGGCATTATTGTGCTGTTCGGCATCCTGTTTTCGACGCTGGTGACATTGATTTTTATGCCGGCGCTGTTGTCGCTGGTTTTCCAGGCAAGGGAATTATTTAAACGCTTGTGAACTTAGCAGCGCCACACGCAGGATTAACCTACCGTTACTTTATTGCCGCCGTCGTTTTTTGATCGATACACCGCTGTTCCGGCTTTTTTGATCAGATCGTCGATGCATTTTTCGTCCGTGTGTTGGACAACCCCGAAACTTGCCGTCATATTCCGATTGATGTTATCGAATACGGTCGTTTCCAGCGCTGATTTGATTCTTTCCGCGACGATTGTAGCCTGGTCGAGAGTAGTTTCCGGCAGCAGGATCAAGAATTCCACGCCGCCGATGCGCGCTGCTATATCAATTTTCCGAATCGGTTTAACGATAGTTTGTGATATTTGTTTAATGACGCTATCACCGGCATCAAGACCATAGGTGTCGTTAATTTCGTTTAAATGGTCCACGGCGAATGATATGAGTGCCAATTGCGTGTTGTAGCGGATACTTCGTGCGATTTCAACGGCGGCTCGCTCGATGAAGAAATGACGGTTACCGATGCCTGTTAACGGATCGGTTAACGTTAAATAATTGAATAGCGTCTCGCCCCGCTGCAGTTGATCGTTGGTTTTTATTAATAGATACTGCATTTGGGACATTTCCTTATTGAGTTCCATTACCGTTCCGTTGAGACGAATAGAGTCGCCAATATCGTGTTCGCCGATTAGCAATATTTTGTTCTGGAAACGAAAGACGGCAACCTGCAGTGAATCGGTTTTTTTGTCGGGATCACCCAATGTCACTATGCCATTAAAAATAATCGTTTCGGAATTGTTTGACGGATAACTATTGGCCAGATATTCGAATTTGGGATTGATGAAAAATTGTTTAATATTTCCATGCAATCCGGGCTTGTTCAATAAGTTGAGAAAACCGTCGTTTGCATCCAGCAATGTGCCATCGTGATTAAGCAAAGCGACTGCTACCGTATTGAGATGCTTCAGAATTTCCGGGATGGCCGAGTTGTTTGTTGCGAATTGATTATTCATGGGCTGCTAGGTCGTTTGCTTCACGTGCATCTCTACACCGTTGATCATAAATAATTGTGAAAAATATTCGGATTGACGCTTTCCAATAAGGCAAGTGGAACGTGCGGACAACTCTTCCCATCGAACTTAACCGGCAGGCTCGGTTTTTTCATTTTTATGCAAAGCATATAACTTGGTATGCAATCGTATGCAATTACCGAAAACGTAATTCGTGCGTTGTGCCTATCATTATTTTTATAGTTAAGTAAGACACTGCACGTAAAATGGTGATTCTTATTACCAGCATAATAGATTAAACACTTTTGGATAACGAGGCAATACTAAACGGATCTCATACTTAGCGTATCTCTATGTCGGCTATGCATATAAAGCGTAACTAAAAGTTTTTGCACAATTTTTCGGGTTACGCTACCCTAAACGGCGAGTTCCGGATAATGTGACGGCGACGAGAGTGACTTCTGCTGGAAGATGTGGCGTGTTGTTTGCTTAATAATTTATGGGGTTTGCTCATCAGATTCAGATATTGCAAGCGCCTGACCAGGAGGGCTTGTAAACGATAGAAAAGCCTGGCCCTGCTGTTTTTTTGAGTTGCGTAGATACGGTAACAATGTTTTTAGTTTTTTATGCATGCGATCATAAACTTAGAAGCGAAAATATTTTCCGCTCAGATGTTGCCGCAAAATTGCATTAGACGCGGATTATTCAACTTTCCATGCTGATCAAAGGAGCTTTATTATGCCGACCGCTGCGGAATTATTCGTAAGATGTTTGGAAAACGAGGGCGTCGAGTATATTTTCGGTATTCCCGGTGAAGAGAATCTGCATGTGATGGACGCCTTGCTCGATAGTCCCATCAAATTCTTGACCGTTCGCCATGAGCAGGGAGCGGCGTTTATGGCCGATGTGTACGGCCGGCTAACAGGCCGTGCCGGTGTTTGTCTGGCAACCCTGGGGCCCGGTGCGACCAACCTGGTGACCGGGTTTGCCGACGCCAATATGGATAATGCGCCGATAGTGGGCATTGCCGGACAGGGCGCTACCACCCGCCTACATAAAGAAAGCCATCAGGTATTGGATTTGGTGAACCTGTTTGATCCGATAGCCAAGTACAGCACCAACGTATTGGAACCGGAAAATGTGCCGGAAATCGTGCGCAAGGCGTTCAAAACGGCACAGACGGAAAAACCCGGTGGCGCTTTTATCTGTTTGCCTGAAAATATTGCCGGCGCCGAAGTCGGCAACGATATCAAGCCGCTAAAAGTCTCGGTACCGGTCGCCCCCTATCCGCCGGACGAGAAAGTACAGCAAGCGGCACAAATCATATCGGCGGCGCGCTTTCCGATTATTATGGCCGGCAACGGTGTGGTGCGTAATCATGCCGCCGATGCACTGGTACAGTTCGCCGAGCAATTGAACATACCGGTTGCACATACATTTATGGCGAAAGGCGTGATTCCGTTTTCCCATCAGCTTTCATTGGGTACGGTGGGTTTGCAGGCGCAAGATTATGTCGCATGCGGCTTTAACCGCGCCGATGTGGTGATCTGTGTCGGTTTCGACATGGTCGAGTATCACCCGCATTTATGGCATCCGCGATGCGATAAAAAAATCATCCACATTGACCGTAACTATGCCGAAGTTGATGCGCACTACAGTCTGGAAGTGGGGGTGGTAGGCGATATCGCACCGGCTTTGCGGCGCATCGCACAATTGGCACAGCCACAGCAAACATATAATATCGGCAGTCTGCGACAAACCATTGTCAACGAGATGGAAGCTTTTGCCGACAACGATAGTTTTCCTCTTAAACCCCAGCGCATTTTATATGACACGCGTAAAGTCCTGGGCAAAGAGGATCTGCTGCTCTCCGATGTCGGTGCGCATAAGATGTGGATAGCGCGCATGTATCGCTGCGAAAAGCCTAATACCTGTATTATCTCCAACGGCTTTGCCGCAATGGGGATCGGCGTGCCGGGTGCCATGGCCGCTAAGCTGGCGTATCCGGCGCGTAACGTCCTGGCCATCACCGGCGATGCCGGATTTTTAATGAATGCCCAGGAAATTGAAACGGCTTTGCGTTACAACATCGCTGTGGTGATTATGATCTGGAATGATTGTGAATACGGTTTGATCAAATGGCATCAACAGCGGCGTTTCGGACGCAGCGGCTATATCGGTTTCAATAATCCGGACTTTGTTAAATTTGCCGAATCCTTTGGTGCAAAAGGTTACCGTATAGAACATGCTGAAGATTTGGTGCCGACGTTACACCGGGCGTTTGCTGATAATACCGTGGTCGTTATAGACGTCCCGGTCGATTATTCGGAGAACATGAAGTTGACAGAGCGGTTGGGGAAGCTTGTCTGTCCGGTTTGACCGACGGGCTGGTTTCGAATTTCAAGAGTCCGCTTACTACGGAGGGCGATTATTATGTTTTATGAAATTAAAGTTCCACATGCCGAACCGGCCGGTGTTACTGAGGTGTTTTCACCCTATGACGGCAAGCCCGTCGGTTCGGTACAAAGCATCGATGCCGCAGGCGCTGATTGCGCGCTGGCCAATGCTCAGCGGATTTTTCAGGACCGTAGCCAGTGGCTTCCGGCTCATGAACGAATCGCGATATTGCAACGTGTTGCCGATCTGATGAAGGAGCGTGCCGACCAATTACTGCACATTGCCGTCGCTGAGGGCGGAAAACCTTATCAGGATACCAAGGTGGAATTGTTGCGGGCCATAGATGGCATCAAAAATTGTATTGAATGTGTGCGCACCGAACACGGCAGCGAGATTCCCATGCAGATTAATCCGTCTTCCATGCAGCGGCTGGCTTTTACCCACAAAGAACCTATCGGGCCGGTTGTGTCAATCAGCGCATTCAATCACCCGCTGAATTTAATTGTCCATCAAGTCGGTCCTGCCGTCGCCAGTGGCTGTCCGGTAATAATCAAACCGGCCAACGATACGCCGCTGTCCGCATTTGCGCTGGTCGAACTATTTCACGAAGCGGGATTGCCTGAGCTTTGGTGCCAGCCGGTGGTTACGCAACAGATTTCGGTTGCAGAGCAACTCGCTACCGATCCGCGGGTTGCCTTTTTAAGCTTTATCGGCAGCGCCAAGGTTGGCTGGATGCTGCGTTCGAAATTGGCACCCGGTACCCGTTGCGCTTTGGAACATGGCGGCGTAGCGCCGGTGATCGTGCATCACGATGCGGAGTTGCAACGCATTTTGCCGATGTTGGTAAAAGGCGGATTCTATCATGCCGGCCAGGTATGCGTATCGGTGCAGCGTGTCTATGTTCACAAATCCTTGGCCGGACAGGTTGCCGAACAGTTGGCCGGGGCTGCGGAACTGCTGAAGGTGGGCGACCCGGCCGATGCCGATACCGATGTCGGGCCCTTGATTCGCCACCAGGAGGCGGATCGTGTACAAGATTGGGTGGAACAGGCTGTGGCTGAAGGTGCGCAACTACTTACCGGCGGCAAGCGCCTGTCGCCCTCTTTATATCAGCCGACGGTTTTATTCAATCCGGCAGAACACAGTAACGTCAGCCGCGAGGAAGTTTTCGGCCCGGTGGTTTGTGTTTATGAATACGAGCACATCGAGCAGGCAATAGAAAGGGCTAACGCGCTGCCCTTTGCATTTCAGGCATCGGTGATGACCCGGAGTATCGATACCGCGATGTACGCCTACAAACATTTGGCGGCATCGGCGGTGATGATTAACGACCATACCGCCTTTCGTGTGGATTGGATGCCTTTTGCCGGTTTGCGCGCTTCCGGTTACGGTACCGGCGGCATACCTTATACCTATCGGGATATGCAAATTGAAAAAATGGCGGTGATTCATTCCGCCGCACTGTAACTAAACGATTGGCTTTTGATCGTTGGTTTGCAATTGATCCGCAGGATTTGATGTCACCGCTTATTACTTTCCGAGGGAGTGGGGAGATCAAAGAATGGTCAATGACTAAAGGGGGTGGAAAGGTGAAATAATATTTTCTTATTCAGTCTTCATTCAGTTTACATCGTTTATTCTTTTCCTGAACTTGAATTATCAGGAGAAGAACGATGAAAGTACAAAAAACAAGCACAGTAGCGATGTTCGGCATTTTAATTTCAGTTTTAATGCTGGCGCCAACCCGACCGGCCAATGCGGGCGGTGAATTCGGGCTGCATATCGGCTCGGTCCATCTGGATTTCGGTCCTTATGGGGGCGGTTATGTCCGCCCGATCTATCCGGCTCCGATTCCGGCTCCTGTCCCCGTCCCCGTGCCTTATTATAATTACGGTTACTATTACCGGCCACATCAACATGGGCACCACGATTATCATAGACACCACAGCCACTATCACGGGCATTCTGCTTATCGGCATGGGAATGGCTGGGGACATAAAAAGCACGGACATCATCACTAGCAACAATTACGCTGGGGAGGGGTAAAGACTTCCCCTCTACCAGCCGTTGCCGGTAGGGTCTAAGTAGTTTGTAGGATATGCTGAGGAACGAAGCGCTTTACTCGCGTTAACCTAATTCAAAAGTCGTGATGCCGAAAATTTTTTGTTCATCCAGCTTGGGCCGGCCTTTCAAATACATCCGCCCGGTAGTGAAAACCTCCTGCATGCGGTATCTATCGACCAGCCGCTGTGCCGCCGGATTGGTTTCCATGATGTCGAGAAACACCGCTTCTCCCGGGATATCCTGTTGCAAGGCCTGAAACAGACGTTCGGCCACGGCAAAATTATCGGCAAACAGCGGACCGATTTTGTGGCCTTCGATACATTGCCGGCGCACGGCATAACCCCGTAGTTGACCATTGTCCACAAAACCTAGCGCTTTGGCATCTGCTTGATTGATCCAGGTATTTAAAAAATTGCTTCGCGGGGCGGGAAAGCATAACCTGTCATAGGCTTCGATGGTCTCGAACGGAACCTGTGATAACGGCACAATGGCATGGTCGTCGGTTGAGCTATTTGTTGCACAACCCTGATAACGAATATTATGGTAGGCAAGCCGGTAGCCGATTCGCTCATAAATCGGAATGTTTTCCACAACCCCGTCTATGCCGGCATTACGCTCATCCACGTAGCGCAATCTTGCCCGGGTCATGGCGATACCGTAACCTTGGCCGCGGTAGTCGGGATGCACGATATACAAGCCGCAAAAGGCAAATTGATCGTCATACACCACGGCACTGCCGACTGACACAGCCTGTCCGCTGATTTCACCGATAAAAAAGCCGTTGGGGTCCGCCTGGTAAAAGGTTTGCGCATCATGAATGCCGGGATTCCAACCCTCCCGTGCAGCCCAATCGATAGCAATTTGAATTTCATCGGCCTGCATGCGGCGAATGGCGTAGCTGCGGTTCATAGTTAAGCTCCTGTTTCGGAATAAGGGTGGAAATGATACCAGTGACGGGCAATCTGCTCTCGTGTGGCAATCCACAACAAAGGAAAATCCTGCAGAAAATCCAGAAAACGCGCGATGATTTCCGCCCGTCCCGGATGGCCGCTGATTCTGGCATGCAAGGCGACGGTCATCATTTTTGGCGCGTGTTCGCCCTCGCGGTATAAACAGCGGACCGTGTTTTGCAAATAATTCAGGAAATCCTCGCCGGACATCCAGCCTGGGGTGAGAAAATATTTGGCGTCATTGGTGTCGAATGCGTAAGGAATGATTAAATGCGGGTGATTGTCGACAAGCAGCCAGTAAGGCAGGTCGTCCGCATAGCTTTCCGAATCGTAGCGAATGCCCGCCTCGATCAGCAGTTTCCTGGTATGCGGGCTCTTTCTTCCGGTATACCAGCCGCAGGGTTTGTCCCCGGTATAATGTTCGATAATTTCAATGGTTTTTGCGATATGCCGCCGTTCAACTTCCAGCGGCAGATGCCGGTAGTCGATCCAGCGGTAGCCGTGACCGGCAAGTTCATGGCCTCTCACGGACAGGTGAATCGCCAGCGGCGGATTTTTTTCCAAAGCCATGCCGCAGGCCCAGGCGGTGACTTTCACATTGCGCCGATCAAACAGGTCGAGCAGCCGCCAAATGCCGCAACGGGAACCGTATTCGAAAATCGACTCGGAAAAAAAATCGCGTTCTCCCTGCAACGCCTGCCTTAAAGCCAGTTCGGTCAAATAGTTCTCCGAAGTGGTATCATCCTCAACAATGTTGCGTTCCGCCCCTTCTTCAATATTAATCACGAAATTAATCGCCAGCCGGGCTTTGTTGGGCCACTGCGGGTGCGGGGGTGATTTGCCGTAACCGATAAAATCGCGAGGGGACTGAATCATGACAAAGTTATTGTAAATGAGCGCATCGACAGCAAGCGGAGTTTTTATTGAGAGCTGCCCTGCATGATAAAACGATCGTTGCGTGAGTTCAAATACTATTCTTGAGTGTAGGCTTTATTTGGTGCAAGGAAATGAGAGGGCCGATGCAGATAAATACTACTCTGGATGAGAACCTTTGATTCCGGTTATTTCAAAAACGCCTCGAATTTGGCTTTGCTGATGTTAAACAAAGTCAGTCCTTCTGTTATTCGGTTAAACGTGACGAATTGTTTGGGCCAATCGCAATAAGTACGCTTGGTATGCAGAAAGTAATGCTTACGGCCTATGATCCGACGAACCTTATCCAATAGAGCCTGTGATTTTGAGCTTGACATAAGATGACGATACCGGCTAAGGTCAGTTGCAATTCAATATGCAGGCAAATTTGCTTGAATTGATGGCACTTAGCAAGTTATTGAGGCAAATATGCATGGTTTTTCCATTATCAAGGCAAAAATGCTTGAAAGCCGGATAATATTAACTTGGCAGGCAGATTTGCCTGGGAATCAATAATTAGGCTAATAGGAGAATCAACAAGAATTATTGTCAAATCTGGTGTTCAGAGATTTCATTAAGCAGCACTCTGATCTAATGTTGTTGCCTCTACGCCATCGATAAATTTCACGCCCGTAATGACTTTGGCCAGATAATTAAATCCGCGTTGCCTCCGCCAGTTTT
>JBNLCC010000054.1:0-42336 GCA_050303615.1 Methylococcaceae bacterium | reverse complement strand
GGAATGTCGGGAAGTGACGACAGAAATATAATTATTTCTAGAAAATGCGAGGTATTAGCGATGAATAAAAAAACAGTAATAGTGTTTTTTTCGTTGGGAGTTCTAATATTGCCCGGACTTTGCGCCGCCTTGGAATTCCCTAAATTTATTGTCACAAATGCAACCCATTCTAGCTATGTGCAACTTACCGGACCATCTACTGATGATGCACAGAACTGTGCCCAACATTTAGGGGAACTCCTGGAGGAAGGCTTGGAAATCGATGATACGAATACACTTAAGCCCTCCCCACAGAGAATTCTTGGTGAATTTGAAGACCAATATTCTGCGTCATTCCATCTTTCTAATGGCTCGTTCAGGAATACTAAAACAGCTATTATAAAATGCGCTATAACAATATAAAAAACAATAGCTTATGAAAAATTAAAAGTGGAAAAGCAAAGACAAGCTCGAAAAAGTAAACAAAAAATGTAATCAAATCAGGTCATAACGAAAATGTGGCGGTTTATCATTTGTTTTTACACTGCCCGCATGGTGCTTACTTAAGACCCACTGATTGAAAATATTGTTATCACCGCGAGAACGGGAAGCAGTAAAGTGCTGATTTTCAATCACCTGGACTTCGGGTGCTCACATTGTTAAGCCCGAAATAACTGAGTACTTTCCCTAAGTAAGTGCCATTCTACATTGACCACGATTATTGTAGATGAATTCTTTATCGTTTTTTATTTTCTTAAAAAAGGAGAAATTGTAATGAATAACAAACTATTAATCCCAATCATACTATTAATACCCTTTTTAGTTAATGGCTGCAGCAAAAAACCAGATGCAAATATAATTACTACAGGAAAGGTTACTGGGGGCGGATGGATGGGGTCTGCTTCTGAAGAACCGCGAGAAAAAGCAAACTTTGGTTTCAATATGGCGCGATGCGAAGTGGAAACTCCCACTATAGGCCACATCACTTTCCATGATAAATCCTTGGGAGTGAAAATAAAGGGCCAAATCGATTCAATTTTGTTTTGTGGTGATGCCGATGTTTGTCATATTGATGAATGTCCAGATGATTCGTACGAAGCTAAGATTTCCTATAAGTCCACTAATCCCAAGATGCCTGGTAGTGGGATAGCTTTTGCCTGTGTCACAGATAACGGTGAGGGAGTAAATGCCATCCTCCCGGATGAAGGCATCATAGAGGTTGAAACCGGCCCATTTCAAGATTACTTCAATTTTGGACAAGTTCACGGAAACATTCAATTCCATACCTGTACATGTACTGACGGTGAAGATAATAATTTGAATGGATTAATCGATGAAGAGGATCCAAGCTGTATTGATTCTGAAACAGGGCTGTTTGATCCCAACGGCGACGAAGAATAGTTTCTTACGCCCTGAAGATGAACGTTTTTGATTGCGTGTCTTAAGTGAGCGGCCCAAAAACCCCATCTATTTATCCCTTCGTCGTTATGCAAAGATAAGCGCTGTTAAATTGACGGAGAAAAATCGATGCAAGCTGTTGAATCCTTACCGCAGCGCAGTGACCACTCACTGAGATGCAACGCTTTTAGCTGGCCCATATTACGGCATGTGAAACCGCCAACCAAAGTATGTCGGCGTATGCAACGGCACACAGCCTTAATTGCAAGCAATTCTATAATTGGATGGGCCGTCTTATCCAATTGGGAACTTTGACTCCCCGTCACCGGCGGCATTATTTAAACGAGCCCGAGTCATTCCGGATACGCACTCAGTTAATACATGTCGACTGGTGCTACCGAACGGTTTGCAGTTGGTTGTCACGCCGGACTGCGATCAGGACTGGTTGGGTAGCATGATGCGGCCGTCAAATACCTTACCGGCGGTGTTTGTGTGCGTTGCACCGATTGATTTTTGTAAGGGCATTAACAGTCTGGCGACCTGGGTGGAAGCCCGACTGGCGTTGTCGCCGTTTACCGCAGTTGTTCGTGTTTTGTAATCGACGCCGGGATAAAGTCAAAATCTTATACCTGGAAGGCAACGGCTTTTGTTTATGGCAGAAGCGCTTGGAAATGGAGCGGTTTTATTGGCCGGCGGTTGGTCACGAGCCGGTGGTGACGCTGACCGGACAACAGTTAAACTGGCTGTTGGACGGTTACGATATCAATCGCTTGTAACCGCATAAACCCATGAATTATCAGTAAGTTATGTAGTGACGCCAAGAGGCTGATCGGAATATAGTAAGCTTATGCAATCCTCTGCTGAAAGCCTATCTGACAAGATTGAGGAACTCCAACAACAACTCATCCGGAAACAGTTGTTGATCGCTGAATTACAGGCGGAAAAACAAAGCTTCCAGCAACAGGTCAATAGTTTGATCGAACAACTGCGGTTACTCCGAACCCAACGCTTCGGCCCGCGAAGCGAAAAAATGATTCCCGGCCAGCGCGATCCGGACCTGTTCAACGAAGCCGGAGCGAAGTCTGCACCCATGACGGCCAACCGTTGCAACTCATCGTTGAAGAGATCACTGAACAGCTCAATATCATACCGGCGACGGTCGGGGTTATCCGGCACATTCGCAAAAAATACGCCTGTTCGTGTTGCCAACAGGGTGTCCAAACCGCCCCGTTACCGCCGCAGCCGATTCCGAAAAGCGTCGCTTCGCCGGAATTATTGGCGTTTATCGTCGTCAGCATTTACCAGGATGCGCTGCCGTTGTATCGCCAACAAACGATCTTCGAGCGGCTCGGCATTGAACTGCCGCGCGCCAAATTGGCGCAGTGGATGATACGGGTCGGCCTGATGGTCCAGTGTTTGATCAACCTGCTGCGCGAACAATTGCTCGATTATGATGTGATACAAATGGATGAAACCCCGGTGCAGGTGCTCAAAGCCCCGCAAAAAACGGCCACGTCGAAATCCTATCTGTGGGTACAAAAAGGCGGGCCGCCCGGACAAGCCATCTTCCTCTTCGATTACGACCCGTTACGCAGTCAAGGCGCCCCCTTACACCTACCGGACGGCCTGCACAGTTGGCTGGACCGCGCATTGCCTCAGATGCCGCTTAAAACAACCCTGGGCAAAGCGTTATATTATCTGCACAGACAATGGGACAAGTTGGTCCGTTACTGCGATGACGGCCGCTTAAATATCGACAACAACCCGGTAGAGCGCACGATACGCCCTTTTGTCACAGGAGGGAAAACTGGTTGTTTTCCGATACCGTTGCAGGTGCCGAGGCCAGCGCTAATCTCTATAGCCTCGTGGAAACCGCCAAAGCCAATGGACTGGAGCCTTATACCTATCTCCGCTACGTTTTTAAAGAACTGCCAACCGCTCAATCGATCGATGACATCGAAGCGTTGCTACCTTACAACCTTAATGCAGATCAGATTAACCCGGATTCGAGTTCGCCGGAAGAGTGGGGTTAATTGAGCGCTTATAACAAGAACCTATAAAGACTCTGTTTACGAGGAGAAATATGGAATATCTTGATAACGAAAGACGAGAAGAGACTCGACTGGTATTAACGACGAAAATAAAACTCTTGATAGATGACAAGACCTATACTGGATATTCAAAAGATATCAGTGCTAATGGGGCATTCTTCCATATCGTCGATTCAATAGTCCAGTTGAAGAAAGGAGATAAAGGCGTCGTAATCATGGAGGGAGAAAGGTGGAATGATATTCCCG
The DNA here is from genome assembly GCA_050303615.1 of Methylococcaceae bacterium. Lineage (GTDB taxonomy): Bacteria > Pseudomonadota > Gammaproteobacteria > Methylococcales > Methylomonadaceae > CAZDXJ01. The sequence continues at coordinate 38,662 of JBNLCC010000054.1, read as the reverse complement.
TTTGGTGTGAAATAAATCGTGTAGAAGAACAAGGAGTTGGAGTCCAGTTTGGATTTGTCTATGAAAAGCGAGGATTTATAGAACTAAATGGTGATAACAATTTAATAGAAGTTAATGTGGTCGAGGGACAAAAAATTGACAGAAATCATTTTGTCGATATCGTGTGCAAATATCAACAAACATTTGACAAAACAATATCTCCATTACCGGATGCAGACAAGTGGATCGTTCTAACAGAAAAGAAGACTAAGAGATGCATTGCTACACTTGCACTTAAAAGATTACATGTAAGAGCTCTCCCTGTCTTATTCAGTAAAATCTCAAAAACCAGCGGATTAGCGAAGGTCTTCGACCAAATTAATGGAGAAATAAACAAAGGAGAACGGAAGATCACTTTAGAAAATTCTATTGAATTGGGGACGCTGACCTTGCAAGTAGATCGAATAAGCAAATCTAACATCAAAAGAATTATACTAGCTTTATTCTATGAAACTCTTGTGCAAGCTAAACAAATGAACTGTGAGTTTGCTGTCGTTACAGTAACGAATTTAGTGAGACGACTATTTAAGTCTTGTGGAATACGGTTCTTCCAGTTTCCTGACATTGACACGATTCTTGATGAAGAAGATACGCTTAGTGATGCCAGTATACAAGAAATTTTGGAAGATGAGCTAAATACTCCAAAAGAGATTATCGATTCATGGTTGCGGTATTATTTTGAGATTAATGTCGATAGGAAAAAATTCCATGTCCAACATGGTTTTTTAGATGCCGATCAAGTTTTATGTGCCTTGAAGAGCAAAATGCTCGTTAAAAAAACAATGTCTGATCTTCGTAGTTATTGAGGTGGTCACTCGTAGTACTAAACGGAATAACACGAATATTTTTCATGATAAACAGGTCCGGATAGATTCGATATATAAATTGTACTAGTTCAGACTTGATCGGACAGTTACCCGTTTTTTCGAGATGTTTGTCAGATTAGATTTGAGCTAAATTTTTTTCCGCCCAAATCGATTTCCCCTCCTGCAATGTTGCCATGGGTGTTCGCCCACAACACATTTTTCCTTGATGGGTTCGATCATTGTTATAGTATTCCATCCATTCGTCCAGATCTATCTGCAATTCATCCAATGCGGAATAGAGCTTTTTACGGAATGTGATTTGATAAAATTCGGTGAGAATGGTTTTATGGAAGCGTTCGCATATCCCGTTGGTTTGTGGCGAACGTGCTTTGGTTTTGCTGTGATCAATGTCATTGATGGCCAGATAAAGCTGATAATCATGCTGATCTACACGCCCACAATACTCGGTTCCTCGGTCGGTCAGAATGCGCAATAGCGGTACGCCATAGTCCTCGAATGCCGGCAGTACCTTATCGTTCAGCAGGTCTGCAGCGGTGATCGGCGTTTTCGTGGTGTACAGCTTGGCAAACGCGACTTTGCTATAAGTATCGACAAAGGTTTGCTGGTAAATTCGGCCAACGCCTTTCAGGTTACCCACGTAAAAAGTATCCTGAGAGCCCAGATAACCTGGATGCGCCGTTTCGATCTCGCCACAGGCTTCGTCATCCTGTTGTTTCTTTTCCAGGGCTGCCACCTGGGCTTCCGTCAAAATCAACCCTTCCTGCGCAACTTTGTCTTCCAGCGCCTTTAGGCGTTTTTTGACGTTTTCCAGATTATGCCGCAACCAGATTGAACGTACGCCGGAACCTGAAACAAAAATACCTTTTTTACGCAATTCATTGCTGCTGCGTTGCTGACCATGAGCAGGTTCGGCAATCGCATAATCGATGACGGCTTGTTCTGTCGTTCCATCCACGCGGTTTTTCAGATTAGCCGTGCGCCGACTCTTGTTAATCAAGGCATCAACGCCACCTTCGGCAACCAGTTCCTGATAGCGATAAAACGTGTCTCTGGATACGCCCATCACTTTACAGGCTTTCGAGACGTTGCCCAGTTCTTCAGCCAGATTTAATAGGCCTGCTTTATGTTTGATGATGGGATTGTTAGTATGAACCATGAGAGTTACCTCTTGTATGTTTTGATTGAAGATTCAACACCTCTATCAAAACGGGTAACTCTCTTTTTTTCAAGTCGATGTGTCAGATCTAGTCGAGACTAATACATATAAATTTTTCGCCAATTTTCAAATATAACTTGTTAATTGGCGGCTGTTACGCCGACTAACAATATTCATAATAATTGTCCGAAAGGTCGGAATAAGTCTTAATCTTTACATTCAATCATCATACCTCCTATTCAACAAGCGCCTCCAGCTCATCCCATCGTTGATAGCTTTGCTCCAGCCTTTCATTCAGCTCCGTTAATTCATTTAACGTCTCCTGTACAATTCCCTGTTCCTGGCGGTAGAAATCGGCTTCATTGATGCGTTCGTTCAAAATCGTTTGCTGGTGTTCCAGTTGTTCGATTAACGCGGGCAATGCTTCCAGTTCCCGTTGCTCTTTGTAACTTAATTTCTTTTTCGGGGATTTGGCCTTGGATTGTTTTTTCTCGGCGGGTGCGGCCGCCTTCCCGGCAGTTGTCTGTTGTTCGATTTGCCGTTTATAACTTTGCCAATCGCTGTAACCGCCGACATATTCTTTGATCACTCCATTGCCTTCGAATACCAGCACGCTGGTAACGACGTTATCCAGAAATTCCCGGTCATGGCTTACCAGCAGTAGGGTTCCGTCGTAAGCAACCAATTTTTCTTCCAACAGTTCCAAAGTCTCCAGGTCCAAGTCATTGGTCGGTTCGTCCATGACCAGTAAATTGGCGGATTTGGTGAATAACCGGGCCAACAGCAGCCTGTTTTTCTCACCGCCCGACAAGCTTTTGATCGGTGAACGCGCTCTTGCGGGAGCAAACAGAAAATCGCTTAAATAGGACATGACATGACGTTTACCGCCGCCGATCTCTATAAACTCGTTGCCGTCGGCAACGCTGTCGGCTACCGTCATTTCAGAGTCCAATTGCTCGCGCAGCTGGTCGAAATAGGCAATCTCCAGCCGAGTACCTTGTTCGACCGAACCGCTGTCGGGCTGCAATTCACCCTGCAGCAGTTGCAACAACGTGGTTTTACCCGCCCCGTTCGGACCGATCAGACCGATTTTGTCGCCCCGCTGGATTATGGTTGAAAAATGGCTAACCAGCGGTTTGTGTTGGTATTGAAAACTGATATCGTCGGCAACGAGGACTTTTTTACCGGACGCTTCGCCGCTGTGCAAGCTAAGTTTCGCCGATCCCTGCTGGCTGCGGCGTTGGGCTCTTTCTGCACGTAACTTCTTTAATGCCCTGACTCGGCCCTCATTGCGTGTGCGGCGCGCTTTGATGCCCTGTCTGATCCAGGTTTCCTCCTGCGCCAGTTTTTTATCAAATTCGGCGTTTTGCCGCTCCTCCTCTTCTAAAGCCGCCGCCTTTCTGCGTAGATAATCAGCATAGCTGCCCGGCCAGGAAACCAGGTTGCCGCGATCCAGATCGACGATCCGGGTCGCCAGATTCTGCAGAAACGCGCGGTCATGGGTAATGAACAAGATGGCGCCTTGATAGTTCAGCAACTGTTCTTCCAGCCAAGTGATACTTTCCAGATCCAGATGGTTGGTCGGTTCGTCCAGCAGCAAAACCTCGGGTTCCATTACCAGGGCTTTAGCCAAAGCAACCCGGCGTTTCCAACCGCCGGATAATTGCCGCACCAGTTGATCTCCGGGCAGACTTAAACGGCTTAAGGTATTTTCAACCCGTTGTTGCAACTGCCAGCCGTGCTGCGCTTCCAGTTTATGCTGCAATTGCCCGAGTTCCTGCAATGCCCGTTTCTGGTCTTTGTCCATAGCAACGGAAAGTTCGTGATAGCGTGAAATCCATTTTCCGACATCGCCCAGCCCTGCGGCAACCGACTCATAGATAGTTTGCCGGTCATCCAATTCGGGCGCCTGTTCCAAACGTGCCAGCCTTAATTCCGGTTTGCGCCATACTTCGCCATGATCCGCAGATACCTTACCTTCAATAATTTTCAATAAGGTCGATTTTCCCGTACCATTACGCCCCAGCAAACCGACCCGCTCGCCGCTTTCCAGTTGGAAATTTTCATTATTTAATAAAGCATGCGTTCCAAAAGCGATGGAAACGCCGGTCAATCGTATTAACGGCATAAATTATATTGCTTTGTTTTGTAAATATCGTCTTAGTAAATCCAGTGCCGATAATGCAGCCTGGTTTTGTTTGCGGGTCAACGGACCGCTGACCCGCACGGTTTTTTGCAGCATTTCGTGTTCAGTCGCCAACACATTATGTAACGTCACGCTGCCGTTTTCATTTGCAATTGCATCCGGATCATCGTCAACAAGCTGCACCAGCACATAGCCGGCCCGGCTTTGTTGTTGCATCGCCTTGGCCACGGCAACTGCACGATCAAGTTGCGGTTCCGCTGCATAGTCAAGTCCCAAACGGGCATAAAGAGTCTGTAAGGATTGTACGAACAGGGCCTCCACAAGACATCGGTAGGGTAAGAATTTTGCTGACAACATGCCGTGGCTGATGGTTTCGATAACGGCCAGCGATTGGCGGTTGTTTTGCAACATTGCGGCGACAACCTGAGCCAGATCGCCGTTTGACCGGTTTATTCCGTCAATCGCGAACACATAATCGCCAATCCGGTTTGCCACGGTTTCAGTCAACGTTTGGATTTGCCGATCCCGATATTCGGCAGCAAATATCAGCTTGGTCTGCACATCATCACTACCGGCACAAAAGCTTAATTGTACCCGCTCAGGCAACACGATAGACTGTATCCGCTGCTGTATATCCGATTCACCGATACCGAAGCTTCTTATCGTAACCAGTTTGGTTGGTTTTAATTGATGGTTTTGTTGCAAAATCGGCCGGATTTTATGGTTGAACAGACAGCGCATTTCATAGGGCACCCCGGGAACGAAGGCGAACCAGCAGCGTTGATACTGTAACGCAAACCCGGGGGCGGTGCCCCAGTGGTTATCAAGCCGCACTGCGCCCTGCGGAAGCATTGCCTGTTTACGATTGGATTCCGGCATGGGACGGTTGCGCTGCTGAAAAAAAGCGGCTATTTGCTGATAAGCCTGCCGGTCGAACTGCAGCGGCAAATCAAATGCTTCAGCCACCGCTTCAGCGGTCAGATCATCAACTGTCGGCCCCAGGCCGCCCGTGCAGATACAACAATCAGCACGTCCGGCGATTTCCCGCAACAGCGCCGTCAGGTCGTGCAGATTATCACCTACGGCGGTATGCCGGGTAACGGTAAACCCCATTTGCACCAACTGCTGCGACAACCAGGCAGCGTTGGAATCGACGGTCAAGCCGGTGACAACTTCTTCGCCCTGGGAAAATATTTCAACGGTTGTCATAAGCTACATATATTATTGATAAATTCTCATCAGCCGTTAATCGCCTTTCTGTCTGTTAGACCGAGACCCGATACCAGAACGGCAGCGTAAACAAGCTCAGTACCGTCGTTACCGTCACGGCCATGGCATACAATGATGTGTCGAGCCGATACCGATCGCAAAACACCAACCCCAGCACCATGCTGGGCATAGCCATCTCCATTATTGCGGGGGTTTGATGGGCTGTTGCGATATTGAGAAAACTGATCAAGCCCACTGCAAACAACGGCATCAGGAATAGTTTTATGATTATCACCGGAATCACAAAAGGAACATTATGCCATTTGACCACCTGCCAGTTTAAAGCCAATCCAAGGGAAAACAGCATTAGGGGCACGACGGCATCGGACAGTCTACTTAAAATACCAAGCAACGATTCCGGTATTACTACCTGATTGACGTTCAATAGCACCGCTATTGCCGCCGCCCAAAACGGCGGTGCGTTTAGACTCGACAATACGGATCTTTTTTTGTTGGCGGAATCAGTTCCATAATGCGCGGCGATAATGATTCCCAATGTAAACAGCAGCGGTCCGGCCGCAAACAAATCCAACTGTATCGCGATGGAACGCGCCCAACTGCCGAAAGTTTGCTCCAAAACCGGCAGTCCCAAATACGTGACATTCGGAAATGAGGCCGCCAGTATCAATGCTCCGAGACGGACATTTCGGATGTTGAACAGCTTGCCGACCAACCAAGTAACTGCCATCCCGAACAGCACGCAGGAAACGCCCAACAGTGTGAATTGCAAGGAACTGATGCCGATATCGGCCTCTACTAATACCAACACTACCATCGCAGGTAAAAGCAGATAATACACAACGGTCGTCAACACCCGGCGAGTTTCCCCGGCATCCAACCCGCCCGGACGTATTTGCCGCCAAACGATGCCGCAGCTGATCAACCCCGCCATTTGAATTAACGTTGAAATCATAAATAAGGTGAATTCGCCCAAAAAACGGCATTTTACCATTCACCGGCTGTTCGAGTTCCGGTAATATGCTTATTTATTTTTTAACTGCCTAGAATTGACTATGACGACATCATTCCTATCGACCAAACCGATCCCTGTCCGTGAACGCCTGATTATGGCTTTAGACGTCCCCGCAATTGCAGAAGCGAAAGCGATTGTAGAAGAACTGGGAGATTCAGTCATTTTTTATAAAGTCGGCATGGAACTATTTATGTGTGGGGATTATTTTGGTTTCATCGAGTGGCTAAAACAGCGCAACAAAAAGGTTTTCGTCGATTTAAAATTTTTTGATGTCCCCGCCACCGTCGGCCGCGCGATACGTGCACTAAGCAGCAAGGGCGTCGATTTGGCCACCATTCACGGCAACGACGCCATTATGCGAGCCGCGGCGCAGGAAAAAGGCAGCTTGAAGGTGCTCGCCGTTACTGCGTTGACCAGTCTGGATAGAGGGGATCTTGACGATTTGGGCTTTCAATGCGATGTCAGGGAACTGGTGCTGTCCCGCGCCAAAAGAGCTTTGCAGATCGGCTGCGACGGTATCGTGTCTTCAGGTTTGGAAGCACCGATGCTGCGCGAGCACCTGGATCATCGTTTACTGGTAGTGACTCCCGGCATCCGGCCGGTCGACAACCGGGAGGAGGATGATCAGAAAAGGGTTGTCAGTGTGGAACAGGCATTTCGCAACGGCGCCGATTATATCGTCGTCGGCCGGCCGATCAGGGATGCGGACAATAGAAAACAGATGGCGGAAAAAATCCAACGGCAAATTCAGGCGCAGTTTCAGTAATTGATACCTTGCTCGTCTTCAGCCGTTGCCTGACTGCGATAATGCGATTGAGAACACCGTCTCGCTGACGGCGTTTTCCGAATAGTTGTACCGGGCAATTCCCATCAAACTAAATAACGCCGATAATCGTTCTTCGGCGTTTAATTCAGGCCATCACCAGGAATAGCTCAGCGTTGCATAAACGCTGCGACCCGGCATCGGGATGCGCCCGCCTTGAGTAACATCAGGGCTGGTCGCGCTGCTGACTCGGCTGTAACCGCCGAGATGGTCGAAATGTTCCCTGTCAAACACGTTTTCCACACCGGTGCCCATGATCAAGCCGCTAATAGGCTCATAGCTTAATCTGACGTTCATTATCGAATAGCCGGGCGTCTCCTTTTCACCATTATAGGTGGCTACTTGATCCTGCCGGTCGTAGAACACGCCTTCGAAAGCGGCCATAAAACCCGAATGTTCAATGGTTAATTGCGCGCGTCCGTTTAGTGGTGCGATGCGGTACAAATTCCCGCCGCCTCCGCCAACGCGTTCACCGCGGACATAATTCAATCCGGCGTCGAAACGCAACCAATCGGTAAATGTATAGCCGGCTTCGACGTCGACCCCATAGAGCTGTGCATTGATGTTGGAAAATTCCAAAACGGTGGTGGACGGTGCACCTACCATAGCACGCATCGCATCCGACAGCATTTGTGCCGTCATATTGGCGGTCGGAAGACCTTGAATATAATTATCGACATAGTGATAAAAGGCGCGCGGCGCAAAATAGACCTTTTCACCGTGCCAATCGAGGCCTAATTCGGCCTGATACGCCGTTTCATGTTCCAGGTTGATATTACCGATATAATTACGGCCGTCCGCGAGACCACCGGTGGATTCCAACGGTATCCAGAGATAACGCTCTTGGTAACTCGGAGCGCGGTTTTTCCTGCCGAAGCCGAATTCAATATCAATGTCGGAAGTCATCGCATAACGGAATATGCCGACCAGATCCACATCATCGACGTTTTTATCCCGGTTTGAACTGTTAAAAGCATCCCTTAATTGACCGGCAGCAGCAGCAGCCATTGCCGGCAGTCCGTTAAAATCAACGCTGCCGGCATCACTGTTCACATGCATATAACGGGCGCCGAATTCCGCCGTCCAGCTGTCATCCAGTTTACCGCTCCATTCGCCGAAGAACGAATAGCGGTCTCGTTCAATATTATTGAAATTATTAATAAAAAAAGCGGCATTGGTAATCGGGTCGGTAATCAGGGCGTCATCGTATGCCTGATCGCCATCGAATCCGATGGTGAAGTCTCCCGACCATAAGGGCATCGAATAGTCCAGGTTTAAACCGCCAGCTTCCACCGTCGTGGTGTTTTTGCGGAACATTTGCGTACCGGCCATCGGCCCCATCACAATGGTGGGCGCCTCCCGCATATGGTAATTGGTCATGCCATGGCGCATATTCTGATAGAAAAATTTGGAGGTAATTTTGTGTTGATTATCCAATTGCCAGCTATAGTTGGCATTGGTCAGGCCACCGCGAACATATTGGATATCCATCGGCAATGCCGGTGTACCGGTATGCCCTGTATCGATACCGCTGTAATTTAGGCCGAATTCATGCCCGTCGCGCTGGTAACCGTACCCTCCCGTGAAAGAGTCCCGGTCATAACGGGTAGGGAACACTTTACTGTCGCCTTTGAATTTATAGTCGCGCCCTTTTTCAGACGTCCCGCTGATATACAGCTTGTGGTTTTCATTGGCGCCGCTGAGGAACAATGAGCCGAAATGACCATCTTGGACGGAGCTATACCCGATCGCGGCGGAACCGTTAGTGGTATATTCGCCCTCAGAAGCAAACTCGCCTTTTTTGGTCGTTGCCTGCATCGATCCGCCGATTGTTTCCATGCCGCCGCTGACCGGAGCGATGCCTCTATGCACTTGTAAAGATTCGGTTAACGGCGAGGCGATATGACTTAATGGCGGATCCATACTGTTGGGCCCCACTTCCTTAATATTGGCGCCATCTATGTCGATATGCACTCGATTACCATACATACCGCGATATTGGGCGATACCGGTCAGTGGTCCGTTGCGGTTTACGTTGGCACCCGGCACCCGCTTCAATAGCGCAGCCGTATCGGTCAATCCTGAAGAATCGGGCGCAGCTCCGAACGTGCCCGGTCTGGTATAGTCGCCTTCAATAACAATCGTCGGCAATTGTTCCTGCTCGGCGAATACCTGCAATGGGGTTAGCAGTGCCGCCGCGACAACAGCGGAAATTTTATTTTTCAATTTTTCCCCCTCGGACAAAATAAATATATTGAATAAAGCAATATCCGTACCGCGGAAATTTTGCCATTAAGCAACAATATGCTACAAAAACACCACAAATCAAAATAATTAAACTATGTTATTTAACACAGTTTAAGTGTGTGATATGACGCATTTTGGTTGATTGGTGCAATTGCATATTTACCCTTTGTATAATTTTTTTTCTATGCTAATGTATTTTCACTTATGAGCATCGATCAAGCTTTCAATACTTCATACTTAGTAGCCTTCTTAATGGGACTGTTCAGCAGCATGCATTGTATCGGCATGTGCGGTTCCATCATCGGCACATTAACACTTAGCTTGAAACAGGAAATCCGCAGCAGTAAGACGACGCTTTTTCCCTTTATTCTGAACTATAATCTCGGCAGGATCACCAGCTATGCTATTGCCGGCTTGTTAGCAGGTGCCGTTGAATTTTTACTGACCATGCCGCTGGGGGAAGGCCACGGTCACCGCATATTACAAATTTTGTCCGCAATCATCATGACCGGAGCAGGCTTATATATTGCCGGCTGGTTTCCGCACTTTGCTTATATAGAAAAAAGCGGTTCACGTGTATGGAAAATACTGGAACCTTACGGACGAAAACTGATTCCGGTTGAAACGTTGAGCCAAGCATTTCTTTTTGGTATGGTCTGGGGCTGGATTCCTTGCGGCTTGGTATATACCTCTTTGGCGCTCGCTGCGACAACCGGCGATATACTGAAAAGCACATTAACCATGTTGTTTTTTGGTTTGGGGACTTTACCCGCGGTAATGGGAGTCGGTATAATGACCGGCATATTGACAAGGTTATCCAGAATGCATCGTTTTAAACAGGTTGTCGGTTTATTATTAATAGCCCTGGCTATTTTTGCGGCATTTCCCTGGCTTAACCCGATGCGTCTTGATCACGTATAATTCACTGCATAAAAAAATAGGTAGAAAAGTGGATAATTTTAAGCCGATAATTGGTCACTCTCCTGTATTTGAGTCAGTCCTCCGTAGTGCAAAAATGGTTGCGGCAACCGATGTCACGGTTTTAATTAAGGGCGAAACCGGAACCGGTAAGGAAATTCTTGCTACCGCTATACAGAAAGACAGTAGGCGTGCTGACAAACCGTTTATCACATTAAATTGTGCTGCTTTACCCGAAAGTATTGTCGAGTCTGAACTATTCGGACATAAAAAAGGTGCATTCACCGGTGCAACAGCCAATAAACTCGGGATTTTTCAGGCTGCCCACGGCGGCACGCTGTTTCTTGATGAAATCAACTCCCTGCCTTTAGCCGTCCAGGCAAAATTACTGCGCTTTCTGGAAACCGGCGAATGCCTCTCGGTTGGCGACACGGTTCCGGATAAATTGAATGTGCGTGTTATTGCGGCAACCAACGTTGATTTAAATACGCAGATTACGGAAGGAAGCTTCCGGCAGGACCTGTATTTCCGTTTAAATGTCGTGCCTTTGGAATTGCCTTCTCTCAAAGAGCGCAACGAGGATATTGAATTGCTGGTCAGATACTTCATGTCGCATTTTTCCCATGAACACGGGATTGATGCGCCGATATTCAGCAAACTGGCATTGAAAAAATTACGCAGCTACACTTGGCCCGGCAATATCAGGGAATTAAGAAACTTATGCGAACGGCTGAGCATTCTGCTGGCCGGCAGGACGATCGAACCGGAAAACCTTCCCCCAGAATTCAGCGCCCACAGCAGTTCTGCAATAAACGGCCCCGCAAACTTTTTGCTGCCTGAAACCGGCATCAACCTCGATAATTTAGAAGCTGACCTGATTCATCAGGCATTGTCGCGCACCAACGGCAACCGCAGCAAATCTGCCCGTTTGCTCGGTATTTCAAGGGATACACTGCTGTATCGTATTCACAAGCACGGAATGGCTACGCATTAAACGTCGCCGTTTCTACAGGGAAGCAAATGTACGCGGGGAATAGCCTGGCCACGACGTGTCATCCCCGGTTATTGCCGATTCTTCCCTAAATCGGATCGGCAAATCCAGCCCCGTTTAGGAACTGTGCTGTGCCGTGCTTGAGAAATTGGCTAAGCTATTCTTCTGATCCATTGCGCAGTGAGATTATCGCTTTTCCCTTCAGCCCGCAGATAGGATGTTTTAGCCTGTTTGAGCAGATCTTTCCTGCCGCTTTCCGGCTGGGCCAATCTCAAAAGCTCGTATTCCTTGATCGAACTCCAAAACCCGTCGGTACACAATACAAAGGTTTCGCCCGGCCGCGAAGCTTCATGCACTTTTATTTCCGAGGAATGGGCTTTATTGATGCTGATACTGCGGGTGAGTTTACTCTGTCCGGGATGAAAACCCATTTCAAGCTCCCCGATTTGCCCACGGTCTAGTAACCTTTGGGTCATCGAATGATCTTTGGTGCGCCACAAAATGGCATCTGCCGTCATTCGGTAAATTCTGGAATCTCCGCAATGAGCGGTGATAATCTTACTATCATTAATGTAAAGAATCGCGCAGGTTGTATGCGCATCGCCCGCAGCACTGTCATCACCAAACAATCCGGCCATTTCATCGATAGCGGCGTCTATCCAGGATTTAACCACAGCTAACGGATTCTTAACGTCTTCCAGTGTTTGCATATATTTTGGCGCCAGTCCGATCAACCCCTGGCAAAAGTAACCGGATGCCCTTTTCCCCGCCTGATAGCCGCCCAAGCCGTCAGCGACAACAAAAAGCGCATTATTGTCATTGATTATATGCGCCATATAATCCTGGTTACTTTTTCTATCGCCTGCAGAGGTTATTTGATAAAAATCAAACTTCATAATGCTTTAATGAGATAATCGAACGTGACGCATAACCTGCTTCATCTCTTTAACCGCTTGGGCAAGACCGCTAAACAAAGCTCGCGCAATAATGGCATGGCCTATATTTAATTCGACGATCTGCGGTATTTTACAAATCTCCTCCACGTTATGCATATGCAACCCATGTCCGGCGTTTACCTGCAGACCCAATCGGGCCGCGTAGGCAGCAGCATGCCGTATCCGCTGCAACTCTTCGTCACGTTTTCCGCTGTTTGAGGCGTCGGCATACGCACCCGTATGCAATTCGACAACTGGCGCGCCCGCTTCCACTGCCGCATCAATTTGTTTTTCTTCCGGATCAATAAACAAGGAAACTTCAATACCTGCCTGCCCGAGCCGGTCACATATCCTACGCATTCGATCTATATTGCCCGAGACATCCAGACCTCCTTCGGTGGTTAATTCCTCCCTTTTTTCCGGAACCAGACAACAGGCATGGGGACTCACGTCGACAGCAATATCCACCATTTCATCGGTAACGGCCATTTCCATGTTCAAACGGGTATGGATCAATTCTTTCAACAGATAAATATCACGATCCTGTATATGGCGCCTGTCTTCACGCAAATGTGCAGTAATACCGTCCGCGCCGGCCTGCTCCGCAATTAAAGCCGCCTGCACCGGCTCAGGATAGCCGGTCCTCCGCGCCTGCCGCAACGTAGCTACATGATCGATATTAACGCCTAATAATATAAATTGTTTATCCATTACTTCCCGATTTAAAATATTTCTGATGTTGTGCGATAAGGATACGGCTGTAAAGCTTTTTGCCCGGCAAATGATAATCGATGACAGTACGCAATAATTTTTTGGCTTCGATCAATAATTCCCGATTATGCAGGTTTCGGTTGCGTAGTGCTATCAGCAATTCACCGGAAAATGCGCCTTGCGGATTTTCGCAAGCCCCATTCTCGGCATGAAAATCATACCGCCTGCCAGCTTCAAGCGGATAACCATTGATGTATTCGCGGTCCAGCGGCAACGCATAGCCGATGTTCTCCAGTAGATTGATTTCAAATAATCTTAGCACTTTCTCCGGCGATTCATTGTGTGTCAACTGCGAAAGACATTCACGGTAATCAAAATACACCTTCGGATACGGGTCGTAAGTCTGCAGAAAGTGCTGTATCAAATCATTTAAATAAAAACCGCAAAACAACGGTATACCGGTCAAATTCAATAAAGGTGATATTAATTCAACCTGCGTTAACATTTTTAATTCGGATTTACCCAGGCAAGAAACCTGCAAAGCGGCAAAAGGCCTTAATATTCCCGCCGTTTTCGATCTTGACTTTCTAACTCCTTTTGCCAGTACCGTTATCTTCCCGAAATCCCTGGTCAGCATTTCAAGAAGCAGGCTTGTTTCTCTGTAATCCCTATGATGCAAAACATAGGCGGGTTGTAGTTGAATTACAGGATCATTCATTAAACCCTAAACTCTGCAATGCCCTTTCACTATCCGACCACCCTTTCTTTACCTTGACCCATAACTGCAAATAAACCTTTCGATCCAGCAGTGTTTCGATCTCCTTTCTGGCATCGGAGCCGATTTTTTTTAACATCGAACCCTGTTTGCCGATCACGATATTTTTTTGTGAATCTCTTTCCACCCAAATCACCGCATAGATTCGGTTTATATTCGCTAATTCCTCATAGCGTTCTATTTCCACTGTTAATGCATAAGGCAGCTCGTCTCCTAAGCGGCGTGTTAACTTTTCTCTAATAATTTCCGCAGCCAAAAAACGCTCCGAGCGGTCAGTTATCTGATCCTCCGGAAAAATGAGTTCTTGCTCCGGCAGCTGATCGGTAATCAACTGTTCCAAACGATCCAGGTTAATACCTTTTAATGCGGATATCGGAATGAGCTGCTTGAAGGGAAATCTTTGCTGTGCATCAGCGAAAAAAGCAAAAATATCCTGCTTATTTTCTATTTTATCGGACTTATTGACTGCTAAAATGACCGGCAGGCCGGCTTGCTTGAGCTTTTGAAAAATGATTTCATCATAGTCCCGCCATCCCAATCCGTCAATCAACCACACCACCAAATCCACACCGAGTAATGTGGTATCCGCAGTACGGTTTAAATAGCGGTTTAACGCCCGCTTTTCGCCATAATGCATGCCGGGCGTATCGACATAGATTATTTGTGCACTGTCCGATGTGTTTATCCCGAGAATACGATGTCGTGTCGTTTGCGGCTTCCTTGACGTAATGCTGATCTTCTGTCCCAGCAAATAATTCATCAGCGTTGACTTCCCGACATTCGGCCGGCCGATTAATGCAACATAACCGCAATGCATTAACTTTGTTCCTCCAACTTCGCCAATATTTTCTCAGCCGCTTCCTGCTCCGCTTTTTTTCGTGAAACGCCGACCCCCTCACAGGGTTCGGAAAGCAACGGAACGACACACTGAACCGTAAAGGTCTGAGCGTGAGCCAATCCGGTCATCGATAGCAGCGTATATTCGGGCAAAGCCATTTTTTTGGCTTGCAGAATTTCCTGGAGTCTGGTTTTAGGATCTTTTTGCCAGTTATTTAACGAAAGTTGCTCAATTTTATGTTCAAAAATCTTCAATATCCATTGCTGTGCCGCAGCGACCCCCTGATCTTTAACAATCGCTCCGACGATCGCTTCCAGGGCATCGGATAAAATGGAATCCCGCCGGAAGCCGCCGCTTTTTAATTCGCCGGAACCCAGCAGCAGATAATTACCCAAATCGTTTTTCCTTGCTATGTCAGCCAATGAAGACTGATTAACCAGGTTAGCCCGCAATCGGCTTAACACCCCTTCGCTTGCGTCAGGAAACTTGTCGTACAATTTTTGTGCTATTACAAAACCTAATACGGAATCACCCAAAAATTCCAAGCGCTCATTATTTTTGGCTCCGGCACTACGGTGGGTCAAAGCCATTTTCATATATTTTCGATCATTAAATGTTAAGCCAAGTTTTCTACATAATTCTTCCGGCTTTCTGGTCACTTCTCTCCAACCTCAATTGTATCGTCAAACTCCACCAGCACGCTTAAATTACCGAACAGCGGCTCGATCACCTCATATTGTATACGTACCTTTACATAAAAATAACCGGCCTTGGTAATGGTGATATCCTCTTGCCGGACATGCTCCACATAGTTGATATTGAAACTTCTAGCCAACGCGAGAGCTACCGCACTTTTATTTTTCTTTTCGATGCCGGGTTGAGTTTTTATCGCGTTTAAAGAGTTTAATACCCGGCTGTGATTCAAATAGATAGGCCCTATTTTCAATATCAGCGTGGTAAAAAAAGCAATCAATAACAATATAATGGTAACAGTTATCAGGGTTAGCCCTTGCTGCCGTTTACGATAAAAACGCATAATACGCCCCAGTTTGTCGACCTAACAAAAAACCAATTCTATAGGTATAACTTAATCCAACACCGTGCCAATGCGATTAAAACCGACACCTTTATTCTGCCAATCCCAATTCATCCAGATAAAAAAGGCTTTACCAACCAGATTTTGTTCCGGAACGGTTCCCCAATAGCGGCTGTCGTTACTATTATCGCGATTATCGCCCATTACGAAATATTGTCCCTCGGGAATGACGTATACGCCTTCGACGGACGGCATCCCCGGTTGAGTCAAAATACCATGTTCGACACCCGATAAATCCTCAAGCAGATAATTGGCTCCGGTCATGCTCTGCCCCTGCCCGACTCCTTGATAACTCCCTAGGGAAATCTGCTTGACACGCTTCCCGTTGATATAAAGCTGTTTGTTGTAATAGGCTACTCTATCGCCGGGAATACCGACCACACGTTTAATATAGTCCACCGTCGGATTTTTCGGATAGCGAAAAACGACAATATCACCCCGTTTCGGCTCTCCAATCTCAATGATTTTGTTGTTCAATACCGGCAGCCGGATGCCGTAGGAAAACTTGTTGACCAGGATAAAATCGCCAATCAGGAGCGTCGGCATCATCGAACCGGAAGGAATCCGGAACGGCTCAACCAAGAAAGACCTTAACAACAACACCACCAGCACGATTGGAAAAAACGAACGCGCATATTCGACAAGTATCGGCTCTTTCTTCTCTTCGGGCGAGGGAGGAGAATATTTCAAAATCAGCCGATAGCCCCCCCAAATGATTCCTGTAACCAACGTTGCGACGACCAGGAAAAAGGAAAAATCAAAATCCATATCTATAATAACCTTAATGTAAAGTGTTTGCTCCGGCAGATCAAATAGACATGACGGTTACCTGCCGTGTCGAAAATATCTACCGGATTTTTTAAATGCTTGCTCATCGAATTCGGTTTTTCTATCTTGACCGGCTCATTTTAAAGCGGAAAAGATTCGAGTTGCCGATTTAAAATGCGCATTGAAAATAAATCTTTATGCCTGCTAACCGGCACTGTTATTCTTTGCCAACCTGCAAAACCGCCAAAAAAGCATCCTGCGGTATTTCGATCTTGCCCACTTGCTTCATCCGTTTTTTACCCGCTTTTTGTTTTTCCAACAGTTTCTTTTTACGTGTAATGTCGCCGCCGTAGCACTTGGCAGTAACGTTTTTCCGCATTGCCTTGACTGTCGAACGGGCAATTATTTTTGATCCGATTGCCGCTTGAATGGCAACTTCAAACATTTGTCTTGGGATCAAATCCTTCATTTTTTCTACCAAATCGCGTCCCCTGGTCTGGCTCATTTCCCGATGCACTATGATGGAAAGCGCATCGACCCGATCACCGTTAATCAATACATCAAGTTTAACCAATGCGGCCGGCTGAAAGCGCTTGAACTCATAATCAAACGAGGCAAACCCGCGGCTGACGGATTTCAAACGATCAAAAAAATCCAACACGACTTCACTCAATGGTAACTCATAATTCAGCGAAACCTGACTGCCCATGTACTGCATGTCCTTCTGTACCCCTCGTTTTTCGATGCATAAATTGATCACGCCACCCAGATAATCCTGCGGCACCAGAATATTGGCCTGAATAATCGGCTCCCTTATTTCCTTAATGGTACCGGGATCGGGCAACTTTGCCGGATTATCTATCATCAAGGTTTCGTCGGCATTGGTTATCACTTGGTATATAACCGTCGGCGCTGTGGTAATCAGCTCGACGTTGTATTCCCGCTCCAATCTTTCCTGAATAATCTCCATATGCAGCATGCCAAGGAAACCGCAACGAAAACCGAAACCCAGTGCCTGCGACGTCTCAGGTTCAAATTGCAATGCCGCATCATTTAGGCGCAATTTATTCAACGATTCCCGCAAATCCTCGTAATCATCGGAGTTAACCGGATATAAACCGGCAAAAACCCGCGGCTGAACGGTTTGAAAACCGGGCAATACTTCTTTGGCGGGATTATCCGTTAACGTAATGGTATCCCCAACCGGCGCCCCGAAAATATCCTTAATAGCCGCGACGATAAACCCCACTTCACCGGTATTCAATAACTGTTTCTCTTCCGGTTTGGGAGTAAACACCCCGACTTTTTCGACAAGAAACGATCTTCCGGTAGACATCACGGTTATTTTTTGCTTCCGGCGCAAACAGCCGTTAACAATTCTCACTAAAGAAACCACACCTAAATAATTATCGAACCAGGAATCGATAATCAAAGCCTGTAACGGGCCGTCAAGTTCACCTTGCGGCGGGGGAATTCTGTCTATCAATTGATTTAACAGCTCGTGTATGCCCATACCGGTTTTGGCACTGATTTGAATGGCATCATCGGCCGGAATACCGATCACGCTTTCAATTTCGTCGATGACCCGTTCGGGCTCAGCAGAAGGAAGGTCAATTTTATTGAGTACCGGCAGCACTTCCAAACCTTGCTCTATTGCCGTATAGCAATTGGCCACACTCTGCGCTTCTACGCCTTGCGCGGCGTCAACCACCAGCAAAGCACCTTCACAAGCCGACAGCGACCTGGAAACCTCATATGAAAAATCCACATGACCGGGCGTATCGATAAAATTTAACTGGTAAGTTTCGCCATCTTTTGCGGTGTAATGCAGCGTGACACTTTGCGCTTTAATGGTAATGCCCCGCTCCCGTTCAATATCCATTGAATCCAGTACCTGAGCGGACATTTCCCGGTCGCTTAATCCACCGCAAACTTGGATAAAACGGTCAGCCAAGGTCGATTTTCCGTGATCAATATGGGCAATGATGGAGAAATTACGTATATGTTTTAAATCCACTTTATAATCAATTCATTACAAAAAAATTAGACCCGGCTTATCAATGCGCCGGCCCATTAACCGGTCAATGATAACATAGGACGGAAAACAAGGCTTTATAGTGGTCGAAAAAAATATACAATAAATTTATAGTTTTAGCGTTTTTTCCGACAGATGTATTGTAAGGGACAAATCTGCATAATGCAGTGAATTACTGCGTGTTTTAGGCGATTAGTAGATAACCCGCAATACAATAATGCCTGTTAATGTAAACAAAATCAGGAAGGGAATAAAGAACGTATCTTGTCAGCCGGCAATCAAATGCTGCCGCCGGAAATGCCGGCACATCCATGTGCCGGATCAAGGGGCGAGTTTTTTAGTCGGCTACTCGATTTTTAATGCTAAAAATAACGGACTGCCGCGACGCTGAATCAATAAGGCAATTGATTTGCCCTCCGGCAGCTCCTCGACTAACCGATCGAAATCGGCAGCATCCTTGATAACATGATTTTTTACACGCAAAATGACGTCGCCTCTTTGCACGCCTGCATTCATTGCTGCACCCGACTGAACTTCCTGAACTAAAACGCCTCCCTTCATAACCTGGAACTGCTCTCTTTGTTCCGCCGTCAGATTGGAAACGACCAATCCCAAACGATTGACAGCCTTGCTTGGCGATTTACCGGAAGCCAACTGCAGTTCGTCCTGTTCCGGAAGCAAACCGATTTTAACTTTGACGATTTTGATGTCGCCGTGTCTTATTAATTTGACCTTGGCATATTCGTCAATTGGCGTCATCCCGACGATAGGCGGCAATTCACTGGAAGTTTCTATTTCTTGGTCGTTAAATTCGATAATAATATCCCCAATCTGCAGCCCCGCTTTTTCAGCCGGACTATCCGGTACTACTTTCGATATTAACGCACCATGAGGTCTTTTCATATCGAACGATTCGGCTAATTGGCGGGTTACATCCTGAATTTGCACGCCCAACCAGCCGCGGGCCACTTTTCCTTTACTCTTAAGTTGTTCCACGACATTCATTGCCACTTCCATCGGAATAGCGAATGAAAGTCCCATATAACCGCCGGAACGGCTGTAAATTTGGGAATTCATGCCGACCACCCTGCCTTCCATATTGAACAACGGCCCGCCGGAATTACCGGGATTAATCGCCACATCGGTTTGGATAAACGGGACATAATTATCACCCGGTAAACTGCGGCCCTTGGCGCTGACAATACCGGCGGTCACCGAGTTATCGAATCCGAAAGGCGAACCAATCGCCAAAACCCATTCACCCACCTTAAGTTGTTCGGAAGAACCGATTTTTGCGACGGGCAGATCGCTGGCATCCACTTTCAGCAGCGCCACATCGGTACGCGGATCCGAGCCGATCAATTTAGCTTCGAGCTCCCTGCGATCCAAGAGTTTGACAATAATCTCATCGGCATTTTTTACCACATGATGGTTGGTAAGCAGATAACCGTCGCTGGAAATAATAAACCCCGAACCTAATGAACGGGTTTCCCGCGGCAGAAAACCGCCGTCAGGGCCCTGAAAAAAATGCTTAAACAATTCATCGAGAGGTGTTCCTTCCGGCAGTTGCAAGTCCGGCCTTTCCTCCATTTCCGGCGCTTTCTGCGTTGTACTGATATTAACAACCGCGGCGCCGCTTTTTTCCGCCAACTCAGTAAAATCCGGCAACTGCGCAAAAATAACCTGGCTAAATAAAAGTAAAGCAGGAAAGATGGCCAAACTAATTCTGCTGAGCATAAAAACCTCCATCAATACTCAAGGTATTCATTAATAGAAAAATAACATAATTGAAAATCATTTTGGGGCGCCACTTACTGAGGTGACTGAAATACGAACGCCATAAATACAATCGCAATTATAAGGGACGAAACGCCGTAATCCTGTTCAAAAAACTTTATTAATAAAGATTTGCGGTAAATTCGTAAGAAGCTAAAATCCGTCTAAATTTTTAGTCACTACTGTTACGCAACATCACGCCGTCTGCAATATAACGAACGGTCCGCGCCGGAACATCTCCCATTACCGTCAGCTGATATTGATCGAGCCTGCGGCTATATAAATTAATGGCTCCGAGCGAACGCTGCTCTGTACCCATATCTTTTTTATATTGCTCAACATATACCGAGACCGATGAAAATCCGTCACTTAACAACAAATGATCGATTAATTGGTCCGTGCCATGCATAGGCCTGCGTGTATAAAAAACTGGTACAAACCCACCCGGCATATTGGTCACTTCAAATCCAGCCTGCTCGAACGGCAGCTTTTTCAAGCGATGGATGTGCCGTATCTCCGTATTTTGATCATCGTTAAATTCAACTATCGGGAGCGAATCCTTAATCTCCAGATCCGTGAAGATAGCCTGTTCCAGCGGAAAGCCGTTCTGGTTCAGTAACTCAAACTTCAACGGTAAAAAACTGTCCCTGTTGATCCATATTTTCCGTGCGTAGCGTAAATTATCTTTTGGTTTGATATCAATGATATAGGCGGGAAGCTGAGCAATTTCCCCTTGCCCGGCATTAATGAATAGATAATATTGATTGAGCTCGTTTAAATTTTTAGGCAGATCGAGTAAAAATGAATGTTTTACCGGCCAATGATCGATAATAGTTTTGCGGGAGTCCAGAAAAACACAACGAACTTTGTCGGCATCCAAAACAATTTCACGTATCGGTGAATTTAATGTCAACAAACGTTCCTGCTCAACCCCTTTGTCGCTGACGGCGTGATAAAATTTCATCGTATCCAATTGGTTGTTTTTATAAAACGCAATTGTTCCCTGATAATTCAAGCCATCCAGTGCATTTATCATAGCTTGCAACATCTGCTCCGCATCCGGCTTGTTTTCCGCGGCAAAACATCCGCCCACAAATAAGCCGAATAAGGCAAAAACACGAACAAAACCAGACATCACTCGTGTCCGTAACCAACAACTTGCGTATAAGCCTGATAAGGTGCCCCTGTTGAATATAGATCGCCGCTGTGCGCCTGGAGGTAATTATTGAACCGGGGATCCAGTGGTTGTAATCTGCTACCGTAATCCGGGCGAATTTGCTTGCTGCGGCTTCCCGCGACCATCGCAAATGTTTGGTTATCATTAGCCGCCGTTTCGTCTGCTGCCGCATTCGTTTCGTTATAGGGTACTTTCGAATCAGCGGCCCCATTCAACTCGGCAACTTTATTTTCCGCCACCACTAACGCGTCCGGTTGCACATCGCCGGAACTAAAATAGTTTCCTTGCATAACTATTACCGTCACCGCTGCAACTGAAGCGGCAACAGCAGTAATATTGGCTAACGCTCTTTTAATGCGTTTTTTTCGTGGAATTAAATAGGTCGGTTCATTTTTAATTTGCTGACAAACCTGATCAACAAAATCGGCGGATAACGGCAAATATACTTCTGTTTTTATCGCTTGACTGATACTTTCGTATTTCCTGAATACTTTATCGAACTCCGGCTGTTGATCCAGCTGTTGTAGAAGAAACAGCGAGCTGTCTAGATCCAGCTCATTATCAATTAATTGTGAAATTTTAATTTGTAAGTCGTCATGCATCGAAAATCACCGTTTATCGAGCAAAGGTTGTAATTTACTATCGATTGCTTCACGCGCTCTGAAAATACGTGAACGCACTGTCCCTACCGGGCAATTCATGGTTAGGGCGATATCTTCATAACTCATACCTTCAAATTCTCTTAGTAAAATTGCAGTACGCATATCTTCCGGCAGCTTATCGATAGCCGTCTTGATTGCGGCAATAATTTCATCATTTAACAATTGTTGTTCCGGGGTATCCAGGCCTTTTAATTGCGGCGTATTTTCAAACTGCTCCGCATCCTGCACGTCCACCTCCTGTTCCGTATGCCTTCGAGACCGCGAAACCAGATAATTCTTGGCTGTATTTATTGCGATCCGATATAGCCAAGTATAAAACGCACTATCTCCGCGAAAATTACCCAATGCACGATAGGCTTTAATAAAAGCTTCCTGGGTCACATCCTGGGCTTCACTAGGATCTTTTACATAGCGATTAACCAACTGAATGATTTTATGCTGATATTTACGAACCAAATGATTGTAAGCGGACTTATCACCCTGCTGAACTCGCGCTACGAATTCTTTATCGATTTGATCACTCGTTTTTTCCGGTTTGCTCACAGAAAACCTATCACAGTTAAAAAGACAATATTAAATTGCATTAGTTCTACAAATATCGAATAAATAGGGAATAAAAAAATAATCCGAAAATAATTTACCGTATTGTATTCAGCCAAGGCTTCGAAACCTTTGCAAAACAGTAAAAATACAGAAATTAATTCGGCTTGCAGAAACAATGTCAGTAGCTCCCTCGTTCCGTTTTTTATTTTTTTTTACTGCAAAAGGCATTATTATCCTTAAACTAGACAATTAAGCAAAATTCTTCAATTATTTTTTTATGGATCAATCTTCAAACTACGACGTTTTGATCATCGGCAGCGGCGGAGCTGGTCTGAGTTTAGCATTAAAGTTGGCTGAACAAACCCGTGTCGCGGTACTCTCCAAATTTTCATTGACCGATGCCAGCACTTACTATGCCCAGGGAGGAATATCCGCAGTCCTGGACGCCCAGGATTCGATAGAATCGCATATCGAAGATACGCTTATCGCCGGCGCCGGACTGTGCGACCCTGAAATTGTCAAATTAACGGTAACGCAAGGGAAGCAATGTATCGACTGGCTTGTTGCACAAGGCGTCCCTTTCACCGAAAGACAAAGCCGGCGCGGCCAAACTGAATTGCACCTGCATCAGGAAGGCGGCCATTCTCACCGGCGGATTGTACATGCGGCGGACTCAACCGGCAAGATGATATCATTATCACTGATACAGCAAACCCGCCAACACCCCAATATTGAAGTCTTTGAATATCATAATGCAATTGATCTGATAACGGCCAACAAACTCGGCCTGCCCGGTAATCAGGTTCTTGGGGCTTATGTACTGGACATCAAAAGAAAAATCATCAAGTCATTCGCTGCCCGCATTGTGGTACTGGCGACCGGTGGCGCCAGCAAAGTTTACCTTTATTCCAGCAATCCGGACATTTCTACCGGCGACGGCATCGCTTTGGCCTGGCGGGCAGGTTGCCGGATCGCCAACATGGAATTTATGCAGTTTCACCCCACCTGTCTGTATCATCCCAATGCCCAATCGTTTCTAATCAGCGAAGCAGTCCGGGGAGAAGGCGGAAAGCTGCTGCTTCCGGACGGTTCCCCTTTTATGCATCATTTCGATTCGCGCGTCGAACTCGCTCCACGTGACATCGTCGCACGGGCAATCGATCATGAAATGAAAAAACGCGGCATTGACTTTGTCTATCTCGATATCAGCCATAAGCCGGCCTCTTTCGTGCGCGAACATTTCCCGACCATCTACGAACATTGCCTGAAATTTAATATCGACATCACTAAGGAACCGATTCCGGTAGTGCCTGCCGCCCACTATACCTGCGGTGGTATCCTGACAGACAGCAACGCCCGTACCGATGTGCCCGGACTGTATGCGATCGGGGAAGTTGCCTGCACCGGATTGCACGGTGCCAACCGGATGGCCAGCAATTCATTGCTTGAATGTTTGGTTTTCGCCGACCGGGCGGCCAAAGACATCCAAAAAGCCCTGGTTGACGCCCCCTTTCCGCCCCCGTTGCCGGTATGGGACGAATCACAAGTCAGCGATTCCGATGAAGAAGTGGTGGTATCCCATAATTGGGATGAGTTGCGCCGTTTTATGTGGGACTATGTCGGCATCGTCAGAACCGACAAGCGCCTGGAACGAGCGATGCACCGCGTCGATTTGCTAAAAGCGGAAATTGCCGAATATTACGGACATTTTAGAGTCACCAGCGATTTACTGGAGTTGCGTAATCTGGTCATTGTTGCCGAATTGATCGTGCGCTGTGCCCGGCAACGAAAAGAAAGCCGAGGATTGCATTACACATTGGATTACCCCACGCCTGATGACAGTAAACCGCCGCAAAACACTATTCTGAAAAAAACGGGTTAAAAATAAGCCATACTACCGGCTATAGGTCGGCCGAAAATTTCACCGCGTCCATACCGCAATCAATTTACGGCATTCCGGGCGCCATTTACAGTCCTGATCTTCACATAACATCCGGTTTTCAGTTTGGAAACAGGGACGGTGCCGGCAAACATTTTGAATTTCCCGCACTAATTCAAAATTCAATTTCTTACTTTCCGGTTGTTCGACCCCTAGCACACTGGCCAAATACCGCAAATCGCCCAGAGTCATGGTACCTTCCTCGCGGCAAATCGCCAGAAATTCGGCAATTTTCATATCCGCAAATTCCCGTTCAGCTTCCAACCAGTCGTCGACTTCATTGCCGGGCCCAAAACCCCTGGCTTCCGCTTTATAATAGGCCGCCTCTGAAATCCACTGCAGGCGGCTAACCGGGTCAGCCTTTACTTCTTTATAAAAATCATAAAATTCCAGACTAGCAACCATATCATCTCCTGATATTTTTATCGAAGGGAGCTAACGCATACAAATACAATTGTTCATAAAAAAATTCAGCATAAGTCCGATTAATGACAAAATTGTGACATCCGGGTGTGTTCACTAGGAAAACGGGGAAACTTAACTGCCAGGCACCGCCCTTTCCCGGCTAAACAGACATCAAACATTTCAAGCTATTTTAACTGCTTCGGATAACCATCGACAGTACTGTACATCCGTCTACAGTATGCGGACATTGAACAACTGTAAATCGAAGGTGGCAATAGAATGACAAATCATTGCACCACAACGGATTTAATAATAGATATGATTTCGATTTTTTGCAATGGTTTTTGCTCAGCAGGTAATTGTTTATAATAAATAAAATTTAAAAACGAAGCGACTCGCTTAACTTGTTATGGTCCAGCGGTACATCTGTTGAATCGAGTTAACGCGGGTCGTAGCGTCTTTATTGAAGCGCATCTCCTTCAAAATAGTACGCCACCAAGGCTCTACATATCCGGCAGACGGGCAGACCGTCCCGTATTGCATAATCGGTTTCGATCGCTTTTTTCAAGCTCACAGTTGGACCGTGATGCAAAATGATTCTAACGGTTACCATATAATGCCAAGCTGCATTGGTTGCATAAGCAGAGGCGGAAGCTCAAGCCAACTGGCGTTGTAGCTTCCGGGTTAAAAAAATCACGCAATACTTTGTGAGTGTCGTGAAATGCGCAGATAGTCAACAGCAAGTGGCAAAATCAGCAGGAAGCGAAAGATTATTCGCTCTTATATTGCAAACATCTGCCGGTGTATATGCTAATGAATTTTGAAAATGTTTTATTTGCCAAGCACCAGCGTTTTAGCTAATCTTGTATTGTCCCTATTAGCGATTCATCAATGATCAGGCAAAGTGTTAGTTATTTTTTGATAGGCCTGATGACGTTACTACCCGTCGCGTCATCGTGGAGCGATTGCGCGGCATTCAAAAAATGTTGGTCAGAACAAAGCAACCAATCCGGCTCACCATTGCCTGATTCTACCAACAACCTCCCTGCGACACCGCCTAATAAGGCGCCCCCGCATCAGCATGCTGGTAAACATCTGTTAAACAACGGCAGTTGTTCACTACAGCATTGTGTTTATTGCTGTATCTTGCCGACCACGATAACGATAACAATTGCCCACAGTTTCAGTTTTAGCCTGATTGAACCAACAGACACGGGAGATATTGCGTTTTCGCCCGAAACAAAACCGCCTATCGGCGCATCCTGATATATATTGATTGCTTACGTCCGGGAGGATTACAGGCCCGGCACGAACTATTCCCGGCTGGATACGCCTTCCGGCGAATCATCGGCTTTTATATAGTAAGCGAGGCGAAAATGTTACTACGGATCTTAAACCGATTCCTTGAGGTTGTATTAATATCGGTCAGCGGCATCGTTGCCGCTGCACCAAATCCGACACTGTCTTTGCAGTCCGCACTGCACCTGGCTGTTCAGGACAATCCAAATCTGGCGCAGATCAAGGCGCGTTCCGAAGCGATGGCGGCCATTCCTTCCCAGGCGGGAACATTGCCCGACCCCGTAATCAGCTTAAATGCGTTGAATCTGCCGACGGATACCTTCGACACCGCCCAGGAGAACATGACCCAAATTCAGTTCGGAATTTCCCAGGCGATTCCTTTTCCGGGCAAACTGGCGCTACGGGAACAGGCGGCGGCATTCGAAGCGCTTTCCGCCGCACAAGATGTAACCGAAGCACGCCGCCAGCTACTACGTGATGTGAAAACAAGTTGGTGGTCGATTTTTTATTTGGACCGCGCACTTCAAATTATTGCCAGTAATCAAAATCTATTAAGACAATTTGTCGAAATTGCTACGACTAAATATGAAGTGGGAGAAGGTTTGCAGCAGGATGTGTTGCTGGCTCAACTGGAGTTGTCCAAGTTATTGGATAAAGCTATCCGTTACGAGAGCCTGCGCCGCAATCAGGCAGCGCGCCTGAACGCACTACTCAACCAGTCAGCGGACGAACACATTACCTTGCCGGACACGGTCTCGCTGAAACTGCCCGATGTTCAGCAGGAAAGCGTGTTGTACCGAAGCGCCGAACAATCGCGGGCGCTATTGAGCGGCCGGCAACAAGCCATCAACGCGGCCCAATCGCGGCTGGATCTGGCAAAAAAGGATTATTATCCGGATTTCAAGCTGGGTGCCTATTATGGACTGCGCGACGATACGCTTACCGGCCAACAGAGAGCGGATTTCGTCAGTTTAAAACTCAGTATGAACGTACCGATCTTTGCTTCCCAGAAGCAGGCGAAAGCCGTCGATCAGCGGACCAGCGAACTGATGCAACAAAAATATACACTGCAAGATCAGTGGAACCAAGTGCGCGCACAAATTTCCCAACATCTCAGCGACTATCAACGGGCCAAACAACAATTCGTATTGTTTAAAACCGGTATTATCCCCCAAGCACGCCAGACCGTGGCATCAATGTTGGCCGGTTATCAGGTCAACAAGGTCGATTTTCTCAATTTGGTACGCAGCCAGATCACTTTGTTTAATTATGAAACACAATACTGGCAAGCGCTGTCCGAAGCTAACCAGTCAATGGCCTATTTAATCAATGCCGTCGGCAATGAAGATATTTATGAATAAACAAATAATAATAACGGTTTTGCTGATGCTGGCAGCCGGCTTGGCCGGTTATTGGCTTGCCGGGCACATCCAGGCTGGCCGGCCGACTGACGGCTCTGTTGATCAAATCAAAAAGCCTTTGTATTACCGCAACCCGATGAATCCGTCGGTCACTTCCCCGGTGCCGTCAAAAGATGCGATGGGCATGGATTATGTTCCGGTTTATGCCGACGATACGGCAACCCGCACCGAAAGCACGCCGATCATCGCTATCGATCCGGTTACTGTTCAAAATATCGGCGTGCGAACCGCGACCGTGACCAAAGGTTCGATTTCACACGTAGTTCGCGCGGTGGGCAGGGTCGCCTACGATGAAGAACTAATGGTGCATTTGCATCCGAAAACCGAAGGTTGGATTGAACAGATGCAAGTGGATAAAACCGGACAATGGGTCAAAAAAAATACCGATTTGCTAAGCATTTACTCGCCGCAACTGGTTGCCAGCCAGGAAGAATACATTCTCGCGCTAAATAACCTGAAGGCTCTGGAAAACAGCCCCATCGAGGACATTCGACACGGCGCCGAGGAATTGGTGAAAAGCTCCCGCGAACGCTTGAAGCTGTTGGACGTTCCCCGCCATCAGTTGCAGGATTTGGAGCGTACCCGAACAATCAAGAAAAGCCTGCATATTCATTCGCCGGCAGCCGGTATCGTCATGAAAATCGGCGCCCGCGAAGGACAGTACGTCACCCCGGCCACGGAAATCTATATGATCGCCGATTTATCGAAAGTATGGGTCTACGCGGATATCTACGAGTACGAATTACCCTGGGTCAAACAAGGTGACCGGGTGGCAATGAAGTTGGCCGGCATCCCCGGACATATTTTCGAAGGCCATGTGGCCTATATCTACCCTTACGCCGAACCCAAGACCCGTACCGTTAAAGTCCGCTTGGCGTTCGGCAATCCGGATTTGCAGCTGAAACCGGATATGTTTGCCGAAGTGACCATTTATGCCGACCGGCAGCAAAACGTTCTGCTGATCCCTTCCGAAGCGGTGATTCGCTCCGGACCGCGGGATCAGGTCTTTGTCGTGCGCGCTCCCGGTAAATTCGAACCGCATCCGGTCAAACTCGGCCTCTCTTCGGAAGGCAAAGTCGAAGTTTTGCAAGGTTTAAAACAAGGCGAGCAAGTGGTGATTTCCGCGCAATTTCTGCTTGATTCCGAATCGAAATTACGCGAGGCTACCACTAAAATGCGCGATCCAGGTACTTACGGGAAAGTAACCAACGATGACCCGGCTCTGCCTAGCGAACACGAGAGGGACGAAAGAGATGATTAGATCGGTCATCAATAGTTCCCTGAAAGACCGGATCATCGTGCTGCTGGCAATCGGCATCGTTGTTACGGCTGGGATCTGGTCGTTTAAAAAAATGCCCATGGATGCCATACCGGATTTGTCCGACGTCCAGGTAATTATCTTCACCCCTTTTCCGGGACAGGCGCCGCAGGTAGTGGAGGACCAGGTCACCTATCCTCTCACGACTGCGATGCTGGCTGTCCCGAAATCGAAAGTGGTGCGCGGTTATTCCTTTTTCGGCTTGTCTTTTGTCTATGTAATTTTCGAGGACGGCACTGATATGTATTGGGCCCGCTCGCGTGTGCTCGAGTACCTGAACTATGCGAGCAGCCGGTTACCGCAAGGCGTAACGCCGTCGTTAGGACCGGACGCGACCGGAGTCGGCTGGGTTTTTGAATATGCCTTGGTTGACACCAGCGGCAGGCACGACCTCGCCGAACTGCGCTCCATTCAGGACTGGTATCTGCGTTATCCACTACAAACGGTACCGGGGGTGGCGGAAGTCGCCTCGGTCGGCGGCTATGTCAAGCAATATCAGGTGGAGGTTGACCCTAATGCCCTACTCGCCTACGGGATACCGCTCACCAAGGTTAAGCAGGCCATTCAGCGCTCCAATAATGATGTTGGCGGACGACTCGTGGAAATGGCCGAAACCGAATATATGGTGCGAGGTCTGGGCTATATCCGCTCCTTGCAGGATTTACAAGGCATTCCTTTGGGAGTCGATGCCAATGGTACGCCGATACGCCTGCATGATGTGGCCCATGTCCAAATCGGCCCTGAATTGCGGCGCGGCGCGGTGGAACTGGACGGCGAAGGGGAAGTGGCCGGCGGCATCGTGATCATGCGTTTCGGCGAGAATGCAGAGTCCACCATACTCGGGGTCCGTAAAAAGCTCGAACAGCTCAAAAAGGGGCTTCCCGAAGGCGTGCAGATCATTCCGGTCTATGACCGCGGCAACCTGATCGAGCAGGCGGTGGACACGTTGCATTCGGCACTGCTGCAGGAATTGGTGATTGTCAGTGTCATGGTCGCCCTGTTTTTACTCCACTTGCGTTCGTCTCTGGTGATCATCGTTACACTACCCTTAGGTATTTTAATGGCATTTATTGTCATGAAATGGCAGGGATTAAACGCCAATATCATGTCGCTAGGCGGCTTGGCGATCGCTATCGGCGACATGGTCGACGGCGCCATCGTGATGGTGGAAAATGCCCATAAGCATCTGGCTGATGCGGCCGCAAAAAAACAAGCCGAGCTAACTCGGAAGGAACGCTGGCAAGCGATCGGCAATGCCGCGCGGGAAGTCGGACCGGCACTGTTTTTCTCGCTGCTGATCATTACTGTCTCCTTCATACCAATCTTTGCCATGCAAGCTCAGGAAGGCCGGCTATTCAGTCCTCTGGCCTTCACCAAATCCTATGCGATGGCAGCCGCGGCGATACTGACCGTGACCGTGGTACCGGTATTGATGGGTTATTTCATTCGCGGCAATATCACACCGGAACATAAAAACCCCATTAACCGTCTGCTGCATGCAATGCATTCACCAGTGCTGAAGCTGGCCATGCGACATCGTGCTTTAACTCTGATAGCGGCTGTTTTGCTGCTGGCGACGACAGCCTATCCGTTATCGAAAATCGGCAGCGAATTCATGCCGCCTTTGGACGAAGGCGATATTCTTTACATGCCCACCACTTTTCCCGGCATCTCGATCACTAAAGCCAAGGAACTGCTGCAGCAAACCGACAAAATATTGCGCACCTTCCCGGAAGCACACCATGTGTTCGGCAAGGTCGGCAGAGCGGATACTGCCACCGACCCCGCCCCGCTGTCGATGATCGAAACGACGGTGCAATTGAAACCGAAAACGGAGTGGCCCGATCCCGATAAAACGACCCAACAGTTGATGTCTGAAATGGATCGCGCGATTCGTTTTCCCGGCATCGCCAACACCTGGACGATGCCCATCAAAACCCGTATCGATATGCTGTCCACCGGCATTAAAACGCCGGTTGGCATCAAGGTTTCCGGTCCGGATTTGAATGTGCTGCAACGCCTGTCCGGAGAGATTGAACAGGCGATGAAAACCTTGCCCGAAACCTTGTCCGCCTTTGGTGACCGATCCATGGGCGGCTATTACCTGGATTTTGATATCAAGCGCGATGAAGCCGCACGCTACGGTTTGACCGTGGGCGACGTGCAGGATGTGATTCAAAGCGCGATCGGCGGCATGAACGTCACCGAAACCGTGGAAGGCTTGGAACGCTTTCCGGTCAATTTGCGCTACCCCCGGGAATTGCGCGATAATCAGGCCAGTCTTGAACGCGTATTAATTCCGACACCGACGGGAACACAAATTCCGCTTGCCATGGTCGCCGATTTGACCCTGAGGCGTGGACCGCCTTCGATCAAAAGCGAGAATGCCCGTCCCAATGCCTGGATTTACGTCGATATCAACACTTCCGACATCGGCGGCTTCGTCACCAAGGCTAAGCAGGTGCTGGAAAACCGGGTGTCGATTCCGGCGGGTTATACCGTCAGTTGGTCAGGGCAATTCGAATACATGGAACGGGCCAAGGAAAGACTGCATATTGTAGTACCGTTAACGCTGCTGCTGATTTTTCTGTTGCTGTATTTTACGTTCCGCAACATAACCGAGCCGATCATCGTTATGTTGACAATCCCCTTCGGACTGATCGGCGGCATCTGGTTGGCTTATTGGCTGGGATACAATCTTTCGGTCGCGGTTTATGTCGGTTTTATCGCCTTAGCGGGAACGGCTGCGGAAACGGGGGTGATGGTACTGAATTTTATTGATGTGGAAATAGCCAAACTGCGTAGCGAAAAACATTCGCCATTGACCGATCCTGAAATACACGATGCCGTCGAACAGGCAACGGCATTGCGCGTACGGCCGGTCGCCATCACGGCCATTTCCACAATGGTGGGCTTGATTCCCATCATGTGGGCTAGCGGCTCCGGCGCCGATGTTACCCACCGTATCGCAGCACCGGTATTGGGCGGTATGCTGACCGTACTGATCCTGAGCCTGTTGGTCTTTCCGGTAATTTACAGCCTGATACTGCAATTTCAGGAGCGGCGCAAACGATAATTGATACAGCTGTTCCCAAACAAATGGTATTTTGCTAAGTTAAACAGCTCCACCTTCCTGAAAAGCATAGGAGTAGATTATGCCGGAACACCATCATTGCCATCATCAAACCACCCGGCAGCAGGTTCGTGACCAACAACCGGCTAAGCTTTTCACCTGCCCCATGCATCCGGAAATACGTCAGGACTCGCCGGGCAATTGCCCAAAATGCGGCATGGCGCTGGAAGCGGTCATCGACACGGCTTTGCAAATTGAATACGTTTGTCCCATGCACCCGGAAATCGTCAGCAGCCAACCGGGAAACTGCCCGAAATGCGGTATGGCCCTGGAGCCGCGCACGCCGAAAATCGATGATGACAATGCCGAATTGCATGATATGAACCGCCGCTTTCTGGTGAGTGTGGCTCTGGCCATTCCGGTGTTTGTTGTCGCAATGCTACACGATTTGTCGCCCGGCTTATTAAGGGATTATTTTTCGACCCGTGAAATTCAGTGGTTCGAATTTTTGCTGGCGACGCCGGTGGTACTTTGGTGCGGCTGGCCGTTTTTTCAACGCGGTTGGTCTTCGCTGGTCAATCGCAGTCTGAACATGTTCACGCTGATCGCGTTAGGCATCAGCGTCGCCTGGCTGTACAGCATGGTTGCGGTGCTGACGCCGGAGATTTTTCCGGATCTGATGCGCAATGCAGACGGGAGCGTGGCAGTCTATTTTGAAGCAGCGGCAGTCATTACCGCCTTGGTTCTGTTGGGGCAGGTTTTGGAATTAAGAGCGCGCAGCCGCACCGGCGACGCAATCAAGATGCTGCTGGGCCTGGCGCCCAAAACCGCACGCCTTCATCTGCAGGATGGTAGCGAACAGGACATCCCGCTGCAACAGGTCAAGCCCGGCGATATTTTGCGGGTGCGGCCCGGGGAAAAAATACCGGTTGACGGCATGGTGCTGGAAGGTAGCAGCTCGGTCGATGAATCGATGGTGACCGGCGAAGCCATTCCGGTGGGAAAATACATCGATATGCCGCTGATTGGCGCAACCATCAACGGCACCGGCAGTCTGTTGATGCGTGCGGAAAAAGTCGGCAGCGATACGTTGTTATCGCAAATCGTGCAAATGGTCAGCGAAGCACAAAGAAGCCGCGCCCCGATCCAAAAGCTAGCGGACATCGTCGCCGGTTATTTTGTGCCGGCGGTCATTGCGATTGCCGCGTTGTCTTTTTGCATCTGGTGGCTCTGGGGCCCCGAACCGCGCTTGGCGCATGGCGTAGTCAATGCCGTCGCGGTGCTGATTATCGCCTGCCCCTGTGCACTGGGCCTTGCCACGCCGATGTCGATCATGGTCGGTACCGGTCGGGGGGCTGCCGCCGGCGTTTTGATTAAAAATGCCGAGGCTTTGGAGATCATGGAAAAAGTGGATACGCTGGTGGTCGATAAAACCGGAACTTTGACCGAAGGCAAGCCAAAACTCATGTCGGCCCAAGCAGTCAACGGCTTTACCGAGCAGCATATTTTAACGTTTGCCGCCAGTTTGGAGCGGGGCAGCGAACATCCGTTGGCGGAAGCGATTGTCAGTGGAGTTCGGCAGCGGGGATTAAGCTTGGCGGCGGTTGCTGATTTCCAATCACATACCGGCCGCGGCGTATCCGGATTGATTGATAAACAGCAGGTAATTCTGGGCAATGGCCAGCTGATGTTGGAATCCGGCATCGATACCACGCTATTGGCAACAGCGGTTGAAGATTTACGCAAACAGGGACAGACAGTCATGATGCTTGCCGTCGACAACACGGCGGCGGGGTTAATCAGTGTCGCAGATCCGGTCAAAACCACTACCGGCGCCGCCCTGGCTGAATTACAAAGGCAAGGCATTCAGGTTGTCATGCTCACCGGTGATAACCGGATAACCGCTGAATCGGTAGCAGACCAACTGCATATCGATCAACTCTATGCCGAGGTGTTGCCGGATCAAAAAACCGATGTGGTCAAGCAGCTGCAGACAGAGGGGCGTGTGGTGGCAATGGCCGGTGACGGCGTCAACGATGCGCCTGCCTTGGCGCAGGCGAATATCGGCATTGCCATGGGCACCGGGACGGATATCGCGATGGAAAGCGCCGGCGTTACATTAGTCAAAGGCGATTTACAGGGTATCGTCAAAGCCCGGCAATTAAGCCGTGCCACAATGCGCAACATCCGCCAAAATCTGTTTTTTGCCTTTATTTACAATTCATTAGGCGTACCGGTCGCGGCCGGATTGCTATACCCGTTGTTCGGTATCCTGTTATCGCCGATGATTGCTGCGGCAGCGATGAGTTTCAGTTCGGTTTCGGTGATTAGCAATGCACTAAGATTGCGCAGACTGTCACTTTAACGCTTTCATTAAGACCAATTGAAAGATGTTAGAATGTGTTGAGGAATTTATCGGAAATTTGCTGCGGCGGGTCATTGCTTTTCGTTCCAGGTTCAGTGGTTTGACAACTTAATCATCAGGTTATATTTTGCCTGCAATAATCTGTCCACTCGCCCATGACAAACTATTTTTTATACCGGATCCAATTTCGAACCAGGGAGCAGACTTATGCTTGAAGTGCTTGAAGAATTCATTCACGATACCCGTATCGCCTATTTTTCGATGGAAATAGCGCTGCAAAATGACATTCCCACCTATAGCGGCGGTTTAGGGGTGTTGGCCGGCGATACGATTCGATCTGCCGCGGACCTGGAGCTACCCCTGGTAGCCGTGACGTTAGTTAGCCGTGCCGGTTATTTCCGCCAGGAATTGGATGCCGAAGGCAACCAGCTTGAACACCCTGATTATTGGCAGCCTGAAACCGCGGCAATTCCGCTGCAAGCCAAGATAGCGGTCGACATTGATAACCGCCCGGTTTGGGTCAGTGCTTGGTTATACGTTCTAAAAGGTCACATGAACGGCCGGCAACCGGTTATTCTGCTGGATACCGATGTGAATGAAAATCAAGATGACGATCGTCAGATTACCCATTATCTCTACGGCGGTGACCAAACTTATCGGTTGAAACAGGAAATCGTGCTGGGCATCGGAGGCATCCGTATGCTGCAAGCACTAGGCTTTAAAGTGCGCCAATTTCATATGAATGAAGGCCATTCAGCATTGCTGTCCATTGAGTTGTTACGCCGCTACGCCTACCCCAAAGAAGACGTAAGATCGGGAGAATCAGCCTATGATATTCCGCAAGTCAGGGAAATTTGTAATTTCACCACACATACGCCGGTAGAAGCCGGTCATGATAGATTTGCTTATGATTTGGTGTGGAGGATCCTCGGCGAGGAAATAGACAAAGCGACACTCAAACGGTTAGCCGGTGAAAATGCGCTTAATATGACCCGGCTGGCCCTGAATTTGAGCGAATATGTGAATGGGGTGGCCAAACGGCATGCGGAAATCTCACGCAAAATGTTTCCCGGCTATCGGGTGCATGCGATAACCAATGGCGTCCATCCTTTTAACTGGACATCGCCAAGTTTCATTGAACTTTATAACCGTCATTTGCCGGGCTGGTGCCATATCCCGGAAATGCTGGTACGTGCCGATTGCTGCATCGACGATGAAGCCATTTGGGAAGCCCATTGCCAAGCTAAATCAAAGCTGATAGAAACCGTCAAGGCGCTATGCAATGTCAATCTGGATGCGCAAAAACCTATCCTGGGATTTGCCCGCCGTATGACAGCGTACAAACGACCTGATTTGCTGTTTTCTGATTTAGAACGCCTTAAAGATATTGCCCGGCAATGGCCCTTTCAAATCGTACTGGCCGGCAAAGCACATCCCCGGGACCAACATGGAAAATACTTGATAAAAACCCTTCACCGACACATACAGGAATTAGCCGGTGATATTCCCATGGCTTACCTTCCCGATTATGATATGGAAATAGCGCTGAAGATGGTTTCCGGCGTGGATGTTTGGTTGAACACCCCGTTAAGGCCCATGGAAGCTTCCGGGACCAGCGGTATGAAAGCCGCTTTTAATGGCGTCCCTAACCTCAGCGTTCTTGATGGTTGGTGGGTAGAAGGGTGTATCGAAGGCATTACCGGCTGGGCGGTCGGAGATGATTCGGAATCCTCCAACGGAAATGATGCCAAACCACTGTATGACAAGCTTGAACAAACGATACTGCCGATGTATTACGATGAGCGGAACCGATGGATCGCGGTAATGAAAGGCGCCATCAGCAAAAATGCTTCGTTTTTCAATAGTCATGGCATGATGCGCCGTTATGCCGCCGAAGCTTATATTCGTTAGTGATTTTCTCCCCGCTTCCCAACTTTCCGCAGATCGAAATTTGACTTGCATTGCGATACTTAGACGTTACATAACCACAGACGCCCTTTTTCTGCCCCATTGCCCGGGCTCGGCATCGAAAAAACCAGCGCATTTTTGACCGCAACTGTTGCAACAGCCATTTTCATCAAGGTCCCATTCGGAAAGTTGATACCAATCCCGACCGATCAATAAATTCCCGCATGCGTGGCAATAGGTACTGTCGGCCGCTTTGTCATGGACGTTGCCGACATAGGCGTGATGCACGCCGTTTTTGAGCGCGATGCGTCTTGCGGTCAACAATGATTCAACTGGTGTATGCGGCTTATCAAGCATCTTCCAGTCGGGATGAAACGCGCTGAAATGCATCGGCACATCAGGCCCCAGATTTTCCACCACCCATTGGGTCATGGCCTCCAGCTCGGCTTCGGAATCATTTTCATCGGGAATAATTAACGTTGTCAGCTCCAACCATACCGGTGTTTCATGCCTGATGTACTTTAAGGTTTCTAAGACCGGTGCCAGGTGACCCCCGGTGATTTTGTGATAAAAATCTTCAGTAAACGCTTTTAGGTCAATATTTGCGGCATCCATCACCCGGTAAAATTCCTCGCGCGGTTCGGCGCAGACATAACCGGCCGAAACCGAGACGTTTTTGATCCCCACCTGCCGGCATTGTACCGCCGTGTCAACGGCATATTCATGGAATACCACCGGATCATTATAGGTATAAGCGACACTTTTACAGCCCTGCTGTAAAGCGGTTTGCGCAATGGTTTCCGGTTCGGCCCGGCTCATTAACAAATCCATTTCCCGCGCCTTGCTGATATCCCAATTCTGGCAGAATTTACAGGCTAAATTACAACCGGCGGTTCCGAAAGAAAATACCGATGTGCCCGGATAAAAATGATTTAACGGTTTTTTTTCGATCGGATCGATCGCAAATCCGCTGGACCTGCCGTAACTGGTCATCACGATTTGATCGTTCAAATTTTGCCTGACAAAACACAAGCCGCGCTGTCCTTCATGCATTTTACAAAAGCGGGGGCACACGTCACATTGAATGCGTCCGTCATGCAGCTTATGCCAGTAGCGGGTTTTAACCGTATCTTCAGTTATTTTTGTGTACATTGAAACCTCCCGATTCTATCGGAACTCGACGCACCGCTCATCAACACCGGCTGTTCAACTCTCGTTTGCTACAAAAGATTGATAGCGAGCGGAATTTGTTTGTCACTACCCTGCTTGAAATACAAACGCATCAATGAAAAATAAATGTAAGCGGGCGGCATTAACAAGCAAACCGGCTTGATCATTCACTCACCCCTGGCCTTGCAGAGCGGATTTTTCAGCAATGCAGCACTTGTATTTTACCCGGTTAATCGCTATAAGTAACCATTAATGTGGGAGGTAAAGAAAATGAATAAAATACGTCACCCGGCCGTTGCCGGCGCTTTTTATCCAGCCGATCCCAAACAGTTGAAACTGATGGTCGATCAATATCTTAACGATGCGCACGCCGAACCCGAAGTTCCTAAGGCGATTATAGTCCCACACGCCGGTTATATCTATTCCGGTCCGATAGCAGCCAGCGCTTATGTCCGGCTACAACAAGCCCGTGATTCGATTAACCGGGTCGTTCTGCTCGGCCCGTCACATCGGGTCGGTTTCTCAGGCCTGGCAATCAGCAGCGCTGATAGTTTTATGACGCCATTGGGAGAAATTCCGGTTGATAAGGAAGCGGTAAGAAAAATTGCCGAGTTACCTTTTGTCCATTACTATGATCAAGCGCATGATTTTGAACACAGCCTGGAAGTACATTTGCCTTTTCTGCAGGAAGCCCTGGATCAGTTTTCCCTGGTGCCGATCGTTGCCGGCGAAACGCCGGCCGAACAAGTCAGCCTGGTTTTGGAGCAGCTGTGGGGTGGAATTGAAACCGTTATTGTCATCAGTTCCGATTTGAGCCATTACCATGATTATGCGACTGCGCAAAAATTAGATCGGGCTACATCCGAAAAAATAGAAAAACTGCAATTTGAGGATCTGGATTACGATTCCGCTTGCGGACGCATTCCGGTATGCGGATTACTCAATTTGGCGAGAAAGAAATCGCTATCGGTGAAAACAATCGATTTGCGCAATTCCGGCGATACCGCGGGTGACAAACAACGGGTAGTGGGATACGGCGCCTATGTCATTGAATAAAAC
>JBNLCC010000053.1:0-5196 GCA_050303615.1 Methylococcaceae bacterium | reverse complement strand
TTTGCTCGCGCGCCAACGGCAAAAGGACTGCCGTTAGTTTACTTCACCAACGCCATCAACCCACCGTAAAGCAATCGCCCAATCCGGGTTGTAGTCGCCGACCGGTGTCGGGATAAAAAAGCCCTTCTGCATGTGAAAACTCTAAAAAGGTCTGTGAAAAAATTTCATAGCCCTACAAATATAAAATCAGGCTTGACCAATTTATTGCTTTTATATATAAATAACAATCATTATCATTCGTATTTGTATATTAAAATTAAGGAATCAACATGGTCTTTTCAAATACTAAACAAAACCTCGCCGCTGTATTATTGTTGGTAACTGCCGTTGCGTCAGCGGAAACTTCGATATTAAGCATTGATGAAGCAAAAACACTGACCTTGAAGCAGCAGCTGGGGAAACAGATTTTTTTTGATACTAATTTATCCTCGCCGCCGGGGCAGTCCTGTGCCGGTTGTCACGATAGCAAAACCGCGTTTACCGAACCTGATCAGGACCTGCCGGTTTCCAAAGGGGCGGTGGCAGGACGCACCGGAACCCGCAATGCGCCTTCGGCGAAATATGCTTCTTTCAGCCCGCAGTTTCATTTTGATGAGCAGGAAGGCTTGTATGTCGGCGGGCAATTTTTAGATGGCCGGGCGGCAAATTTGACTGAACAGGCCAAAGGGCCGTTTTTGAATGAGGACGAAATGAACAATACCAGCGAGGCGGAGGTGGTCGACAAGTTGCGCCGGTCTTCTTACAGTGATTTATTCAAGGCAGTGTTCGGTCAGCAGGCGCTGGATAGTACCGAAACAGCCTATCATCTGATGGCGGATGCGATTGCCGCTTTTGAAAACAGTCCAATCTTTAACCGCTTCAGTTCGAAATATGATTATTACCTTGCCGGCTTGGTTGAATTGTCGGAGCAGGAACAACAGGGGCTGGAACTCTTTGAAGATGAACAAAAGGCCAATTGCGCGGCCTGCCATATCAGTCAACCCGAGGGACAAACAGCACCGCTGTTTACCGATTTTACCTATGACAATATCGGCGTGCCAAGCAATGTGCAAATCATCGCTTTAAAGGGCGATGATTTTGTCGATATCGGTTTGGGTAAGACGGTGCAGGACAGTGTGGAAAACGGCAAGTTTAAAGTGCCTTCGCTACGTAATATTGCGCTCACCGCACCGTATATGCACAATGGCGTGTTTACCACGCTACGCGAAGTGGTCGATTTTTATAACACGCGTGATATAGACCCGAAATGGCCGGCGCCGGAAGTTATTGAAAATGTCAATAGCGATGAGTTGGGTAATTTGGGTCTCAACGATGAGGAAGTGGATGCCATTGTGGCTTTCATGCGCACCTTGACCGATGGATATCAATTAACGGCAAGACCTTTATTCAATGTCGAAACTCTGGAGTTGACGTTGCCCTATGTAAAACTGGAAGGGCCGGAACTGAAAGCCAAAATATATACGGCGCAACTGCAGGGCGTCAATGGTATTCAACAGTTCAAATTAACCAACTTGACGGAATTGCCGGAGCAAATGGATATAAATGC
Source organism: Methylococcaceae bacterium (assembly GCA_050303615.1). Lineage (GTDB taxonomy): Bacteria > Pseudomonadota > Gammaproteobacteria > Methylococcales > Methylomonadaceae > CAZDXJ01. The sequence goes on along the minus strand of JBNLCC010000053.1, from coordinate 3,650 downwards.
AAAACAAATCCCTTATTTTTCGGTTGCCAATGGGCTCCTTGAAATACCCTATGTCCAAGTGAACCCGACGGCGGAACAGCAGCCGATTGAAGAATATGTCGCCCAGTTGAAATTGGTGAAAGGTGCGGCGGAGGTGACATTTGATTTGCTTTATTTAAAAGTCTATCAATAACGGGTATTCACATCTGTTTCAATACCGTGCGCAGGATGCCGGCATCCCGATAATATTCAATTTCCACCGGGGTGTCGATGCGGCTTTTGACTTGAAAGGTTTTGATTGTGCCGTCCGAAGCGGCGGCGGTAACGCTAAGTTCCTGCTGTGCGCTTAGCGTATCGGTCAGGTCGACAGTAAAGGTTTCACTACCGGTTAACTGCAAGCTGTTGACCGATTCGCCGTTGATGAACTGCAACGGCAGGATGCCCATACCGACCAGGTTGCTGCGGTGTATCCGCTCATAACTTTCCGCAATAACTGCCTTGACTCCCTGCAATAAAGGGCCTTTGGCCGCCCAATCCCGTGACGAACCGGAGCCGTATTCTTTGCCAGCCAGGATGCAAAGCGGAATTCCCGCCTGTTGATATTGCGTTGCCGCATCGAAAAAAGTCATTTGTCTGCCGTCGGGGTGGTGGATCGTCACATTGCCTTCCGAGCCGGGAATCAGTCGATTGCGAATGCGGATGTTGGCGAAAGTGCCGCGGCTCATTACCTCATGGTTGCCGCGCCGTGAACCATAACTGTTCCAGTCTTGCCGCGTTACCCCATGTGCCGTGAGGTAGGCCGCCGCCGGCGAGTCAGGGGCGATTTGCCCCGCCGGGGAAATGTGGTCGGTGGTGACGGAATCGCCGAACACCGCTAGCGCCCGCATACCGGTCAGCGGCGACAAGGGGTGCCGGCCGGTTTGCATGTTTTCGAAAAAAGGCGGTTTTCTAATGTAGGTGGAATTTTTGTCCCAGCAATACAATTCGGAACCGCTGACTTCGATGGACCGCCAGGCCTCGGAGCCTCTGAATACCTCGGCATAACGCCTGCGGAATATGTCCGGGGTGACGAATTGGCTGGTGGTTGCCGCGATTTCCTCGGTGCTGGGCCAGATGTCGCGCAGGAACACCGGCTTGCCGTCACGATCCTTGCCCAGGGGGGCGCGGGTAATATCAATCGCCGTGCTGCCCGCTAAAGCGTAGGCGACAACCAACGGCGGCGAGGCGAGATAGTTGGTCTTGGTGAGCGGATGAACGCGGCCTTCAAAGTTTCGGTTTCCCGATAACACCGCCGAAACCACCAGATCATTGTCCACAATAGCTTGTTCCACGGTTGGATCAAGCGGACCGGAGTTGCCGATACAGGTGGTACAGCCGTAACCGACCAGATAGAAGCCGAGCTGTTCCAGGTAAGACAGCAATCCCGACTGCCGTAAATATTCGGTGACCACGGTCGAACCGGGAGCCAGAGAGGTTTTGACGTAGTTCTTGACGCGCAGTCCGCGTTGTACCGCTTTTTTGGCAACCAGGCCTGCGCCGAGCATCACCGAAGGATTACTGGTGTTGGTGCAGGAGGTGATCGCGGCAATAACCACGGCGCCATGGGTGATCGTCTCGCTTATGCCTTTGTTGGTCACCGTGCCGCAATGCTTCAGGTCCGCTTCGGCAAGTCCCATGCCTTGCGGCCCAATTGCCGCGGTGAGCATGCGTTGATAGGATGGCCCGACTTTACTGAGCGGGATTCTATCCTGGGGGCGTTTGGGGCCGGCCAACGCCGGTTCGATGCTGCCGAGGTCGATCTGCAGCACTTGGGAAAATTCAGGGTCCGGCGTCTGTTCGGTGTGAAACAGGCCTTGCACTTTGGTATAACGTTCGGCGAGATCGATTTGGGCAGCGCTACGGCCGGTGAGCCGCATGTAGCCCAGGGTTTTGTCGTCGACGGGAAAGAAGCTTACCGTCGAGCCTTGTTCCGGCGCCATATTGCTGATCGTGGCCCGGTCCGGAATGCTCATCGATGCCAGTCCCGGGCCGTAAAATTCGACGAATTTTCCGACCACACCGAAGTCCCTGCACAATTCGGTAATGCGCAGCACCAGATCGGTCGCGGTGACTCCGGGTGGCAACGTGCCGGTCAATTTGATGCCGACCACATCGGGAATCAACATATAAACGGGTTGGTCCAACATCACTGCTTCCGCTTCGATGCCGCCCACGCCCCAGGCCAGCACACCCAGTCCGTTGACCATCGGAGTATGGGAATCGGTGCCGACGCAGCTATCGGGATAACAGGTGTTGTACTGCTGATTGTGAAATACCACCTGAGCCAGGTATTCGAGATTGACCTGATGCACTATGCCGGTGGAGGGCGGCACGACGCGCAGGTTTTGAAAGGCTGCCTGTCCCCATTTCAGGAATTGGTAGCGCTCGGCATTGCGTTGAAACTCAAGGTTTTCATTCAAGGACAGGGCATTGGTTCGGCCAAAATAATCCACTTGGATCGAATGATCGATCACCAGGTCACAGGGAATCAATGGGTTGATTTTATTGGGGTCGCCGCCCAATTGCTGCATGGCATCGCGCATCGCCGCCAGATCCACCAGCGCCGGGACGCCGGTAAAATCCTGCAGAAGCACGCGGGCCGGTTTAAAAGGCATTTCCTGTCTGGCGCCTTGGGCCTGCCAGTGAGCGACGCTCAACACATGCTGTTCGGTGATCGCGCGGCCATCAAAGTTGCGCAACAAAGATTCGAGCAGAATTTTTACGGTGCAGGGTAACCTGGAAATATTGGCCACCCCGTCCTGTTCAAGTTGCTGCAAACGGTAATACCCAACCGCATCATTATCGGCAAGCTGCAGTTGTTGCCGGGCGCCAAACGGATCATTATTATTCATGAGAGTAACCTTTTCTGGGGACCTGAACAAAGAGTTGTGCTTGTTTTGTCAGCAAACACGAAAAGCTGCTTAATTAACAGTGTGACCATCTTAATGCGCGAATTACTCAATAACACTTGTGCATCGGCACAGGATCGCTTATGTTGAGATGATAGCTTATGCAGAAGGGAGCTGTTGCCATGAACAAAACGACCGCCGGCAGCCGTACCGAAACCGACTCTTTTGGCCCGATACAAGTCCCTGCCGACAAATATTGGGGGGCGCAAACCCAACGCTCGTTATCGCATTTCAAAATCGGTGATGAACGTATGCCCGGCCCGTTAATCCGCGCCCTGGGTATTGTTAAGCGTTGTGCCGCTTTAACAAATATCGCATTGCACAACATCGACCCGAAAATCGGCCTGGCCATAGCCGAAGCTGCCAAGGATGTGATTGACGGCAAACTGGACGAACATTTCCCGTTGGTGGTCTGGCAGACCGGCTCGGGCACGCAGTCGAACATGAATGTCAACGAGGTGATCAGCAACCGGGTGATAGAACGTTGGGGAGGAACATTGGGCTCGAAAACGCCGGTACATCCTAACGACCATTGCAATCGCGGCCAGTCAACCAACGATGTGTTTCCTACTGCGATGCATATCGCCACCGTAGAGCAGCTTCAGCACGTACTGCTTCCGGCACTGACGCAACTGTACCGGACGCTGTCGGATAAATCCGCAGCCTGGCAGAACATTATCAAAATAGGCCGCACCCATCTGCAGGATGCCACGCCGTTGACAC
>JBNLCC010000052.1:0-4831 GCA_050303615.1 Methylococcaceae bacterium | reverse complement strand
TTACAGCTTATGAAATAATTCAGCCATTTTATTGAAATAATCCTGTAACACTATTTGATCCATCCTTTGCGAATTCTGAGAAGCTGAGCAAGGGCGTAACGAGATATAGACAACCACATTATTTCAACTGAAAACGGGTTTGGTGGGGGAGTCTGGCTTGGTATATCTCCTTCTCTATAAACATCTCCCTAATTTCCACCTTATGTGATGACCTTATTTAGTATAGGAGTGTAAAAACACATGAAAATAAAGACTTTTGTTGGCGTGAGTGCCCTGGCTACCGCACTTGTGGGCTGTGGTGGTGGTGGCGACATCAATATCTCGCCAAGCACAGTTGACAACTCTGTTGACAATAGCACCAGTGGAGGTGGAAGCGGTGAATCAAACCCTTGTGCTTCTTTTGAATTGGACGGTAATACATTCCAAGGTCGTTATGACGGCACAAATTGTACTTACGATTCCAGCTTTGTCGATTTCGACAACCCTCTGGCGGTCGACCTTAATATACCTAAAATCACCGGCGTACATATTTTTGAAGGCAGCCTTTTTGTTGGCAAAAATTACAGTACTAATGCTGATCTGGAAGCGGCTGGTATTACACGCGGTGGCGACGGTCCCACATTGACGATTCAACCCGGTAACACACTGGCTTTCCTGTCATCAGATGATTTTATGGTGATTAACCGCGGCTCACAGATCGAAGCCGTTGGTACCGCTTCCCTACCTATTACGGTCACCTCTTATAGCGACGCCGTCAGCAGCACCGTCGGAGCCGAAGATGTTTCCGAATGGGGCGGCCTGATTATCAATGGTTTTAGTGTCACCAATAAATGTACCTACACCGGCTCCGCAACCGAAGGCACTCTTGCAAAAGAGGGCGAATGCAGTGTCGCAGCCGAAGGTAAATCGGGCGCGGCTCAAACTCACTACGGCGGCGATATTCTCGATGACAATTCCGGTACCTTAAAATATTTCATCGTTAAACACACCGGCGCCGAGGTTGAAGCGGACAACGAATTAAATGGAATTTCATTCGACGCTGTCGGATCCGGCACTACGGTTGACTACCTTGAAGCTTATTCCACCTTCGATGATGGTGTGGAAATGTTCGGTGGCTCCGTCAACATCTCCCACTATGTAGCTCTTTACGTTCGCGATGACTCCATCGATATCGACGAAGGCTTTCAGGGTTCTTTCGAATACGCGCTAGTGATTCAATCCGAAGCCGATGGCAACCGCTGTATAGAGTCGGACGGTATCGGCAGCTACAGCAGTAAAGAGCCTGCTACAATAGCTGATTTCATTGATCGCGGCTTGAATTCACGAGCCACTATCAGAAACCTTACCTGTATTGTCTCCCCCGAAGCTGTGGGTACCCACGATCCGGGACAAGGCTGGAAAATTCGCGAAGCCCATTTTCCCACCCTCGAATATTCTTTAATTACTACGGCTTACCTGGAAGATGAAGTAGGCGGTACCGACGATAACTATTGTGTAAGCATTGCAAATGAAGGCTTGCAGGCCGCCCAGGACGGTGACATGACGATTGGCGACAGCATCATTGCCTGTCAAGATCTGACGGACGGCAAATCGCTGCCCGACGGAACCACTGTGGAACAATGGCTGAAAGATTCCGGCAATGATGTTTATCAAACCGCTGAAGCCGGTGAAGATCCCACCGCCGATGATAATCCTGCTCTGGTAATTTTGAACGGATTCTACTCTTTGCCAAAAGGCGACATGATCGTTAATAGCGCACCCATTACGGTGGACACCGAAAGCAATCGTGACTTCATTGGGGCAGTAACTGCGGATGACGACTGGACGGCCAATTGGACCTATGGTCTGCATGAGGGTAAACGCGGCCAGGCACTTTGGTTTGAATAATTCCAAACAGCAGCCGGCCTCGCCAGTTCAGCCGTAATGAAAGGGCGCCTTACGGCGCCCTTCTCCAGTAACTTCTCAATAACCCGGGGTATTTGTGCCTTCGATCCGGGTTATTGAGAAACTACCTTTTCTGCTGCTAGCTTAGGAACGTGCACGAAATAACTTCCGACTTTCGCCTCCGATGCATCCCGTCTGGCGTCGTTGCGAAAACTCGACTTAGGCCCACCAAGCCTAAAGTTTTCGCGCTTAGCCAGACGGGCGCCTCGAACCCCCTTTTTATTACTGATAAAGGGGCCGGAAGTTATTTCGTGCACGTCCCTTATTGATTTAATTTGACAATATTCAGGTCTGTTAAAATGAAAAAAAACAACCTCCCCCGCAATGCGACGCTTAGAAACGTTCCACTTGGAATACTCAGTATTGCCATTAGCGCCTTGATACAGGCACAAGAGACCGTCAGTGAAACCTATACCACGCCCGAGGCTTCACGCATAGAAGAGGTCATTGCCATAGGTCGGTTAAGAACCACCGCCGATGAACTTATACTCGAACGTATGGAGCAGGAAGTGGCGACCGATGCCATTGGAGCCGACCAAATCGGTCGCATAGGCGACTCTACCGTCGCTGCTGCATTGCGTCGAGTTACAGGGGTAACACTTATCGACGATAAATTTGTATATGTCCGGGGTTTGGGTGAACGTTACTCAAACACATTGTTGAACGGCGCTGTGGTACCTTCACCGGATTTGACACGCAGTGTGATTCCGCTGGACATTTTCCCTACCTCGGTCGTCAAGTCGATCGTCGTACAAAAAGATTATTCCGCCGATATGCCCGCTTCTTTCGCCGGTGGCGTAGTGGATATTCGCACCAAAGGTATCCCCAATGACTTTGAACTGCTGTTAGAAGTAGGCAGCGGCTACAACAGCGAATCCAGCGGCGATTTTCTAAGCTATGGTGGTGCCAGCGACAACTTTTGGGGTGACGATGCCAGCTCCCTACCCTCCGAAATCGGCCAATCTCTGGTTACCTATAAAGGCAGCTTCGACAGGAACAACATTCTGGCGACTTTGAACAAAGATGGTACCACACATACGCTCGCTGAAGCTGAAGCCATCAATAAAGAAATCGCAACGGCGCTGGACCGCGACATCAATATCAAAAAGGACTCCGGTGACCTGGACTTCAACGGCAAAGTATCCATAGGCGATACGTTTTCGTTCAATCTGTTTTCTCTCAATAATATCGAGTTTGGCTACCTGGCAAGTATTTCCCGTGATGCCAAGTGGCGCAATTCCGAAAAAATTGAGCGCGAACTATCCTCTCCATCCGAGTTAGTCGACTTTGCGGATCAGTCCACCCACAGCATAGATTCTACAGCGAATCTCAATGTTGGGTTGCGATTAAACGATGAACACTCAATCGAAACGACCAGCCTTTTTCTGCGTAACACAGATGAAAAGACATCGATCACGGATAGTTTCGGCAGTAACAGACCACTGTCGAGTGGGGCCGGCGATCGAACTTATTCGATTCGCTATGAACAACGGGAGCTCACTGTCAACCAGATTAAAGGTGAGCACGAATTTGGCCTGGAAACTCGGGAATTGTTGGGATTGGAATCCCTGGCCAGGCTCGATGGGTTGAAATTCAACTGGTACTTCTCGGATAGTAAAGTTACTACCGATATCCCCAACGAAGTCAGCGTCGGTGCCGATGTTATTTTTGAACCCGGCACCCGAGAAGAACTTTCATCCTCTGTCGTGCGCACAAGTTCAGCAGGTGATTTCCGCTATACAGCGTTGGAAGACAATGTGGATAGCTACGGCTGGGAATTGGCCTTACCGCTCACTCTCGATCGGTTCGATATGGCGCTTAGTGGCGGCTGGGACTATCACCGCAAAACCCGTACCTACAGACAGACGCAATTCAGCCTCGGAACCAATGAAAGCGATGCCGACCCCATTTTATCAGGTTCATTGGATACTGTTTTCAGCGATGAGAATATTTTAAATCCAGATTCAGGCTTTCGACTTGGGATTATAAGTGGCAATGCTGAAAGCTATATAGCGGCCAATAAAGTTACCGCCATGTTTGGTAAATATGATGTAACCTGGAATGAGACTATTCGTGTTGCGCTTGGACTTCGTCAGGAAAATTATCAACAAGTCGCCGTGCCCTGGGCACCACTTAACTACACCGGCAGTCAAATCCCCACTGATGTCGAAGAGTTGCAAAGATCCGTGCTGAATGAAGAAGACACCTATCCCTCACTGTCAGTTGTTTACATGGCACAGGATTTCTGGGCACAAGATTTCCAACTGCGTTTTAGTTACAGCGAAACAGCCGTGCGTCCCGATTTGCGGGAGATGTCCAGCGCCAGCTACCGCGATCCAATAACCGATTTTCTTGTTTTCGGTAATCCCGATGTTATTCCTTCCAGAATCGATAACTATAGCGTGCGCGGTGAATGGTACTTCGACAATGGTGACAATCTTACCCTAACCGCTTTCTACAAAGATATAACCAGCCCCATCGAGTTAACCGAAACCGCCGCTGCGGATGAAAATCGGGCTGTAAAGATTATTAATGCCGAAAGCGCTGAAGTCACTGGTTTCGAGGTGGAATTTTTGAAAAATCTTGGCGATGTGGCTGACATTCTTAACCCGTTCTTCCTTCAGGGTAATGCTATCTGGCTGGATACCAATGTCGTGGTTGGCAATCTGGCCGATGGGCCTACTAACTCAGAGCGTCCACTTCAGGGAGCCTCCGATGCGCTCAACCTAATACTCGGATTCGATTCTCCCAACGGCCTTCATTCGGCCACATTGTCTTACAATACATTTGGTGAACGCCTTTATTTCGCAGGCCGTAACGAAGAGCCGGATGCTTATGAACAACCCGCAAACTCCCTGGATTTTACCTATTTCTTTTATCCCACAGA
>JBNLCC010000051.1:0-10734 GCA_050303615.1 Methylococcaceae bacterium | reverse complement strand
AACGACTAGAACAAGCTATTCTTAAAATTTGCAACAATGGCCAATTATTTTCAATATACTACGCTAATTTTGTAACCTCCAGGCAATAGGCTCTGTAATTGACATTCATCCATGAAAAAATACCAACATACGCGGCTGCGGCTATGAGCACCGATAATTCCGTTCCCATCATCTCCGCGCGCGGCGTTAACAAGACTTATGCCGGCGGTTTTCAAGCGCTCAGAAATATCAACCTGGACATAAAACGCGGCGAGATATTTGCTTTGCTCGGACCCAATGGTGCGGGCAAGACGACATTGATCAGCATTATCTGCGGTATCGTCAATGCCACTTCCGGAAGCATTATCGCAGACGGCCACGACACTGTGCGAGACTACCGCGCGGCGCGGTCAAGCATCGGGTTGGTGCCCCAGGAACTGCATACCGACGCGTTTGAGTCGGTCTGGGCGACGATCAATTTCAGCCGGGGGCTGTTCGGCAAGACGCCCGACGCAGCTTACCTAGAAAAAGTGTTGCGTGATCTGTCCCTGTGGGACAAACGCGGCGCGAAAATCATGGCGCTCTCCGGCGGTATGAAACGACGCGTACTGATTGCCAAGGCTCTCGCGCATGAGCCGGCGATATTGTTTCTTGATGAACCGAGTGCCGGCGTGGATGTGGAATTACGGCACGATATGTGGCGCATGGTGCGCGAGCTACGTGCCCGGGGCACCACTATCATTCTGACTACCCATTACATCGAGGAAGCCGAAGACATGGCAGACCGAATCGGCGTCATCAGCAAAGGTGAACTGATCGTTGTTGAAGACAAAGAGGTGCTGATGCGCAAGCTCGGCAAAAAGGAGCTCACCCTGACTTTGCGACAGCCTTTGGCTGACATTCCTGCGGGGCTAGAGGCTTGGCCGTTAGCGCTCTCCGACGACAGGCACGCATTGATTTATAGCTTCGATGCCCAGCAAGAAGAGACCGGTATTGCGGCGCTGTTGCGCACCCTGGGGGAACACGGCGTCGAATTCAAAGATTTACGCTCCAACGAGAGTTCGCTGGAGGACATCTTCGTCAGTCTGGTACATCAGTCCAAGGAGGCAGTGGAATGAACTTCTATGGCATTCGCGCCATTTACCATTTTGAAATGGCGCGCACCTTTCGTACGCTGATGGAAAGTATCGCCGCACCGGTACTTACCACCTCGTTGTACTTTATCGTATTCGGCAAAGCTATCGGTTCGCGTATGGGCGACATCGACAGCGTCAGCTACGGTGCCTTCATCATTCCGGGGTTGGTCATGCTGAATTTACTGAATGAAAGCATCTCCAATGCCTCTTTCGGCATTTACATGCCCAAGTGGGCGGGCACGATTTATGAGCTGCTGTCCGCACCGATTTCGTGGGTGGAAGTGTTGCTAGGCTATGTGGGTGCGGCGGCGACCAAGTCGCTGATACTGGGCCTGCTCATTCTCGGCACCGCCCGCATTTTCGTGCCTTACGAGATCGCCCATCCCTTATGGATGGTTGCCTTTCTCTTGCTCACTGCGGTGACTTTCAGTCTCTTCGGCTTTATCGTTGGCCTGTGGGCCGATAGTTTTCAGAAATTGCAGGTGGTGCCGATGTTGGTCGTCACCCCGCTCACGTTTCTGGGCGGCGCATTCTATTCGATCAACATGTTGCCGCCATTGTGGCAGAAGATCACGCTGTTCAATCCGGTGGTGTATTTGATTAGCGGCTTTCGCTGGAGCTTCTACGGCGTCGCCGATGTGGATGTTGCTATGAGTATCGGCATGACGTTCGGCTTCCTGATCATTTGCCTGACGTTTGTATGGTGGGTGTTTAAAACGGGGTACAAGATTAGAAACTGAAGCGACGAATACGAGCCGATAGCAAAGCCTTAGGCGAAAGGAAAAGTATGTGGTTGCGGTATTTTACGGTTTATACCCGGTCAATTCGACATACCCTTGGCCGCTGATCGGCTGCCCGTCTTTTGTACCTTTGACGCGCACCGCGCCCTCCCAATAACGGTAACTGACGTTCAGCTCCTGATTCTTGATCAGCGGCACGATATCCAATTCCAGCTTGCGTCCGGGAATGGATAAATGCCATAAAATCGGATAAGTGATACCGGATACAAGACTGGTCCATTTATCGAGTTCTTCGATCATCACATCACGATATTGCAGTTCCCTTCTGCCGCCATCGGCCAAGAATAAGGTGCCGCCACTGTGCTTGTCGGATAGTCCGTCGTTTCGCCGGAGCCGATAATACATCAGTTCTGAATTATCGTTGAGCTGCAAGGCAAACCAGTCCCAGCCTGTTTGTTGCGGTGACATTGAGCTGGTGCCCCATTCTCTATCCATCCAGCTCAGGCCGTGTACCGCAAATTTGTTTCCGTGCAAGATTATCGTCCCGTCAGTCACCATGCGGGTATAGGAATAATAATAAGAGGCATTGTCAGGCTCGGAACCTTTCCTGAAGTAGCCGCGCTGGCCCTGCTTCACTAGCGGTTTCAATGCCTGCAAATGTAATGCGACGGCAAAGTCTCCAGCTTGCGCGGCTATGTGAATTGAAGCATCGCTCGCATCTTGTACCGTTGCCGACCAGTTATACAACCAAACATGAAATTTATCCCGTTCCGCACCGGCCAGGCCGTTGCCCGCCCGGCTGAAGCGTTCAGCGGTATAAAACCGGTTGTGTTGCACATCAGTGACAGTAAAATGCGCCATATACATTTGGTTGCTGCGCCAATTCGACTTGGAAACCGACGGCTCCGCCGTCAATGCCAAACGAAAAAAAGTCAGTTGGTAACCGAAATGATGTCCTGTCGTGTCCAGTAGATTACCGGTGAAATACCACCACTCGGTTCGATAACGGTTATGCGCCCCATGATCTTCAGGAAAGACCAATGCGCGCGGTGCCAAAACCCGTTCAAACCCGGGGCTACCGGCAGATAAGACATTAACAATGCCGGTTTCCGGTTGCTTCGGTATGGCAATCTTGGGCCAATAGAATGACTGTAGAAGATAAATTACCGCCAGCACAACAACGCCTAATATGCCGGCCCATACATAACGGTTTTTCATTCAGTACGCAGCGCCTCGGCCGGTTTGGTTTGCGACATTTTGTAGGCTGGATAGATACCGGCTAAAACAGCAGCGCCAAAAGCCAGCAACAAACCCTGCCAGAATACTGACACATCAACTTGGAATGCCATTGTCCAGCCGAATGATCGCTGATATATCACGTAAATCAGCACATATGCCACCGAATAGCCGACCGGCAGCGCAAACAGACCGGCAACCAGCCCCATCAATCCGGTTTCCGCCGTAATCAGTGCCGTCAACTGTCCGGGGGTCACGCCGATAGCCCGCAGCATGCCAAACTGCCGAGTACGTTCAAGCTGTAACGCCATCAACGCACTGAAAACACCGACAAAAGCAATTAATGCCGCCAACCAGCGCAAGGTTTCGGTAATCGTGAAAGTCTGGGCAAAAATTTGCATCGAGGCTTTAAAAATTGCTGCATCGGAGCGTACCGTGAGCTGTGCGGGCAATAGCTCGCGCACCTGTTGCTGCAACCGTTCCAGATTCGTACCGGGCCGCGCATAGATGCCGATTCCGCTATAACCCGAACCCGGCCAATAGCGCAGGAAGTTCTCACGGCTTATCGCGAGATGCCCTTGATCACCGCTATAATCAGCGTAAACGGCTATGACTTGGAACGGCTTTAAACCACGATTAGTCTGTAGGTTGATTGTTTGACCCACTTTTATACCGTTGAAATAGGCATAGGGTTCGGTCACCATCACCGCCGGCTGCTGTTCAAAACGTTCCCAAACATCGCCAGCTGCAGCTTGCTTCAAAATAAATCCTTGTTGTGAGCGGGCGTTCAATTCAAAAACGGAAACCGGGGTAACCCGGCCTTGTACGATAACTTTGGTGCGTAAGATACTGCTTAGCATTGATGTTTCAGGCAGCGCCGCCAATTGCTGCTTAACGCGCTGACCAATATTTGCCTTGACCGTCGACATTTTGTTGTCCGCTACCCCCACATAGAAATCGGCGCGCAAACTTGTCTGCAGCCATTGTTCAACTGTACCGCGAAAACTGCCAATCATTAAATCCATGCCTATCGTGACTGATACCGCAATCATTAATGCAGCTATCGCAATACCGGTCCGGCTGATTTCCGCACGAACCAATCGCGGCGGCAAGCGCGCCATTATGGCCGAGTGGCGCCCTCCTAATCGCTCCAACCCTTGCATCACTACGAGAGTGAATACCGGTGTCAGAGCAGCAAAGCCAAACACTAACAGGAAAATTCCGGTCAATCCCAGAGCAACGCTGTCTGCGGAGAAAAACGCCAATATCAAACCGCAAGCAATAAAACCGCATCCGAACCACAGCGCCGATTTCAACAGCCGTCCCATCCCTGTTTCCAGCTGCGAACGCTGCAATACTGACCCGGGCGGCCAGTGGGTGGCCTCCCAGGCCGGTGCCAATACGGCCAGCAGCGTCGCCGCAATCCCCAGCAGCACGCCCTTGCCGATTTGCCACGGCGTTATCAGTAAGCCGACCTGATCAATCGGGAAATAAAGGGTATCGATGGTTGCAGCAACCAGTTGCAGCATGCCGTGAGCCAGCAAAATACCTAACAGCACGCCAACTGCCGTACCGCATAACGCCAGACAGCCGGCCTCGAAAATGATGATTTGGAAAATTTGCCGCCGGGTGACGCCGATACATCGTAAATTACCGATTAAACGGCGCCTTTGGATAACCAGGAAGGTCATCGTGTTATAGATTAAGAACATGCCCACCAACAACGACAGCAATCCCAATGCGGTCAAATTAATCGAAAACGCCCGGGTCATTTGCCGCATCGCAGTAGCTTCGCTTTGCGGTGTCACCAATAAGGCAGTTTCGGGCAACACTGCAGAAATCTTTGCCGGCGTTTGCTGATCCCGGCTATCGCGGTAAACATTAATAGCACTGAGTTTGCCGTACCAGCCCAACACTTCCTGCGCCGTGGCAATATCGGTAATAATCAGGTCCGCCAAAGCCTGTTCTTGCACGACATTGTCCGCTTCCAACAGACCGATCACCTTTAACCGGCGTACACCGTGCGCGGTCACAACAGACAAAACATCATTGGTCTCCAGTTGTAACCGTAATGCTGCCTGTTTGCCGAGCAGCGCGGTATTCGGCTCACTGATCAAACGTAATGATAAATCCGTCATGCGACCTGTGCCGGATTGTACCTGCCAGCCGGCTTGCAGCGCCTGTTCGCTCAAAGGATCGATACCGTAGAGCTTAACACTGCGCTCTCCATTTCGAACAATACGCACATCATCCTGCACCACCGGCGATACGTTCTCCACTCCCTGCTCTACCCGTAGCCGGGTATAAAGTTTTTCATCCAACCTGCCGCTTGCGGCAATAATTCGATGTGATACTTTTCCGCTGAAAATTTTTTCCGCCAGCCGGAAAGACCGCAATGAACTTTCCATCGCCAAATCGATGGATATGACCACTGCCACGCCGAGCGCGATGCCGATGATTGCCAGGGTAAGTTGCCAGGGATGCTGTAGCAAAAAATTGCGGCTGGCCTTGCCAAAGAGTGTGTTCATGTCGTTTTATCGATCTCCAGCAAGCAGCGGTTGCGGATGGAAAACACACGGTCCGCGAGCCCCATCACTTCGCGACTGTGAGTGGCCAGAATCATCGTCTTACCGGCCTTTCGAACCAGGTTATCCAGCAATGCCGTTACCTGCTGCGCTGTTTCCAGATCCAAATTGCCGGTCGGTTCATCGGCCAAAATCAGATCCGGCTGATGAACCAAGGCGCGCCCTATCGCCACCCGTTGCTGTTCTCCGCCCGACAAGCGATCCGGGTAACTGTCAATACGATCCGCCAAACCCAGACGATGCAGCAGAGCAACGCTTTGTTGACGGTCGCGTGGCGTAAGCGGCTTGATCAGCTGCAACGGCAGCAACAGGTTTTCGATCACGGTCAACGTCGGGAGTAAATTGTAGGACTGAAACACAAAACCGATATGCAAACGCCGGAATAAAGTACGCTGCCGTTCGGTTAATCCGGTGACATTGATGCCGTTGACGCGAATTTCACCGGCACTCGGTAAATCGATGCCGCCGATCAGGTTAAGCAGGGTTGATTTACCGGACCCGCTACGCCCGAGCAGTACGATAAATTCACCGGGTTGAATGTCAAACTTCACATCCTCTAAAATCACGTGCTGCCGCTGCGATTCGTTATATACTTTGCTGACCCGATGGATTTCAATTGCTTTTGGTGCGGACATCATAGGGTAACCGTTGCGTTTACTGATAATATAGCCGGTCAAGCTTTCAAATTAAAGCATGCAATAAGATTATCGTCCATATTTAGCTTACTTGATACTGAATTTCCACCTTTCGCCGAACAGCCATCATGCACCGTCTACCACCGGACAGAAATAAAGGGAAATTGAAAGTCTTAACCCGGCTGACCGTTTTTTTTAAACCCTATAAATTCAGGCTATTGTTTGCTTTTTTGGCATTGACCGTCGCAGCGGCCGCAGCGTTGGCTTTGCCGTTGACCATCAGGCAACTGATTGACCAGGGTTTTTCAATACAGCAGCAGGCTGCCGTCGACCGCTATTTTGGATTGTTAGCCGCACTTGTCGTGATTTTTGCGGTGTTCGCCGCGCTACGTTTTTACTCGGTGATGTGGTTGGGCGAACGCATCGTTGCCGACATCCGTTCGGCTTTATTTCGGCATATTCTGCAAATGGATCCGTTATTCTTTGAAACCACCCGCACCGGCGAAGTCCTGTCCCGGCTTACCACCGATACAACGCTGGTGCAATCGGTGGTCGGTGCCGGTATTTCAGTCACACTGCGCAGTTCCTTCATGCTGGCCGGCAGTTTAGTTATGCTGTGCATGACCAGTCTCCGATTGACTGCCTATATTTTAGTGATCGTGCCGCTTGTGCTGTTGCCGTTACTCTACTTCGGCCGTAAAGTCCGGCATTTATCACGCATCAACCAGGATTGCATTGCCGATTCCAGCGCCATTGCCGGTGAAACGCTCAATGCCATCCAGATTATTCAGGCTTTTATTCTGGAAACTTTCAGTCTGCAGCGCTTCAGCCAATCCGTTGAAACAGCCTTTCACACGGCGCGCAAGCGGCTCATGGCCAGGGCATTGCTGGCCGGTTTCGCGATATTTACCGTGTTTGGCGCAACATTATTGATTATCCGCATCGGCAGCGAATTTGTCGGCAATGGCAGCATGACACTTGGTGCGTTAAGCCAGTTTCTCATTTATGCGTTGATCGTTGCCACCAGTTGTACTGCATTGAGCGAAATCTGGGGCGATATGCAGCGGGCCGCCGGTGCCATGGAACGTATCCTCGAATTGCTGCATACCCGTGCCGGTATTCAAACGCCGGCCGAACCTCTGGCGATTCCGCAAACGGCAGCAACCCAAATCAATTTCACACAGCTTGTGTTCCATTATCCTTCACGTCCCGAACAACATGCCCTGAATGAATTTTCACTGCATGTCCCGGCAGGGAACACGGTGGCGCTGGTCGGTCCTTCCGGTGCCGGTAAAAGTACTGTTTTCCAATTATTGTTACGCTTTTATGATCCGCAACAAGGCCATGTCACTATCAACGGCATCGACATTACCCGGGTCGACACCAGACAGCTGCGCCGGATGATCGGCATCGTGCCCCAGGAAACGGCCATTTTTGCCGCCAGCGTCATGGAAAACATCGGTTACGGCAACCTCGATGCCTGTATTGATGAAATCAAAGCCGCCGCCGTTGCAGCCGCTGCCGACGAGTTCATCCAACGGCTACCGGATGGCTACGATACCTTCGTCGGGGAACGCGGCATCCGTTTGTCCGGCGGACAGCGGCAGCGCATCGCCATTGCCCGCGCCATACTCAAAAATCCGCCTATCCTGTTATTGGACGAGGCGACCAGCGCGCTGGATGCGGAAAGTGAACAGCTGATCCAGGGTGCGTTGGAACGTTTAATGCGCCACCGCACCACGCTGGTCATCGCCCATCGCCTGGCAACGGTATTAAAAGCCGATAAAATCGTGGTTATGGATCACGGCAAAATCGTCGCAGTCGGCAGTCATCAACAGTTGCTTAAGCAGGACGGATTATACGCCAGGCTTGCCGCGTTACAGTTCGGGCAGGAACTCGACTTGCGTTAAACTAATTGACTCGCTGCCTTATGGACGTGAATCATTTTTGTAGCCCGGATGCAGCGCAGCATAATCCGGGCTACGGCAACAGTGCACGCTCAAAATCCGGGAGCCACTGTTCGAAAGGCACAACATAGTTATAACCGCATACAATATCCAACTGCCTGCCGGCAACCAGCTGTAAAATACGTTTGCCCCGTTGCCGGGTCTCCTGCTGCGGTCCATGGGGATTAAGCTGCATATGCAGACCCGGAGGAAAAGCATAATCACAAGCAAACATCACATCGCGATAAATATAGAGCGTCCAGCCGGGACTATGGCCGCCGATATGGAAAGCCTCGATACCATAGGCATTAAAATCACCGGTAAAAGTGTGGTCTACCGGAAATTGCCCGACCAGCGGGTTAGCGGCGTCCAACGCATGCAGATAGATATCCGCTTGCCACAGTTGCCGGTACTGATTAGATGCACCCATAAAATCCTTATGGGTAAACAATATCGCGGCAACGGGATCCAGATCCCTGTTAAACGCGGAAGGACAGTCAATCCATACTGCGCATTGTTCCGTTTGCACCCGGTAGGCGGCGTGTTCCAAACCCAACCTCGGCACCGACAGCAACTGCGTCACGTAATCATTGACCGGCGTCGCCGCCACCCGGTAAATTTTTTCGGCAGTTTCCCAGTCGACAAACTGTTCATGACGGGCGCCGCAAAAAGGACACACGTCAGGCATGACGCCAATCATGTTGTACCCGCAAACCGTGCATACCCATTGCTTTTCATGCATAATCGTACCTCCTGACAAAACAAGCTGTGAGCAATAATATTCCATTGATAGGCAAGTTCCCATCCAAGACTTTCACCATGAACCGAAATCCGTTACCCCGTATACTGTCGTTGTCGTTATTAGCGTTGTTCATCGCTGCCTGCGCCGCTAAAGTAAAAACCTCGCCATTACCGCCCGGTTTCGTGTATGTCCAGCAAGTCATTCCCGATATTAAAATCGATTTGCGCTATTACACTTCGTATAATTTCGTCGGCAAGCCGATTGACGGTTATCTGCAACGTCGTTGCATCTTGACGAGCGAGGCTGCCGCCGCCTTAAAAAAAGTCCAACAGGAACTGAAGCCCTATGGTCTTTCGCTTAAAATTTTCGACGCCTACCGGCCGCAACGGGCCGTCGATCATTTTGTGCGCTGGGCTAAGGACCTTAGCGACCAACGCATGAAGCGGGAATTTTATCCCGATGTCGACAAGCGCAACCTGTTTAAAGAGGATTATATTGCCGCTCGCTCCAGCCACAGCCGCGGCAGTACCGTCGACTTGACCATCACAGCACTGCAGGCGGCAGCCGCCGCCCCGGGTATCGATATGGGCAGCAGCTTCGATTTTTTCAGCCCCGAGTCCTGGCCCTATTATGCCGGTATCACAGCAAATCAACGTGCCCACCGCATGTTGTTGAATCAGCTGATGACCCAACACGGCTTCAAACCCTATCCCAAGGAATGGTGGCATTTTACTTTGATCGACGAACCCTTTCCTGACACCTATTTCGATTTCCCGATACAATGATATGCCTTATTTCGGCGCAAGCATCTGCTGGGGATCAATCAGCCGATCAAAGTCCTCGTCACTCACAAAGCCGCCGCCAACCGCTTCCCGGCGTAGCGTCGTGCCATTATTCAATGCCGCTTTTGCAATCCGGGCGGCGTTGTCGTAACCGATCTGCGGCGCCAGGGCGGTGACCAACATTAATGATTGTTCCATTAGTTCCGTAATCCGTTCCCTGTTCGGCTCGATACCGGCAACGCAATACCCGCTGAAACTGGTTACCGCATCCCCAAGCAAGCGAATGGACTGCAGGACATTATAGGCGATGACCGGTTTGAATGCATTGAGTTGCAGATGTCCCTGGGCGCCGGCAAAAGTAACGGTAGCGTGATTGCCGATTACCTGGGCGCACACCATAGTCAGCGCTTCGCATTGGGTCGGATTAACTTTACCCGGCATAATTGAAGAACCGGGTTCATTGGCCGGCAGCAGCAGCTCGCCGATGCCGCAGCGCGGCCCGGAGCTCAACAGGCGAATATCATTGGCTATTTTATTGAGACTGACGGCAATCGTATTCAGCACGCCGGCGATTTCCACCAGTGCGTCATGGGTTGCCAACACTTCAAATTTATTGGGCGCCGAACTAAACGGCAAGCCGGTAAACTGTGCTACCTCCGCAGCAAAGCGCTCGGCAAAACCCGGTTTGGTGTTCAAGCCGGTGCCGACTGCAGTACCGCCCTGCGCCAACGGGTACAGGCGTTTCAAACTATCATTAACCCGTTCGATGGCCAAATGGATTTGCGTAGCGTAGGCAGAAAATTCCTGGCCCAGTGTCAACGGCGTGGCATCCTGCAGATGGGTGCGGCCTATTTTGATAATGTTCTGCCAGGCTGCGGATTTATCCGACAGCGTCCGGTACAGTTGCGTCAGTGCCGGAAGCAGTACGTGCTGAAGCTGCTCTACGGTGGCGA
>JBNLCC010000050.1:0-6892 GCA_050303615.1 Methylococcaceae bacterium | reverse complement strand
AGACGATTGTATTCCCGGCTGAACTGGGAGGGACTCTCGTAGCCGACCTCGAATGCGGCTTGCGAAGCTTCGAGATGGCTCGTCAACATCAACCGGCGCGCTTCGTTCAACCGCATTCTTTTTTGGAATTGGAGCGGGCTCATGGCTGTCATGGAACGAAAATGCTTGTGAAAGGCTGAAACGCTCAATCCCGCTTTGGCGGCCAACTCTTCGACTGTTACCGGCTTTCTGAAGTGATTCTTCAACCAATCGATTACACGGGCGATTTGATAGCCATGATTTCCAACGGTGGAAATTTGTCGTAAGCGTGGTCCCTGCTCACCCGTTAGCAAGCGATAACAGATTTCTTGTTGAATGAGTGGAGCCAGTGCCGGGATGTCGTCCGGTTGCGCGATAAGATCGAGCAGCCGATTAAAGGCGCCAATCAGAGGCTCGGAAACTTCGCTAATCGCTATCCCAAGGCAGTCTTTGGTCGGAAGCGATGACGGCATGTCGTTATCCAGCATCAGTTGGCCAATCATGCGAAGGTCCAGCTCCATCGTCAATCCCAGGTAAGGCTTTTCGCTGCTGGCCTCTAAAATTTGCGCGACCACCGGAAGGTCGACTGAGGTAATGAGGAACCTGTGGGCGTCGTAGACATAGACGTCCTCGCCAAGAAACAGACGCTTTCGTCCTTGCCCAATCAGGCAAATGCTTGGCGCGAGCATGTAGCTCGTGGGCTCGGTCGGGGTGTCCCAACGATGCAGGCTGAGCCCGCGAATCGAGGTATCGAGACTGTTTTTTCCTTTGGTCCATCGCGCAATCCTTTCAGCCAATTTTGCCGGTTCGCTGTTGATTCGGCAGGTCTTTTTGTTCTGTGCGCTTGAACTATCGCTAGCCATTGAACTTCTTAGTCTCTGTATTCTCGCTATTAATGCCTGCTAACGAGTCTAGCACCGCCATGTTTGATTCGACAACGGCGAAATCTCAAGGCAGATAGAATCAGGCAAGAAAAGAATAGAAACGCGATACCGCGTTTTTCGTTTCGCTGCTTAAATGGATGGCGAATCCTATTTAATTGAAAGCGGAGGACCAATCATGCAATTTGAATATCAAAATCCGACCCGTCTGCTTTTTGGTGCCGGCTCTCTGCCCCGCCTGGGCGAAATGGCGAGCCAATACGGCAAGCGTGCGCTACTGGTAACCGGTGGAGGCAGCGTTAAGCGCAGCGGTACGTTCGACCGGGCACTCAAGAGTTTGAAAGATGCCGGTATCTCGGTATTTGAGTGTGAGGGCGTGGAACCTAATCCCAGAATCTCATCGGTGAAACGCGGCGCGGCAATCGCACGCGCAAACGAATGCGATCTGATCGTTGCGCTGGGCGGCGGCAGCACCATGGACGCCGCCAAGGTCATTGCTGCAGCCGTGTTATATGACGGCGATCCATGGGATATGATTTTCCATGGCCAAGCTGCCCCGTATATCCCAACGAAGGCGCTGCCGATGATCGCGGTTCCAACCCTGGCGGCCACCGGTTCCGAGATGAACTGCAGCGCGGTGATTTCCAATGAGGAGACGAAGGAGAAATCCTTTGTCTCGGCAAATTGCCTTTATCCTAAGGTGGCGCTGCTCGACCCCGAATTAACGGTGAGTGTTCCCAAAAACCAAACCGCCTATGGTGTTTGCGATCTGATTACGCATATTACCGAGAGTTACTTCAATGGGGTCGGCGATACGCCAATTCAGGACCGTTTTGCGGAAGGCGTCATTCTGACCGCAATGGAGTACGGCCCTAAAGCCATCGCTAACGGCAACGATCTGAATGCGCGTGCGCAGATCCAATGGGCAGCGACCGTCGCGTTGAACGGCTGGATTAATTCCGGTAGCGGCGGTGCTGGGTATCCGGTACACATGATCGAACACACCGTCTCGGCCTATCACGACATCACCCACGGCGCAGGCCTGGCAATCATCAACCCGGCGTGGATGCGATTTGCCGCACAAATCAACCCGCCTAAGTTTGTTCAATTTGCCGAACGCATTTTTGGCCTTTCTGCAAAAGGCCCGGACGATATAGAGTGCGCTCTCGCCGGAATAGACCGTTTCGAGTCGTTTCTAAAATCCATCGATTGTCCGACCCGTCTATCCGAAGTGGGCATCGATGAACGGTTGATCGAGACCTATGCCAAGGAAACCTTGCGCATCATTCATGATGAGAACGGCCGACTGCCGGCCCTTCCGCCAATGACCGAAGCCGATATCGTCTCGGTGTTGCGTGCCGCGGCGTAGCAGACTACCTTGAGGAAAACCCTGTTCCGATCAAACGGTAATCGATAGGAGCTTTTGATATGCCAACGAAAAAGCGTTTATTTAGCACGATGATGCTTGCCTTGACAGGTTGTTTGACCAAGTTCGGATTGGCGGCCAACTCAAAGCCTGCCGGCCAAACCTTATATCAAGCAGGCTCGCAGCAGTCCATCAAGGGACCGGAAGCCTATTTTACCGGCGAGGTTCGGGTCGACATGTTATTTCCCGGAAACGAAACCGCCCACTATTCCGGTGCTTATGTTACTTTTCAGCCCGGAGCCAGAACGGCATGGCATCTTCATCCGGCAGGGCAGCACATGGTCGTTACCTCCGGCGTCGCCCTTACGGGAACCCGAGACGGCAAAATCATCGAATTCAACGTAGGCGATGCCGTTTGGTGTCCGCCGAATATCGATCATTGGCACGGTGCGACCCCGGATGAGCAGATGACCCATTTGGTGATCACCGGTAGCCTGGATGATCAGAATGTGGTTTGGAAGGAAAAGGTTAGCGATGCCGAATACTACGCAAGTCGTCAACCAAAGGAGGAGTCCGCGGCCAATATTGAAGCTTTGACTGCAAAGCAGCAAAGCATCGTACCGATCGCAGCCTTTACCGCAAACGGAGAGTTGGAGCGATTAAATAAAGCAATAAAAGCCGGACTGAATGCCGGCCTGAGCGTTAATGAAATCAAGGAAATTCAGATTCATCTCTACGCTTATGCCGGCTTTCCCCGCGCGCTGAACGGTCTTGCCACGCTGATGACGGTTCTCGACGAGCGAAAAGCCGAAGGCATTCAGGATGTGGTCGGCAAAGCGGCAAGTTCCTTGCCCACCGACAAGAGCAGCACTGAATTGGGCAAGGAAGTACAAACCCGGCTGGCGGGCAAGCCGGTTTCCGGGCCGCTATTCGATTTTGCGCCGGACATCAACCGGCTTCTGCAAAGCCATTTGTTTGGCGATCTTTTCGCCCGCGACATTCTGGATTATCAGAGCCGTGAAATAGCAACGGTTTCAGCGCTGGCGAGTATCGATGGTGTTGGTTCTCAGCTCAAGGCACACGTCGGAATCGCATCCAACGTTGGACTCACGCAGGACGAACTAACGGCGCTGGCGGCAGTGCTGAAAGAGATGGTGGGGAAACAGGAAGGAGGTAGAGCCGAACAGGCGCTTATGGCAGTTCTATCCAATCGAAGCAACAATCCATAATGCAGTACGTAAGGCTATCTCTATTCGAGCAGAAAAATCCACTTTATGAAAATTAACTGGTTGCTGTGAGAATACGGACTTCGACGGTTACGGGAGCCTTGTCCTTTTGTTTTCACAAAGTATAAGATTCACGTGCGTTTAGGTGACCGTCGGGCAACGGTTTCCTTCAGATCCCGCTTTGGCTTGGGGTTACCGTCAGCCCCCTTCGAAGCAATACCAAGTTTCTTTGGATACCCTTGGTTTTGCCTGCCTCTTACATTCTCACAGTGCATTGGCTGGACTTTCACCAATGAATCCAGGTGTTGTATGGTGGCTCATGACCCCATGCCGACATTGAGCGCGAAGCTTCGAATGTCAAATAGGGGGGGCGCAACCGACTGTCTATCAAAGCTTAGCATCAACCAAATTGTTCGCATGTTAAGCGCCAAGACACTATTCAATCCGTTTTGTCGTTAAAAACTTTATAAATCGTAACGGGATAATATTCATGTGCTTACGATCATCGGCTCGTGTCATTTTAACGTGAAACGTAAGTGGGCGTAAAAATCATCGATTCATCGACGATATTTTCAACAAACCAATTACCCCGTTGTATCCGCCACCTATCGTCGTCACCGTGCCGGAATTGAAATTCAAATAATCCGACTCGATGCCGTCGGAGAAGATGACGCCGTTTTCCGGCATTTGCGATTCCAGCGCGTAACGGGTCGAATAAGAAGTGTGCCAGTGACTGACTTGATTCGATTGATGGCGATGAGTCAATGACGGCATGGGGTTTATCAACTGTACGCGCGGTTCATGGCGTTCGATGTTTTCTTGAACTTTTTTAACGTGAAGCGCTTAAAGTCCCTGAGAAATCCCGCTACATTCCTCGCGGTCGCGATCAAATGGATACGATTTAGCATGAATACGCAACCGTTCAGTTCCAAACCTTTTTGTTCCTGGCAACAACGTAATACTAACGCTCGACGGATAGTGCCAGATAGTAAGTGCCGGAACTTAGTTCAATTGAAACACGGCGCGATGGCATTAATGATAACTGGATTTTTCGATAATAAGTTAGTTTAGCGTCATTGGCTCGATACGGTAGTAACAAATCAGCAGGACGGGTTTTGCAAACCCGTCAGTAACGTTTCCTTCAATCGTTTTGGTATAAATCAACGCTAACGATTATCTGATGCGCTTATAAAAGTTCGCAACGGGGCGCAAACCCCGTCGCGCCCGAGGATAAATTCACACGGCGCCACGCACGACGTGTTACTATGCAAACACGTCACGCTAAAAATCGCGCGACAGCCGCGAGCGCCTTTTCGGCTTGCATTCCTCTTCTCCGGAAGTTTTGTGCCCGTTCGATCAGAACCTTCCTGATACATCACCCAATTCCGATGAGAAGAAACTCTAATGCCTTCCTATCAAGTCAAGGTCGAAACCGTCACCGTCGGCGGTATTGACTACCTGATTCGCTCCTTACTCGATATCCAACAATATTCCGATCCGCACGGCGAAGCCGAGCGAGCCGGCATCTCGTCGGCCACCTGGCCATTGTTCGGGCAGCTCTGGCCATCGGCACACGTGCTAGCCCTGGAAATGCATTCCTTTGATTTGAAAGGAAAACGCATTCTGGAAATCGGCGCCGGACTTGGCCTGGCCAGCCTGGTCATTCATCGCCGGAAAGGCGATATCACCGTCAGCGACTGGCATCCCTTGAGCCAACTATTTTTGAATGAAAACTGCTTGTTGAACAAGATGGTACCGCTAAAATTTCAAACGGGCGACTGGGCTGCAGACAACCCTCATCTGGGCGAATTCGATTTGATCATCGGCAGCGACGTACTTTACGAACGCCAGCAACCCGGCCAATTAGCTACATTCATCGATTGCCACGCAACCGACGCCAGCCAAGTCATCATCGTCGATCCGGACCGCGGCAATCGCGTAGCCTTTTGCAGAGAGATGTCCGAACGCGGCTTTGGCTTTACCTCGCGTCGCGCCAAACGCCGCACCGAGAACGGTGAGCCGTATAAAGGCCGTTTTCTCACCTTTAGCCGTTCCGTGTACCAGGAGGCCCTATCATGACCAGCCGAGACAACGTCCTTTGGCTACAAAGCTGGCGTGAGCAACGTGTCGATTTCCACCAAAAAGCGGTCAACAGTTTTCTGACCCGATTCTGGCCCAATCTCGAACTGGCCTCAGGTTGTCGGGTGTTCGTACCGCTGTGCGGCAAGAGCCTGGATGTGCTTTGGCTTGCCGAGCAGGGCCATCGAGTTATCGGCGTCGAATTGAGTCCTATCGCGGTCGCGGCCTTTTTCCGCGAGAACGGTCTAAAACCCAGTCGACGGCGGCGCGGCCGGTTTACGCTGTGGCAGCATGACCGAATCAGCATACTTTGCGGTGATTACTTCGCCCTTCGTCAAGCTGACCTGGGCGAAGTCGATGCGGTATACGATCGGGCAGCGCTCACGGCACTACCGGCAGACATCCGCAAACGTTACGTCGCCCATCTGCAAAAAATCATTTCGAAGACTAGTCGAATCTTTTTATTGACCACCGAGGACGCCGCAGAAAACACACCACTAAGTCAGGCACTGGGTGTTGATGAAGAAATAGCTAGTCTGTATTCCAGGGCATTCCGGATCAATCTGGCGCATATCGACAGTGTATTCGAATCTGATCCGAATGAACCGAAAGGCCCGGCAAGACGCACCGAGTACAAGCTGTATCAGCTGACCGGTCTATCCAAGCCATAATATTTCTCGGAGCACGAAAAGCTGGCATCAGTGGCAGCAGCGTTTAGCGCTGTGTGATTTGGAGATCGCACCGAAACGCACCTTGCGATTACGCCAATCGCATCGATACGCTGTTAAAACTATCTAGAAAGAGTCAGCGTAACTCCGATCAGTGTGATCGGAGGAATGTTGGCTTCGAAATATTCCATTACGCAAGCTAATCGCACCTAGCCCGGATATTTCACAAAGGCGGCCTTACCATTTGAAACAAGCATTTAAAGCCAATGATTTAGGTTTGATATGACTCATGTTTGTTGGGTACAGTTTGTGCCTGAATGGTTTTCTGGAAAATCGGACTTCGAATCTCGAAAAAAATCACTCAAGCCAGAGCTGGCTATGGCATTCGTGATGTTTGTCCAACCTTCTTCGCCCGATTTTCCAGAAATTCCATTCCCTTCATGAAATATCCGGGCTAGATTCTGCGGTTATGTTTTACGAAGGTGGTTTTAGGGATTCGATACCTGAAATCGGGCCAAAGGCAATTTTACTGCCGATCAGCTTTTCGACTTGCCTCAACGCTTTGTTTTCGTCCAGAGAAACCAGCGAGACAGCTAGCCCGCTCAAACCCGCTCTGCCGGTGCGGCCGATGCGGTGCACATAATCGGCGGAGGA
>JBNLCC010000049.1:0-3647 GCA_050303615.1 Methylococcaceae bacterium | reverse complement strand
GAACGTGAATGTGAACATAAGTTTTCCCGCTTCCCCTGTTTGTCCGGTAACTTAAGCCGAATAATGATCGGTCACTTGAGAAATCATTATAATTTTGGTTTTGGTGAATATTACCGAAATTCACTCATGAAAAAACATTTTTTCAGCATTTTCGCTTGAAAAAATCAACTTTGCCCCAAAGTCGCTGTTGTTACTAATCATTTTTTTATTCAGGAAAATATAAATTATGACTGTTGAGGCAACAAAAGAAACCCTAGGCTTCCAAACTGAAGTCAAGCATCTTCTGCATTTGATGATCCATTCCTTGTACAGCAACAAGGAAATATTTCTCCGCGAATTGATATCCAATGCCTCCGATGCGGCGGATAAACTGCGCTTCGAGGCATTAGCCAATGACAGCCTGTATGAAGGCGACAGCGAGTTAAAAATTCACGTTGCATTCGATAAAGACCTGCGCACCGTCACTGTGAGCGATAACGGTATCGGCATGACTCGCGACGAAGTTCAGGAGCATATCGGAACGATTGCCAAATCGGGAACCAAGCAGTTTTTTGAAGCTTTAACCGGTGATCAGGCAAAAGACAGTGAATTGATCGGTCAGTTCGGGGTGGGTTTTTACTCTTCCTTCATCGTTGCCGATAGGGTGACGTTGACTACCCGTAAAGCCGGTAACGATGGTAGCGAAGGGGTCCGTTGGGAATCGGACGGGCAGGGCGATTATACGATTGAATCCGTTGACAAAGCCGGCAGGGGAACGGAAATTGTCCTGCACCTGAAAGAGGGCGAGGATGAATTTCTTGACGGCTACCGTTTGCGTTCTATTATCAGAAAATTTTCCGATCATATCTCGTTGCCGATCACGATGGACAAAGAACCGATGCCGGCAACAGATGAAGACGAAGAACAGGAAAAACCGGCAGAGATCGAGCAGGAAACCGTTAACAGCGCCTCGGCTTTATGGAAAAAATCGCGGCAGGAGATTTCCGACGAGGAATATAATGAATTTTATAAGCATGTCGGGCATGATTTCCAGGATCCGTTAACCCATATACACAGCAAAGTGGAAGGGACCAATGAATATACGTTGTTGCTCTATGTGCCGGGACGTGCGCCGTTCGATCTTTGGGATCGCGATGCAAAACACGGTGTCAAGCTTTATATTCGTAAAGTATTTATCACCGATGATGCTGAGCAGTTGATGCCGCGCTATCTGCGTTTTATCCGCGGGGTGATTGATGCCGATTCGCTGCCGTTGAATGTTTCCAGGGAGATCCTGCAGCAAAGCAAACAGATTAACACCATTAAGGGCGGCGCGGTCAAAAAAGTGTTGGGGATGTTGGAAGGGCTGGCGAAAAACGACTCGGAAAAATATGTAACATTCTGGTCGGAATTCGGTAACGTGATGAAGGAAGGACCGATTGAAGACCATCAAAACAAGGAACGCATTGCCAAACTGCTGCGTTTTGCCACTACGCATAATGATTCCGACAAACAGGAGGTATCCCTGGAAGATTATGTCAGCCGCATGAAGGAAGAACAGGAAAAAATTTATTACGTCACCGCGGACAGTTATTCGGCGGCAAAAAACAGTCCGCATTTGGAGATTTTTCGTAAAAAAGGCATTGAAGTGTTGCTGCTGTCAGACCGCGTCGATGAATGGCTGGTGTCCAGTTTGAACGAATTTGACGGTAAACAGCTGCAGTCCGTCGCCAAAGGCGAACTGGATCTGGGCAAGCTGGACGACACCGAAGAGCAGAAAAAAGAGCAGGAGGAAATCAATAAGGATTTCGAATCGGTGGTTACTCAAATTAAAGAGGTGCTCGGCGATAAAGTCAGCGAAGTCCGCTTGAGTCACCGGTTGACCGATTCGCCTGCTTGTCTGGTCACGGAAGCTTACGGGATGAGCCTCAATATGGAAAGGATCATGAAAGAAGCCGGTCAGCCGATGGGCCCATTGGGCGGCAGCAAACCTATTTTGGAGATCAACCCCGGTCATGCGCTGGTCAGCCGGCTGAAAGACGAGCAGGATGATGAACGTTTTGCCGACTTGAGCCATATTCTGTTTGATCAGGCAATTCTAAGCGAAGGCGGCCAATTGGATGACCCCGCTGCTTTTGTGCACAAACTGAACGGATTGTTGCAGGGCTTATTGCACTAATCCAAAAAAGGCCGGAAACACCGGCCTTTTTTTTGTCGGCTATCATCCGCCGAACGGATATAAATGCTATTGTTTTTCGACATAAAGCGCGGGTGGCTATTACTTGGTTGAACGATGGCTTGTTATGTCGTTATAAAAAATACTTTATTGCCGGCATTAATGTAATAGAATGGCCGGCTAATTAATTGCAGCAGTTTTGTTTGTTTTTCGAATAGTTAATGGAATTTGATCTACTCAGTACTGACGGTTACGCGCGCCGCGGCCGGCTCAGATTCGCTCGCGGTGTGGTGGAAACGCCGGTATTTATGCCGGTCGGCACTTATGGTTCGGTGAAAGCAATGACTCCGGAAGAATTAACCGGCATAGGCGCACAAATCATCCTTGGAAACACCTTTCATTTGATGCTTCGTCCCGGCATGGATGTGATGAAGGCGCATGGCGGCTTACATGAGTTTATGCATTGGCAGGGACCTATTTTAACCGACTCCGGTGGGTTTCAGGTATTCAGTCTGGGAGACTTGCGTAAAATTACCGAGCAGGGGGTTACCTTCAAGTCGCCGATTAACGGCAGTTCCATCTTTATGGGGCCGGAAGAGTCGATGCAGGTGCAACGCGATCTTGACTCGGATATTGTCATGATATTTGATGAATGTACGCCTTATCCGGCAACCTTCAGCGAGGCCGCCGATTCAATGCGGCTTTCGCTACGCTGGGCGGAACGAAGCAAACAGGCGCATGCCGGCAATCCTTCGGCTTTATTCGGCATTGTGCAAGGCGGCATGTACGAGCAGTTGCGCAGCGAATCGATTGCCGGATTGATCGATATCGGATTTGACGGCTATGCGATAGGCGGATTGTCGGTCGGCGAGCCGAAACCGGAAATGATGCGGATTTTGGAAGAGCTCCGGCCTAAAATGCCGGCGTTGCAGCCGAGATATTTGATGGGGGTCGGGGCGCCTGAAGACTTGGTCGAATCGGTCAGGCGCGGTATTGATATGTTCGATTGCGTCATGCCGACCCGTAACGCCCGTAACGGCGTCCTGTTCACCAGCTTCGGCAAGGTCAGCATCAAGCAGGCCCGTTACCGGGATGATGAGGGCCCGCTCGATCCCGATTGTTCGTGTTATGTCTGCAGGAATTACAGCAGGGCTTATTTGCGGCATTTATATCAGTGCAATGAGATTCTCTCGTCAGTGTTGAATACACATCACAATCTGGCGTATTATCTCGATTTAATGGCCGGGGCTCGCGCGGCGATCGAAAACAGGACCTACGAACTTTATCGGAAAGAATTTTACCGGAAACGAAACACTGAAACATCTCAGGCATAGAAACAGTTGACGCGATGGCGTCAGAGGAGGAAACCATGAATCTTGTTGATTTTTTTATCAGTGAAGCCCACGCGGCACCCGCAGCGGCTCCGGGCGGCGGTGGAACCGGTTACGAAAGTATTCTTATGCTGGTTGCCATGGGGGCGATTTTCTATTTT